>NZ_JACCEY010000019.1:108897-115087 GCF_013591995.1 Rhizobium sp. WYCCWR 11146
TGCATAATTTTATCCTTAAATCGATTCCGATTTAAGGAGTTATGCAGTGTGAAACAGCCTCTTCGAGAGCGGCCAGCCGTCCGGCGCCAGCTTGAAGAGCAAGCCGCAGCGGGCAAAGACGATCGCCGTCAGCAGCGAGAACCAGGCGCCGAATGCAAGGCCGGCGATGACGTCGCTTGGATAATGGGCGCCGACCATGACACGCGTCATGCCGAGCCAGATCGCGCAGGCGATGAAGGCAACGCGGTAGCGTGGAAATAGCAGGGCGAAGGCGGCGAAGAAGGCGCCGACCGTGGTGGAGTGGCCGGACGGGAAACTTTCGAAAGCGGAATGGCCCGAAAAGGGCGTGAAGGAAAACATGCCGTAGTCGTGGAAATGATCGGGACGCGCCCTGCCGATCGCACGCTTCAGCAGATTGGCGAGAAGTCCTGAGAAGACGACCGTGAAGAAGAGATAGGCGCCGATCCAGCTGACATAGAGCGCCTGCGCCTTGGAACGCGCCGTCTTCACAAGCTTGTAGCCTGCCCTGCCCTGAAAGAACAGCAGGATGCTGGTGTAGATCAGCCAGGCGGAATCGCCGAAACCGGTCAGCATCTCGCCGAGGTGTTTCACCGGCGCGGGAACTTCGCTGGCGCCGATCGGCGCGTCGAAGAGCAGCATCGAAAGGATCACGGCATTGAGCGTAACGAAGAGGCAGGCCTGCCAGCGCAAAGGCGGCATGCCGACGGCGCTCCGGCGCCAGCGCCTGTCCAGGGAAGCCCAAAATGCCCGCATTTCGTCGTCCGTTCGAATTTGCCCAGAGCCCGCGCGTCCAACAGGACACGCTAAGGACGCTCTATTACTTTGAATTGACGCACGATCCTTTGTCGAAAATCGCTTCCGATTTCGGGATTATGCGCTCGTTAAAATCCGGCGCAAAAATACACGAGATTGTGGCCGAGAATAGTCCGTTTCGGATAATTCGACCAAGCGGGACGCGCTTCACCGCCCTCAATGGAAAAAGCCCTCCGCATGCGCGATGCGAAGGGCTGGATACTGTTTCACGTGAAATATCAGGCGGAAAGCGTCTTGAACTCGGCGAGGATCGCATCGCCCATCTCGACGGTGCCGACCTGCCTTGCGCCATCGGCCATGATGTCGCCAGTGCGAATGCCCTTGTCGAGCACGTTGGCGATCGCCTTTTCCAGATCGTCGGCTTCCTTCACCAGATTGAAGGAGTAACGCAGGCACATGGCGAAGGAGGCGATCATGGCGATCGGATTGGCGATGCCCTTGCCGGCGATGTCAGGGGCCGAGCCGTGCACCGGCTCGTAAAGCGCCTTGCGCTTGCCGGTCTTGCCGTCAGGCGCGCCGAGCGAGGCCGATGGCAGCATGCCGAGCGAGCCGGTCAGCATGGCGGCGACGTCGGAGAGCATATCACCGAAGAGGTTGTCGGTGACAATGACGTCGAACTGCTTGGGCTGGCGCACCAGCTGCATGCCGCCGGCATCGGCCAGCATGTGTTCGAGCTGGACGTCGGAATATTTCGCCTTGTGCGTCTCGGTTACCACCTGGTTCCAGAGCACTCCCGACTTCATGACGTTGCGCTTTTCCATGGAGCAGACGCGATTCTGCCGCGTGCGGGCCATTTCGAAGGCGACGCCGGCGATGCGCTCGATCTCGTAGGTATCATAGACCTGCGTGTCGATGCCGCGCTTCTGGCCATTGCCGAGATCGATGATTTCCTTCGGCTCGCCGAAATAGACGCCGCCCGTCAGCTCGCGGATGATCAAGATATCGAGGCCTTCGACCAGTTCCGGCTTCAGCGACGAGGCCGCAGCAAGGGCCGGATAGCAAATGGCGGGGCGCAGGTTTGCGAAGAGCTGCAGATCCTTGCGCAGGCGCAGCAGGCCGGCTTCCGGGCGCACTTCATAAGGCACGCTATCCCATTTCGGGCCGCCGACGGCGCCGAACAGAACGGCATCGGCGGCAAGCGCCTTCTGCATGTCGGCTTCCGAGATGGCAGCGCCATGCGCATCATAGGCGCAGCCGCCGACAAGGCCTTCATCGGTGACGAAACCGGCATTCATCGCCTCGTTCATATAGGCGATGATCTTGCGGACCTCGCCCATGGCCTCGGGACCGATGCCGTCACCCGGCAGCAGGAAAAGATTGCGCGCTGTCATGAAACCCTCCTGGGAAAAACAAGTTGCGGTTTCTTAGACCCCGGAAATGGGCATTTCAAGCGACAGAAGCGGTGAATCGGTACGCTTCGCTCCGAGCCGCGACGGTTGCTCCTGCGTCCACAAACGAATTAGAACGGTGACCCTATCTTTATTCTGGATGGTTCCCATGCCTTTTGCGCCTCTCCACCTCGACACGCCCTTGCTCCAGACCGCACCTGGCTACAGCGCCAGCGGCAAACCGCTCTGGCTGAAGCTCGATGCGCTGCAGCCTTCCGGCAGCTTCAAGCTGCACGGCGTCGGCCGGCTTTGCCAGCACGAGGTGGAAAATGGGGCGCGCGAAATCTTCTGCGCTTCCGGCGGCAATGCCGGCATTGCGGCGGCTTATGCCGGCCGGGCGCTCGGTGTGCCGGTCACGATCGTCGTGCCGGAGACGACGGCAGCCGACGTACGGCAGACGATTGCCGCAACGGGCGCGAATGTCCTCGTTCATGGTTCGGTTTTCGATGAGGCCAATGCCCATGCGGTCGAACTCGCCCGGAGCCGCAAGGCAACCTATGTGCACCCCTTCGACCATCCGCTTCTGTGGGATGGCCATGCCACGCTGATCGACGAGGTGGTGGCGAAAGGGGCAAAATTCGATTGCGTCGTCACCAGCGTCGGCGGCGGCGGGCTGCTTGCCGGCATCGTCGAGGGGTTGAAGCGCAACGGGCTTTCCGATGTGCCTGTTATCGCCGTCGAAACGGAAGGGGCGGCTTCGCTCCATGCCAGCCTCAAGGCGAATGAGCGTATCACCCTTCCCGCCATTACCTCGATTGCCAATTCGCTCGGGGCGCGGCAGGTGGCGCAGCATGTCTTTGACCTGCCGCAGCAGCATCCGATCGGAAGTGTTCTCGTCAGCGACGCCGATGCCGTTGCCGCCTGCCTGAAATTTGCCGATGCGCAGCGCATTCTGGTCGAGCCGGCTTGCGGTGCGGCCCTTGCGGTTGCCGATGTGCATGCCGGGTTGCTTCAGCGCTTCGATAATCCGCTTATCGAAGTCTGCGGCGGCATCGGTGTGTCGCTCGAAAAACTCAGGGGCTGGAAAGAAAAATTTCTTTGACCCACACCAAAGAAAAAGCCGGGCGTAAGCCCGGCTTGATCGGTAACCGATTGGAAGGGCTCAGGCTGCCCAGGGGTGCGAAGCGGCGTTCTTCTTTTCGAAGCTGTCGATCGCCTTGCCCTTTTCCAGGGTCAGGCCGATATCATCGAGGCCGTTCAGCAGGCAGTGACGCTTGAACTCGTCGAGATCGAACTTGATCAAGCCACCATCGGGGCCGGTGATCTCGAGGTTTTCGAGGTCGACGGTCAGGATGGCGTTGGAGCCGCGCGAGGCGTCGTCCATCAGCTTGTCGAGATCTTCCTGGCTGACCTTGATCGGCAGGATGCCGTTCTTGAAACAGTTGTTGTAGAAAATATCGGCGAAGCTGGTCGAGATAACGCAGCGGATGCCGAAATCCAGAAGCGCCCAAGGTGCGTGCTCGCGCGAGGAGCCGCAGCCGAAATTGTCGCCGGCAACCAGGATCTTGGCATCGCGATAGGCCGGCTTGTTCAGCACGAAATCCGGGTTTTCTGAGCCGTCTTCGTTATAACGGGCTTCGGCGAAGAGGCCGGTGCCGAGACCGGTGCGCTTGATCGTCTTCAGATAATCCTTCGGAATGATCATGTCGGTGTCGACGTTGACAACCGGCAGGGGCGCTGCAACGCCCGTGAGCTTCACGAATTTATCCATGACCCATGCTCCATTTCAGCAAATCTACTTCCAGAATTTGCATCTAGTCCAGTTTTTCGCCGAAATGAAGGAGAATCTTTCACAGATGGCGGCCACGCGACGTTTCGCGCGGTCCGCTCAATTGCGCCTGTCCCTTATTTGGACGCTGCGTTCAACCCCCAGAGGACGCCGAACGGATCACGAAGCTGGCCATAGCGGTCGCCCCAGAACATCAGTTCGACCGGCATGACGACTTCGGCGCCGGCGGCAACCGCGCGATCCCACCAGAAATCGATATCATCGATCACCAGCTGGATTGCAAAGCCTTCATGGCCTTTGAAGGGATGGCCATATTCGGGATAGGCGTCCGACAGCATCAGGGAACTGCCGTTGATGTAGAGATGCACATGCATCGTTCTGCCGCTCTCGTCGACCGGCACGAGATATGCCTCTTCGGCGCCGAAAGCCTTCTTGTAGAATTCCGCAGCTTTCACCGCGCCGCCGACCGTAAGATAGGGCAGCAGGCCGTTCTTGACCGGTGGCATCTTGGTCGGGTTGCTCTCTGTCGTCGCATCCATGCTTGTCCTCCATTCGTTTTTTGAACGCCGGCTGAATGCCTGGCTGCTTCAAGGACGTAGCATGGAAGCGTGATCCGACAGTGTCGGCCGAAATTTTTCGGCGAACCAAAATTTTCAGCAAAAAGGTGATCAGAGATCGATGATCGTGCCGCGGCCGTCGTTCCAGACCCGCATCTCGCGCTGGCCGTTATTTGCCTTGGCGCGGACCGGAGCGGGCTTCATCTTCATCGAAAGCGCGCGTCCGACCATGAGCACGGTCAGGATGCCGCCGACGGCAAGCGTCACTGAAAAGGTGAGAAGCAGCATCGCCACGAAAACGGTGGCGCCGGCAAGCATGAGGAAGATGGAGCGAATGTTCTGCATGTTAGAGACCTTTCTTCGGAAAGGAATGTGGTCCTTCTCTTTCCTCTCTGCAAGGCAAGCATGGCTTTTTGTTGTTCTGTGGGAGGTTCTGGGGTGGCTGCTTGCTTCGGCTTTCAAAGCTTGGCACTAATTCGCCATGAGCCGAAACCCGACGACCCGCCCCATCCGCCTGCGCCGTTCGGTGCTGAGCGTGCCTGCCATCAATCCCCGCGCCCTTGAAAAAACCCATGCGGTCGATTGCGATGCGGTGATCTTCGATCTCGAGGATTCCGTGGCGCCGGAAAAGAAGGCGGAAGCGCGGGAAAATCTGAGGAATTTCTTTTCGGCTCGGCCGCTCCAAGGCAAGGAGCGGATCATCCGCATCAACAGTCTGTCCACCAATTTCGGCCTGGCGGACATGGAGCTGGTGACGGCGCTTGGTCCCGATGCCGTGCTGCTGCCGAAGGTCGACGAGCCGCAGGATGTCATGGCGGTGGGCGACCTTCTCTCCGAGGCCGATGCATCGGAAGATCTGCGCATCTGGGCGATGATCGAGACACCGCGCGGCATCCTCAATGCGGCTGCTATCGCCGAAGCCGGGCGCACGCCGGGCTCACGGCTCGATTGTCTCGTCGTCGGGCTCAACGACCTGCGCAAGGAAACCGGCGTGCTGCCGCAGCCGGGGCGGAACTATCTCGTGCCGTGGCTGATGCAGGTCGTCCTTGCGGTCAGCGCTTACGGGCTCGATGCGATCGACAGCGTCTTCAACGATTTCAGGGACGAACAGGGTTTCGATGCCGAATGTCTGCAGGGCCGGGCCATGGGCTTTGCCGGCAAGATGCTGATCCATCCGGCGCAGATCGAGCCCGCCAACCGGCATTTCGGTCCGGATCCGGCAGCGATTGCGGAAGCGGAGGCGATCATAGCAGCCTTTGCCGACCCCGCTTCCGATGGGCTGAATGTCATCAATGCAGGCGGGCGGATGGTCGAGCGGCTGCATCTTGTCCAGGCGGAAAGTCTGGTCCATAAAGCGCGCCTTATCGCAGCCCGCCAGGCTGCAGCACGAAAGACGATGTGATGAAACTCTACCGCTTCCTGACCGGTCCCGACGATGCTTCCTTCTGCCATAAGGTCACCGCCGCCCTCAACAAGGGCTGGTCGCTGGAGGGCTCGCCGACCTATGCCTTCAATGCCGCAACCGGTGCGATGCAGTGCGGCCAGGCCGTCGTCAAGCATGTCGAAGGCAAGGACTACGATCCCGAGATGAAGCTCTCCGAGCAGTGAGGTTTTAGCGCATAACCCCCGAAAATCGTAATCGATTTTCGGGGGTTATGCGTGATTGAAAGTGATAGAGCGTC
>NZ_JACCEY010000019.1:115141-127187 GCF_013591995.1 Rhizobium sp. WYCCWR 11146
TAGCGCGTCCTTGGACGCGCGGCGCTCTATCGTTCGGCGGCTTCCTCGGCGCTTGCCTCGATCCGCTCCATGTCATCGTCGCTCAGCCCGAAATGGTGGCCGATCTCGTGGATCAGGACGTGGGTGATGATGTCACCGAGCGTCTCGTCGTTTTCAGCCCAGTAGTCGAGAATGGGACGGCGGTAGAGGCGGATGCGGTTCGGCATCTCGCCGGTTTCCACCGTGAAACGTTCGGAAATGCCCCTGCCCTCGAAAAGGCCGAGCAGATCGAAAGGGGTTTCCAGCGCCATGTCCTCGAAAACGTCGTCATCGGGGAAATCTTCGATCTCGATCGTGAGGTTGGTCGTCAGTTGGCGGAATTCATCCGGGAGATGGCTGTAGGCCTCCATCGCCAGCGACTCGAAGGCGCTGATCGTCGGCGCATGGCGGTCCCGCCAATCATCGCTCTGGTCTATGCGGGCCATGAATATTCCTTCCTTTGCGGGCCCATATAGAACCTTTATCGCCGATTTTCGAGTGCGGAATCAAAGGCAGGAATATTTTCATAGAAAATGGCCGTTGACTCTTCATTAGCTCTCTGGAATCTATAAGAACATAACAGGAACAAGACGGATTGGAGAACGCCATGGCGCAGCACGCCCTGGCGCGCGAGCGGCTTTTTGCGCTCCGCGAAACCATCGCCAGACTGGAGGGAAGGCCCGCGCCGGCGCTTGCTGCAGCGGAACGGGAAGCCGTGGCGGAAGGACGTAAGACCCGCCAGGAGCGCACGCTGCCGCCCCTGCCGTTTGGGGTGGAGTTTCTCGACGGGGCGCTGGAAGGCGGCCTGCCGCTCGATGCGATCACCGAATTCCGTTCCGCTCTGTCTCGCGATGCCGGTGCTGCAAGCGGGCTGGCGATGGCTGTTGCCGCGCGGCTGCAAAAACAGGAAGCGGATGCCGGCCGCCTTCTGCCGTTGCTCTGGATCGGCGATGCCGTCGGCACGCTGGAGGCCGGCCGTCCCTATGCCCCCGGGCTTCGGGATTTCGGACTGAGCCCGGAGCGGTTTTTCCATGCGGCGCCGCGTAAGCTGGACGAGGCCCTCTGGCTGGCGGAGGTGGCGGTGGAAAGCGCTGCCTTCTCGGCCGTCATCTTCGAAGTGCGGGGCAATCCCGTCCATTTCGGCCCGACCGAAAGCCGCCGGCTCAGTCTCAGGGCGCATACTGCCCGCCGTCCGCTCTTTCTTGTCCGTCAGGCCGGAGCGGAGGAGGCAAGCAGTGCGGTCTTCCGTCTGCATGTCGAACCAGCCCCGTCCGCTCTGCGGTCGTTGCCGGATGGATCGACACTTTCCGGCAGCATCGGCAATCCGATTTTCCGTCTGACGCTGGAGAAGAGCCGAAATCCGGCCCCGCTCTCCTTTCTTCTGGAGTGGAATCCCTATGAACGCGAATTTCTCCCTGTCGCCGAACCAAACCTCGTTCGTCCTCCAAGCGAACAGTCAGCGCATTCTGGCGCTCAGCTTCCCGCATCTGCCAACGGATCGCATCGCCCGCAAGCGATGGGGGCTCTCCTGGCGTTCGAAAGGGCGTCCTGAGACGCCGCCTATCGTCTGTTCCGGCAAGCTCAACAATGCCATGCGGCTGACGGCACTGGACGAGTTGGCCGAAAGGCTGGGGTTGAAGAAGGAGCTGGGCGTTGCCGAAGCGCGCGCCATGTACCCGATGCTCGAGGTCGCGGAAGAGAATACGGCGGCCGACCGCCGGTTGCTGGAGGCAATTGCCGACTGGTGCGACCGTTATACGCCGCTGGTGGCGTTTGACGGCAAGGACGGCCTGTTTCTCGACATTAGCGGCTGCGCCCATCTTTTCGGCGGTGAAAAGACGCTTCTCAAGGATGTGCTGTCGCGGCTTTTTCATATGGGGTTCGATGCCCGCGGCGCCATCTCATCGTCACCCGGCCTTTCCTGGGCCGCGTCCCGCTTCGGGCAAAGTGGCGTGATCGAGGACGAAGAGACGGAACATGTACTGATGTCCTTGCCGGTTGCAGCCTTGCGGCTGGAAGGACAAACCGTCGATGCCCTGAAGAAGCTCGGTCTGAAATATATCGGCGACGTCATCGATGCACCGCGAGCGCCGCTGACCCGCCGGTTCGGCCCGGAGCTGCTTCTGCGTCTCGACCAGGCGCTGGGACGTGAAGAGGAGCCGGTCTCGCCCCGGCGTCCTGTTGCCAGCCTCTCGGCCGAAAGCCGGCTGATCGAGCCCATCGGGACGGAAGAGCAGATCCTTGCCGTCACCAGGCAGGTCGCCTTATCGCTGCAGCCGTCGCTGGAGGCGCGGGGGGCTGGCGGGCGGGTGTTCGAACTGGTCCTGTTCCGCGTCGACGGTAGGGTCTTTCGTATCTCCGTCGGCGCTTCGCAGCCGCTTCGCGAACCAAAGTTCATCGCCGGGCTTTTTTCCGAGCGATTGCAGGCGGTCTATGACGATCTCGATGCCGGCTATGGTTTCGAGATCCTGCGGTTGAATGTGTTGCGGCACGATCCCTTCAACGAGGCGCAGGGTGATTTCGAGGGCGACCGTCAGGGAGAGGTCTCGCTTTCGGCCTTCGTCGACCGGGTCTCGGCCCGGCTTGGTGCGGATTGCCTGCAAAGCTTCCAGCTCCGCGAGAGCCATGTGCCGGAACGCGCCGTCATCACGGTTCCTGTGATGGAGAGCCTTCCCAGGCGGAAGACAGCGCAGGACATCCAGCTTCCTTTCCGCGAAAAGCGCCCGCTGCGGCTCTTTGCAACGCCGGAGCCCGTCGAGACCATACTTGCTGAAGTGCCCGATGGTCCGCCGCAGATCTTTCGCTGGCGGCGCATGCAGCATCAGGTGGCAAGAAGCGAAGGGCCGGAACGGATTGCCATGGAGTGGTGGATCGATGGAAGTGACGCCGAGGCGCGTGACTATTTCCGCATCGAGGATGAGACTGGACATCGTTTCTGGATCTATCGGCGGGGCTTTTATGGTCAGGCGCTTGATCCTCGCTGGTTCATGCATGGCGTGTTCGCATGACAATCGCGCGCGCATTCTTCGAGATCGGCACGAGGACGAATTTCTCGTTTCTTGAAGGCGCCTCTGGCCCTGAGGAGATGGTCGTGCAGGCCGCTCGTCTACGGCTCGGCGGCCTCGGGATTGCGGACCGGAATTCGGTTGCCGGCGTGGTGCGAGCGCATGCGCAGGCGGAGCAGCTTGAGGAGAGATACAAGAACAGGGATGAGATTCTGGCCCAGGCGAAGAAGGAAGGAAAAATGGAGGTCATCCTCGATCCTATCCGGATTCAGCCGGGCGCTCGTCTCGTCTTTTCCGACGGAACGCCTGATATCCTTGCCTATCCGCAAAACCGGCGAGGCTGGGCGAACCTTTGCCGTCTTCTCACCGCCGGCAATCTGAAGGAGGAAGCGGCCAAGGGAAGCTGCATCCTGACGGAAGCGGAACTCATGGAATGGGGGGACGAGATGATGCTTACCCTCGTTCCGGATCGCACCCTTGTCGATCATCAGGCGGGTCAGTCGACGCTGGAAGATTATCTGGAACGGTTTCGCAGACGCTTCCGCAAGGCCTTTTTTATGGCGCTGGCGCCAGCCTATGACGGTCGCGACAGGCAGGTCTTTGCGGTGTTTTCCATGCTCGCCGCCCGAAACCGCGTGCCGCTGATTGCAACCAACCAGCCGCTTTATCATCATCCCGAACGCCGGCCGCTTTCGGATGTCGTGATCGCGATCCGGGAGCATGTACAGATAGCGCAAGCCGGATTCCTGCTGGCGCCGAATGCCGAACGCTATCTCAAAGATTCACGTGAAATGGCCCGGATCTTCCGGGACTATCCTAATGCGATCGAGAATACGCAGGTATTTTTCGACAGCTTGACCTTTTCCCTGAAGGAACTCGAGCACAATTATCCGCCGGAAAACGATCCCGGCGAAACGCCGCAGGAGACACTCGAAAGGCTGACGAGAGCGGGAGCCGCAAGACGCTATCCCAAGGGTATACCGCCCAAGGTGGCGCAACAGATCGATTATGAGCTCGATCTCATTCGTCAGAAGAAATATGCCTCCTATTTCCTGACGGTTCACAGGATCATCCAGCACGCCCGCTATGAACTGAAGGTCTTGTGCCAGGGGCGCGGATCGGCGGCAAATTCGGTCATCTGCTATTGCCTCGAGATAACGGAAGTCGATCCTCAAAAAAGCACACTGCTCTTCGACCGCTTCATTTCTATGGATCGCGATGAACCGCCGGATATCGACGTTGATTTCGAGCATGATCGACGCGAAGAGGTCATCCAGTTCATCTATAAAAGATACGGCATAGAACATGCTGGGCTGACGGCGGGGGTGACGACCTACCGTACGCGCTCGGCGGGCCGCGAGGTTTCCAAGGCCTTTGGGCTGTCGGAGGATGTCCAGTCGGCGATCAGCAGCCTCGTCTGGGGCTGGTCGGAGGATAATCTCTCGGAGCGGGACGCGAAGGCGGCGGGTCTCGACGTCAAGGATCCGGTGACCCGAAACGTTCTTCAGTATGCGTCCGAACTTCTCGGGTTCCCGCGCCACCTCACACAGCATGTCGGCGGCTTCGTCATCACGCGTGATAGGCTCGATGAGGTGGTGCCGATCATGAAGACGGCGATGCCGGATCGCTACATGATCGAGTGGGACAAGGACGACCTCGACAACGTCAAGATCCTCAAGGTGGATGTGTTGGCGCTCGGCATGCTGACCTGCCTGCGAAAGGCCTTCTCGCTGCTGGAGTTGCATTACGATGTGAAGAAGACGCTCGCAGACCTCGGTAACAAGGAGCATGGGGACGAAGGCGAGCCGGTTTACGAGATGATGGGCCGGGCCGATACGCTCGGCGTCTTCCAGATCGAAAGCCGGGCGCAGATGAGCATGCTGCCGCGTCTGAAGCCGAAGGTGTTCTACGATCTCGTCATCGAGGTGGCGATCGTGCGGCCAGGACCGATCCAGGGCGACATGGTGCATCCCTATCTCAAGCGCCGGGAGCAGCGGGCCAAGAACATTCCGATCAAGTATCCGAGCAAGGAGCTGGAAATGGTTCTGGAAAGAACCCTCGGCGTGCCCTTGTTCCAGGAACAGGCCATGCAGATCGCCATCACTGCCGCAGGCTTCGAACCGGCGGAAGCCGACAAGCTTCGCAGAGCGATGGCGACATTCAAGAGAACGGGTACGATCGGTAACTTCGAAAAGCGGTTCATCGAGGGGATGGTCTCAAAGGGTTATACCCAGGAATTCGCGCAACAGTGTTTCAACCAGATCAAGGGCTTCGGCGAATATGGTTTTCCGGAAAGCCATGCCGCTTCCTTCGCGCTGCTCGTTTATGCCTCCTCATGGCTCAAGGCCTATTATCCCGATGTCTTCTGCGCGGCGATGCTGAACTCCCAGCCGATGGGCTTTTATGCGCCGGCGCAGCTGGTCCGGGATGCACGCGAGCACGGGGTCAAGATCCTGCCGGTCGATATCAATGAATCGAACTGGGATTGCGGTCTGGAAGAGGCCGCTTTCGATCTGAATGCCGTCGATTTTCGGCATCATGAGATGCGCGAGATCATCAAGACCCGGCATGCGGTGCGGCTCGGCTTCCGGCAGATCAAGGGTCTCTCGACAGACGATATGGAACGGCTCGTCAGCCATCGAGGCGAAGGCTACAGCTCGGTGCGTGATCTCTGGCTGCGGTCCGGTCTGCAGAAATCCGTCATCGAGCGACTGGCGGATGCCGATGCGTTCCAATCCCTCAAACTGTCACGACGCGACGCGCTCTGGGCGGTGCGGGCGCTGGATGTGAGGAGTGCTACTGAGGAGCTGCCGCTTTTCGAGCAGGTCCGTCATGTCGACCTCCAGGCCGAGCCTGTAGCGAAGCTGCCGGAAATGCTGCCGGGAGAGCAGGTCATCGAGGACTATCGTTATCTCTCACTGTCGCTGAAGGCGCACCCTGTCTCCTTCCTGCGCGAGGAATTGCGCAAGGCCGGCGTGACACGCAATGTCGATCTGTTGAAGGTCGCGAACGGAAAGAGGGTGACGATCGCGGGCCTCGTGCTGGTGCGCCAGCGGCCGGGTTCGGCCAAAGGCGTGATCTTCATGACGCTGGAAGACGAGACCGGCGTGGCCAATGCGATCGTCTGGTCGAAAATGTTCGACAAATACCGCTCGGTCGTGATGGGCGCCCGGCTGGTGAAAATCCGCGGCAGGCTGCAAAGTCAAAGCGGGGTGATCCATACCGTCGTCGAGCATATCGAGGATATGACGCCGGCGCTCGGTATCCTGCAACGCGAGGCCCGGCGTTTCGGCGTCTGCGAGCGGGCAGACGAGGTGCTGAGGCCGGGCGTCGATCAGCGACAGAAAAAGCTTGTAAATGCGCAGGAGAGGGCCGAGCTGGAAAAACGAATGGTTGCCACAGGCCGCCATGCGGGTGCAGCGGAAACCGCTGAGGTAATGCCGCGCGGACGCAACTTTCATTAAAAATGCATTGCAGCGATCAAGACCATGCGGCGCGCCTTCATTTCCCTTATGGCGTCATCATCCTGAAACCGCTGCATAATCCCGGACGATATGCATGAAGGCCTCACCGGACACCGCTGTTTGATGCTGCGGGACTCGAATTTTTTCTTGACAGCCACCATCTTCTTTAGCAGAAAACACGATAGTCAGTGTCATGTTTGGAATGAAGACGTGCTCGTCTGCAGCTGCAATTATATAAGCGATAAAGAAATCCGGGAGGTTATCACCAACCTTCTCGATGAAGACTGTTGGCAGCTTATCGTGCCTGCGAAAGTCTACCACGCCATGGAGAAACGCGGCCGCTGCTGCGGCTGTTTCCCCAACGTGGTCGACATCATTATCCAGACAACCGAGGAATATCACGCCCGTCGCCACTCGACGGAGACCGAAATATTTGATTTCATGTCCCGCTTGAAACAATTCCATGAGGAAAACAGGAGAGCGGACATTGAAAGGCGACAAAAAGGTCATCGAGCGGCTTAACGAGGCTTTGTTCCTCGAACTCGGTGCGGTCAACCAATACTGGGTTCATTATCGTCTTCTTGAGGACTGGGGTTACACCAAGCTCGCCAAGAAGGAGCGCGCCGAATCCATCGAAGAGATGCACCATGCCGACCGGCTTGTTGCACGCATCATCTTCCTCGAAGGCCATCCCAATCTGCAGACCCTTGCACCTCTGCGCATCGGCCAGAACGTCAAAGAAGTTCTGGAAGCCGATCTTGCCGGCGAGTACGACGCCCGCGCGGCCTACAAAAAGTCGCGCGATATCTGTCATGACGCAGGCGATTACGTTTCCATGAAACTTTTCGAGGAGCTGCTGGCGGACGAGGAAGGTCATATCGACTTCCTCGAAACACAGATCGACCTGCTCGAGAAAATCGGCGAGAGCAAATACGGCCAGCTCAACGCCGATTCCGCCAACGAAGCCGAATAATATTCGAACGAGATGCCGGCCGCCGATGGCGGCCGGTGTGCCAGATTTGACACCGTTGAACGCAAGTCGGTGCGGTCGGCACTCTTCGGAGGCATCATTGCCGAGCGCAAACGGAGGCGGTTATCCTGCCGTGATCAGTCTTCCGATTGAAGTGTTTCCAAGTGCTGGAACTCGGCCACCACCTGGTCGTAGACGGCGCGCTTGAAGGGCACGATCAGCCCCGGCAGTTGCCGCATCGGCTTCCATTCCCAGGCATCGAATTCCGGTTCATGGCCGCCAGGCGGCGGGTTGATGGCGATCTCGCTGTCGTCGCCGTCGAAGCGGAAGGCGAACCAGCGCTGCGTCTGGCCGCGGAATTTTCCCTTCAGCCCGATGCCGATCAGTGCCGGCGGCAGATCGTAGTTGATCCAGTCTTTCGCTTCGGCAAGCAGGGTCACCGTCTTGATGCCGGTCTCCTCGTAAAGCTCCCGGTAGGCGGCGTCCAATGGATCCTCGCCCTTGTCGATGCCTCCCTGCGGCATCTGCCAGAGCTGCGGCGAGCCGTCATATTCGGAATTGCCGTCGGAGATGCGTCTTCCCGCCCAGACGAGGCCATCGCGGTTCAGGATCATCACGCCGACGCAGGGGCGGTAGGGCAGATCCTCGGCTTTCACGGTCGCCTGGCTCATCTCTTCTCCGTTCTGGGATTCTTCTCAGGGGTTCACTCAAGGATCCCTCTCAAGGATTCTTGGGGTCGTTGGAAAGGGCGGCAACGCCGACGATCTCGATGCCGCGCATCGCCGCCTCCTCGCTCCATTTGGCGATGGCGTCAACGCTCTCATCGAAAGCCGAGGCGACGCCGATTGCCTGGCCGTTTTTGCGGGCGATGCGCTCGAGCTCGTCGAGCTTCTTCAGGACGGCGTTGATATCAAGCTGGCCGTCGAGCTGCAGGTCGGCGAAGGCATAGGGCAGTTCGGTTCCCTTGGCGATCGCCGCCGTCTTCGACTGGGCCGATGTGCCGTCGTCGAGAAACAGCAACCCGCGCTTGCCGATGTCGCGCATGACAGGTTCCATGGCGGCCGGATCAGACAGGAAACGGCCGCCGAGATAATTCATGACACCGGTATAGTTGGTGATCTCGCCCATCGCCTTATGCAGGTTTTCGATGTTGCGGGCGGCCGGTTTCGTGGTCAGCAGCGTTTCGGGGCCTGGATCGTTCGCCGGGTAATCAAAGGGTTCGAGCGGCACCTGGAGAAGGATCTCGTGACCTCCGCGGCGGGCTTCCTGCATCCAGCGCTGCAGGCTGTTGCCGCTTGCGGCAAAAGCGAAGGTGATCTCCTCGGGGAGGTCGGCGATGGCGCGCTGCGTTCCGGTCTGGCTGAGCCCGAGGCCGCTGACGACGATGGCGATGCGGACGCCGCGCGCGCCGGACGAGGGACGCGCATATTGATCCATCGGCCGCCGGCCATCGGGGCCGACGATCGGCAGCCTGCCAAAAGGTGTCTCTTCGAGCAGCGCATCATTGGGCTGGGCTGCCATGCGCGGATCCTGGCCGATCTGCATGGCGTCGACCAGCACCGGCCCGCCGCCGTCGCGCGGGCGGGGGCTGTATTTGGTGACGACCGAGCCGTCGCCGGTGACCATCTGCTCGACATTGGCGCCCGAGCGCGGGTCGGCGCGGGGCATGCCGTCCGCCGCCTGGTTGGCAGCCGTCGTCGGCGGCTGAGGGGTATTGGCAGGGGGTGTTGCGGCTTGTTCGGTCGCTGGCGGTTTGGTGCTTTCAAGCCCATCGCCACGAAATGCCGTATAGAGGGAAAAGCCGCCTATCGCGAAAAGACAAAGACTGGCGGCGATACGGCCGAGGCGCAGGATACCTGGGCGCCGGCTGCCGGTTTTGCGGTTGCGGCCCAAAGGCGCATGCAGGTCCGTTCCCAATTTTTCGCCCGCTCCAAAACCGGGAAACAGCAGAAAGGCTCAAGGCCGGACGAGGTGCCCGGCCTTGAGCTGATCGATTACTTGGCGACGACGGCCTTGTCCGGGTTCGGCGGGAAGGCCGGATCGGTCTTCTTGCCGCGCAGAAGGTCGAGCGCGTAGTTCAGCTGAACGTCATCCTTCGGATCCGGCGGGACGTAGGCAACGGAGCCCGAACCTTCATCCGTCTCGCTCTGGCCCTTGATGTGGCCGCGCAGGCTGGATTCGCCTTCGGTCACCATCTTGCCCTGCAGTTCCTGCGGCAGCGGCTCCTCGACCTTGATGTCGGGCGTGATGCCGGTGCCCTGGATCGAGCGGCCCGACGGCGTGTAGTAGAGCGCCGTGGTCAGGCGCAGCGCACCGTTTTCTCCGAGCGGAATGATCGTCTGGACGGAGCCCTTACCGAAAGAGCGCGTGCCGAGAACGGTGGCACGGCGCAGATCCTGAAGAGCGCCGGCGACGATTTCCGATGCGGAAGCCGAACCGCCGTTGATCAGCACGATCACCGGCTTGCCATCCGTCAGGTCGCCCGGGCCTGCATTGAAGCGGCGGGTTTCATCCGGATTGCGGCCGCGGGTCGAAACGACTTCGCCGCGCTGCAGCAGGGCATCGGAGACGTTGATCGCCTGGTCGAGCAGACCACCCGGATTGAGGCGCAGGTCGAGAACATAACCCTTCAGCTTGTCGGCCGGAACGGTGTCCTTGATCTTCTTGATCGCCTTTTCCATGTCAGGATAGGTCTTCTCGGTGAAGGAGATGATGCGGAGATAACCGACATCGTCCTCGACACGCGACTTGACCGCCTGGACGGCGACGACGTCACGGACGATCGTCAGCTCGATCGGCTTGTCGGCACCCTTGCGGATCAGCGTCAGCTTGATCGGCGTGTTGACGGCGCCGCGCATCTTCTCGACGGCGTCTTCCAGCTTCAGGCCGCGCACGGACTGGCCGTCGATCTCGGAGATGTAGTCGCCGGCGAGAACACCGGCCTTGGCGGCGGGCGTATCGTCGATCGGGGTGATGACCTTGACGAGTTCGTCTTCCATTGTGACTTCGATGCCGAGGCCGCCGAACTCACCCTTGGTCTGGGTGCGCATGTCCTCGGCGTCCTTCGCATTCATGTAGCTCGAATGCGGATCGAGCGAGGAGAGCATGCCGTTGATGGCGTTCTCGATCAGCTTGTCTTCCGCAGGCGGTGTCACATATTGTGCACGCACACGCTCGAAGACATCTCCGAAAACCGAAAGTTCCTTGTAGGTCGAGGATCCGGCCGCTTCTGCCGGCACACCCGCCGAGTAAATGACGCTCATTGCGGTCGCACCCATCAATGCGCCGACCAGAACAAGAGAAGCCCTACGAATCATTGCGTGCCTTTCCAGTGTCTTTGGCGGTCCACCACGGTCGGGAATCGACCGGTTTACCGTCCTTTCGAAATTCAATGTAAAGCGTTGGCCGGTTCGTTTCCAGCGCCAATGCAGTTGCGCTTGCCACTCTTTTCGCGCCCATCACGGCAAGCGGCTCGCCGGAGAAAACGAATTTTCCCTGACGGGTATTGATCGTATCCATTCCCGAGAGAACCAGGTGGTATCCATCGCCCGCGTCGAGGATGATCATCTGGCCGTAACTGCGGAATGCGCCGGCGAAAACCACCAGACCATCCGCAGGCGCCGTCACCACTGTCTCTGGATTGGTGGCGACCGTCATTCCCATGGCCTCGTGCCCGGTGCCGTCGGCATCGCCGAACTGGCGCAGGATATCGCCCGTAACGGGCACCTCCAATTTCGCCTTCAATTCTCCGAAGGGATATGCGGGCGCAATGCGGTTTTTATCGGGCACGCCGCTGTCGGCAAGCGCCTTGGCCTGGGCGCGCTGCTCGTCCGTCATGAGCTTGCGGTTCTCCTCGGCCTGACGGGCGGCAGCGGCGGCATCCCGCACCGAAGCGATCTCGGATTCCATCGAGTCGACCAGGCCTTCAAGGCTGGTCGCCTTGCCCGCCAGCTCCCCGGAACGTTTCCTTTCGGCCTCGAGTTCGGCGGCGTTGCTGCGGCTGAGCTTGTCGTTTTCGGCAAGCAGCAGGTCCATGCGCCGCTCTTCCTCGATGCCGTTGGTCATCGTCGCGGTCAGCGAGGTCTTCTCGGCAGCGCTTGCGGTCTGCAATGCGGCGAGGCTTGCGAGGTCTGCGGCAAGCTTGTCGGTCTCCTTGCGGATGCCGGGCACGACGGCGCCGAGCAGAATGGCGCTGCGCACGGAGGCGAGCGCATCATCGGGGGTGACGAGCAAAGCGGGCGGCGGATTGCGGCCCATACGCTGGAGCGCTGCCAGCACCTCGGCCAGCAGGCCGCGGCGCTCGTGCAGGGAACGGCGGATGCCATCCTCCTTGACGCCAAGATCGGCAAGCTTCTTCTCGCTTTCGAGGATCTGTTTTTCGAGCGTCTTGCGGCGGGCGGCGGAATCGATCAGTGCCTGGCGGATGCTTTCCGTGCTCTTTTCGAGATCGGCAATGCTTCTCTGAAGCGCGCTCACCTTGTCGGTGGAGAGGTTGATTGTCTTCGACAGGGTTTCGAGTTCGGCACGGGTCTGGTCACGCTTGGCGGCAAGTTCGGCCGCCGGATCAGGCGGCGGCGCCGGCTCGGCTG
>NZ_JACCEY010000019.1:127288-234860 GCF_013591995.1 Rhizobium sp. WYCCWR 11146
GCCTCGGGCGCGGCATCCTGCGCCCAGACGATGAACGGATCTGCCGATATGACAATCGCCGCCACACCGACGCCGGCGGCGATAGCCGGCAGGATCATGCGGTGTCGCCTGGTGGATGCTCTCGTCATGCGTGTTGGGGCACTTTCTCAAATCGCGCGGAGACTAAGCTGATTTGGTGCGCTTTGCCATAACGTTTGCAGGAGAACGGGCTGCCTAGCAAAACACGGCTGCGTGACATTGCGATTGTCGACGCATCGGGGCCGACGCGGTATCAGACGCGGTGATAGGGGTGGCCGGACAGGATGGTGACGGCGCGATAGAGCTGCTCGGCAATCAGTGCGCGCACGAGCTGGTGCGGCCAGGTCATCTTGCCCAGGCACAGCGTGGCGTCGGCACGGTCGTAAAGCGAGGGATCGAGGCCGTCGGCGCCGCCGATCGCGATGGTCAGCTCGCGTTTGCCCTGGTCGCGATAGGAGCCGAGCAGGTTTGCGAAGGCTTCGCTGTCGAGCGCCTTGCCGCGTTCATCGAGAAGAATGAGGATGCTGCCATCGGCAAGCGATTTGAGAAGCATCGCCGCCTCTTCACGCTTGCGGGTCTCCGCATTGGAGGCACGGCTTTCGGCAACTTCGGCAACGCGGGTCAATTCGAGGCCGACGGCAGGGCCGGCCTTGGCGAAACGGTCGAAATAACGGGCGGCAAGATCCTTTTCCGGGCCGGACTTCAGCCGTCCCACCGCAAAAAGACCTATTCGCATTCATCCGCTCCCGCTCATGCAGCACATCGGGCGCACACCACGCCACCGGCCGGCTTATCTGTTTGCCGGCCAGCCAATGCCACGTCTCAGGCGCCGGACAGAATGCCGGCTTGCCTGTCAGTGCCGTGTTTCATCCATATCCGGAGCCGCCCACATCTTTTCGATGTTGTAGAACTCGCGGATTTCGGGACGGAACACATGCACGATAATGTCACCGGTGTCGATCAGGACCCAATCGCCGCCTTCCTGACCTTCGACGCGGGCCGTACCGAGGCCGTCGTCCTTCAGGTCGGTGAGCAGGTGATCCGAGATCGCCATGACATGCCTGTTCGAGCGGCCGGAGACGACGATCATGTAGTCTCCCAGGGCCGATTTTCCGGCAATGTCGATGGTGACGATATCTTCAGCTTTGGAGTCCTCGAGGCTGGCGAGGACGGTTTCTAGGGCACGGGCGGCGGCATCGGCGCCACGTTCCGCACTCTTCGGGATAACGGCGAGCGTTTTTCCCTTGGCGTGTACTGTTGTCAGTGCTTTCCCTTTCCTGGAATGACAAACTATGCACAACACGAGATCCGATCGAGACCGGATCATGGTTAAGATAGGCATCAAACCATTAATGTTTCAAGACATGCTAAGGTACGGAACGGCCGAAAATCCGATCTACCGTTCGAATTGAAGTATTTGACTGCTCGGGGCGGCCTTGTGCGGGCGGTGTACAGTTTCCATGCCGCAGCGTAAAGTGCGGCAAATTCCACGATCTCCAGATTTCAATGACCGACTCAGCCGCAAAAACACTCGTGCCCGTCCTGCGAATCAGCTTTCCGGACGAGGATCGCCTCGGCCATGGCAAGATGGAACTGCTGGAGCATATCCGCCAGACCGGATCGATCTCGGCGGCTGGGCGGGTGATGGACATGTCCTATCGGCGGGCATGGCTGCTGGTCAGCGAGATGAACCGGATGTTTAACGAGCAGGTGGTGGAATCGCAGCGCGGCGGGCAAAAGGGCGGCGGCGCGGTGCTAACGCCCTTCGGCGAGGAACTGCTCGAGCGTTTCCGTCGGATGGAAAAGACGGTGCGGACCAGCCTTGCGGAGGACCTCGCCTGGCTCGAGGCCAAGCGCAACCTGCAGCAGGGCGAGCGCGGCTGATCAGGCCTCCAGGGCAACCGTCTTGATGACGGCGAAGACCGCCCTTCCCGGTTGAAGATCCAGACGCTCGCAGGACAGCATGGTGATCCGGGAAAGAATGATATCGCCGCCGCAATCGAGCCGGATTTCCACCGTTCCGTCCTCGGTCGACGACATCGCTTCTATCCTTGCTTCCAGGATATTCAGCGCGCTGAGGCCCTCAGGCCTTGCGGTCGCCAGCATGACATCGCGGGAGGGAATGCGGATGCGGACCGATTTGCCGGGCGCAAGGGCCGCACCCGGAATATGGAGTTGACAGGATTTCAGCGCGACCGTCGATAGACGGTGACGCGCATCGAAGCTATCCACCGTGCCTTCCAGCAGTGCGCCCGCTTCCCGCCGGTCGGAGGCGGTGGAGGGGCGGCTCAATATGTCGATAGCGGGGCCCGTCGCTTCCACCTTGCCGTCATGCATGACGACGACTTGGTTGGCCAGCCGTGCCACCTCGGCGATCGAGTGGCTGACATAGACGATCGGGATGTCGGTTTCGTCGCGCAATCGCTCCAGATAAGGCAGGATCTCGGCCTTGCGCGCCTCGTCGAGGGCGGCGAGCGGCTCGTCCATCAGCAGCAGGCGGGGCGAGGAAAGAAGGGCGCGGCCGATGGCGACGCGCTGCTTCTCGCCGCCTGAGAGTTTTGCGGGGCTGCGCTCCAGCAGCGTCTCGATGCCGAGCAGGTCGACGATATGGTCGAAGCTCTCGCCGCGCGCCGTTCTCGCCGCGAACCAGCGGCCATAGAATAGATTGGCGCGAACGCTGAGATGCGGGAAAAGCCGCGCTTCTTGAAAGACATAACCGAAGCGGCGGCGATGTTTTGGGACGAAGAAGCCGGTTTCGGTTTCGGTCAAGGCCTCGCCGTCGAGGACGACGCGGCCTTCGTCCGGGCGGGCGAGGCCGGCGATGATGCGGATCATCGAGGTCTTGCCGGAGCCGGAGCGGCCGAACAGCGCGGTGACGCCCCGCTCGGAGGTGAAGGCGGCATCGAGCGAAAAAGCACCGAGCCTCTGTTTTGCCGCGACGATCAGCGTCATTCCGGGTCGATCCTCCGGCCGGCGAGGCGGGCGAGGAATTCGGAAGCGAGCAGGGCGGCCATGGAAATGACGACCGCGACGAGCGTCAGGCGGAGCGCGCCGGCATCGCCGCCCGGCACCTGGGTGAAGGTGTAGATCGCCGCCGACAGCGTCTGGGTTTCGCCCGGAATGTTGGAGACGAAGGTGATCGTCGCGCCGAATTCACCCATCGCCTTGGCAAAGGAAAGGATCATGCCGGCGATGATGCCGGGCAGGGTCAGCGGCAGGGTGATCGTCAGGAAGACCCAGACAGGGCCGGCGCCGAGCGTTCCGGCCGCTTCTTCCAGCTTCCGGTCGACCGCCTCGATCGACAGGCGGATGCTGCGCACCATCAGCGGAAAGGCCATGACGGCGCAGGCCAAGGCCGCGCCCGTCCAGCGGAAGGAGAGAACAATGCCGAAATATTGGTCGAGCAGGCTGCCGATCGGACCGCGGCGGCCAAACAGGATGAGGAGAAGAAAACCCGTGACGACCGGAGGCAGGATCAGCGGCAGATGAACGACGCCATTCAGCACCGATTTGCCCCAGAAGCGGCCGCGGGCAAGCAGCAGAGCGACGAGGATGCCGAAGGGCAGGCTCGCCAGCATGGCGACGATCGAGACGCGCAGGCTGAGCAGGATCGCCGTCCATTCCTCATTGCTCAAGCCGAAGATATCCAAATGCAGCTGTCTCCCTGGAAAATCCGGTGTCACCCGATGCCTGCCCCTCATCCGCCTGCCGGCACCTTCTCCCCGCTCGCGGGGCGAAGGGGAATAGCCGCAACCCTCTCCGTCCCTCGCCTCGCCAACGTCTCGCTGGGCACGTCCCCTCGCCCCGTTTACGGGGAGAGGGTTAGGGTGAGGGGCAACCATCGGCACGAAGCGGACACCCATTAGCCCTATGCCTGATATCTATCGATGCGGATGCTTAGGACACAAGCCCGAGCATGACGAAACAGTAATTGGCCGACTTTGTTAGCGCTGCGGTCGCCGATTCCGCGATCATCTCGCCCCTCGATCACTTGAGAATGGTGAAACCCTGCGCCGTGAAGAAGGCGGCTGCCTTGTCGGATTTCAGGAAGTCGAGATAGGCTGATGCATCCGGGTTCTTGCTCTCGGCGAGGATTGCGATCGGATAGATGATCGGCGGATGGGAATCGGCGGGGAAGGTGCCGACGATGGCAACACCCTTATCGGCTGCGGCATCCGTCTGGTAGACAATGCCATAAGGCGCTTCGCCGCGCGAAACGAGGGCAAGGGCAGCGCGCACGCTTTCGGCGCCGGCGACCTTGGTTTCGACCGATTTCCAGACGCCGAGCTTTTCGAGCGCGGCCATGCCGTATTTACCGGCTGGAACCGATTTCGGCTCACCCATGGCAAGCCTGCCGTCACCCAAAAGGCCGGCAAGATCGAAGCCTTGCTTGATCTCGACCGGTTTTGCCTTGTCCTTTTCGGCAACGAGCACGATGCGGTTGCCGAGCAGGTTGGAACGGGTATCGGCCTTGATCAGGTTCTTCTTGGCGACGTAATCCATCCAGTCGAGGTCGGCCGAGATGAAAATATCGGCGGGGGCCGCGTTTTCGATCTGCTTGGCCAGCGCGCCGCTCGCCGCATAGGAGGTGACGGCGTCCTTGCCGCTTTCCTTCGTCCAGGCGGCATTGGCGGCGTCGAGTGCATCCTTGAGGCTCGCCGCCGCAAAGACGGTGAGTTTTTCGGCTGCGGCGGCAGGCGCCGGAAGCGCTGCTGCGCCAAGCCAGAAGGCCATGATCGCGGCGGTTGCCAGTTTCATCCATCGGCGGCGGTTTTGCATGATTCATTCCCGGAGTTCGAAATATTGAGACGAATATAACGGGCGAGGCATCTTGGCTAGGGATATATCCAGGAAAATATAACCGTATTGGACTGCGGTGTCCGCAACGACCATGGTTACGCGTTGTCGAAGTGCATGGCTTGAGCCGCAGCGTGAGATCCATAGGGTTGAAATACTTGAGCGACAGGTTGGCAAACCGCAGGGACTCCCGGCGGCAGAGCATGCTCCGTCGATTTCTGCCAAGAAAAACGGCAATGCCAAAGCCATGAGGCTGCGCAGGATTGCACGCGATGCATTGCTGCAATGCACCAATCGATATTCATCTTCCTGCGAAATATGCTACAACACACTCATCGAAACGGCTTCTCCTCCTCCCATAGCCGTTCGGTAGGATCGACAACACTCCTCCTCCCAGTTGTCGATCGAGTTTATAAGCCCGACGGATCCTCCCCCGTCGGGCTTTCTCGTTTTCGGGATCTTCTGAAATCAGGCCAGCGCATGCGTCTTGCTGGGCGCGCGGCGCTCTATTCAGCGTCGCTGTGCGACGAGCCGTTGCGGATTGCCGTCGAGCTCAGGCCGGAGCGCGGTCCGTGGATGAAGGTCCAGGCCGGGGCACGTTTCTTCCAGAGAACACGGGCATCGTCCTCGTCGACACGGGCGAAATCGAAGGTCCTGGCCATTTTCGAGGAGAGGAAGGACAGCGTCGCGCCCGGCCGGTCGATCACCGCGATCGGGAAGGTGCGGGCAATCTCCTGCCATTTCTGCCATTTATGAAAGGTCTGCAGGCTGTCTGCGCCCATGATCCAGATGAAATGCACATGCGGATTGCGGGCCTTGACGCGGGCAAGCGTGTTGGCGGTGTAGCTGGTGCCGAGCGTCTGTTCGAAGGCGGTGACCTTGATGCGGGGATCGGGGGCAACATGCTCGCTTTCGGCAATGCGCTCGGCAAGCGGTGCGAGCTGGTTGCGGCTCTTCAGCGGATTGCCGGGGGTGACCATCCACCAGAGCTGGTCGAGGCCGAGACGCTTGATGGCGATCTCGGCGACGAGCGCGTGGCCCTGATGCGGCGGATTGAACGAACCGCCGAACAGACCGACGACCATGCCGCGCTCGCTGTGCGGCATGCGGAGATAGTGCCGGTCCACATTCTCGGTCGTCACGTCAGGGCCGCGTCTGTCCGGCACCATGCACCCGATATTTGAAGGAGGTGAGCTGTTCGACGCCGACGGGGCCGCGGGCATGCATCTTGCCGGTGGCGATGCCGATTTCCGCACCCATGCCGAACTCGCCGCCATCGGCAAACTGCGTCGAGGCATTGTGCAGCAGGATCGCCGAATCGACCTCGGTGAAGAAACGCGCGACGACGTCAGGGTCCTCGGCGATGACCGCCTCGGTGTGGTTCGAGGAATATGTCTGGATATGGGCGATGGCGCCCGATATGCCGTCGACGACGGCAACCGAAATGATCGCATCGAGATATTCGGTCGACCAGTCCTCCTCGGTCGCGGGCTTCATGCCGGGTGCAACCTTCAGCACCGTTGGCGAAGCACGGACCTCGCAGCCGGCCTCTGTCAGAATCTCGAGCAGCGGCGTCAGATGCGTGCCGATCGCAGCACCATCGACGAGCAGGGTTTCGACTGCGCCGCAGATGCCGGTGCGGCGCATCTTGGCGTTGACGATGATCTTTTTCGCCATTTCGATATCGGCCGAGGCATCGACATAGATGTGGCAAAGGCCTTCGAGATGGGCAAAAACCGGCACGCGGGCCTCGCTCTGCACGCGGGCAACCAGGCTCTTGCCGCCGCGCGGCACGATGACGTCGATCGCGCCGTCCAAGCCGCGCAGCATGGCGCCGACGGCAGCGCGGTCGGTGACCGGCACGAGCTGGATAGCATGCTCTGGAAGTCCCGCCGCCTTCAGGCCTTCGACCAGGCAGGCATGGATAGCCTGCGATGAACGGCGCGAATCCGAGCCGCAACGCAGGATGACGGCATTGCCCGCCTTGAGGCAGAGGGCGCCGGCATCGGCGGTGACGTTCGGCCGGCTTTCGAAGATCACGCCGATGACGCCGAGCGGCGTACGGACGCGCTCGATCTTCAGGCCGTTCGGCCGGTCCCAGGCAGCGATGACTTCGCCGACCGGATCGGAAAGGGCGGCGATGGCGCGGATTCCCTCGGCCATTTCGGCGATGCGCTTGTCGTTCAGCGTCAGCCGGTCGACGAAGGAAGCGAGCATCTCGGTGCCTTCGATGTCCTTCAGGTCCTTGGCGTTCTCGGCAAGAATCTGCGCCTTGTTCGCCAGGATCGCATCGGCCATGGCATTCAGCGCGCTGTTCTTCGCCTCGGTGGACGCAAAGCCCAGCGGTCGTGCGGCAGCCTTTGCCTTGCGGCCGATGTCGTTCATCAGCACGTCAATGTCAGGGCCCGGCGCAACGGTATCAAGCATAGCTCGCGTCCTTCTTCTGCCTTTCCGATTTCGAACCGACCTGCGCGGTCATCACCATGTCGTCGCGATGGACCATGGCGGCGCGCCCGGCATAGCCGAGAATGGCCTCGATCTCTGCCGACTTGCGGCCGGCAATGCGACGGGCGTCGTCGGCATCGTAGCTTACCAGACCGCGGGCGATCTCGCGGCCGGCCGGACCGATGATCGCCACCGTGTCGCCGCGGCTGAAGAGGCCGGAAACGCTGCGAACGCCAGCAGGAAGCAGGCTCTTGCCGGCCCCGAGGGCTGCGACGGCGCCGTCGTCGACATGCAGTTCGCCGGCCGGCTGCAGCTGCCCGGCAATCCAGGTCTTGCGGGCGGTCACGGGTGTGCCCGATGGCGCGAACCAGGAGGAACGCGCGCCGTTTTCGATCGCCGACAGAGGGTTGTCGGTCTTGCCGGAGGCGATGATCATGGCGCAGCCTGATGCGGTCGCAATCTTGCCGGCATCGATCTTGGTGCGCATGCCGCCGCGCGAAAGCTCGGAGGCCGCACCTCCGGCCATCGCCTCGATCTCCGGGGTGATTGCGGCAATCGTTTCGAGGAACGTCGCGTTCGCATCGAGATGCGGCGGCGCGGTGTAGAGGCCGTCGATGTCGGAGAGAAGAATGAGCAGATCGGCGCCGGTCATCGTCGCGACGCGGGCGGCCAGCCGGTCGTTGTCGCCATAGCGGATCTCGCTGGTGGCGACGGTGTCGTTCTCGTTGATGATCGGCACGGCGCCGATCTTCAAAAGCTGATTGATGGTGGCGCGCGCATTGAGATAACGGCGGCGCTCCTCGGTATCGCCGAGCGTCAGCAGGATCTGGCCGGCGACGATCTCGTCGCGCGACAGGCTTTCCGACCAGGCGCGCGCCAGCGCAATCTGGCCGACGGCGGCCGCCGCCTGGCTTTCCTCGAGCTTGAGCGCACCTGACGGCAGGTCGAGCACCGAGCGGCCGAGCGCGATTGCGCCCGAGGAGACGACGAGCACATCGATGCCCTTGGCCTTCAGGCCTGAGATATCGGCGCACATGGCGTCGAGCCAGGCCTTCTTCAGCCCGGCCTTGCGGTCGACTAGAAGCGCGGATCCGATCTTGATGACGATGCGGCGGTAGCGGCCAAGCGGCTTACGGCTGGTCATCGTCCTCGCCCTCATCGGTGACGACCATGTCGCGATGGCGCAGCTTCGGCACCTTGGCCGGCTTTTCTTCGGTATTGGCCTCGACGATGATGTCGCGCAGCGCACGCAGCACCTCGGTCATGCCCTTGCCAGTGACGGCCGAAATCTGGAACGGCGTCTTGCCGCAGGCCTTGGCCAATTCCTTGGTCTTCTTCTTCAGTTCGGCATCGTCGAGCACGTCGATCTGCGACAGCGCCACGATCTCGGCCTTGTCGGTCAGATCGTTTCCATAGGCTTCGAGTTCGTGTTTGACCGTCTTATACGCCTTGCCGACCTTTTCCTCCTGGGCGGAGATGAGGTGGAGCAGCACGCGGGTGCGCTCGACATGGCCGAGGAAACGGTCGCCGATGCCGACACCTTCATGGGCGCCTTCGATCAGGCCCGGAATATCGGCAAGGATGAATTCGCGCTCGTCGATGGTGGCAACACCGAGATTGGGATGCAGCGTGGTGAAGGGATAGTTGGCGATCTTCGGCCGGGCCCGGGTGACTGATGCCAGGAAGGTCGACTTGCCGGCATTCGGCATGCCGACGAGGCCGGCATCGGCAATCAGCTTCAGGCGTAGCCAGATGGTCTTTTCCTCGCCGGGCAGACCGGGATTGGCCCAATCCGGCGCCTGGTTGGTCGAAGTCTTGAAATGGGCGTTGCCAAAGCCGCCATTGCCGCCATGGGCAAGGCAGTAACGCTGGCCTTCGACGGTCAGGTCGCAGATCAGCGTTTCCTGATCTTCCTCGAAGATCTGGGTGCCCACGGGAACCTTCAACGTCACGTCGCTTCCATTGGCGCCGGTGCGGTTCCTGCCCATGCCATGGGTGCCGATCGTCGCCTTGAAATGCTGCTGAAAGCGGAAATCGATCAGCGTGTTCAGGCCGTTGACGGTCTCGACCCAGACGTCGCCGCCGCGTCCGCCGTCGCCGCCATCCGGGCCGCCGAACTCAATGAATTTCTCGCGTCGGAAGGAAACGCTGCCGCCGCCGCCGTCCCCGGACTTGATATAGACCTTTGCTTCGTCGAGAAATTTCATTTTACTTCCAATATTCAGTGGCAGTTGGACGGCCCGTCTTGGCCCATTCGATATAGGCGGTTCCGACGGAGGTCAAAGATTATCGTGAATTTTGCGAGCTATAACATACAGTACGGCTTCGGTCTCGACGGCAGATACGATCTGGCGCGCATTGCCCGAAGTCTCGAGGGAGCCGATGTCATCGCGCTGCAGGAGGTGACTCGTGGCTTCTCGCGCAACGGTTTTGCCGACATGGCCGCCGATGTTGCAGCCTTCTTTCCCGACTATTTCTGGGTGTATGGGCCGGCTTGCGACATGCATGTCGAAGCTGATGAAGGCGGGCTGCAGCCGGTGGCGGGCACCCGTTTCCAGTTCGGCAACATGGTGCTGTCGCGCTGGCCTGTTGTCTCGACCCGAACGCTGCTTCTGCCGCGCAGCCGGACGATCGGCAAGATCAACCTGCAGCGCGGCGCAACCGAGGCGGTGATCGACGCACCCGGCGGTGCGATCCGCGTCTACTCCGTGCATCTCGACCATGTCTCCGCCGACGAGCGCATCCGCCAACTGCAATTCTTGAACGCGCATATCAATGCCTTCGTCCAGGAGGGTGGGTCGCTGACAGGGGGTAGTGAATTCGACCTGCCGGAGCCGCCGCTGCCGGAGGATTATGTCATCATGGGTGATTTCAACATGGAGCCGGAATCGCGGGAATATTGCGCGCTTGCTGGGGCTGGCAGCGGATATTACGGCCGTGTGGCAAGGATCGGCACGCCGGTCGACGCCTTTGCGGCGCTGGAGGCTTACTCTCCGGAGAGCTACAGCTGGATGGATCCTGAAGATCACGGCAAACGCATGCATCTCGATTATTGCTTCGTCAGTTGCGGCCTGCAAAGCCGGTTGAAATCCGCCCGGATGGATACGCGATCCGTCGGTTCCGACCATTTCCCTCTATGGGTCGAGATCGGTGATTGATGGAGACGCCGCCAGTGCGGCGACGTCTCGAGTTTGATCAGGCGACCTTTCGCGGCTGCAGCGTGCCCGGCTGCAGCACGGTCTCGATGTGCGACACCATGGTGTTGCGGGCGAAACAGTAGATTTCGCCGCAACCCGTCATGCGGAAACCGAGCTTCTCCTGCAGTCGCAGCGAAGCCGGGTTGTCGGCGAAGACGCCGGAATGGACCGGCGTCTCCGGCATGCGGCGCGAGAAGCGCTCGATGATCGCTGCCACCGCTTCGCTCATATAGCCGCGCCGCCAGTAGTAGCGGTTCAGCCAGTAGCCGAGGTGCCAGCGACCGTGGCGCAACTCGATCGAGACGTTGCCGATATGGACATCGTCCTTGCCGGTGATCGCCAGCGGCCAATCGGGCAGGGTGCCCGAGGTGACCGGGATCAGCCAGTCCAGCGCATCCTGCCGATCGAACGGCGCGGGTACGCGGGACAGCATGCGCGTGACCGCGAAATCGGAAAGCGATTCCGCGATATCAGGCGCATCGCTCAGCCTGTGGGGGCGGAGCGTCAGCCGGGCGGTCGAGATAACCGGCGCGGGGCCGGGCATCATCGGCTTGACCTCTGGCCTTTGCAGCGCAGTCGTGCTCATGCGATGTTCCCCCAGCTTCTGAGAGACATCCAGGTCTTGCGGTCGAGCCTGTACCATTCGACCGGCACGTTGCTGCCGAGCGCCAGCGAGGCGGCGAGCCCCGAACCCTGGAACTGGAAGCCGCACTTCTGGATGACGCGGCGCGAGGCGACATTCATTACCCGGCAACGGGCGTCGATCTGATCGACGTCCTGACGGGTCCTGAACACCATATCGACCAGGGCATGGCAGGCCTCGGTCGTATAACCCTTGTTCCAATAGGGCTCGCCCAGCCAATAGCCGATCTCGACGGTCTTGCCGTCTGTCTGCGGCTCCACACCGCAGCAGCCGATAAAGGCGCCATTTTCGGCCTTGGTGATCGCATAGACGCACTTGCCAATCTCGCCATTTTTCGTGCGACGCACGAAGTCGGCAGCATCATCGGCGGTATAGGGGTGCGGCATACGCGATACCATGGTGGCGACTTTGGCGTTATTGGCGAGATGGGCAAGGGCGTCGATGTCTTCTTCGTGGGGCGCGCGCATGACGAGCCTTTCCGATAACAAGACAGGGCAATCGGTCCTTAACCGTTCCGGCCTCAGCCGCTCCGTGGAAGACCGCTGGTCTTCCCGGGGAGACCGTGATTGGTCTACCCTTAACAATTCGCCTTGCATGGTTCAGTCCTCCTTGAGGGGTAAAGAAAAAGGGGAGATGGCGCCCCATCTCCCCTGTTTTCTAGACTGAACCTGATACGGCCAGCCGGGTCGATGAGACGCCGGCTGTTTTTGAGCGCTACCGGCTTATTCCGCTGCTTCCGCTTTCGGCATGACAGACACGTAGACGCGACCGTTGGCCTTGGTTCGGTAGTTCACATTGCCGGCGGTAAGCGCAAAAATCGTGTGATCCTTGCCGAGGCCGACGTTGGAACCCGGATGCCACTCAGTACCGCGCTGACGCACGATGATGTTGCCTGCAATGACGGCTTCGCCGCCGAACTTCTTCACGCCAAGGCGCTTGGACTGAGAATCGCGACCGTTGCGCGATGAACCGCCAGCTTTTTTGTGTGCCATTGGAGTTCTCCTTTAAAACCTTGTCTCGTTGATCTTACTTGGCAGCCACGATGTCCGTGATACGGACGACCGTGTGATGCTGACGATGGCCGCGCGAACGCTTCGAATTCTGACGGCGGCGCTTCTTGAAGGCGATGACCTTCTTGCCGCGGTTCTGTTCGACGACTTCTGCCTTGACAGAGGCGCCGGTTACGAAGGGCGCACCGATCGCAGCGTCGGCGCCTTCGCCGATCACGAGCACTTCGGTGAATTCAATGGAGTCGCCAGCGGTGGCTTCCAGCTTTTCGATGGTCAGCACGTCGTTGGCTGCCACACGGTACTGTTTACCGCCGGTCTTGATGACTGCGAACATTTTTTATCCTTTCATGTTCGTTCCAGCGCTCCCCGCTAATTGAGCAGGTGGCTGTCTTTTTATCAGTCGAAGTTAAGCAGGGATTTCAGAGGTCTAATCCTCGAACTCTTCCTGCCGGTGAAGCCCCGCGCGAGCGCGGGACGGCCAAGGCGCGGATTTCTCCAAACCTATTGCGCAGTCGAGATACGCGAGTGACAAAAAGGTGTCAAGGCAAAAGGATGGAATGCTTCGACTTTTCGGCTTGCCAGCCTGTCATTTGCCCGTTATGAGAACGCCCGCGCCGAACAAGCGCCGACCAGACCGCGGAGAGGTGGCAGAGTGGTCGAATGCACCGCACTCGAAATGCGGCATACCTGCAAGGGTATCGTGGGTTCAAATCCCACCCTCTCCGCCATTGGCCTTCGACCGTAATGGGTGTTCGCGTCCTCCTGCTATTTTTCGATCTTTCGGCGAAGCCTGCGTAGAACTGGACGTCGAGATTGGCCGTCTCCTTGACCATCTGCGCAGACACTCCGCGCGGGCTCAAGCCGCGGTCGTCAGAGCCATATGCTGCAGCCCGGCTGCTTGAGGTGAGCGGTGCGCGACCGATTGCGGCCGGCGCCGAAACGGCCGTGCACCAGGTCGCGAAACTCGTCGCAGACGCGCAGCGCACCCAACCAGACTGTCGCGGCTCTCATGGACGGGTGATCCTATAGATCAGCAAATTATTCAAATCCACAAGCTTGGTTGCAGTCCTGTCAAGATGGTCGATAACCCCATCATGATGCTCGATGAACAGCCGGCCGTCCTTGTCGGCGGCGTTCTTGGCCACGCCGAACAAATCCGCGCCCTGCGCGCGCAGTTCCTCGAGTTGCGCGATCGCGGTGGCGTCATCCTCAACGAATTTCGACCATTCGGCATCGCCTCCGCCAGGCGGGAACACCCAGCCGCGCGCCCTGCTGTAGTAGACTGCGACGGGATCGCCGACCTCGGGCGCGATGGCGACGACAAGGTCGCTCGGTTGCGCCAACCGCGCCAGTTCCTCGCCAAGCAGTTTGCCGTTCATGGCGATTGGCTTCTTCATCGTCCTGACGAGGGGAACGGTCGACCAGGCAAGCGTGAGGGCCACGATGCAGATCGAGCGAAGCACAACCGACGGCGTTAGAATGGTTCTCGATGCAAGCGTTGCCAGAAGAAGCGCGCCGTGGCCGCAGAACATAGCAACCGGCACATGGAAGATGTGGAGATTCCACACATTGCTGGTGATCTCGCCCGCCGCCGCCAGATAGATGATCAGGGCCGCAGCCAGCCACACATAAGGAATGGCCGAAAGGGTGCGTTGCTTCGGGTCTTCGGCGGGGCTGGGCGGTAGCCACAAGCCGACCGCGAGCAGCACCATGAACGGATAGCCGTAGAACCACAAAACCGAGGTGTTCCATACGGATTTGAAGTAGAAGCTGTTCCTGTAGTATGTCCAGAAGCCGAAATCCCAGATATAGCCGCCGGTGCCGGCGATATGAAACGGCGGATAGCTGCGGCCGAGATAAATCGCCCAGCTGAAATAAGCGCCAATGATGGCCAGGCTCAAAAGCCCCGACAGGAAGACCCAAGTCGCGTGCTTTCCTTTACTTTCCAGAATCCAACAGACCATCAGATAGAAGATGACAGCGCCGGCCGCGATGCCGGGTGGCTTTGACAGCACGCCGAGCGAGAAGCTGACCGTGGCGAGCGGCAAGAGCCAGCCGCTGCCGCCGGCCCAGTATTTGGCGAACAGCCAGACACCAAGAGTGATCAAGGCCAGCATAGCGGGATCGGGAAGAAACGAACTGTCGATCATGATCGCCGCCGGCATCAGCGCGTAGGCCAGTGCCGCCGCGTGGGCGTGCATCTCATTCCAGCATAGCGCCGTTAGCCTGTGGAGCGAAAATACTGTCACCAGACCGAAGGAGGCAGCAACCGCGCGGCCGAACCAGTCGTGCCAGCCGAAGAGTTGGTAGAGCAAGGCGGTCAGATAGCTGACGATCTGAAACTCGCGGCCCTGATAGCTTGGCCCGGGTCCGGTCCAGCTGACCTCTGGAAAAAAGATGTTCCAGCTGCGCTGCTGGAAATTGTCGGCCATCATTGCGGTGCTTATCTCGCGCCAGCTGAAGCTGTCGACCAGCGGCAAGGTGATCTTATGGAACCTGAAGATGATGGCAATACACAGGATCCCCAGCAAGATCACCGTGTTGAGGCTAGGGTAATTGCGAGCAGCCATGTCCCAGTCGCTCGTCTGCTGCTGACATTGCTGACCTTCGGCCCGATTCAATTTCGGGTCGTCGTTCATCTGAACTGTGTCCTTCCCACTGACGCCGGACACGGCGCGATACGCGCCGGCATCGAATCGAGAGGAAGATGAGGCTGAGCGGAATTTCGCCGCCGGCGCGGTCGGCTGCGGGGCGGCTCGTAGGCTTCACCGAGCAGTAGCTTCGAAGGCTTGCGGGGCGGCTTTGTCATGACGGCAGTTCATCAGCAATGCCTTAAAAAGCAATTAGCCCAGATTCATTACCGACTCCATCCGCCATGCGAACACAATAAGGGCATCGGCAAGACGACTCAGCTTGATAGTCTCAGGCACACGGCCAGCGTCAATTGCCCCGCGCCTTCTTCACCCAGGCGCCAACCTCATCGCCGCTGCTCATGTCGGGCTGCACCAGTCCGTCGATCATGAAAGTCGGCGAGACATGGATGCCGTTCTGCCTGGCATATTTGCAGTGCCACTTGATCTCCCGGTCGAGATCCGGGATTGCGAAGGCTTCTTTCAGCTTGATGCCGCTGTAGCCTTCCAGGCGCTCGATGATCTGGTTCGGCGTGACGTTCATATTCGGGCCGCCGGCATGGCGTTCAAACTCGAACTCCTCGCGATGGGCGGCGATGGCAGCCATCACCTTCTTTGCAGTTTCCTTGCCGCCTTCCAGAGTCGAAGCTGCGATGATGCAGCGGACGAGGACGCCGGAATACATGTGCCAGGGTTGCGACTGCAGGCGGATCTTCACGGTGATCTTGTCTTCGCCGGCCTGGCTCAGCAGTTCGTCGAACTTGTTAAACGCTCTGACCGAATAGGGGCAAGTCGGCTCCAGGAAAGCTTCGAAGATGCGGGGCCCGGTTCCCCAGGTGAGCGGATCGGCGTGCCAGGAAGTGGTCGTCATGGGATTCCTCTCTGAAGGTAAGGTATCGGGAGAAACTTAGGTCACCAGGCTCCAGAAGCCATGCTTCTTGCCGTGCCGACGTTTGAGTTCCGCGACATAGATGTCATGGGGTCTGGTGTTGCCGAAGTCATCGATATGAGGCGCAAGCGACGCGCAGTCCGCGAGATGCCTCGCCGCATGCTTATGGCGGCTGGACCGGCCGCTATCGAGCGTGAAATCGATCATGGAGCGCAAGACGATGGTTGCCGCAAGCGGATGTTTCTCTGCCAGAGCTTCGGCCGCCGCCGGCATCAACTCATAGAGATCGCCGTTCAGTTCCGCCTTCCGCCTCATCACGAGTTTCGCTGCCTCGGCAGGTGCCGTCCAATTCAGGAAAAATGTAAGTGCTTGGTGGACGTCCGGGAAAGCCTGGGCATAAGCGAATGCCTTCTCCTCCGCCTCCAGATCGTCGAAGTCCGGCAGTCGCTTGAGGAAAGCCTTCAGGTGCTCGCCATGCAGCGACTGCTCGAAACAAGTCCATCTGTAGGTTTGGGCCTCCTCGGTGCGCCCCAGGGTCTCGAGCGTCTCGACGCGCGCGAGCTGCCATTCGAATGGCATGTCGGCCTGGCCTTTTGTATCGACCTCATTCAGCGCCTCAAGTGCTTCCTTCGCCCGGCCGGCCGAGACCAGACGATTGGCGATGTCGGCCGCAATCATCGGCATCTTGCGCGTTTTCTCGGATTGCTGCGCGATGTAGGCATCAACATCGCCCTGGGCGTCGGCAATTTCCTGCAAGGCTATGCGCACCGTCAGATCTCGCTGAGTGCCGTAAATCTCATCTTCGTAAAGGGGGCCTCCGCTGCCCCAGCCGATGATCTCGCGCTTGTCTTCCGTCGGCTTGTCTTTCGGCTCCTTGGACCATTGGACGAAGAGGGTTTTCAGGCAATCGAGACCATCCTTGCCGAGAGCTGGCGCCATCGCCGCAATCAGGTTGTCGTACTGGCCGTAACCATCGTCTTGCACGGCTTTGAACACCTTCTCGGCCAGGACATTGGAGTCGATCTTGGCGGACGCGGCGATTGCGGCAGCATCCTCGCAAGCCTGATGAAAACTTTGGATGAGAGAACCGCTGCTCTCGTTGGATCTCTCAAAGATCGAATTCGCCAATGCGAGGAACTGCCATATCAGTTCGAAAGCTTCTTGGGGATCATCGGCGGCAACGGTCTCTGCGATCGTTTTGCGCTGCGTTTCCAAATCGCTCTTCAGCGCCTTGACTTTGCGCCAGTTGATGACGGTGCGAGCCCGGGCAATGCTCGCAAGCCGCTTTCGCACCTCACGCGCCACTTCGGCGCCGCCGTGATTGCCGGCAAGCTCCATTCGAAGCCGTCGCTTGTGGGCGGCACTGCCCATGCTGACCTCGATCAGCAGCTCGGCGAGGCGTTGCGCTCCAAGGGATTCGAGATTTTTCGCATTGAGTGTCGTCTTGGCTGCCATCGGTGATCGCTGTCGTTTCTGCGGGTGACCCTACCCCGGGGGCAGTACGAGGCCAAGCTCCTGGAATGTATGCACAGGATAATCCTTCGGCACCTCGCTATTAGCTAAAAACTAACGCTGCCTCGTAACGACTCCTAAAGCCGGTTTTGGCACCTTGTTGCCTGTCGAATATTGCTTCCAAATTTCTCGCTGGGGTTGATTATGAGTCATAATAAAGACGCCTGGGTCAGCCAGCGCGCTTATTCGTTGTGGGAATCGGAAGGCAGGCCGGATGGGCGCGGGGAAAGCCATTGGGCGCAGGCGTTGAGGGAGTTCGAGCAGCTTGAGCTGACGAAGGCCTCGCCTGATGGAAACGATCTCATCGAGAAGCTGAAAGCAGCCGGGCGGCTGATGCGGATCTATGACGAGGCGGCGCCCGCCGTCGAGAACGACCGACAGATCAAAGCGGCTCGCTAGGCGTATTTATCAATCCCTGGGTTGCCGAAATATTCAGCGGCATTCCAGGCGGACGACGGTCTTGCCGGCAGGCGCCTTCACTTCGACGAAACCGGCATCCAGAAACATCGATAGCCCAATCAGGCGAGGCTGCCCGACGGCTGCCGCCGTCGGTCGGCATTCGCCTGCATACGGCTCGTCCCGACGCTACTGGCGTGCGGCCCAGCTCAGGCCCCGTCGCAGGATGAGCGGCATATAGGGATGGTCGAATTCGGCTGCGACATGGCCGAGGGCGGAATAGAAGATGCGGCCGGCACCGAAATGACGCTTGAAGACGACGGGCATCACGACATTGCGGGCTGCCGGATCGTAGGCGCCGGTGAAGGTGGTGGTCGCAAGGACTTCGACGGTCGGATCGTAATGGAGATAATATTGCTCCGAACGATAGTCGAAATCGGGAATGCCCTCCATGACGGGATCGTCCTGGCGGGTGACGGCGACGCGGAAGTCGATGATATTACCGGGATGGGCGACCCAGGTGACGCCGGAGACATAGCGGAAAGGCGCGCTTTCCTTGAAGGAAGTGGCAAGCGTGCCGTGATGGCCGGCAAGCCCGAGCCCGCCACGCACGGCTTCGACGAGGGCAGCGGCATGCTCCTTCTCAAGCTTTTCACCGGTGATGATCGGCACCAGCAGATCGGCTTTCGCCAGCGTCGGAGATCCGAACGCCCCGAGATCGCCGGTCACCTCGACCGTAAAATCGTCCTCGCGCAAGAGATCGGCGACGATATAGGCACATTGCTCCGGCTCATGGCCTTGCCAGCCGCCCCAAACGACCAATGCCTTCCTCATTCGCGCTCTCCCTGCCTGATGGTTGCAGACCGTTGATCATCACATGGTGGTGCAAGCCCCTTAGATCTGGCGGCTATGCAAATCACGCGAATAATTCATGTTTCTTCCTGATCCGGCACAAATTGCGCAGGCGGCGTATCGCTCCCGGTCGAGCGTGGCTTCGGCATTTGACGTATTGTCCGTTGACGCCGATCGCAGTTCCTTCTTTTTATTGACGTGTATCTCGTCTAGGTTTCTCCCATCTCTCAATGAATAGTAAGGGTGGTGCATGGCAGGTGAAACGGTTCTTGTCGTCGGCGGCGCCGGCTATATCGGCTCGCATACGTGCCTCGACCTGGCGAACAAGGGCTATACGCCTGTCGTCTTCGACAATTTTTCGAACGGTCATCGCGAGTTCGTCAAATGGGGGCCGGCCGAGGAAGGCGATATTCGCGATCGCACCCGTCTGGATGAGGTGCTGGCCAAGCACAAGCCGGCGGCGATCCTGCATTTCGCGGCGCTGATCGAGGTCGGCGAATCGGTCAAGGATCCGGTTTCCTTCTACGAGAACAATGTGATCGGCACGTTGACGCTGCTTTCGGCGGCGCAGGCGGCTGATATCAACGCCTTCGTCTTCTCCTCCACCTGCGCGACCTACGGCCTGCCGCAGAGCGTGCCGCTCGACGAAACGCACCGGCAGGTGCCGATCAATCCTTACGGGCGGACGAAATATATCGTCGAGCAGGCGCTTGCCGATTACGACCAGTACAGGAGCCTGCGCTCGGTGGTGCTGCGCTATTTCAATGCAGCCGGCGCCGATTTCGAGGGCCGGATCGGCGAATGGCATCAGCCGGAAACGCATGCAATACCGCTAGCGATCGACGCGGCGCTCGGCCGCCGTCAGGGTTTCAAGGTGTTCGGCAGCGATTACGAAACACGCGACGGCACCTGTGTGCGCGACTATATCCATGTGCTCGATCTTGCCGATGCGCATGTGCGCGCCGTCGAATATTTGTTGAAGGGCGGCGATTCCGTCGCGCTCAACCTCGGCACCGGCACCGGCACGACAGTCAAGGAATTGCTCGGCGCCATCGAGGACGTGTCGAACCGGCCTTTCCCGGTCGAATATATCGGCCGTCGCGAAGGCGATTCGCATACGCTGGTCGCCAATAACGACAAGGCGCGCGACGTGCTCGGCTGGGTGCCGCAATATGATCTGTCTCAGATCATCCGCTCCGCCTGGGACTGGCATGCAAAATCCAACCAGCATTGAGAAGGCACGTCGGCCGAACATCCTGCTGATCACGGCGGATCAGTGGCGCGGCGATTGCCTGTCGGCTATCGGTCATGCCTGCGTGAAGACGCCTGGTATCGATGCGCTGGCGCGCGAAGGCACGCTCTTCCGGCGGCACTATGCCGGGGCGGCACCCTGCTCACCGGCGCGGGCCACACTTTATACCGGCCTTTACCAGATGAACCACCGCGTCTGCCGCAACGGTTCGCCGCTCGATGCCCGCTTCGACAATCTGGCGTTGGCGGCCCGGCGGGCGGGATACGACCCGACGCTGTTCGGCTACACGGATACGGCGCCCGACCCGCGCGGGATGGATGCCGGCGATCCGCATCTGACGACCTACGAAGGCGTGCTGCTGGGCTTTACGGCTCGCCAGCTTTTGCCGGAGCATGAGAAACAATGGCTCTCCTGGCTCAGGTCCCGCGGCCACGCGGATGCCATCAGCCGCGATATCCATATTCCTGTCGGTGCTGGAGCCGGAGACATTTCCGATGCGTCACCGGCCTATTCGCGCGACGAGACCCAGACGGCGTTCCTGGCCGGCGAGTTCATCCGCTGGGTGGGCGAACAGGACAGGCCGTGGTTCGCGCATGTCTCTTTCTTACGTCCGCATCCGCCATTCTCCGTGCCGGAGCCGTTCAACCGAATGTTTACGCCGGGCGAGGGACCGGCTTTTGCACGCGCGGCAAACTGCGAAGCCGAACAGGACAGTCATCCCTATCTCGCCTATGCCATGCCGCGTTCCGAAAAAGGCCACTTTATCCACGGTGCAGCGGGGCCGCTCAGCGGCTGGAACGCCGAAGATTTCGCCGCGATCCGGGCGATCTATTACGGCATGATATCAGAGGTCGATGCGCAGCTCGGCCGTATCTGGCAGGCTCTCAAGGATGCGGGCGCCTGGGACGACACGCTTATTGTCTTCACCTCTGACCACGCCGAGATGGCGGGCGATCACTGGACGCTCGGCAAGGGCGGCTTTTTCGATGGCAGCTATCATATTCCGCTTGTCATTCGCGATCCCGCAAGCAGTGCTGCGGGTGGGGTCGTCGACAAATTCACCAGCGCTGCGGATATTTTTCCGACACTTTGCCAAAGGCTCGGCATCGACGCGAAGAACGGGCTCGATGGCAGGTCGCTCATGCCGTTTGTCAGGGGTGGGAGCGGACAGGGTTGGCGGGATGCGGCATTCTGGGAATTCGATTTCCGCGACATTGCCCATGGCGATGCCGAGCAGCATTTCCGGCTGCGGTCCAACGAATGCAACCTCGCGGTAATCCGCGACGCGCGGTTCAAATACGTGCATTTTACCGCATTGCGGCCGCTGCTCTTCAATCTTCGCGACGATCCGAAGGAGCTCGACAATGTCGCGGCGGATCCGGCCTATGCGGCGATACGGCTCGACTATGCCGAGAAGCTGCTGTCGCTCCGAGCGCGCCATCTCGATCAGACGCTCGCCTATACCGAGCTGACGGAAAGAGGGCCGGTGACGCACCGGCCCTGATAGAGCATCGCCGTCTTCTTCGAATGACGGCGATACTCTCTTTCTCTTTTACGCAATTCCGGACGCAAAACCGCTGCACACTTTTGCTGGAATTGCTTTGTTCAGCCGAGATAATCGCGCTTACCGATCGGCGCACCCTGGTTGCGCAGGATGGCGTGGGCCGTCGCGACATGGAAATAGAAATTCGGCAGGGCGAAGGTGGCGATATATTCGTCACCCGGCAGCACGATACCACTCTTTCCCGGCAGGGTGATCTGGCGGGTTTGCGTGTCTTCCAATGCTTCCGCCGAGAAGCCGGCGAGATAGGCGTCGGTCTTTGCCAGGCGCTCGCGCAGCTCGTCGAACGTCTTTTCGTTGTCCTCGAACTTCGGGGCGTCGGTCGCCGTGAGGCGGGCGAGCGCAAATTTGGCGCTGTCGCTGGCGCGTTGATACTGGCCGGAGAGCGGCAGCATGTCGGGCGCCAGGCGAGCGGCGACCAATATTGCAGGATCGATATTCTTTTCCTTCGCATAGGCTTCGGCCTTGTCGAGGTAGGTTTTTAGGCTGGCGAGGCCGCGCTGGAACATCGGAACGGTGAGGCGATACATCGAAATGGACATTTGTCCTGTCTCCAAAATCTTCAAATGATTGGGTCGCGGCGAGAGGTCGAAGGCGCCTGCGGCCGTGAGCCTGCCTTCGATCCTCCCATAGATGGATGCTCGCTTGGTCTTTCACAACACGAGGAATGTGGGCGTCGGTCGTGAGGTCCCACGGCATTTCGCTCTCATCCATATCTCGTCGCCGCTAAAGATACTTGACGCCGTTCCCAGAAAATGGAATGAATATTCCGCAGAACAGATTTAACGGTTTGTTTGTTCCGTTTTGCGGAGCGCCGCGGGAGAGGTGGCGCAGGGGAATTGCGGCTTCAGAGCAAATGCCTGGAGCTCCGGCGTGAGGAGGGTGCAGCCGGGCACCGCTTTGTGGAGGAAGTGAAAATGAAAAAGTTTATCCTGGGCACTGCGATGGCGCTCGTCATGTCGACGGCCGCTCACGCGGAAACTGTCGGCGTCTCGATGGCGAAATTCGACGACAATTTCCTGACGGTTCTGCGCAACGGCATGACCGATTATGCAAAGACACTGAGCGGTGTGACGCTGCAGGTCGAAGACGCACAGAACGACGTTTCCAAGCAGCAAAGCCAGATCCAGAATTTCATCGCCTCCAAGGTCGATGCAATCGTCGTCAACCCTGTCGATACCGATGCGACCACGGCAATGTCGAAGCTCGCGGCCGATGCTGGTATTCCGCTTGTCTATGTCAACCGTGAACCGGTCAACGTCGACACGCTGCCGGACAATCAGGCCTTCGTCGCTTCCAACGAGCAGGAATCCGGCACGCTGGAAACCAAAGAAATCTGCCGCATTCTCGGTGGCAAGGGCAAGGCCGTCGTCATCATGGGCGAGCTCTCCAACCAGGCTGCGCGCATGCGGACGCAGGACATCCATGACGTCATCAAGACGGATGAGTGCAAGGGCCTGGAGATCGTCGAAGAGCAGACGGCCAACTGGGACCGCACCCAGGGCGCCGACCTGATGACCAACTGGCTCTCCAGCGGTATTGAATTCGACGCTGTGATCTCCAACAACGACGAAATGGCGATCGGCGCCATCCAGGCGCTGAAGGCGGCCGGTAAGGATATGAGCAAGGTCGTCGTCGGCGGTGTCGACGCCACGCAGGACGCGCTTGCCGCCATGCAGGCGGGCGATCTCGACGTCACGGTGTTCCAGGATGCCGCCGGCCAGGGCAAGGGCTCGCTCGATGCAGCGCTCAAGCTCGCCAAGGGCGAAAAGATCGAGAAGAAGGTCTACATTCCCTTCCAGCTCGTCACGCCTGCCAACGTCAAGGACTTCGTCAGCAAGAACTGAGGCGAACGGCACACAGGATGCGGGCTTTGCCCGCATCCTTTTCGCCTACCCGTATCCGGAGGAGATGATATGGCCGTCAGCCCGACAACCATGGCCGCCGTGCGCGCGAGCGGCGCGGTCCCGAATGCGGAATATCTCTTGAGCGCCGAGGGTGTCCGCAAGGAATTTCCTGGAGTCGTCGCACTTGACGACGTGCAGTTCCGGCTGAAGCGCGCCACCGTGCATGCGCTGATGGGCGAAAACGGCGCCGGCAAATCGACATTGATGAAGATCCTCGCCGGCATCTACACGCCGGACAAGGGCGATATTCGCCTGAAGGGGATCGAGATCCAGCTGAAATCTCCGCTCGACGCGCTGGAGAACGGCATTGCCATGATCCATCAGGAGCTGAACCTGATGCCGTTCATGACGGTCGCAGAAAATATCTGGATTCGCCGCGAACCGAAGAACCGCCTCGGTTTCATCGATCACGGCGTGATGCACCGCATGACCGAGGAATTGTTTACTCGGCTCAATATCGCCATCGATCCCGATATCGAGGTCCGGTTCCTGTCGGTCGCCAACCGGCAGATGGTCGAGATCGCCAAGGCGGTTTCCTATAATTCCGACGTGTTGATCATGGACGAGCCGACTTCGGCCCTGACGGAGCGCGAGGTCGAGCATCTTTTCCGTATCATCCGCGACCTCAAGGCCCAGGGTATCGGCATCGTCTACATCACCCACAAGATGAACGAGCTTTTCGAGATCGCCGACGAGTTCTCCGTCTTCCGCGACGGCCGATATATCGGCACGCATGCCTCGACCGACGTCACACGCGACGACATCATCCGCATGATGGTCGGGCGCGAGATCACCCAGATGTTTCCCAAGGAAGAGGTGCCGATCGGCGAGGTCGTGCTTTCCGTCAAGGATCTTTGTCTCAAGGGCGTCTTCAACAACGTCTCCTTCGAGGTCAGGGCCGGCGAAATCCTCGGCGTGGCCGGCCTGGTCGGCTCCGGCCGGTCGAATGTCGCCGAAACGCTGTTTGGCGTGACGCCGGCAAGTTCCGGCTCGATCGAGCTCTACGGCAAGCCGGCGGCCATTTCTTCGCCGACCGAGGCCATCCGCAATCGGATGGCGTTCCTGACCGAAGACCGCAAAGATACCGGCTGCCTGCTGATTCTCGATATTCTCGAGAACATGCAGATCGCCGTTCTGCAGGACAGATACGTCAGGGGCGGCTTCGTACAGCAGGGCGCAGTCGAGGCAACCTGCGAAGACATGGCAAAAAAGCTGCGCGTCAAAACGCCCAATCTGTACGAGCGGGTGGAAAATCTTTCGGGCGGCAATCAACAGAAGGTGCTGATCGGGCGCTGGCTGCTCACCAATCCGCGCATTCTCATCCTCGACGAGCCGACGCGCGGCATCGATGTCGGCGCCAAGGCGGAAATCCACCGATTGGTCACGGAAATGGCGCGAGATGGTGTGGCGGTGGTGATGATCTCGTCCGAGATGCCCGAAGTTCTCGGGATGAGCGACCGCATCATGGTCATGCACGAGGGACGCGTGACCGGTTTCCTCAATCGCGACGAAGCAACGCAGATCAAGGTGATGGAGCTGGCTGCGCAGTGATGCGTTGACGGCGATCGCCCAAGGGAGGTTTGACATGACTACCAAGGCAGCAGAGGGCGCGGCTCCGCTCGCAACCCGGCAAAGGCGGCGGCGCATACCGACGGAACTCAGCATTTTCCTCGTGCTCGTCGGTATCGCGCTCATTTACGAAGTGCTCGGCTGGATGTTCATCGGCCAAAGCTTCCTGATGAATTCGCAGCGTCTGACGATCATGATCCTGCAGGTCTCCGTCATCGGCATTATCGCCGTCGGCGTCACGCAGGTCATTATCACCGGCGGCATCGATCTTTCGTCGGGTTCGGTCGTCGGCATGACGGCGATGATCGCAACGAGCTTTGCCCAGTCCTCGACCTGGGGACGGGCCGTTTTTCCCTCGCTGACCGACCTGCCGGCTTTCGTGCCGATCGTCGTTGGTCTGCTGATCGGGGCGGCAGCCGGCCTCGCGAACGGCGCGCTCATCGCCTACACGAAGATCCCGCCGTTCATTGCCACGCTTGGCATGTTCGTTTCGGCCAGGGGCGTGGCGAAGTGGTATACGAAGGGGCAGCCGGTTTCCGGGATCACCGAGCAGTTTCATTTCATCGGAACGAAAGCCTGGCCGGTTGTCGTCTTCCTGGTGGTTGCGCTGATCTTTCATATTGCGCTGCGCTACACCCGTTATGGAAAGTTCACCTATGCCATCGGCGCGAGCCCGCAGGCCGCGCGCGTTTCCGGCATCAACATCGAGGCGCATCTCGTCAAGGTCTATGTGATTGCCGGATTGCTCGCCGGCCTTGCCGGTATCGTCACGGCGGCACGCGCTGAAACCGCACAGGCCAGCATGGGTGTCGGATATGAACTCGACGCGATCGCCGCGACCGTCATCGGCGGCACCTCGCTCACCGGCGGTGTCGGGCGCATCACCGGCACCGTCATCGGCACGATCATTCTCGGCGTCATGACCTCGGGCTTCACGTTCCTCAGGATCGACGCCTATTACCAGGAGATCGTCAAGGGCCTCATCATCGTCGCGGCTGTCGTCATCGACGTCTACAGACAGAAGAAACGCCGCAAGCACTGATTTCTGGCATGCAATGATTTTTTACGGGAGCTTCGGCTCCCGTTTCATTTTCAGCATCGACGGAATTCTGAAAAAAGAGGTGGCGAATTCCGTCAGCTTTTCTATTCTGCCGCTTCATTCGCCCTCTACAGCGCCGCGCGTCTGAAAAGACGCGCAAAGGACGCTGTAGCACTTTGAATGCTGCATAATTTTATTCTTAAATCGATTCTGATTTAAGGAATTATGCAGTAGGGCAGCGCAGGAAGACAGATGCAATTCGTATTTGATGGTCACAACGACGTTCTCCTTCGACTCTGGACACATTCAAAAGATGGCAGCGACCCGATCGCGGAATTCGCAGACGGCACGACGGTCGGCCATATCGATGCGCATCGGGCTAGAGAGGGCGGTCTTTCAGGCGGTCTCTGCGCCATCTATATTCCTTCAGGCGATCTCGTCTTCGCCGATCCGGATGCCGATGGCCGCTATATGACGCCGATGGCGGCCCCTCTCGATCCGCTGCCTTCGCTTGCCATCGCCAATGAAATGGCGGCGATCGCGCTGCGGCTCGACCAGGCCGGCGCCTGGCGGCTCTGCCGGACGGTGAAGGATATCCGCGGCGCCATGGCGGACGACATTTTCGCCGCCGTCATGCATATGGAAGGCTGCGAGGCGATCGGCGCCGATCTCTCGGCGCTGGAGGTGTTCTATGCGGCAGGGCTGCGGTCGCTCGGTCCGGTCTGGAGCCGGCACAATGTCTTCGGTCACGGCGTGCCCTTCGCCTTCCCGATGTCGCCGGATACGGCGCCCGGCCTCACCGATGCCGGCTTCGCGCTGGTCAGGGAATGCAATCGTCTCGGTATCCTGATCGATCTTGCCCATATCACCGAGAAGGGTTTCTGGGACGTGGCGAAGAAGACGGATCAGCCGCTGGTCGCCAGCCATTCCAATGCCCACGCCCTGACGCCGGTTGCGCGCAACCTGACGGACAGGCAGCTCGATGCGATCCGCGAAAGCCGCGGGCTCGTCGGCATCAATTATGCCACCGCCATGCTGCGTGCCGATGGCCGCTCGGACAGCGATACGCCGCTTGCCGACATGATCCGCCATATCGACTATCTTGTGAACCGCATCGGCATCGACTGCGTGGCGCTCGGATCGGACTTCGACGGGGCCACCATTCCCGAGGAAATCGGTGATGCAGCCGGTAATCAGAAGCTGATTGCCGCTCTCAGAGAGGTTGGCTATGCTGACGCCGACCTGGCAAAACTTGCCCGTGAAAACTGGCTTCGCATTCTGGCTCAGGCTTGGCGGGAGGACCACGCCTAAGCCTTTCGTATCCAATCAAAAAACAGGGGAACAGACCATGATGATGACCAAGCTCAACCGCAATTTCCGCATGCTTTCCGCGGGAGCTGCGCTTTCACTGCTGATGATGGCCGCACCCTCGGCCTTTGCCGAGACGCCGAAGGATACGCTGGTCGAAGGCTTCGCCATCGACGACATCATCACGATGGATCCGGGCGAGGCTTTCGAGCTTTCGACGGCCGAAATCACCACCAACAGCTACAGCCTGCTCGTCCGTCTCGACATGGACGACACATCCAAGGTGAAGGGCGATCTGGCCGAGAGCTGGAGCGTTTCCGATGACGGTCTTACCTATACGTTCAAGCTAAAGTCCGGCCTGAAATTCGCCTCCGGCAACCCGATCACCGCCGAAGATGTTGCCTGGTCGTTCGAGCGCGCCGTCAAGCTCGACAAGAGCCCGGCCTTCATCCTCACCCAATTCGGCCTGACCGGCGACAACGTCGCGGAAAAGGCCAAGGCGGCCGATGCCGGCACCTTCGTCTTCACGGTCGACAAGGCCTATGCACCGAGTTTCGTGCTCAACTGCCTGACGGCAACCGTCGCTTCCGTCGTCGACAAGAAGCTGGTGCTGGAGCATGTGAAGGCGGTGACGCCCGATGCCGACCACAAATACGACAACGACTTCGGCAATGAATGGCTGAAGACCGGCTATGCCGGCTCCGGCCCCTATAAGATGCGCGAATGGCGCGCCAACGAAGTCGTCGTGCTGGAGCGCAACGACAATTATTATGGCGACAAGGCAAAGCTCAACCGCGTCATCTACCGCTACATGAAGGAAAGCGCTGCCCAACGCCTGGCGCTCGAAGCCGGTGATATCGATATCGCCCGCAATCTCGAGCCGGGCGATATCGACGCGGTTTCGAAGAATGCCGATCTGGCGACAACGAGTGCGCCGAAGGGCACGATCTATTATGTCAGCCTGAACAACAAGAACGAGAACCTGAAGAAGCCGGAAGTCCAGGAAGCCTTCAAATATCTGGTCGATTACGATGCGATCAGCGCAACGCTGATCAAGGGTATCGGCGAGATCCATCAGACCTTCCTGCCAAAGGGTCAGCTCGGCGCACTCGACGAGAATCCCTACAAGCTCGATGTCGCCAAGGCCAAGGAACTGCTGGCCAAGGCCGGCGTACCAGACGGTTTCTCGATCACCATGGACGTGCGCAACAGCCAGCCGGTGACCGGTATCGCCGAATCCATGCAGCAGACGCTGGCGCAGGCCGGGGTGAAGATGGAAATCATCCCCGGCGACGGCAAGCAGACGCTGACCAAATATCGCGCCCGCACCCATGACATGTATATCGGCCAATGGGGTTCGGACTATTTCGACCCGAATTCCAATGCCGACACCTTTACCGCCAATCCTGACAATTCCGATGCCGGCACGGTGAAGACGCTCGCATGGCGCAACACCTGGGAAGCGCCGGAGCTCGACAAGCAAGCCAAGGCTGCACTTCTGGAACGCGACGCTGCCAAGCGCGCCGCCATATATCAGGACATCCAGAAGAAGTATCTGGCAAACAGCCCCTTCGTCTTCATCTTCCAGCAGACCGAGGTGGCCGGCTACCGCAAAAGCGTGAAGGACTTCAAGCTGGGTCCGAGCTTCGACACCAATTTCGTCGGTCCGATCGCCAAGGAATAGTCCGGCAGGATTGGTCGCTTGAGCACCGTCGAAACAACGCAGGAGGCGCGGCCCCGAAAGGGCCGTGCTAGGGCCTTTGCAAAGGCGGCAGGGCGGTTTCTGTTTGCCGCCGTCACCACCTATCTCGGCCTTCTGGCCGTCACCTTTTTCATCGGCCGCGTCGTGCCGATCGATCCCGTGCTCGCCGTCCTCGGCGACCGCGCGCCCAACCATGTCGTCGAGCGCGTACGCCAGGAAATGGGCTTCAATCTGCCGCTCTATCAGCAGTTCTTCATGTATATCAAAGGCATCCTGTCCGGTGACTTCGGCAATTCGGTGCTGACGACCAATCCTGTGATGGTCGATATCCGCCGGGTGCTGCCGGCGACAATCGAGCTCGCAACGCTCGGAACGATCATCGGCGCCGTTGTCGGCGTACCGCTCGGCGTTCTCGCCGCCGTGCGCCGCGGCAGCATTGCCGACCAGGTGGTGCGCGTCGTCGGCCTCGTCGGCTATTCGGTGCCGATCTTCTGGCTGGCGCTGATCTCGCTCGTCATCTTCTATGCGCGACTGCGCTGGGTGGCCTTTCCCGGCCGCATCGACATCGTCTTCGAATATACGTTCACGCCGATCACCGGCCTCTACCTGCTCGACAGCGCCTGGCAGGGACAATGGGACGTCTTCTATGATGTCTTCCGCCACATCATCCTGCCTGCCTCGCTGCTCGGCTATTTCTCGCTCGCCTATATCAGCCGCATGACGCGCAGCTTCATGCTGAACGAGCTTTCCCAGGAATATATCGTCGCCGCGCGGGCCAAGGGGCTTTCGGAAACGCGGGTGATCTGGGGCCATGCGCTGCGCAATGCCGCCGTGCCGCTGGTCACCGTGATTGCACTTTCCTATGCCGGCCTGCTCGAAGGATCGGTGCTGACCGAGACCGTCTTTTCCTGGCCGGGCATCGGGCTCTACATCACCAATTCGCTGCAGAACGCCGATATGAACGCCGTACTCGGCGGCACGATCGTCATCGGTACGGTCTTCATCGGCATCAACCTTCTGTCCGATCTTCTCTACCGGACGCTCGACCCGAGGACGCGAAACCGATGACGGTTCCCGCCAGCCCATCCCAGCCGATGAGCCGCCGCGAATGGCTGCTTTCCGACCGGCCGCAATCGCGCCTGCAAGCCCGCCTCGGCCGCACTTATGTCACCTGGCGGCAGTTCACGGCAAACAGGCTCGCGGTCGTCGGCCTGCTGATCATCGTGGCGCTGCTTTTCATCGCCGCCTTTGCCGATGTGCTCGCCACGCATAATCCCGTTGTCGGCGATCTGCGCAATGCTCGGCTGCTGCCGCCCGGCACGGGGGGATTCTGGCTCGGTTCGGATGATCAGGGCCGTGATATCTATTCGCGGCTGATCTACGGATCGCGATTGACGTTGCTCGTCGTCGTGCTCGTCGCCGTCATCTCCGCGCCGGTCGGCCTGATTGTCGGCACGGTCTCCGGTTATGCCGGAGGCTGGGTGGATGCGACGCTGATGCGCATCACCGATATCTTCCTCGCCTTTCCGAAGCTGGTGCTGGCGCTCGCCTTTGTCGCAGCCCTCGGTCCCGGCATCCAGAACGCGATCATCGCCATCGCCATTACATCGTGGCCGCCCTATGCTCGCATTGCGCGCGCCGAGACGCTGACGGTCCGGCGGTCGGACTATATTTCGGCGGTGAGGCTGATGGGCGCCTCGCCGCTTCGCATTATCGTGCGGCATGTCATGCCGCTCTGCATTTCCTCGCTGATCGTGCGTGTGACGCTCGACATGGCGGGCATCATCCTGACGGCGGCCGGTCTCGGTTTCCTAGGCCTGGGGGCGCAGCCGCCGCTGCCAGAATGGGGTGCGATGATCGCCTCGGGACGGCGCTTCATCCTCGATCAATGGTGGGTCGCGGCGATGCCCGGCATCGCCATCCTCATCGTCAGCCTCGGCTTCAATCTTCTCGGCGACGGCCTGCGCGACGCGCTCGATCCGAAGGAGAGCGGCCAATGACCACACTTCTAACCGTGGACAAACTCAAGGTCAGCTACCCCACGCGCACCGGCGTGATCGAGGCCGTGCGCGGCGTCTCCTTCACGCTCGGCAAGGAAAGGCTCGGCATCGTCGGCGAATCCGGTTCCGGCAAGTCGCAGACCGGACGGGCGATCATGGGCCTAACGCCGAAACACGGTATCGTCACGGCCGACAGGCTTAATTTCAACGGCATCGATCTCATCAATGCGTCTGCCGGCGAAAGGCGGAGGCTGCGCGGCAAGCGCATCGCCATGATCCTGCAGGATCCGAAATATTCGCTCGATCCCGTCATGTCGATCGGACGGCAGATCTGCGAAACGCTGCGCACGCATGAGAAGGTCGGCAAGGCGGAGGCGCGCGATCGCGCGCTCGCCATGCTGGAAGCGGTGCAGATCCGCGATCCGAAACGTGTCTTCGACCTGCATCCGCACGAGGTTTCGGGCGGCATGGGGCAGCGTGCGATGATCGCCATGATGCTGATTGCCGGGCCTGAACTGCTGATTGCCGACGAGCCGACCTCGGCGCTTGACGTGACGGTGCAACTCGATGTGCTGCGGATCATGGACAGGCTGGTGTCCGAGCGCGGCATGGGGCTGATCTTCGTCTCCCACGATCTGAGGCTGGTCTCCTCCTTCTGCGACCGCGTCATCGTCATGTATGCCGGCAAGGTCGTCGAGGAGCTGGCGGCGGCCGATCTCAAACATGCGCAGCATCCCTATACACAGGGGCTGCTGAACTGCATGCCCGAGATCGGCGCGAACCGTCATCCTTTGCCGGTGCTCGACCGCAAGCCGGAGTGGGCGGCATGAGCGCAGCTCTCGAGACCGACGATCTCAGCGTCGTTTACGACCATTTTCATGCGCTGAAGGATGTCAGCATTACTGTCGAACGCGGCGAATCCTTTGGTCTCGTCGGCGAGTCCGGCTCGGGAAAATCGACCTTGCTGCGGGCCGTTGCCGGACTTGCGCCGATCAGCGGCGGCGCGATCAACATCGACGGTGAGGCGCTGAAGGGTTCGAAGCGCAGCAAAGTCTTCTATCGACGCGTGCAAATGGTCTTCCAGGATCCTTATGGTTCGCTGCATCCGCGCCAGACGATCGATCGGCTTCTGCTCGAACCGCTTGCGATCCACGGCATCGCCGACAGCGAGAAGCGGATCGCCCGCGCGCTGGACGAGGTCGGTCTCGGCAATGGTTTCCGTTTCCGCTACCCGCATCAGCTCTCCGGCGGCCAGCGCCAGCGCGTGGCGATCGCTCGGGCGCTGATCGTGGAACCGTCGATCCTGCTGCTCGACGAGCCGACATCGGCGCTCGACGCCTCGGTGCAGGCCGAGGTGCTGAACCTGCTGGAAGAGATCCGACGCGACCGCAAGCTCACCTTCGTGATGGTCAGCCATGATCTCGGGGTCGTCACCCATATGTGTGAAAGGCTCGCCGTGATGCGCAACGGCGCCGTCGTCGAGCGGCTGAGCTCGCAAGAACTGGCGCAAGGCGCGGTTCACGAGGAATATACGAGAAATTTGATGATCGCGAGCAAGGGTTTCGTCAAAGCCTGAAAGTCAATCTTTTCAAACCGTTGAAAAGAAAAGACCGGCAGCGGTGTTAAGGATAATGCTTCCCTAAAAGACGACCATTCAGCTAGACTATTGACAGCTGCCTCGCTTCTGTCATGATCCCGTTAACGATTGTTAGCTTTCGTGATCGATGGAGGTTGATGCATGTTCTTTCTCGGTGGGATGACCATGGGTTACCTCGATCCTCCTGTTCGAGCCGATCGCCGGGAACAGATTTCGGCATCCATTCCTGCGGAAAAGGACCGTCGGCTGATCGAGACTTCCTCCAACCCGTCGCAGAACGAGAACGCCGTCGAGCGCTCGTTGATCTGGGCATGGCGCACGCTCTGCTAAAAGGGCTGGTTGAATTTTCTCTTCCGCTCGCTCTAGACGGAAATTTATCTCTACCTACTTGATAGAGAAAGTAAGAATATAAACGCGAGCCGCACAACCGGCCGCACGAGAACAACGGAGGCGACATATGGCAGATCTGGGTATTTCGCATGCTCACGTGAACCAGTATGGTTCCGTACCGACCAAGAAGCCGCTTACCACACGCCACAGGCTTCAGACGATGCTCCACGGCGCGATCTTCACTGCAGCATTCCTGTTCGTCGTAGCCATGGTTTGCGGCGTCGTCGGATAATCCGGCCTGAGCAAGCGTCGGCAGATGCCGGCGCTGCGGCGGTTTCCGCCTTTATTGAATTTCGGAACATTTAATTTGTCTCGGCATTCTCCTGGCACTCGAATGTCAAAGGGAGAATGGTCACGAGAGGCATTTTGGCATGGCGATCGGCATTCCGATCCCCATCATTCTTCCGTACTTTTTTTCACGCCATCCAAAACACGCCCGAGCGATCTTGATCTCAAACGGAAGCGGCGTGGGTCACAAGCCGTCCAAACCGCCGCCACGCATGGTCAGGCGCTCATGCGTCTTTCGTTTTTCTGAAATCGAAGAGCTCTTGCCTTGTCGGAACCAGGTGCCGGCATTTTCGTCATTTCCACCGCCCAGACAAGCTCGCCGGGCCGCGGCGCATGCCTCTTGACTTGAATTTTCCCGAGGGTGTCCAAATTTTCGACATGGCTTTCGCGCAGAGGGTATCGATGGTCTTGATCCCGTCGGGTCACGTCCTGAACAGGGCGTAGCCCGTTTGTATTGCTTGGCCCGAGTGTCGTTCACCCCGGCTTCATCGATCTTTGAAGAATAGGGCCCCGTTCATGTAGCAGTCATGATAAGCAGTGCAAAAGGCTGAGCAAAACAGCCATAACTTCGTTTGGATCCAGAACCGAACCCATGTCTATTTCTCATCTTTCTCCGAGCCTTCCGCGCGAACCCGATATGAAGCAGATCGATCACAACGGTTCGATCCGTTCGACCTATCTGTCGATCGAGGACATCAAGGCGATGGGCGATGCGGTCGCCCGCAACGGCGTCGACCAGCTGCCGGCTTTCGCCCCCTTCGATTTCTTTGCGCGCCATAAGGAAAACGAGAAGGAAATCCTGCGCGTCTACCGGACAACGGCGACCGACGTCGAGGCCGGCGAGACGATCACGCCGGCGGCAGAATGGCTGCTGGATAATCACTATATCGTCGAAGAGGCGATCCAGGAGGTGCGGCGCGACTTCCCCCGGCGCTTCTATCGCGAATTGCCGACCATGGTCGTCGGCGGCGTCGAGGTGCCGCGCACCCTCGTACTTGCCTGGCTCTATGTCGCCCATACCCACAGCACGATCTCGCAGGAAAGTCTGACGGCGCTGGTCGACGGCTTCCAGGCCAGCGAGACGCTCAGGATCGGCGAATTATGGGCGTTGCCCTCTCTCGTGCGCTACGTGCTCGTGGAAAACCTTCGCCGTATTTCGAGCCGCGTCGAAGCCAGCCGCCGGCTGCGCCGCCGCGCCAACGAGGCGGCCGACGAATTGGTGCGCCTGACCGATCCGGCCGGGGCGGCCGCCTATCTGAAGACGCTGGAACCGCTTGCCGAGGACAATACCTTCTCGACGCAGTTCCTCTATCGCTTGCGCGACGGCTCGCAGACGTCGAGCCTGGCGATCACCTGGCTTGACGAGCGGTTGGAAGAGCTCGGCCGCAACACCGAAGAGGCGACCACGGCCGAACACAGCCGGCTCTCTTCCGGCAACGTGACGATGGGCAACATCATCCGCAGCCTTCGCGAGATCGATGATGCCGAATGGTCGGTCTGGGTCGAGCAGGTCAGCCATGTCGACAAGCTGCTCTGGGAGCATTCGGATTACGGCATCCTCGATTCCGGCTCGCGCAACAAATATCGCAAGCAGATCGAGAAGCTGGCCAAGCGCTCGCCGCTGTCGGAAATGGAAATCGCCCAGCTGGCGCTCGACATGACCGATGCCGCCAAGGCCTCCGACGAGCCGCAGCCGCATGAACCGAATGTCGGCGGCTTCCTGTCGGGCGCGCAGCGGCCGAAGCTCGAGGCGCGGGCGAATTATCGCCCGACGGTCACCCAGCATTTCGTGCGCGCTGTGCGCCGGTTCAACTGGCTGGCGATTGCCGTGCCCGTCATGCTGCTGACGGTTATCGCCATGGCGATCGTCGGCAAGTTCATGGCGAATGCCGGCATGGGTGCGGTCGAAATCGTCCTGCTGCTGATCATGTTCTCGGTGCCGGCGTCGGAAGGGGCGACAGGCCTCTTCAACACCTTGCTGTCCTTCTTCGTGACGCCGGCGCGCCTCGTCGGTTACGAGTTCAAGGAAGGCATTCCGGAAGATGCGCGCACGCTGCTCGTCGTGCCCTGCCTGATCTCGAACCGCGACAGCGTCGACGACCACGTGCGCAATCTCGAGGTCCATTACCTCGCCAATCCGCGCGGCGAGATCTACTTCGCGATGCTGAGCGACTGGCCAGACAGCGACGTCGAGGAAACGCCTGCCGATCTCGAGGTTCTCGATTATGCCAGGCGCGAAATCGCCAATCTCTCCGCTCGTTATGCCTATGACGGCAAAACGCGTTTCTATCTGTTGCATCGCCGCCGCCTCTACAATCCCTCGGAAGGCGTCTGGATGGGCTGGGAACGCAAGCGCGGCAAGCTGCATGAGCTGAACATGCTTCTGCGCGGCGACCGCGACACGACCTACCTGCCGGGCGCCAATACCGTGCCGGCCAATGTGCAATATGTCATGACGCTCGATGCCGATACGCGCCTGATGCGCGATGCCGTCACCAAGCTCGTCGGCAAGCTCTATCATCCGATCAACCGCCCGGTCATCAACCCGAAAACCGGCCGCGTCGAAAGTGGCTATGGCGTGCTGCAGCCGCGTGTCACCCCGTCGCTGACGACGGGCAAGGACGCGTCGGTCTTCCAGCGCGTCTTTTCGATCAACCGCGGCCTCGATCCTTATGTCTTCACCGTTTCCGACGTCTATCAGGATCTCGCCGGCGAAGGCACCTTCACCGGCAAGGGCCTTTACCATGTCGATGCCTTCGAAGCGTCGCTGAAGGGCCGGATCGACGAGAACTCCGTGCTCAGCCACGATCTTCTCGAAGGTTCGATGGCGCGTTGCGCGCTCGTCACAGATCTCGAACTGGTGGAGGATTTCCCGATCCGCTATGAGGTGGAAACCTCGCGCCAGCATCGCTGGGCGCGTGGCGACTGGCAGCTTCTCCCCTACATGTTCAATCCGAAATACGGCGTCACGGCACTCGGCCGCTGGAAGATGTTCGACAATCTGCGCCGCTCGCTGACGCCGATCGCCTGGTTCTTCGCCTCGGTGCTCGGCTGGTATTTCATGGGGCCGCTCGGCGCGCTCATCTGGCAGATTCTGCTGATCTTCTGCCTCTTCGTCGCGCCGACACTGTCGCTCATCAACGGCATCATCCCGCGCACCAGCGATATCATTGCCCGCGCTCATCTCTATACGGTCTGGGCCGATATCACGGCCGCCAATGCGCAGGTTGCGCTGCGCATCGTCTTCATCGCCGATTCGGCTTGCATGATGGCGGATGCGATCGGCCGTTCGCTCTACCGCCTGTTCGTCAGCCGCAAGCTGATGCTGCAATGGCGGACCGCCGCCAGCGTTCAGGCCGGCGGCCAGGGCACGTTGATCTCCTACTACAAGGCGATGTGGCATGCACCGGCGCTGGCTCTGCTGGCACTCGGTTTCGCAGCCCTTCCCGGCGACAACGCCTTCCTCGTCGGCATTCCCTTCGCGCTGCTGTGGATATTATCGCCGGTTGTCGCCTGGTATGTCAGCCAGTCGGCGGAGACCGAGGACCGGCTCGAGGTTGCCGATTCCGTGTCGAGCGAACTGCGCAAGATCGCCCGGCGCACCTGGCGCTATTTCGAGACCTTCACGACGGCCGAGCAGAACTATCTGCCGCCGGACAATATCCAGGAAACGCCGCATGTGATCGTTGCGGCGCGCACCTCGCCGACCAATATCGGCGTTTATCTGCTTTCCGTCGTCTCCGGCCGGCATTTCGGCTGGTTCTCCTTCGAGGAGACGCTCGAGCGGCTGGAGCAGACGATCGCGACGATCGACAAAATGGAGAAATTCCGCGGTCACCTGTTCAACTGGTACCACACCGATACGCTGCAGACGCTTGGTCCTCGTTATGTCTCGGCCGTCGACAGCGGCAATCTCGCCGGCCATCTGATCGCCATTTCATCGGCCTGCCGCAACTGGGCCGAGGCGCCGTCCGCTCATATGCAGGGCAATCTCGACGGCGTTGGCGACACGGCCGGCATTCTCGGCGAAGTGCTGGCGGACCTGCCCGACGATCGCAAGACCGTGCGCCCGCTGCGCCGACGCCTGGAGGAGCGCATTGTCGGTTTCCAGAACGCGCTTGCCGCCGTCAAGCGCGAGCACGAATTCGCCTCCATCCGCATCATCAACCTCGCCGTTCTCGCGCGTGACATCGAGAAGCTCGCCGCCAATCTCGACCATGAGGTCAAGTCGAAGCAGAGCGAAGAGGTCACCTTGTGGGCGGCATCGCTGGTGAAGGTCTGCGAGGCGCATATTTCCGACAGCACCTTCGATCTTTCCAAGGTCGATGCGCTGAGGCCGCGGCTGGTGGCGCTGCGCGACAAGGCGCGCGATCTCGCCTTCTCGATGGATTTCGGCTTCCTGTTCCGGCCAGAGCGGCGTCTGCTGTCGATCGGCTATCGCGTCGAAAGCGGTGAACTCGACCAGGCCTGCTATGACCTTCTCGCCTCGGAATGCCGCCTGACCAGCCTCTTCGGCATCGCCAAGGGCGATCTGCCGACGGAACACTGGTACCGCCTCGGCCGTCAGGTCGTGCCTGTGGGGTCGCGCGGCGCGCTGGTTTCCTGGTCCGGCTCGATGTTCGAATATCTGATGCCGCCGCTCGTCATGCAGGAGCGCGGTGGGGGGATTCTCAACCAGACGAACAATCTGGTCGTCGTCGAGCAGATGAACTACGCCCGCAAGCTCGGTATTCCGTGGGGCATTTCGGAAGCGGCCTTCAATGCCCGCGACCATAACCTCAACTATCAGTACACGAATTTCGGCGTGCCGACGCTCGGCCTGAAGCGCGGTCTCGGCCACAACGCCGTCATCGCGCCCTACGCCTCGCTGCTCGCCGCCCAGTACGACCCGCCGGCCGCGCTGGAAAACCTGCAGAGGCTGCGCAAGGTCGGTGCACTCGGCAAGTTCGGCTTCCACGACGCCGTCGACTTCACGCCGACGCGCGTGCCGGAAGGCAAGAAATGCGCGGTGGTCTACAATTATTATGCCCACCATCACGGCATGTCGATCGCGGCGGTCGCCAACGTCGCCTTCAACGGTCATCTGCGCGAGCTCTTTCACGCCGATCCCGTCATCGAGGCGGCGGAACTGCTGCTGCAGGAAAAGGCGCCGCGCGACATTCCCGTCATGAGCGGCAAGCACGAGTCCGACACGCCGGCCAGCATCCAGGACGATCTCCTACGGCCGGAGCTCAGGAAGATCAGCGATCCGGCTTCCCGCGACCGCGAACTCGTGTTCCTGTCGAACGGTCATTATTCGGTGATGCTGACGGCGACGGGCGCCGGTTATTCCCGCTGGAACAATCTTTCCGTTTCCCGTTGGAAGCCTGATCCGACTGAAGACCGCTGGGGCAGTTTCATCTTCCTGCGCGATACCGCCACCAATGAATGGTGGTCGGCGACATCAGAGCCGAAGGGCGTCGAAGGCGAAAAGATCAAGGTCGAATTCGCCGACGAGAAGGCGCAGTTCACCAAGATGGTCGGCGACCTCACAAGCGAGGTGGAGTGCATCGTCGCGACCGAGCATGATGCCGAGGCCCGCCGCGTCACCCTGCTCAACATGGGCACGGAAGACCGTTTCATCGAGGTCACCTCCTATCTCGAACCGGTGATCACCTCCGACGATACCGACAATGCGCATCCGGCATTCGCCCGCATGTTCGTCAAGACAGAGATCGGCAAGCGCGGCGACGTCATCCGCGCCGAACGCAACAAGCGCGATCCGAACGAGCCGAACATCAGCATCGCGCATCTGATCGTCGACAATGCCGGCGACACCCGCCATACCGAATTCGAGACCGACCGGCGCAAGTTCATCGGCCGTGGCCGCAGTCTTGCCGATGCGGCGGCCTTCGATCCGGGTGCCACGCTTTCCGGCAGCGACGGCTTCATGCTTGATGCCGTGATGTCGCTGCGCCGCACCGTCCGCGTACCGGCCGGCAAGAAAGTCAGCGTGATCTTCTGGACGATTGCGGCGCCAAGCCGCGAGGAAGTCGACAAGGCGGTTAATCGCTACCGTCATCCCGATGCCTTCACCCACGAGCTCGTCCAGGCCTGGACACGCACGCAGGTGCAGATGCGCCATGTCGGCGTCACCTCCCAGCAGGCGGCGGCCTTCCAGCATCTCGGACGCTACCTCGTCTATCCCGACATGCAACTGCGCAAGGACGAGGCGACCGTCGAGGCCGGCCTGCAGTCGCAATCGGCGCTCTGGCCGCTGGCAATCTCCGGCGACTTCCCGATCTTCACGCTGCGCATCAACGACGACATGGATCTCGACATCGCCCGCGAGGCGCTGCTGGCGCAGGAATATCTGCGCTCGCGCGGCGTCACCGCCGATCTGGTGATCATGAACGAACGCGCTTCGTCCTATGCGCAGGACATGCAGCATGCGCTCGACGCCATGTGCGAGAACGTGCGCCGCATGGGCCAGGCCGACGGGTTGCGCCAGCATATCTTTGCGGTTCGCAAGGACCTGATGGAGGAAGCCACCTATCATGCGCTGATCGCGGCTTCCCGCGTCACGCTGCACACCAAGAACGGCAAGGTGGTCGACCAGATCAACCGCGCCGTCGCGTTGTTTGCCCCCTCCAAGGAGGAGTTGCAGGAGATGGAACGGGCCGAGCGCAACAAGGCCCCCGTCAAGCGTGTTGCGCCGGTGCCGCCGCCTGTCGTGCCCGCCGTCGTCATCGAGGAGGAAGGCGATCTCGACTTCTGGAACGGCATTGGCGGCTTTGCCCGCGACGGACGCGAATATGTCGTTCGGCTGCCCGGAGGTCACGCGACGCCGCAGCCCTGGATCAATGTCATTTCCAACGACAGCTTCGGCTTCCACGTGTCGGCCGAAGGCTCGGGCTTCACCTGGAGCGTCAATTCGCGCGACTATCAGCTGACCTCCTGGTCGAACGATGCAGTGGTCAACCGTTCGGGCGAGGCGTTCTATCTCACCGATCTGGACAGCGGTGTCGTCATGACGCCGTTCGCAGCGCTTTCCCGCCGGCCGGACATTCGTTTCGAAGCCCGCCACGGGCTCGGTTATTCCGTCTTCTCCAGCGTTCAGCACGATATCGCGCTGGAGCTGACACAGACGATCGACCGCGAAAAGCCGGTGAAACTGCAGCGCCTGCGCTTGCGCAATACCGGTTCGGCTAGCCGTAAGCTGCGTCTCTACGGTTATGTCGAATGGGTCCTCGGCAGCAATCCGGCCCGCACGGTGCCTTTCATCCTGTCGAGCCATGACGAGGAGACGGGGGCGCTGTTTGCCACCAATCCCTACAGCATCGATTTTTCCAACCGCACCGCCTTTTTCGCGGCGAGCGAGACGCTTTCGAGCTTCTCGGCAAGCCGGCGCGAATTCATCGGCAAGGCGGGAACGATCCAGACGCCGCAGGCCGTCACCTCCGCCGCTGCCCTTTCCGGTACGACCGATCTCGACGGTGATCCGGCCGCGGCTCTTGCGATCGACATCGAGCTCGGCGCCGGCGAGGAGCGCGACTTCACCTTCTTCCTCGGCGATACGCCGACGGAAGAAGAAGCGCGCGCCGTCATCGCCGATATCCGCAAGGCTTCGTTCGACGATGCCGTCGAGGCGAACCGTGCCTTCTGGCAAGACTTCACCGGCAGGCTGCAGATATCGACGCCGGATCGCGGGATGAACAATCTCGTCAATACCTGGCTGCCGTATCAGAGCCTCGGCTGCCGCATCATGGCGCGCACCGCCTTCTACCAGGCAAGCGGCGCCTTCGGCTTCCGCGATCAGCTGCAGGACACGCTGGCCTTCGTGTTGCACGAACCCTCGCTTGCCCGCCGGCAGATCCTGAATGCTGCTTCGCGGCAATTCCGTGAAGGCGATGTACAGCATTGGTGGCTGCCGGGAACGGGTGCCGGCGTGCGCACGCTGATCTCCGACGACGTCGTCTGGCTCAGCTATGCAATCCATCACTATTGCAGCGTTACCGGCGACAAAAACGTCCTCGACGAGGAGATCGCCTTCCTGGAAGGGCCTGCCCTGCTCGAAGGCCAGCACGACTCCTTCTACAAGCCGGAAATTTCCGAGGACAAGGCGAGCGTCTACGAACACGCGGCGCTGGCGCTCGATCTCGCCATCGCCCGCAAGGGGGAAAACGGCCTGCCGCTGTTCCTTGGCGGCGACTGGAACGACGGCATGAACCGCGTCGGCATCGGTGGGCGCGGCACCAGCGTCTGGCTCGGCTGGTTCCTGGCGGGTGCATTGCGCTCCTTCATTCCCTATGCCGAAGAGCGCGGCGACACGGTCCGGGCAGAGCGCTGGTCGGCGCATCTCACCGAGCTGAAGAAGGCGCTCGAAACAGCTGCCTGGGATGGCGGCTACTATCGCCGCGGCACGTTCGACGACGGTGCACTGCTGGGCTCCAGGGAAAGTCCGGAATGCCGGATCGATTCGATCGCGCAGTCCTGGAGCGTGCTGTCGGGCGAGGGCGATCCGGCCCGCGCCGTCACGGCAATGGAGGCCGTGCTCGATCAGCTGGTCGACGAGGATGCCCGGATCATCCGGCTGTTCACGCCACCTTTCATCAATTCCGCTAGGGATCCCGGCTATATCAAGGCCTATCCGCCGGGTGTGCGCGAAAATGGTGGGCAATATACCCATGCCGCAACCTGGGTGGTGATGGCGCTGGCGGAGCTGAAGCGAGGCGACGATGCTTTCCGCTGTTTCCAGATCCTCAATCCGATCACCCACTCGCTCGACAAGGCTTCAGCGGAGCAATACCGCGTCGAACCTTATGTCGTGGCGGCTGACGTCTACGGACATGAGCCCTATGCGTCGCGCGGCGGCTGGACCTGGTATACCGGGTCTGCCGGCTGGCTCTACCGTGCCGCCGTCGAGGGCATCCTCGGCATCCGGCTGAAGGACGGCCGGCTCTATGTGCGCCCGTCGCTCCCGTCAGAATGGGACGGTTTTGCGGCAGAGGTGGAGCAAGGCGGCGGCAAATACCGCATTTCGGTCTCAAAAGCGTCCAATGACAGCGGCTACACTCTGTCAATCAACGGCTGCGAAGTCACCGATCCCGAAGAGGGATATCCGCTCGGATAACAGCGTTCTCCACGCTGAAAAACACGGCGATTCGCGACGGCCAAAAGGGAACCCTTTTGGCCGTCGTCGCGTTTGCAAATCGGATAATAAGGAGAAACCCATGGCAAGCACGCCGACCGAAGCCATCTTCACGGGGCGCAGTTCCCTATCCGCAGCTGCGCCGGTGCGTGACACGAGGCTCGACGTCTTGCGCGGCGTGGCGCTGATCATGATCTTCATCAATCATGTTCCCGGACAGATCTTCGAATATGTGACGACGAAGAATTTCGGTTTCTCCGATGCCGCCGAGGCCTTCGTGTTGATCTCGGGCATTGCCGTCGGCCTTGCCTATGGGGGCCGCTTCCAGCCGGGGAGCCGGCTGACGGTGGCGATCAAGGCGGTAAAGCGCGCCTTCACGCTTTACCTCGCCCATATGATCACCACCTTCATGACGCTGGCGCTCTTCATCTGCGGTGCCTGGCTGTTCCATCGGCCGGGATTGCTGGTTGAAATCAATATCCTGGCGGTTCTGATGAACCTGAAGGAAGGCATTCCGGCACTGCTCCTGCTCGGCCACCAGATCGGCTACAACAATATCCTGCCGATGTACGGCGCGCTGATGCTGATGGTGCCTATTATCCTGCTCTTAAATGCGCGCAGCCCTTGGCTGGCGCTCGGCGTATCGGCCACGGTCTGGCTGCTTGCGGGCATCTATGAAGTGGCGCCGCACAACATGCTGATCGAGAGCTACTGGTTCCTCAATCCGCTCTCCTGGCAGTTCCTATTTTCGATCGGCATCGTCTCGATGCTGCATATCAAGCGCGGCGGCACGATCCGGCAGCATCCGCTGCTGCTGACGGCCGCTGCCGGTTACGTCGTGCTGTCCTTCGTCTGGGTGACCGGCCATCTCTGGATTTTCGGCAACTCGCTGGCAGCACTCGGCCTGCCGACTGTTATCACCGGTTTCGACAAGACCTTCCTGTCGCTGCCGCGGCTGCTGCATGTACTGGCGCTGACCTATCTCGTTATCAGCATCCCCGCGCTCTCGCGTATCCTGCGCCGTCCTGTGGACCATCCGCTGACGATCCTCGGCCGCCATTCGCTGAACATCTTCGTCGCCGGCACGATCCTCGCCATGATCGGCCAGGTGGTGCTCTACATCACCAACAAGGACCAACTGGTCGGTCCGCTCTTCGTGATTGCAGGGATCGCGATACAATTCGCCTATGCCTATTATCTCGAGCGCAAACGCCAGCAGGGCAAGGTCAAGGGGAAACTTGTCACCGATACCGCCACCATCCCCGTTCCGGTCCGCATTGGCGGAACGGCAAATGCCTATCGCCGGAACGATCGGAAATAGGGCTCGGATTTTTCCCGAAATGAAGGAGCCGGTGGCCGATGGCCGCCGGCTCAATTTTTATGGACGAGGATGTTCACCAGCTTGCCGAAGGGATCGCGCACATAAAAGCGCCTGACGCCCCAAGGCTCGTCGGCCGGGCCGTACTCGATCGGAAAGCCTGAAGCCGACATCGCCGCGAAAGCAGCATCGAGGTCATCGACTTCGATCGAGAGGTCGGGCACCTCCGTTCCGGAACCGCCTTCACTGGCGATGCTGAGCTGAATGTTCATTGAGCGTGCGGCGCCGAACGTCGTGATCCAGCCGTGGTCCATGATGACGTCAAGACCGAGGATATCCTGATAGAAGCGCCGGGCCGGGGTGATATCCGCTGCCTGGATATTGGCGACGATGCGCAGGACCTTCATGGGTTTTCTCCCTATGCTCCGTTGACTGGCGAAGGATAGGGAAGATCGGCGGGGTGATCAATCGTGTGGGTTGGAGCGGAGATGTTGTGCCGTGTGTTACCCCCTCTGCCCTGCCGGGCATCTCCCCCACAGGTGTCGGTCTTGATACATACCTGGCAGATGTTCGGAGACATGCCTGACACTTCCGCGATGATTTCTCGGGAGGTCGGCATGGTTTGGCGGAGAGATGCCCGGCAGGGCGCGACACCGTCTCTCGGTTTTCGGGAACGGTTTGAGGCTATAACTGCCTCGGCCTCCATCTTTGCGATCGTTGCGCAAGGCATTGCTGTCATAGGCTTTATCGCCCCAGATGGCTTGAGCTGTCTCGTTATTGAGCTTGCGTGATGTCGCGACCTTGCCGGCCATCGAGGTAAAGAGCAGGGGACGCCCGAGCGTATCGATCGGCATATGGGCCTTGACCGTCAGTCCACCTTTGGAACGCCCCAGCGCCTGATCCTTGGCCCCTCTTTTCCGCTCGCAGCCTGTTGATGGGCACGCATGATGGTGCTGTCGATCATTAAGTACCGATTGTCCCGGTCAGCAGTGAGGGCATCAAAGACCCGCTCCCATACGCCGGCATGGCATCAGCGACTGAACCGGCGGTGGACCGTCTTCCACTTGCCGTAGCGCTCCGGCAGGTCCTGCCAGTGCGCGCCCGAGCGCAGTATCACAAACACCCGTTCACAAACGTCCGGTTGTCTACTCCCGTTCGACCCGGATCACTGGATTTGTCTGGCAACAAAGGCGCAATTCTCGACCATTGCGCCTCGTTCAACTCGTATCGCTTCACGCCCATCAAAGGCCTCCGTGCTGCACACGGTACCCTATGAATCAGTGATCAACCGATTTGGGAATCCTGAATGTCGATCTGTCCTCAGCCCCAGAGCAAACAAAAAGGCCGGAAGGAGTTACCCTTCCGGCCTTTATCTTGAACCCAAATCGATCAGGCGGCTTCGGTCGTATGGGCCTTGCGGACCTCTTCGTCCGTCAGGATGCCGCTGGCGCGCAGCAGGGCGGCGAAGCGGCCGTTGCTGTGGCTGAGTTCGTCGAAGCTGCCCTGTTCGACGACACGGCCGTCATCCAGGAAGAGCACCATATCGGCTTCGCGGACCGTCGACAGGCGGTGGGCGATGATGAAGGTGGTGCGGTTCTGGCGCAGATTGTCGATTGCGGCCTTGACGCGGTTTTCGGTTTCGACGTCGAGCGCCGAGGTCGCCTCGTCGAGCACCAGGATTGGCGCGTCCTTGAGGATGGCGCGGGCAATCGCGATGCGCTGGCGCTCGCCGCCGGAGAGCTTGTTGCCGCGTTCGCCGACATGCGTATCGTAGCGATCCTCACGCGTCTCGATGAAGTCGGCGGCGGCGGCGGCTTCGGCCGCACGGCGCATGTCTTCCTCGCTGGCGCCCTCGCGGCCAAGGCGGATATTGTCGCTGATCGAACGGTTCAGCAGGCCCGCATCCTGGAAGACGGTGGCGATGTGGCGACGCAGCGACTTGCGGGTCACCTTGGTGATATCGGTGCCATCGACGAGGATCTTGCCGCCCTGGGCATCGTAGACACGCTGCAGCAGGTTGACAAGCGTCGTCTTGCCGGCGCCGGTCGGGCCGACGATCGCGACCGTCTGGCCTGCCTTCACCGAGAAGGAGACGTTGTGCAGGCCCTGTGAGCTGTTGCCGAAGCCGAAGGAGACGTCGCGGAACTCGATCGAACCCTTGACGTCCTTGATCTCGCCGTTGCCGGCAGGCTCTTCACGTTCACGCACCGAGTCTTCCAGCGCATAGAATTCCTCGAGCTTGGAACGGGCCTCGAAAATCTGCGTGGCGAACTGGCGCATCAGGTCGAGACGGCCGATCAGGAGATTGGCAAAGCCGATGAAGGCGATGACGTCGCCGACGCGCAGCTGGCCGGCCTGGACGAGCATGGTGCCGATGATCAGGACCACCATCATCGCGATGGTCGACGCCATGCGGTTCAGTGCGCTGGCGATCGCCCACCAGTCGAGCACCGGATACTGGGCTTCGAGCAGACGGTCGGCAAAGGATTTCAGCGCCCTGGTTTCGGCCTCGATGCGGTTATAGCTGTGCAGGACCGAAACGTTGCTGATCGAGTCGCTGACATGCGAAAAGACGGTGTGATAATGGTTCTCGACCGAAGCCTGACCGTCCTTGGTGCGGCTCATGACGACGCGGCCGATCAGCCAGTAGGCGATGGCAAGCACCATGAGCACGGCGGAAAGGCGCATGTCCATCGCCATTGCGGTCGGTATCAGAAGGGCAAGCGCGATAACCGTCGACAGGTGGTTGCGCATGAATTCCAGCCAGAGGCCGAACAGCGTTTCGCAGGCGCGCAGCAATGTATGCAGCGCGTTGGAGGTGCCGCGCTGATGGTGCCAGCCAAGCGGCATGGAAATGATGCGGCCGAAGGCTTCCGTCAACAGCGTCGCCCGCCGGCCATGGGCTAGCCGGTCGGCCTCGCGGGCCACCAGAACGAAGGCAATGGTGTTGAAGACGGCGAAAGTCGCCCACATGAAGAGGATGGGCTTGACCTCACCCTTGCCCGAAATCGCATCGATGATGCGACCGAACAGGATCGGCTCCGCGATAGTGATCGTCGCAAGAACAATGTTTGCGACAACGACCAGGGATACGCGCAGCTTGTAGGCGCCAAGATAGCGCAGAGCCCTTGCATAGACCTTAAATAGCGTCACGTCGAACCTCTTGTGCATCTGCGAAAACGGGATGATGCGATGCTACAAAAGGCTACCTGAACGGGCGATTAACGGAGTATTCAGGCTTCAACCGATGTGATGATTAATACGATCATACTATCGCAGGATGCGACGAGATGGCCATGGCGCCGAAATTGCCGTTCGGCTATATCTGGCAACAATTTGCGCTTGCATTTTATTAAATGTTTAGCGCAGCATTAAATTACAGACTGCATTTATTGAAGACCGTTTCGCGACCAGTTTGACCAGCCGCCGACGGCCTCATGCGGGCATCAGGTCCGGCCAAGGGGCATTTTTGTGAATATTAATTCGTTAATTCAATTGCTTGTAATTCTGGAAGAATGCTCAAATCCTGAAGCTGTCGTCACCGAGCTGGAGCAGATCCTCCACGGTTGTGGCTTCGAATATTACGGTCTGCCACGCCATTTGCCGCAGACCCCGATGCAGCAGAATCCGGAGCCTTGGGCTGCGGCGCTTGCCGGCCGCTGGCCGGAACAATGGCCGCAGATATATACCGCGAAAAAATATGCTCTGATCGATCCGATGGTGCGCTATCTCGCTCATGCGCAGCGGCCTTTCCGCTGGCGGGAGGCGATGGCGGCATTCCGCAAGGACGCCTATCATCGCCGCATGGAGCAGATGATGGTCGATGCCTTCGGGCACGGGTTGGAGGATGGCTACATCTTTCCCATCCACGGACGCAACGGCATTCTCGCCAGCCTTAGTCTCGCCGGCAAGCCGATCGAGCTGTCGCCGGTGGAAATCGCATTGCTGGAGGCGGTGGCGCGCAAGGCCTTCTGGCGGTTGCTCGATCTGAAAGGTGAGGCGCAGGCACTGGAAACCGTGCTGCCGGCCGACACGCCGCTGACGCGGCGCGAGATGGAAATCCTGCATTATCTCGCCGAAGGCATGACTTCGATGGAGATCAGCAAGATGCTGAAGATCTCAAACCACACCGTCGACTGGTATATGAACGGCTTGCAGGACAAGCTGAAGGCGAAAAACAGGCAGCAGGCGGTAGCGCTTGCCTTCCGTCATGGCCTGATAAGTTAGAGCAATTCCGCTTCTCATCGAAGCGAAACCGCTCTGCTTTTTATTTTTACGCAACTCCGGACGCAAACCGCTTCGCACTTTTCCTGGAATTGCTTCAGCATGTCGAAAAATTGCATTTCGCAGTCGCAAGATAAATTGAACTTTCTGTGACAAGAAGTTAAGAATTTCCTTCGCGGGTGCAGCATTCCCGCGTCTGAACGTCTGAGGAGACCGTTTTGCCCATTTCCAAGATTCTCGTTGCCAATCGCTCCGAAATTGCCATTCGCGTGTTCCGCGCGGCCAACGAGCTTGGAATAAAAACCGTGGCGATCTGGGCGGAGGAGGACAAGCTGGCGCTGCACCGCTTCAAGGCGGACGAGAGCTACCAGGTCGGCCGCGGCCCGCATCTTTCCAAGGACATGGGCCCGATCGAGAGCTATCTGTCGATCGAGGAGGTGATCCGCGTTGCCAAACTCTCCGGCGCCGATGCCATCCATCCCGGCTACGGCCTGCTGTCGGAAAGCCCCGAATTCGTCGATGCCTGCAACAAGGCCGGCATCATCTTCATCGGCCCGAAGGCCGATACAATGCGCCAGCTCGGCAACAAGGTCGCAGCGCGCAACCTGGCGATCTCGGTCGGCGTTCCCGTGGTGCCGGCCACCGGGCCGTTGCCGGAGGACATGGCCGAAGTGGCGAAGATGGCGGAGGGGATCGGCTATCCTGTCATGCTGAAGGCCTCCTGGGGCGGCGGCGGACGCGGCATGCGCGCGATCCGCGATCCAAAGGATCTCGCCCGCGAGGTGACGGAAGCCAAGCGCGAGGCGATGGCGGCCTTCGGCAAGGACGAGGTCTATCTGGAAAAGCTCGTCGAGCGCGCCCGCCATGTCGAAAGCCAGGTTCTCGGCGATACGCATGGTAATGTCGTGCATCTCTTCGAGCGTGACTGCTCGATCCAGCGCCGCAACCAGAAGGTCGTCGAGCGCGCGCCGGCGCCCTATCTCTCTAAGGCGCAGCGCCAGGAACTCGCCGCCTATTCGCTGAAGATCGCGGCCGCCACCAATTATATCGGCGCCGGCACCGTCGAATATCTGATGGATGCCGATACCGGCAAATTCTACTTCATCGAAGTCAATCCGCGCATCCAGGTCGAGCATACGGTGACCGAAGTCGTCACCGGCATCGATATCGTCAAGGCGCAGATCCACATCCTCGACGGCTTTGCGATCGGCACGCCGGAATCGGGCGTGCCGCGCCAGGAGGATATCCGTCTCAACGGCCATGCGCTGCAGTGCCGCATCACCACGGAAGATCCGGAGCATAATTTCATTCCGGATTACGGCCGCATCACCGCCTATCGCTCGGCGTCCGGTTTCGGCATCCGCCTCGATGGCGGCACATCCTATTCGGGCGCGATCATCACCCGCTTTTATGATCCGCTTCTCGTCAAGGTCACGGCATGGGCGCCCAATCCGTCCGAAGCGATCGCCCGCATGGACCGGGCGCTGCGCGAATTCCGCATTCGCGGCGTGGCAACCAATCTGACCTTCCTCGAAGCGATCATCGGCCATCCGAAGTTCAGGGATAACAGTTACACGACACGCTTCATCGACACGACGCCGGAACTCTTCCAGCAGGTCAAGCGCCAGGATCGCGCCACGAAGCTTCTGACCTATCTCGCCGACGTCACCGTCAATGGCCATCCCGAGGCCAAGGACAGGCCGAGGCCGCTGGAAAATGCTGCCGAGCCGGTGGTTCCCTACGCCAACGGCAATACGGTCAAGGATGGTACGAAGCAACTCCTCGACACGCTCGGCCCGAAGAAATTCGGCGAATGGATGCGCAACGAGAAGCGCGTGCTTTTGACCGACACGACGATGCGCGACGGCCACCAGTCGCTGCTCGCCACCCGCATGCGCACCTATGACATCGCCCGCATTGCCGACACCTATGCGCATGCGCTGCCGAACCTTCTGTCGCTCGAATGCTGGGGCGGCGCGACCTTCGACGTCTCCATGCGCTTTCTGACCGAGGATCCGTGGGAACGCCTGGCGCTGATCCGCGAGGGCGCGCCGAACCTTCTGCTGCAGATGCTGCTGCGCGGCGCCAACGGCGTCGGCTACACCAATTATCCCGATAATGTCGTCAAATATTTCGTCCGCCAGGCGGCCAGGGGCGGCATCGATCTCTTCCGCGTCTTCGACTGCCTGAACTGGGTCGAGAATATGCGCGTCTCGATGGATGCCATTGCCGAGGAGAACAAGCTCTGCGAGGCGGCGATCTGCTATACCGGCGATATCCTGAACTCGGCCCGTCCGAAATACGATCTGAAATACTACACCGACCTCGCGGTCGAGCTCGAGAAGGCAGGCGCGCATATCATCGCGCTCAAGGATATGGCGGGCCTTCTCAAGCCTGCGGCTGCGAAGGTTCTGTTCAAGGCGCTGCGCGAGGCGACCAGCCTGCCGATCCATTTCCACACGCATGATACATCGGGTATTGCGGCCGCGACCGTTCTTGCCGCCGTCGATGCAGGCGTCGATGCCGTCGATGCCGCCATGGATGCGCTTTCCGGCAATACCTCGCAGCCCTGTCTCGGCTCGATCGTCGAGGCGCTGCGCGGTACGGAGCGCGATCCGGGCCTCGATCCGGAATGGATCCGCCGCATCTCCTTCTATTGGGAAGCGGCGCGTAACCAGTATGCCGCCTTCGAAAGCGATCTGAGGGGCCCGGCATCCGAAGTCTATCTGCATGAAATGCCGGGCGGCCAGTTCACCAACCTCAAGGAACAGGCCCGCTCGCTCGGCCTCGAGACCCGCTGGCATCGGGTGGCACAGGCCTATGCCGACGCCAACCAGATGTTCGGCGATATCGTCAAGGTGACGCCGTCTTCCAAAGTCGTCGGCGATATGGCGCTGATGATGGTGTCCCAGGACCTGACTGTTGCCGACGTCGTCAGCCCCGACAAGGAAGTCTCCTTCCCGGAATCGGTGGTCTCGATGCTGAAGGGCGATCTCGGCCAGCCGCCGTCAGGCTGGCCCGAAGCGCTGCAGAAGAAGGCGCTGAAGGGTGACAAGCCCTATACGGTGCGCCCCGGCTCGCTGCTCAAGGAGGCCGATCTCGATGCGGAGCGTAAAGTCATCGAGACGAAACTCGAGCGCGAGGTCAGCGACTTCGAATTTGCTTCCTACCTGATGTATCCGAAGGTCTTCACCGACTTCGCGCTCGCCTCAGATACCTACGGCCCGGTCTCGGTGCTGCCGACGCCCGCCTATTTCTATGGTCTCAAGGATGGCGAGGAGCTGTTTGCCGATATCGAGCGCGGCAAGACGCTCGTCATCGTCAACCAGGCGATGAGCGCCACCGACAGCCAAGGCATGGTGACCATCTTCTTCGAGCTCAACGGCCAGCCGCGCCGCATCAAGGTGCCGGACCGGGCCCATGGGGCGACGGGTGCCGCCGTCCGCCGCAAGGCCGAACCAGGCAATGCCGTTCATGTCGGCGCGCCGATGCCGGGTGTCATCAGCCGTGTCTTCGTCTCGCCCGGCCAGGCCGTCAATGCCGGCGACGTGCTCGTCTCCATCGAGGCGATGAAGATGGAAACGGCGCTGCATGCGGAAAAGGATGGGACTATTTCCGAAGTACTGGTACGGGCCGGCGATCAGATCGATGCCAAGGACCTGCTCGTCGTCTACGCAGGCTGAAGGGCTGCCGTCTTCGCAAAGGTGTCCGTCAGCCGACTTTGCGAGCGGGCTCCCTTCACTCGATTGTGTACGATCGGCCTGTCAAAAAGCTGATTTTCCGAAGCCTTCGCGCCTTGCCCGGCGCGGAGGCTTTCTCATAAACTTGCGCTCCCACCATCCGCCCCCAAGACCAATCAGGAAATGATATCCATGAGCAAGTTGAAGATTGCCGTCATCGTCGGCAGCACGCGTATTGGCCGTTTTGCCGAGCATCCGGCCAAGTGGATTGCCGCTATCGCCGCAGAGCGCCAGGACATCGAGGTCGAGGTTCTCGACCTGCTCGAATACCCCATGCATTTTTTCGGTGAGCAGCGTGCCACGACCGCTGAAAGCGAGACGGCAGAACGCTGGAAAAAGAAGCTGCGTGAATTCGACGGCTTCATTTTCACCGTTGCCGAGTACAATCACGCTCCGACGGCGGTTCTGAAGAACGCCATCGACCTCGGCGAGTTCATCCACAAGCCGGTCGGCTTCGTCGGTTACGGCGGCGTCGGCGGCGCACGTGCGGTCGAGCATCTCCGGCTGATCTTCGTGGAAATGGGTGCGGCTTCGGTGAAAACGGGCGTGCATATCGCGCTTGGCGAATATCTCGGCGTCCTCAAGGAAGGCAAGAGCCTCAGCGATTACGCGCATCTCAACGAAGCGGCGAAGAACCAGCTCGACCAGCTCACCTGGTGGGGCAATGCGCTGAAGGCGGCGCGCTCGGTCGTCACGGCCTCCTGATTGGAGTTCCAGCCATGCCGGGATGTTCGCATCCCGGCATTGGCTCAAATATCGTAAGTATGGGCGGCGTTGATCGTCGAGATGAAACGTTTGGTGCGTTCGCGCTCCGGCGCACTGAAGATTGCTCTGGCGCTGCCAGTTTCCACCACCCTGCCGGCTTCCAGGAAAACCACGTCATTGGCGATCTTCGAGGCGAGCCGGAGATCGTGGGTCGCCATCACCATCGTCGTGCCTTCGCTGGCAAGCTTGCCCAGCACATCGACCACTTCGGCCGAAAGCTCGGGATCGAGGGCGGATGTCGGCTCGTCGCACAGAAGCACGCGCGGCGACGGCGCCAGTGCGCGGGCGATCGCGACGCGCTGCTGCTGGCCGCCCGACAATGTCGAAGGCCAGGCATCGGCCTTGTGGGTCATGCCGACCTTGGTCAGCAATTCCATCGCACGCTCGCGAGCTTTTGGCCTCGGCCATCTCAGCACCGTCACCAGGCCTTCCATGACATTCTCGATCGCGGTCTGATGCGGAAAGAGCTGGAAGTTCTGGAAGACCATGCCGGTCTGGCGGCGGATCTTCTGGATCGCCGGCCAGCTCGTTCGTTTGCCCGGTGCAAAGGCCAGCGTTTCCTCTCCGAGGCGGATGGAGCCGGCGGTCGGAATTTCGAGCAGGTTGATGCAGCGCAGCAGCGTGCTCTTGCCGCCGCCGGAAGGACCGACGAGCGCGGTAACGCTGCCTTCGGGGATGCGGATGCTGATATCCTTGAGGATGACGGCGTCGCCGAAGCGTTTTTCGATGTTGGAAAGCTCGATCATGCATTTGCCTCCAGCATGCCGCCGTACCGCGCGAAGCGGCGTTCCAGCCGCACCTGCAGCTGCGAGAGGACGGAGCTCAGGACGAGATAGACAAGCGCCGCTTCGATATAGAGGATCAACGGCTCATAGGTGGTTGCGACGATGCGCTGTGCGGCCTGGAACAGCTCCGGCACGGTGATGGCGGCGGCAAGCGAGGTATCCTTGACCAGCGAGATGAAGGTGTTCGACAAAGGCGGCACGGCGACGCGGGCCGCCTGCGGCAGGATGGTGCGGCTCATCGCCTGGCGCCAGCTCATGCCGATCGAATAGGCGGCTTCCCACTGGCCCTTCGGTACCGAGGAAATGACGGCGCGGATGATCTCGGAGCTATAGGCGCCGATATTCAGCGTGAAACCGATGAGGGCGGCCGGAAAGGCATCGAGCAGGATGCCGAGGCTCGGCAGGCCGTAGAAGATGACAAAGAGCTGCACGAGCAGCGGCGTGCCGCGAATGACCCAAACATAAAAGCGGGCAATGGCTGCAACTGGCTCTGGGCCGAAGAGACGTCCGATTGCGGTGGCCAAGCCCAAGATCAGGCCGAACGCGAAGGAAAGCAGGGTCAAGGGGATGGTGAAGATCAGCCCTGCCCAGAGGAGCGAGGGAAGCGAATCCGCCATCAGTTGGAGCCAGTGCGGCAAGGGCATTTCCTCAAGAAAAGACGCGTCCGGCGAGGTTTCGCCGAACGCTTTTCCATGCAGCTATAAATGATATGACGGCAGTGGGAAACCGCTGGTGTCAGGGCTTACTTCGAAACGTCCTGGCCGAAATACTTGTCGGCGATCTTCCTGTAGGTGCCGTCGGCCTTGATGTCGGCAAGCGCCTTGTTGATTTCGGCCAGAAGCTCCGGCTCGTTCTTGCGGATGATGACGCCGGAATAGTCGGCGTTTTCCTGCTCGGCGACGATCTTCACCGGCGCGTCCGGCTTGTGCTTCTTGAAGTCGAGGAAGGAGAGGCTGTCGTTGATCGTGGCGTCGGCGCGCTTGGTCAGCACCAGCTGGATCGATTGATCGAAACCGTCGGTGCCGACGAGTTCGGCACCGGCTTCGGTTGCGAGCTTGCCGAAGTTGCTGGTCAGCGACTGGGCGGCCTTCTTGCCCTTCAGATCGGCGAAGGACTTGATGCTGTCGTCGCCGTCGCGGGCGATCAACACGGCCTTGGAGGCGATATAGGGCTCGGAGAAATCGTATTTCTGCTTGCGGGTTTCGGTGATGCCGACCTGGTTGATGACGGTGTCGTAGCGCTTGGCATCGAGGCCGGCGATCAGGCCATCCCACTTGCCTTCGACGAACTCGGCCTTGACGCCGAGCTTGGCGGCGATCGCTTCGCCGATCTCGACATCGAAGCCGACAAGCTTGCCGCTTTCGTCATGATAGGTGAAGGGCGCATAGGTGCCTTCGGTGCCGATCTTGAAGACGCCGGCCGATTTGATGGCGGCGAGGTTTTCACCGGCATGGGCAGGCAGGAGGGCTGCGGCCTGAATGAGCGCAGCAGCGGCTACGGTTTTCAACCAGTTCATTGTTTTATCCATCCTTGGGAGGTTGTCATCGGGTGGAGATAGTTTGCAGAAAATTAGGGCGCCGGAAGCGTAGAAAACTGCGAATAAAAGCAGCAACTGCAAATATTTTTCTCAAACGGCCGCTCGAACCATGAAACCTGCAGAAACAGGCATCAGGCGGTGATGCGGCGGCGCAGTTTTTCGCTGACGATGATGATCAATCCGGCGCCGAGGATCATCGCCGCGCCGACGACCACATTGGGTGTGGGGATATCGGCCCAGATCAGATAACCGAGGAGGAAGGCCCAGATGAGAGAGCTATATTCGAATGGCGCAAGCACGGAGACGGGCGCCTGGCGCATGCCTTCGAAAAGGGCGAACTGCGCGCAGCCGGCAACGACGCCGGTGGCGATGAGGAGCGCGAGCTGCGTCATATCGGGTGTCCGCCAAGTGTAGAGAACGGCAATGCTGGTCATGGCAAGAAAAAAGACGTTGGAAACGGCGAGCTGGATAATCGTCTTCTCGTGCAGCGAGGTCTTGCGCAGCAATACCATGGCTGAGGCCCAGAGCACAGCCGCCTGAAGCGCCAGATAGACCGGCCAGGAGATGGTGAGGCCGATCGGATTGCAGGCAATGAGGACGCCGACGAAGCCGACGCCGACGGCCAGCCAACGCGCCGGCGTGACTTTCTCCTTCAGGATGAACCAGGCAAGCAAGGTGCCGACGACAGGCGCGGCGTAATAAAGCGTGGTCACTTCGGCAAGCTGCAGGCGGCTTGCGGCGGAATAATAGGAAAGCCAGGCGCAGAGAAGAAGGATGCTGCGGGCGATCATCGGCTTGATGATCGGCGACGTCATCGTCTGACGGACGAGCTTGCCGCGACCATAGGCGAGACAACCGACGAGGATGGTGAGACTGCGGAAAAACAGGATCTGCCAGACGGGAATGCTTGAAGCCAGGACCTTGATGATCGCGTCATGGAAGGTGAACGCCATATAGGCGACGGTCGTGAGCAGGATGCCCAGGCTGACGGAGTTTTTCACGGGGAGAACGCACCAGGTGGCGGATATGCCGGCGGGAATCGGGAATGATCAATCGATATTCCCGCCTCTCGGACCGGTCAATAGGGCATATTCGCTCTGGTGATGCAGCTTTGTTTCCGAACGTCAGAAAACGTGTGATCGTGCATATTGCCTGCATGATTATAAGCGTTTATGCACGTTTCTAATTCGTAAGCTACGGACCCGGTAGGAACATGCAGGATTTTTTGTTGCGAGAGCGCCAAGGCGTGATTTCCGAGAGGCTGCGGCTGAACGGCCGCGTGCTGGCGACGGAGTTGGCGCTCGAATTCGGTGTCTCCGAGGATACGGTGCGGCGGGATCTGCGGGAGATGGCAGCGGCAGGGCTCTGCGAGCGGGTTTATGGCGGTGCATTGCCTGTCTCGCCGGCGCATGGAAGCCTGACGCAACGCATCGGCTTTGCCGCTGACCGGAAACAGGCGCTGGCGCGCGCAGCGGCAAAGCAGATTGCCGCCGGTTCGACTGTGTTCTTCGATGCCGGCAGCACCAATCTGGCGATTGCCAACGCATTACCGGCCGAACTTGCACTCACGGCTGCGACGAATGCGCCGGCGATTGCCGCGGCGCTAATCGACAAGCCTGGCGTCAACGTCATTCTGATCGGCGGGATGGTCGACCGGCAGACGGGCGGTTCGCTCGGCGCCAAGGCCTTGCGGGATATGGAACAGATTTCGCCCGATCTCTGCATTCTCGGCGCCTGCGGGGTTGATCTCGAAGCCGGCATCACGGTGTTCGGCTTCGAGGATGCGGAGTTCAAGCGGTTTGCGACGTCCAGGAGCAGACAAGTGTTGGTGGCTGCAACCTCGGAGAAATTCGGCACTGCCGCCCCCCATAGCATCCTGCCGGTTGCCCATTGCGAATGCCTGGTCGTCGAGCACGATGCCGATCCGGCCATTCTCGCCCGTTACCGCGAGCGCGGATGCAGAACTGTTCTCGCCGAGAAAACGAACTGAGGCGACGTCATAGAGTTTAGGGAAACCGGGCGGGTGAAAGCCCGGCAATGAGGAAGACCGGAAATGGATAGTCATGTGAGTACGCCGGGAGCCCGGAGCGGCTTCATTACCAGAAGCAGGGCGGCGGTTTCCCTGCTCTTTCTTATGAATGGTTTTGTCGTCGGCTGCTGGGCGCCGAAGATCCCGGATTTTGCCGAGCGCCTGGCGCTGACCAAGTTCGAGCTAGGGCTGATGATCCTGGTCTTCGGCGTCGGCTCGCTGGTCATGATGCCGATCGCCGGTGCGCAGATTGCCAAACACGGCTCGCGCATCGTCGTTCAGGTCCTGGCCGTCTGCGTGCTGCCGTTGCTGCTGGCATTGACGCTGGCGCCAAATGTGCTCACCGGGGCAATCTCGCTCTTCCTGTTCGGCGGCTTCATCGGCGCAATGGACGTGGCGATGAATGCCAATGCAGTGTCGGTCGAGAAATCCATGCGCCGCGCCATCATGTCGTCCTGCCACGCTTTCTGGAGCCTTGGCGGACTGATCGGCTCAGGTCTCGGCGGCATCGTGATCTCCAAGCTCGGCATTCTCGGCCATGCGCAACTGGCGACGGTGCTGGCGGCAATCTTCCTTGCCGTCGCCTGGCCGATGATCCTTGCGGATCCGCCGCATCCCGACACCAAGAAGGAAAAGACGAAGCTGCCGATGGTGCCGCTGCCGTGGCTGCTCGGATTGATGGCGCTGTTCAGCATGGTGCCGGAAGGTGCTGTTCTCGACTGGGGCGCGCTCTATCTTCGGCAGGAAATGGATGCGTCCGTGGCACTTTCCGGTCTTGGTTTCGCAGCCTTTTCGGCCACCATGGCAATCATGCGCTTTGGCGGCGACCTGGTGCGCGACCGTCTGGGCGGCGTCAAGACGCTGCGGATCTGCACGCTTTTTGCCATTGTCGGCATGCTGCTTGCTGGCCTGGCGCCCAATGCCGAGCTTGCCATCCTGGGCTTTGCGTTTTGCGGTATCGGCATTTCCAACATGGTGCCGATCGCTTTCTCGGCGGCGGGCAATATTCCAGGACTCAAGCCCGGCATCGGCATCTCGGTGGTCACCACCATGGGCTATTCCGGCATGCTGGTTGCGCCATCGTTGATCGGCTTCGTCGCCGAGCATATCGGTTTTGCCGTCGTTTTCATGGCGCTGCCGGCGCTGCTGCTCGTCGTTCTGCTGCTGTCCAACCTGGCCCATTATGCCGATGAGACCGCCGGAGGCGGTCACTGAGCCACTTCCCAACAAAAGTGATATCAGGGGCGGTTGACAAGCAGTCGGCCTTGATCCACCTGAAAAGCACTGTTTTTAGGGGTGCAAGAACTCTCCATGTCTTCAGCCGCCGATTTTGATCCGAAACCGCGCCGCGCTTCCGTTGCCGTCGATGTCGGCGGCGTCATCGTCGGCGGCGGGGCGCCGGTCGTCGTGCAATCCATGACGAACACCGATACGGCCGATATCGATTCCACCGTCGCGCAGGTCGCCGCCCTCCACCGGGCGGGGTCGGAGCTGGTGCGCATCACCGTCGACCGCGACGAGAGTGCGGCCGCCGTGCCGAAGATCCGCGAGCGGCTGCTGCGCCTCGGCATGGACGTGCCCTTGATCGGCGACTTCCATTATATCGGCCACAAGCTGCTCGCCGATCATCCTGCTTGTGCCGAAGCGCTGGCGAAATACCGCATCAACCCCGGCAATGTCGGCTTCAAGGACAAGAAGGACAAGCAGTTCGCCGAGATCATCGAGATGGCGATCCGCTATGACAAGCCGGTGCGCATCGGCGTCAATTGGGGCTCGCTCGATCAGGATCTGCTGACGGCGCTGATGGACCGGAACGCCGAAGCCGGATCGCCGCTTTCGGCCCGGCAGGTGACGCGCGAGGCGATCGTGCAATCGGCGCTGCTGTCGGCGGCCCTTGCCGAAGAAATCGGCCTCCCGCGCAACCGCATCATCCTGTCGGCCAAGGTCAGCCAGGTTCAGGACCTGATCGCCGTCAATTCCATGCTCGCCGAACGCTCCAATCATGCTTTGCATCTCGGCCTGACCGAAGCCGGCATGGGCACCAAGGGCATCGTCGCCTCGTCGGCGGCGATGGGCTTCGTGCTGCAGCACGGCATCGGCGATACGATCCGCGTGTCGCTGACGCCGGAGCCGAACGGCGACCGCACGCGCGAAGTCCAGGTGGCGCAGGAAATCCTGCAGGTCATGGGCTTCCGCCAGTTCATACCTGTCGTTGCGGCCTGTCCGGGCTGCGGACGCACGACGTCGACGGTGTTCCAGGAGCTTGCCCAGAACATCCAGAACGACATCCGCAAGAACATGCCGGTCTGGCGCGAGAAATATCCTGGGGTCGAGGCGCTGAACGTCGCCGTCATGGGCTGCATCGTCAACGGGCCGGGCGAAAGCAAACATGCAGATATCGGCATTTCGCTTCCGGGCACCGGCGAGACGCCGGCCGCCCCCGTCTTCATCGATGGCCGGAAGGCGCTGACATTGCGCGGTCCCAATATCGCCGCCGATTTCGAGGCGCTTGTTGTCGACTATATCGAGAAGCGTTTCGGCCAGCGGACGGCGGCGGAATGAACGCCCGCAAATTCGGATGAGCCAGTACTGGTCGCCCATCGTCAGCAAGCTTCGGCCCTATGTCGCGGGAGAGCAGCCGCGTATTCCCGGCCTGGTCAAGCTCAATACCAACGAAAATCCTTATGGGCCGTCTCCGAAGGCGCTCGAGGCGATCCGGGAAGCGGCGGACGATCGTCTGCGGCTCTATCCCGATCCCACTGCCACGGAATTGCGCGAGACGATCGCGGCCCGCTTCGGCCTGACGGCGGAGGAAGTGTTCGTCGGCAACGGTTCCGACGAGGTCCTCGCCCATACGTTCCAGGCGCTGTTGAAACACGAACAGCCGCTGCTCTATCCCGATGTGACCTACAGCTTCTATTCGACCTATAGCCTGCTATATGGTGTCGATGCTGTCGAAATTCCGCTCGATGACGGCTTTCGCATCCGGCTGGAAGATTACAACAGGCCCTGCGGCGCGATCATTATCCCCAATCCGAATGCGCCGACCGGCATCGGCTTGCCGCTCACCGGGATAAAGGCACTTCTTGCCGCCCATCCGGATGCGGTCGTCGTCATAGACGAGGCCTATATCGATTTCGGCGGCGAGAGCGCCGCCGGGCTCGTTTCAACCTATCCCAACCTACTGGTGATCCAGACCCTGTCGAAGTCCCGTTCGCTTGCCGGTCTGCGCATCGGCTTAGCACTGGGGCAGCGGCCGCTGATCGAGGCGCTGGAGCGGGTCAAGGACAGCTTCAATTCCTATCCGCTCGATCGTCTGGCGCAGCTTGCCGCGACGGCGGCGATCAAGGACGAGGCGTGGTTCGAGACATGCCGGAGGAACATCATCGCCAGCCGGGAAAGCCTCATCTCTGAACTTGGAGCTTTGGGTTTCGAGGTCTTGCCGTCGCAGGCGAATTTCGTTTTCGCGAGGCACCAAAGCCGTTCGGGGGCAGCGCTTCAAGCCGCCCTGCGGGAGCGCGGCGTTCTCGTCCGGCATTTTGCCAAGCCGCGTATTTCGGACTTCCTGCGGATCAGCATCGGCACGGATGAAGAGTGTGCCCGTCTGGTTTCCGCTCTCAAAGAGATACTGGCGGCCTGACCTGCTGGGGTCAGTTCTTCCGGTCGGCGATGAAATGCGCCGCAGCAATAAGAATTGAGGCACGGGCGCCGTAGGGAGCAAGCAGCGCTTCGGCATCGCGGACGTGCTCACGGAGCTGGGTCTCGGCCCATTCCATGCCGCGCAGGGCGACGAGTGTTCCCTTGCCGCGGGCCGCATCCTTGCCGGTCGCCTTGCCCATGGTCGCCGCATCCGAGGTCAGGTCGAGAATGTCGTCGGCAAGCTGGAAGGCAAGGCCGATCTTTTCGCCGAAGGCGCGCAGGCGGCGACGATCTTCCGGCGGGCTTGCCGAGATGACGGCGCCGGCTTCACAGGCGAAGCGGATCAGCGCGCCTGTTTTCATCGCCTGCAGGCGGATGATGCCGGCCTCGTCGGGGGCCTGCTTTTCCGCCGCGAGGTCGAGCGCCTGGCCGCCGGCCATGCCGCCGAGACCGGCTGCGCGGGCAAGGGCCAGCACCAGCGATGCCTTGCTCGTATCGGCAAGGGTCGTTTCCGGCGCGGCGATGATGTCGAAGGCGTAGGTCAGCAGGCTGTCGCCTGCGAGGATCGCCGTCGCTTCGTCGAACTTTATGTGTACCGTCGGTTTGCCGCGGCGCAGGTCGTCATCGTCCATGGCCGGCAGGTCGTCATGCACGAGGGAATAACAGTGGACGCATTCGAGAGCGGCGCCGACGCGAAGTGCCGCCTCGGCGTCGCCGCCGAGAAGGGCTGCACTTTCGACGACGAGAAACGGGCGTAGCCGCTTGCCGCCGTTCAGCACGGCATAATGCATGGCATCGCGCAGCGTCTCGGGCCTGGCGATTTCATCGGAAAGGGCACTCGGTGAAAGCAATGCGTCGAGCAGCGCCTCGATGTCGCGGGCGTTGTTCTTCAGCCTCGTCTCGAAAGTGTCCCGGTTCGCGTCCATGGGCGCTGTTTGGCATGAGCGCCCCCGGGCTTGCAACGGAATTGTCGATGGCGGCAGCAAGATTCGCCGCACACTCTGGCATAAGCTCTGCACAGGCGTTATGAGAACGACAGGAGCGAAATCGGACTGGGGACATTGGATATAGCGCCGGAGAGAGAGGACAGCGTCGACATGCCGGCTCGTCGGCGATGGTTCGGAGACGGGCGTGTGTTGAAACGCATTGTTCTTGCCGTGCTGGTCTTGCTGATTCTTCCCTATGCGCTGATCTTTTTCTATCTGCTGCCTTTCATTCATCCCGTCTCGACGCTGATGCTGCGCGATCTCGTGCTGCTGCGGGGTTACGACAGGCAATGGGTGTCGCTTGATAACATTGCCCCGGTTGTGGTGCAGTCGGTGATGATGTCGGAGGACGGGCAATATTGCTTTCACGGCGGTGTCGACTGGGCGGAAATGCGCATGCTGGTCGAGGATACGCTGAAAGGTCAGGCGACACGTGGCGGCAGCACCATCCCGATGCAGACGGCGAAAAACCTCTTCCTCTGGAACGGCCGCTCCTTCGTGCGCAAGGCGCTGGAACTTCCGCTCGCGGTGAGCACGGATTTCGTCCTGTCGAAACGGCGGCTGATGGAAATCTATCTCAATATCGCCGAATGGGGTCCCGGCATTTACGGTATCGAGGCGGCGGCCCAGCATCATTTCAAGGTGCCGGCCTCGAAGCTGACGCGGCGCCAGGCATCGCTGCTTGCCGTCTCGCTGCCGAACCCGATCGACCGCAATGCCGGCAAGCCCGGACGAGGTCTTCGCCGGCTCGCCGGCGTAATCGAGAGACGCGCACAAGGTTCAGGCGATTACATCAGGTGCATCTATGATTGAGATCAGAACTTATCGTTAGAACAGGATGTCGTCCGAAAACCGCTCACACTTTTCGGTATCGTGCTCGAGACGTGGCAAGTGTCATCTGACATTCTTGGTTCTGCCATATGGGCGAATGCAGTCCAACCAGAGCCCCCGAGTCGCCCATGACCATCACGACATTTTCGCCCGAGCTTCTCTTTTATTCGAAGAGGCACAATCCAACCCCGCCCGCCCATCTCGGCAGCCGTTATCGCAAGGTCGGCGGCTTTCTGCCGGAAGCCGGCAACACCATCGTTTGCCATATCGAGAAGGGTTCGCAAACGCAGGCGGTGCTGATCGAGGCGCGTGAGAAATATCTGGCGATGCCCGAAGCCCCGCAGTTCCTCTTCACGCCGATATCAAGCATTCACATGACGCTTTTCGAAGGTGTCATCGAGACCAGGCGCCGGCAGGATTGCTGGCCGGGCGATCTGCCTCTCGATGCGCCGATCGACGACATGATAGCGCTGATGGCGGCCCGGCTCGAAGGCTTCTCGATGGCCGATCCCTTCAAGGTCGCCATCGTCGAAGCTCGCCCGTCGGGCCTGCTCGTCGACGGGGCGACCGAGAACGACCGCAAGGTCATGCGCGCCTGGCGCAATGCGCTGGCCGAGCTTCTGGGCTATCGCCAGCCGAACCATGAGGACTATAAGTTCCACATGACCTTCGCCTATGCGATCGAACGGTTGGAGGACGAAGCCTTGCCGCGATGGCAGGCAATGCTCGACAACGTGGCCGACGATGTCCGCCGCAAGGCCCCTGTTTTCGAGCTGACCCCGCCGGCATTCTGCGTGTTCGAGGACATGAACCATTTCCACGAATTGCTGATCTTCGATTTTGAAGCCTGAACGGGAGAAGCCCATGGAAAGACCGACGCTCTACATCGCCAACAAGAATTATTCCTCCTGGTCGTTCCGGCCGTGGATGGCGCTGACGGGCGCCGGCGTCGATTTCGAGGAGGTTCTGATCCCCTTCGACTATCCTGGTGGCAATCCCGATATCAAGGCGATTTCGCCGACCGGGCGGGTGCCGCTTCTCAAGCACGGCGTTTTGAAGATTTGGGAATCGCTGGCGATCATCGAATATGTCGCCGAGCTTTATCCGGACGCCGGCCTTCTGCCGAGGGATCGCGCCGGGCGGGCGCTCGCCCGTTCGGTTTCGATGGAAATGCTGTCAAGCTTCCGGGCTCTGCGCAGCGCCTGCCCGATGAATATCCGCCGGCCGAAGGGCAGGATCGCGTTGCCGGATGGTGTCGACGCCGATATCAGCCGCATCGAGACGATCTGGCGGGACCTCCTGCAGCAATCCGGCGGACCGTTTCTGTTTGGCGCGTTCAGCGGGGCGGATGCGATGTTTGCGCCTGTCGTCAACCGGTTCGACATTTATGATCTCGTCAGCCGAAACGATACGCTGGCCTATATGGAGACCATGAAGGCGCATCCGGCCTGGCGGAAATGGGAAGAGGCGGCCCGCGCCGAGCCCTGGATCGTGCCAGAAGACGAAGTCTGAGCCCGGAATCATCAGCTTCGCAAAAAATACGCATGGGGACTGGTCAAGGTCACCCCTTGCATGTATAAGCGCGCCAAATTCCGAAATCGCGACATGTCCGTTTCGGCCGCCGGTGTGGCCGTGGGAATGTTTTGCCCGCAAGTGGAGTAAGAGAAATGGCTGTACCGAAGAGAAAAACAAGCCCGTCCAAGCGCGGTATGCGCCGTTCGGCAGACGCCCTGAAGGCTCCGACCTACGTCGAAGACAAGAATTCCGGCGAACTGCGCCGCCCGCATCATATCGATCTGAAGACCGGTATGTATCGCGGACGCCAGGTTCTGACGCCGAAGGAAAGCGCATAATTTCCCGATCCGGCTTGTCCGATCGAAGTTTCAAGGCCGGCGTCACGCCGGCCTTTTGCATTTCGACAATATAATATTTGCAATGACTTGCGGTGGGGCAAGGGTTTGCGGCAGTATTGTTCCATGATGCACTGGGAGATTGCCGATGATAGCCGCCATGCCCCTGATGATTATCCCATTTATTCTTTACAATCTTGCGATGCTAGGCCTGATGGGCAATGGCGGCATTCCAGCACTGCAACATGATATCATCGTGCTGTCGATGATCTCGGGCGCGATCTGGAGCATGGCGCTCGGTGATCTTTTCATCGTCATCGCACTTGTCGTGCTGTTCTTCGAAATCCTCAAAGCGACCAGAACTGGTCCCGGCAATCTCGTCAACCACATGCTGTCGATGCTGGTGTTCATCGCTTTCCTGGTCGAGTTTTTGCTCGTCCGGGATGCTGCGACGCAGGTCTTCTTCATTTTGATGACGATCGCTCTGATCGATGTCATCGGCGGTTTTGCCGTATCGATCCGAAGCGCCGGGCGGGATGTCTCGATCGGATTATAGGTTGTCGAGTTTGTTCTGAAGGGCGCGGAGCTGTTCCTTCAGCTCATCGATATCCTTGGCCTCGGCCTTGCGGCTTTCCTTGGCAGGCGGCGTCATGAAGGGCGAGAACATCTGCATCGCCTGCTGAAACAGCTCGGTGTTGCGGCGAACATGGTCCTCGACCATCTGCATCGGCAACTGCAGGTTCTTGCCGAGCGGCGTTTCGCCGAAGGCGCGGTTTACTTGCTCGCGCATCTGGGCCTGTTGTTCGGTGAAGGAGCGCATCGAATGTTCGAGAAAGCTCGGCACGACCATTTGCATCTGGTCGCCGTAATAGGTGATGAGCTGGCGCAGGAAGGAGATCGGGAGCAATGTGTTGCCGGTCTTCGATTCCTGTTCGAAGATGATCTGGGTCAGCACCGAATGGGTGATGTCATCTCCGCTTTTTGCATCTTGTACGTTAAATTCTTCGCCCTTCTTCACCATCTCCGCCAGGTCTTCCAGCGTCACATAGGTGCTGGTGCCTGTGTTGTATAGGCGGCGATTGGCGTATTTCTTGATAACGATCTGACCCTCATGCTTCGCCATATCAGTCTCCTGAACCCCCGTCTGATTTATGGATATTCCTCCACTTGAGACTGTAAACGCAAAAGAAGGCCGGTGACAATCTCTTTGTGCGATGCGGCAAACCTTTAACAGAGCAGATGAATTGGGCTTTGAAAGGCTTTGCCGAAAAATGACAGCAGCCGGTCTTCGCGTTTGACTTGTGCTCCAAGCTTTGCCAGTTTCCACTTATGTAAGTGAGACGAAAACGAGGAGCGTCCCCATGAGCAATCCATCCATCGTCATCGCCAGCGCAGGGCGAACAGCAGTCGGCGCCTTCAACGGTGCTTTCGCGACGGTCCTCGCGCATGAGCTCGGGGCGGCCGTCATCAAGGGCGCGCTTGAGCGTGCCGGCGTCGATGCCGGCGAGGTGGATGAGGTCATCCTCGGCCAGGTGCTTGCCGCCGGCGAGGGTCAGAACCCGGCCCGCCAGGCGGCGATGAAGGCCGGCATTCCGCAGGAAGCGACGGCCTGGGGCGTTAACCAGCTCTGCGGCTCGGGCTTGCGCGCCGTCGCGCTCGGCATGCAGCAGATCGCCACCGGCGACGCCAAGATCATCGTTGCCGGCGGCCAGGAATCCATGTCGATGGCCCCGCATGCCGCGCACTTACGCGGCGGCGTCAAGATGGGCGACATGAAGATGATCGACACGATGATCAAGGACGGCTTGACCGACGCTTTCCACGGCTACCACATGGGCATCACCGCCGAGAATGTTGCGCGCCAGTGGCAGCTTTCGCGCGACGACCAGGATCAGTTCGCCGTCAGTTCGCAGAACAAGGCGGAGGCAGCGCAGAAGGCCGGTCGCTTTGTCGACGAGATCATCCCCTACGTCATCAAGACACGTAAGGGCGACGTTACGGTCGATGCTGACGAATATATCCGTCACGGCGCGACTATCGAGGCGATGGGGAAGCTGCGCCCGGCCTTCGACAAGGACGGCACGGTCACGGCCGCGAACGCGTCCGGCCTCAACGACGGTGCCGCTGTGGCGGTGCTGATGAGCGAAGCGGAGGCGGTCCGGCGCGGCGTCCAGCCACTCGCCCGCATCGTTTCCTGGGCAACAGCGGGTGTCGATCCGCAGATCATGGGCACCGGACCGATCCCGGCTTCGCGCAAGGCGCTCGAGAAGGCCGGCTGGTCGGTCAACGATCTCGATCTCGTCGAAGCCAATGAGGCCTTCGCGGCGCAAGCCTGCGCCGTCACCAAGGATCTCGGGTGGGATCCGTCGATCGTCAACGTCAATGGCGGAGCGATCGCGATCGGCCATCCGATCGGCGCCTCCGGTGCGCGCGTTCTCAACACGCTGCTGTTCGAAATGAAGCGCCGCGGCGCCAAGAAGGGTCTTGCCACGCTTTGCATCGGCGGTGGCATGGGTGTGGCCATGTGCTTTGAAGCGCTTTAAATAGCATACGATCCATATTTGATTGAAGATCCCGCCAAGCGGCGGGGCGAAAAACAAAAGGGGAGCGGAACATGAGCAGAGTGGCTTTGGTCACCGGGGGTACACGCGGCATCGGCGCGGCAATATCCATGGCACTGAGAAATGCCGGATACAGGGTCGCCGCCAGCTATGCCGGCAACGACGAGAAGGCCAAAGCCTTCCACGATGTTACCGGCGTTCCGGTGTTCAAATGGGATGTTTCGGATTACCTCGCCTGCGGCGAGGGAATTGCCAGGGTCGAAAGCGAGATCGGCCCGGTCGAAATCCTCGTCAACAATGCTGGCATCACCCGCGACGCGATGTTCCACAAGATGACGCAGCAGCAATGGCACGAGGTGATCAATACCAACCTCACCGGCCTGTTCAACATGACGCATCAGGTCTGGACCGGCATGCGTGACCGCAGCTTCGGCCGTATCGTCAATATCTCGTCGATCAACGGCCAAAAGGGCCAGATGGGCCAAGTGAATTATTCGGCGGCCAAGGCGGGCGATCTCGGTTTTACCAAGGCGCTGGCTCAGGAGGGGGCGAACAAGAACATCACCGTCAACGCCATTTGCCCCGGTTACATCGGAACGGAAATGGTGCTTGCCGTGCCGGAGAAGGTGCTGAACGAACGTATCATTCCGCAGATCCCCGTCGGCCGGCTCGGCGAACCGGAAGAGATCGCGCGCTGCGTCACCTTCCTCGTCTCCGACGATGCCGGCTTCATCACCGGTTCGACGCTGACGGCCAATGGCGGACAGTTCTTCGCCTAGGCTTTCTGTCTTCACGTCGACATTAGGAATTAGATTCAAAGCGATGGCGCGTCCGGCAGGATCGCGCCATCGCTGTTTATGGGCGTCTCGTGATGCCGGTTGCGATTTTGTGGCCGGAGCAGTCGCGCTGTTTCGAGAAGATCAAGAGCGGCGGTCTGTGTTCGGACGTCGCTGTGGCCGAACTCTGGCCGGCACTTTGCGCAGTGAAAGATCATTGGCGCTGAGGGCTGATATTGCGGTTGTCAGGAAAGCCGACGCGATGAGAACGGCGACGAGGGAATTCAGCAAAATCTGAATCATGGAAGCGTTTCCTTTCCGGTGCGTCGGGAGGCTCTGCCTGTCCGTTGCGCTCCAAAACAGGATGATCTTAGGCCGGGTCGGCCTAAAATCATCCTGTTCTACATTTACAGTCAGAGCATGATGTCGTCCGAAAACCGCTCACACTTTTCGGCATCATGCTCTGAAGGAAATATGTGCCTGCCCGTTGGGCGGCGCTAGATTTGACTTTCGCAACCGATTGTCAACGTCTCGTTGACGGATACGACCGGCAAAGAAAACGGGCGCCGAAGCGCCCGTTGGGAGTCCGATATGCTTGTGCCGATCAGCGGCAACGAGCCTCATAGCGGCGACCGTAGCGGTCGCGATAGACGCAGTAGCCGCGGCGTTCGACCGACTGGCCGATCAGAGCGCCAGTCAGACCGCCGGCAACGGCGCCGACGGCGGCGCCACCCCAGCTGTTGGTGACGACACCGCCGATAACAGCGCCAGTGCCGGCGCCGATCGCCGTGCCTTGCTCGGTCGCTGTGCAAGATGCGAGTGCGCCCACGAGCGCACCAATAAGAACAATCTTCTTCATCATGTCGTAACTCCCCAGGTTAGTTGGCCTTTAGACGCGGCCCATTAGTACAAGGATAATGATAATCACGAGAACTAGCCCCAAACCGCCAGAAGGTCCATAGCCCCAGCCACGGCTATAACCCCAATTCGGCAAGGCTCCAATCAAGAGCAGAATGAGGATAACAAGTAGTATCGTGCCAAGCATGGTGTGTTTCCTTCATTTCATCCGCAATTTGGATGGACTGGAAACACGTATTGGCGATTTTTGTTCCCGGTTAAGCTCTGGAAATGTGACGAAGCCTGATTCACGGTTTAATTTCCGTCATTTCCGAAAATTGCCGCTATGGTTAAAAAGACATTTAAATACAATATGTTGCGGTGAACAAAGCGGGAAAATCGCGATGTCGCCGATTCGTCAGCGATTCGTTCCGTTTTTGATCGGCGAGCCGAGAGCGGCCGCCCCTGAGTTAACGCTGCGACTTAACGCCGTCTGAATCCGGTTTCCGAAAGATTAATGCCGATCTGACGAGGGCGGGGCGAAGGATCTGCCGCCCATGCGCATCTAGGACCTGGACCTGATAGCGCCACAAGATGTGGGCGTGAACGAAAGGCGAAAACGGCGGAGTCAGCGATTCGTCTCCGATTCGTTCCGGCTTTGGTCGAGAGGTTAATTTCGGGCGGATTTTCGCCTATCCAAGATCGGGCGGGAATTGCGGAGTCGCGATAGCGAAAATATGAACAGGTGAGAGTCTCGCGATTCAGCATCTAGTGGGAAAAAGTGATTCAAAATCAATACTTAGCCGTGAACAAAAGCTGAATCAGCGGGAGTCATCGATTCGTCGCTGATTCGTTCTTGCGCTGTTCCGAATCGGAAATTCGGGCGTTCCACGGGACTCGCAAAGGTCGTAATCCCCGATGCATTTTGAAATCTGCCCTTGCGTTTGCGACGGCAGCTGTCCATGTGTTGTCCAGCTTCCATCGAGGAGCCGAGATTTTCCTGGGGCCACCCGCCTCATTTGCATGGACTCATGACTCTGATTTCGCAGCCGATGATTCTGAGCGGGCGCGGTGTGACCGCGGTGCTCGGGCCGACCAATACCGGCAAGACCCATTATGCCATCGAGCGCATGGTTGCGCACGGGACGGGCGTGATCGGCCTGCCACTTCGGCTTCTGGCGCGCGAGGTCTATACGCGGGTGGTAGAGAAGGTCGGCGCGCAGAATGTGGCGCTGGTCACCGGCGAGGAAAAGATTTCGCCGCCCAATGCGCGTTTTTCCGTCTGCACTGTCGAAGCGATGCCGCGCGAGACCAAGGCCGCCTTCGTCGCGATCGACGAGGTGCAGCTCGCCGGCGATCTCGAACGCGGCCATATCTTCACCGACCGCATCCTGCATCTTCGCGGCCGCGAGGAAACGCTGCTGCTCGGCGCGGCAACGATGCGGCCGATCCTGCAGCAGCTCCTGCCCGGCATCACTATCGTCGAGCGGCCACGGCTTTCGCATCTTTTCTACGCCGGGCAGAAGAAGATCACACGGCTGCCGCAGCGCTCGGCCATCGTCGCCTTCTCTGCCGACGAGGTCTATGCCATCGCCGAGCTCATCCGCCGGCAGCGCGGTGGCGCGGCGGTGGTGCTCGGCGCGCTCAGCCCGCGCACCCGCAATGCGCAGGTGGCGCTCTATCAGGCGGGCGACGTCGAATATCTGGTGGCGACCGATGCGATCGGCATGGGCCTCAACCTCGATGTCGATCACGTCGCCTTTGCCCAGGACCGGAAATTCGACGGTTACCAGTTCCGCAATCTCAATCCGGGCGAACTCGGCCAGGTCGCCGGGCGCGCCGGACGGCATGTGCGGGACGGGACCTTCGGCGTCACCGGGCAAGTCTCGCCCTTCGACGACGAACTGGTGCAGCGCATCGAGGGGCACGAATTCGACAACGTCAAGGTTTTGCAGTGGCGGACGACGGAGATGGACTTCTCCTCAATCGCATCGCTGCGCGCCAGCCTTGAGGTGGGACCGCGCGTGCCGGGGCTGACGCGGGCATTGCCTGCGGTCGACCAGCAGGCGCTGGAACAGCTTTCGCGCTATCCCGAGGTCATCGATCTTGCCGACAGGCCGGCGCGCGTCGAAAAACTCTGGGAGGCTTGCGCGCTTCCCGATTATCGGCGTATCACCCCAGCACAACATGCCGATCTTATCTCGACCCTCTTTTCCGATCTTGTCCGCTATGGCACGGTGAATGAGCAGTTTCTTGCGGAGCAGGTTCATCGCTCCGATCGAACAGATGGGGAAATTGACACGCTTTCGGCGCGAATCGCGCAGATAAGGACCTGGACCTACGTTTCGAATCGGCCCGGTTGGCTTGCCGATCCGACACACTGGCAGGAAAAGACGCGGGAAATCGAAGATCGATTGTCCGACGCGTTACATGAAAGGTTGACGAAACGCTTTGTTGATCGCAGGACATCTGTGCTCATGAAGCGCCTGAGAGAGAATGCGATGCTGGAAGCTGAAATCAGTGTGAATGGCGATGTCTTCGTTGAAGGACATCATGTAGGGCAATTGAGCGGGTTCCGTTTCACGCCGGTGGCGGGAACGGACGGACCGGATGCCAAGGCGGTTCAGGCTGCGTCGCAGAAGGCGCTCGGGCTCGAGTTCGAAGCCCGCGCGGCCCGGATGCATGCCGCCGGCAACAGCGATCTGGTGATCGGTTCGGATGGGTTGATCCGTTGGCTGGGCGACCCGGTGGCGCGGCTTTCGGGCAGCGATCACATCATGCGTCCGCGCGTGATCCTGCTGGCCGACGAACAACTGACGGGCAATGCCCGCGATCACGTCGCCGCCCGCATCGAGCGCTTCGTCAATCATCATATCAGCACGGTGCTGAAGCCGCTCGATGATCTGTCGCGCGCCGAGGATCTGCAGGGCCTTGCCAAAGGGCTTGCCTTCCAGCTCGTCGAGAATCTCGGGGTGCTCTTCCGCCGCGACGTGACCGAAGAGGTGAAGTCGCTGGACCAGGAGGCCCGTGCCTCCATGCGCCGCTACGGCGTGCGTTTCGGCGCCTATCATATCTTCGTTCCCGCACTTCTGAAGCCGGCGCCGGCCGAGCTCATCACGCTGCTCTGGGCGCTGAAGAACGACGGTCTCGACAAGCCCGGCTACGGTGATCTCATTCCGGTGCTTGCCGCCGGCCGCACCTCCGTCGTCACGGATCCGACCTTCGAGCGGATGTTCTACAAGCTCGCCGGCTTCCGTTTCCTCGGCAAGCGAGCCGTACGCATCGACATCCTGGAACGGCTGGCCGATATCATCCGTCCGCTGCTGCAATGGAAGCCCGGCCAAAACAACCGTCCGGAGGGCGCCTATGATGGCCGCCGCTTCACGACGACGACGGCGATGCTGTCGATCCTCGGTGCGACGCTCGAGGACATGGAAGAAATCCTCAAGGGTCTCGGCTATCGCGCCGATGCCGTGAAGGCGGAAGAGGCATCACTACATCTTGCAGCGCAGGATGTGGCCTCGGTGCCTGCCGCCAGCGCACAAACGCCTGCGGAAGAGACAGCCGAGAAGGCCGATCACGACGATGCCGATGGCGCTGCGGAAGAGACTGCTGCCGAGCCATCCGCAACCGAGGCGGCTTCGGCGGTCGCCGACGCGCCGGTGACGGAAGCGGTCGAAACTCCCGCTCCGGCCGAACCGATCGAGACATCCGCTCCTGCGGAAGCGGTATCGGCTTCCGAGGAAGCAGGATCTGCTCCTGGGGAAGCCGGCGAGCCGACGGAACCGAAGCCGGTTCTTCTGTGGCGTCTTGGCGGTCGCAACGACAATCAGCGCCAGGCGCGCGGCGGGCATGGCGAACGCCGTGGCGGCCAGGGCGAGCAGCGCGGTCAGAACCAGGAGCGCGGCGACCGCAATCGCCGGCCGGGCGGCGGTGAAGGCGGCGAGGGCAATCGCAATGGCGACGGCCGCGACAACAATCGCCAGAACCGTGGCAAGGAAGGCGGCGGTCGCGATGGTGGCCGGCCGCAGCAGGCAAGAGGCGACCGCAATAACCAACCACGGGGCGACCAGCCGCGCGGTGACCGGCAGGACCGTGGTGATCGCAAGGATCGCGGCGAGCGTAACGATCGCAACGACCGCAACAACAATCGTGGCGGCTCGCAGCCGTTGCGCTTCGAGGCCAAGCCGCCGCGCAAGGAGAAGCCGATCGATCCGGATTCGCCTTTCGCCAAGCTCGCAGCTCTCAAGGAGCAGATGAAGAAGTAATCATGAGCGGGGAGACACAGCCGACAAGCGGTTCGCGCCAGCGCATCGACAAGTGGCTGTTCTTCGCGCGCATGGTGAAGTCGCGCTCGCTGGCGCAGAGCCATATCCAATCGGGCCATGTGCGCATCAACGGCGAGCGTTGCAGCCATCCAAGCCAGATGGTCAAGCCGGGCGACCGTATCGAGCTGACGCTGGAGCGGCGGGATGTCGTTCTCGTCATGCGCCTTGCCGGCGAACGGCGGGGGCCTTACGAGGAGGCGCGTCTGCTCTACGACGACCAATCCCCGCCGCCCGATGAGGCAAAACGTCTCACGGCCTACGAGCAGGCGATCCGGGCCAGCGGCACCGGCCGTCCGACCAAAAAGGAAAGACGTGCAATCGACAGGCTGATGTCGGACGAGGATTAGAAAACTCTGTCTGCGGCGGCGGCTTTTGCAGATCGTTTATCCTTGAAATCCGGCGATAAAGCCGATAGGTCACTGACAACCTGCCGGAAGCGTGCTTGCCTCCCAAGCCTGCTCACGCTTTTCCTCCGGCACGGGGATAGGCGCGACGTTCCAGGTTGCCCGGCCCCATCCGCATGGAAATCCTGGAGTTCTTCATGACCTATGTCGTGACCGACAATTGCATCAAGTGCAAATACACCGATTGCGTGGAAGTCTGCCCTGTCGACTGTTTCTATGAGGGCGAGAATTTCCTCGTCATCCATCCCGACGAATGCATCGATTGCGGCGTCTGCGAACCTGAATGTCCCGCCGAGGCGATCAAGCCCGATACCGAGCCGGGCCTCGACAAATGGCTGAAGATCAACACCGAATATGCCACGATCTGGCCGAATATCACGGTCAAGAAGGACCCTTTGCCCGAGGCCAAGGACATGGATGGCGAGACCGGAAAATTCGAAAAGTATTTTTCGGACAAGCCCGGTTCCGGCGATTGAGACAGCGCCCACATTCGGTCCCCGGATTCGGGGGACCGCGGGGCAAAACGTTTTAAAAGCTGCGTGAGGCATATGGGTGACATGTGTTGCCCGCATGACTCAAGCGAAGCAAATTATTGATTTCCTCATATTTTTATGATAGGTTTCGTCTACTGTTCCATTTGTGGCATGACGCATGCCCAAAACCATCACGAAAGCAAAACAAATCCGTACACGGTTTCCGTGACATATCAACGCTTTGAGCGCCGGGTCCCAAGATCGTGCGCAAGAAGTCTTTGCTTTTGCCCGATGGGACCAGAGTGAAGTCACCCGACGGATACTACCGTCTCACCCGGGCCTGACTGACCCGGCTCCGGCCGCCGCCGGAAGCGTAACAGGGAGTTTTTGAATAGAATGACGACTCAGCAGAAAAAGCCTTCTACAGCACGTCACGGCTTCAAGACCGGTGAATCGATCGTCTACCCCGCTCATGGCGTCGGTACCATCACCGCTATCGAAGAGCAAGAAGTTGCCGGCATGAAGCTCGAACTTTTCGTTATCGATTTCGAGAAGGACAAGATGCGTCTGAAGGTTCCGGTCGCGAAGGCGATGAGCATTGGTATGCGCAAGCTTTCGGAAACGGATTTCGTCGAGCGTGCTTTGAAGGTCGTGCAGGGCAAGGCGCGCGTCAAGCGCACCATGTGGTCCCGCCGCGCCCAGGAATATGATGCCAAGATCAATTCCGGCGACCTGATTTCCATCGCTGAAGTCGTGCGCGATCTCTATCGTGCCGAGAACCAGCCCGAGCAGTCCTATTCCGAGCGCCAGCTTTATGAGGCTGCGCTCGACCGCATGGCGCGCGAAATCGCCGCTGTCAACAAGATGTCGGAAACCGAAGCCGTTCGCCTCGTCGAGACCAATCTCAACAAGGGTCCGAAGCGCGGCAAGGCGATCGAAGAAGACGATTCACAGGACGAAGCCGCATAAAAGCGACGCCTGTCTTCTATCAAAAAACCCGGCCTTCGAGCCGGGTTTTTTTATTGGAACTTTTTCCCGACTGCCGCGTTTATCACACGTAATTGCGAACTGCTCGTCGGGCAACGGCCTCAACGGGCGAACTGCTATTCCGTCAATGTTCGATGAGGAGCGGATCATGCCTTTTCTATATTGCCCATCCGGCAAAGTGAAGAAACAGGTCCAGCCCGGCCGTCTTACCGGCACATGATGAGAAATAGGGCCTCCCCCTGAAAAGTCCAGGGGCGAGGCTTTTATGCATTCAGAACCCCATTCAATCCGGACAGCGATGTTCCGGAAGATGAGTTTTATTGTTCATTTCAGGGCGAGAGAGGCCTGTTTCGGGAGATCGAAATGAAGAACATGTCTGCAGATCGGCGCATGATCAAAATCGCGATGGCCGCGCCTTATCTCGCCCGCCAGGAAGAGCACGATCTCGCCACCCGTTGGAAGGATCATGACGACCGCGGCGCGCGCAACCAGATCGCCATGGCTCATATGCGCCTCGTCATATCGATGGCCGGCAAGTTCCGCAATTTTGGCCTGCCGATGAGCGACCTCGTGCAGGAGGGCTATGTCGGTCTGCTCGAGGCCGCCGCCCGCTTCGAGCCGGAACGCGACGTGCGCTTTTCCACCTATGCAAGCTGGTGGATCAGGGCGTCGATCCAGGATTATATCCTGCGCAACTGGTCGATCGTGCGCGGCGGCACGAGTTCGGCGCAAAAAGCGCTGTTCTTCAATCTGCGCCGTCTGCGCGCCAAGCTCGCCAAGGGCGACACCCAGCTGACGCTGCAATCCATTCACCAGGAAATCGCCGCGGCCCTCGGCGTCAGCCTCTCCGATGTGCAGACGATGGATGCCAGGCTTTCCGGCAACGACGCTTCGCTGCAGGCGCCTTCGGTCTCCGGAGATGCCGAGAGCGCGGAGAAGATGGACTTCCTCGTCAGCGACGATCCCCTGCCGGACGAGCAGGTGTCCAACATGATCGACGGCGAACGCCGCCGCGTCTGGCTCGCCTCGGCGCTGAAACATCTCAACGAACGCGAGATGAAGATCATCAGCGCCCGGCGTCTGGCGGAAGACGGTGCCACGCTCGAAGAGCTCGGTGCCGATCTCGGCATTTCCAAGGAGCGCGTACGTCAGATCGAAAGCCGGGCGATGGAGAAGCTTCGCAGCGCGCTCGTCAGCGCCGATCCGCATATGGCGGCCTACGCCTGAACCGAAAGCGCGTCGCGCATTAGGTCATTGTCGCAAAACCGCCGCACAGTTTTGCGCGAGATGTTTTATCCCCTCCAGCAGCACAGACTGGCCCGGCGCAAGCCGGGCCTCTTTTATTCGGCGATGATCTTGACGCGATCGCCTGTTGCAACGGCTGCACCCGTGGGCAGGGCGTTGATGAGCTTGAAGAGATCGAGCTTGCGGTCTGTGCCCATCATGCGGGCGGCCAGTGTCGAGATGTTCTCGCCCGGCCGGACGGTGACGACGCGGATGCGCAGCGGCTTCAGCGAGGCGGCCTCTGCCGGCGTCATGCGGCGGAAACTCGCGCGCAGCACATTCGCCGTTGGCTCAAGGGCGCCGCTGCCTTTCGGCACGGCGGTCAGGAAACGGAAGATCTGCGAATTGTTGCGGATCACGGTCACATCGAAATCCCAGCGGTCGGCGCTGGCGCGCGCGGTGGCTGCTTCCATGCCATTGATGGTGATCGGCTGGATGGTCGACGGGTCGAGCCCGGTCACCCAGCCGCTGGAGATGTAGTTGGTGAGGCTCTGGTTCTGATTGTCGGCGACGCCGTCGAAGCGGACGGCAATGTCGTTCGGGCCGGTGGCCATCACCGCTTCGACCTTGTTGTCGATGTGGAAATCCGGCGGCACGTCGAAGCGGATGCCGAGACCGCCATGCAGGAAGGTCTGGCCGCGCACATAGCCTTCTTCCGGGCTGTCGCCGTAGAGCAGTCCGTCTATGCCGTCGAGATAATAATTGCGACCCTTGTCGCCGACCGAGCCTTCCTGGCCGAAGGCGCGGGCGTGGGTGCGGGCAAGTTCTATGCGCTGGGCCGAATTCGGATGGCTCGACAGGAAGTCAAGGCTCTGGTCGGCTTCGGGATCAACCGACATGAAGCGACTGTAAGCGGCCATCGAATCGAGGAACCTGGCGGCGGCATAGGGGTCGTAGCCGGCTTCGCCGAGCATGCGCACGCCGATGACATCGGCCTGAAGCTCCTGCTGGCGGGAGAAAGCGGCGAGCCGCAGCTTGCCGCGGGCAAGCGCCTGTTTGCCGGCGATGTCGCTGGAGAGGACCTCGGCGACGACGCGGCTGGCGATGACCTCAGCCTCTTCGCGCTTCTGCCGCTCGATGCCGTGGTTCGCGGTCACATGGCCCATTTCGTGCGACAGCACGGCGGCGACTTCCGAGGCGTCGTTGGCAAGGGCGAGCAGGCCGCGGGTAACATAGAGATAACCGCCCGGCAGCGCGAAGGCGTTGATCGCCGGCGAATTCAGGATGGTGATGCGGTAGGACTGGCTCGGATTTTCCGACACCGCCGTCAGCGCGCCGGCGATGCGGGCGACGAGGCGCTCGGTTTTGGCGTCCTTGTATTCGCCGCCGTAGCTCGCCACGATGCGCGGATGCTCACGAGCACCCATCGCCGCGCGCGGATCGTTCTTCTGCACCTCGTCGACGATCTGCGGATTGGATGAAGGCGAAACACTGGGCTGATAGGATTGGTCGATCAGCGATTGACAGCCATTCAGCGCCATTGCGAGGGCCGAAAGCAGCATCATGCGACGCGCGAAGCGCCGCGGCGCGGAGATGGCATCACTGGAAAGCGCGGGCGATTTCCACGTCGTCAAGCTGTCCAGTCTGATTCTCCGCATCATGTCGCTGTTTTGCCGGTTTGCCGCAGATTCAGACCGACCGTGGCAAGGGGAACTCAACAGGTGCGCACCCCTGATCTCGCGCTGCACAATCGGCCGATACAAGTCGTTGCTGTAGCTGATTTACGCATCGGTTGCATAGCGAGACTCTGTTTAAATGTGGCGCCGTTGCATTTTAGCAAGCCTCAGGCATTAAGGCTTCCTTTCGCTCGGATGAAATTATGGCGAAAGTTCCGTCACAAAGCCGAGATTCGACGGCGGCGCGGAAAAAGAACGGCCCGATTGAAGCAACCGGCTCGATAGCGACAGTCCTCCGAGAAAATTGCAACCCTTGATACAGGCATCGAGAGGGAGCGCCTCCTGATGAAGCATTCTCTCGCAGGTAACGATTCGACTATTCGGCGGCTTCCGCCGTCGCCGGTTGCGGCTTCGTCGCCTCGCCGGCGCGGGGCAGTTGTACGGGTTTCAGCATGATGGCGGCGGCAAGGCCGATCAGCGCAATGGCGCAGGAAGTCATGAAGAGCGGCGAGAAAGCGGCGGCATAGGTATCGGCGACGGCCTGGCGGCTCGCTTCGGGAAGGGCGGCCATCATTTTCGGCGTCAGCTGCTTGATATCGGCGACGCCGGGAATGGAGACGCCGACCTTGCCGAGCTCAGAGGCGATGATGGCGCCATAGATGGAAATGGCGATCGAGGCGCCGCCCATGCGCGACAACGTCACCGAGCCGGTGGCGGCCCCGACGTCGCGGGCGGGTGCTGCATTCTGTACGCCGATGACGGGAACCTGCTGGGCAAGACCGATGCCGATGCCGTGCAGCATCATGACCGCGCCGATGAAGGCGATCGGCGTTCCGGCGTGAATCTGCGACATCAGCGCAAAGGCGATGGCGCTGCAGGTGAGGCTTGCGATGGCGAAGGGCTTGTAGCGCCCCGTCTTCGAGATGATGCGGCCTGCGGAAAGCGACCCGCAGACGAGGCCGCCGGTCAGAAGGATGAAGAGCAGGCCGGCGGCCGACGGCGAAAGGCCGGTCGTGGTCTGCAGGAAGAGGGCGAGATAATTGACCATGCCGATGGCGATGGCGCCGCCCATGATCGAGATCACCAGGAGCAGGCTGAAGGTCGAATTGCGAAACAGCTGCAGGGGAACGATCGGTTCGGGCGCGCGACGCTCGACGAACACCCAGGTGACGGCGCAGACGATGCCGAAGACAACGATGCCGATACTCTCCGGCGAAATTAATGCACCGAACAGTTCGCTGCTGTCGGTCGCAAGCACGATGCTTGTCGTCGTCATGGCAAGCAGGAGCGCACCGGCATAATCGATCTTGGGGCGACGATGCGGTTTGCGGTACGGCAGCATGAAGGCAAGGCCGGTGAGCACGATGAAGCCGATCGGCACGTTGACGAGGAAGATCGAGCGCCAGCCGAAGAGATCGCTCATCGTACCGCCGAGCACCGGGCCGATCGCGCCCGATGCCATCAGCACGAGGCTGGAATAGCTTTGGTAGCGCGCCCGCTCGCGCGGCTCGAACAGGTCGGCGTTGACGGCGAAGATCGATACCATGATGCCGCCGCCGCCAAGGCCCTGCAGCACGCGGGCGGCGATCAGCGTATTCATCGAGACCGCAAGGCCGCAGACTGTCGAGCCGACGGTGAAGATCATGATCGCCGTCATCATCACGTATTTGCGGCCGAACAGGTCGCCGAGCTTTCCGTAAAGCGGCATGACGGCGCTGAGCGACAGGAGATAGGCCGAGCCGATCCAGCCGAAGCGCTCGAGATGGCCGAATTCGCCGACGATCGTCGGCAGCGCCGTGGAGACGATCTGATTATCAAGCGTCGCCATGAACATGGCGGTCATCAGGAAGAAGAAGAGGATAAGCCGGCGACGAGGATCCGTCACGAGTGGCGCAGGCGCGAGTTGCATGTCCATGGGAGGCATCGTTCCGGGTTGACGTGCTTTTATGTGCTAACAGCATATAGTTGTCAATGGCACATTAATGACATCGGCATATTCAATTTTTGAATCGGCTCTGTTATGGTCCTGTGATGAGCGACGTCCTGACCAAGACCCCTTCTGTGGAGCCGGCCGAGCCGGATCGTGAAAACGTGCCGCGTATCGGCCGGAGCATGGCGCGCATGCGGCTGATGACCGGGCGGCGGCTGATCGGCCGGCTGGCGATCCAAAGTGCTGCACCAGGCCTCGAGCTTTCGCATCTCGACGTGCTCGATGCCGTGCGCAGGGCGCAGCCTGCCGGCGAGGTCACGGTCGGCATGATCGCGGAGATGCTGCGCATCGATCCGTCACGGGCAAGCCGGGTGGTGGCCGACATGGTCGGGCGCAACGTATTGCGCCGCGAGGCCTCGCAGACCGATGCGCGGCGGATCGTCGTCGTCATGACCGAGGTCGGCCAGGACCTGCTTGCCGAGATCGTCGCGCAGAAGCTTGCGATCATTTCCGAGATCGTTTCCGACTGGCCGCAGGAAGATGTCGAGCGCTTCGCAGCGCTTTTCGAGCGCTTCATCGGCGGCTACGAGGCGGTTTTCCTGTCGCGCGACAAGGATACGCCGGGCTGAGGCAGACGCGGTCGTTCGCCGGCCCTTCCCCTCGACCCCTCGTTTGCGCTAAGGGCAATGCCCATGAGCCAATCCACCTTCACCATTCTCCTTGGCGGCGAACTCAGCCTGACGGAGCGCCTGCGCGATGCCATCGAAGACAGCCGCTTCATTGCGGCCGATGGCGGCATGCGGCATGCGGCAGCACTCGGCATTACGCCGGAGCTCTGGGTCGGCGATTTCGATTCGACGCCTGATGATCTCGCGGGTGCATTTCCCGATGTGCCGAAACAGCCCTATCCGGCTGCGAAGGCGGCGACGGACGGTGAAATCGCCGTGGCGGAGGCAATCGCGCGGGGCGCGCGGCGGCTGATCCTCGCCGGTGCGCTCGGCGGCGAGCGTTCCGACCACGCGCTTCAGCATCTGCTGTCGGCCGTCAGCCTGGCGGAAGAGGGTTTCGACCTGCTGCTGACCTCGGGCAAGGAAGAGGCGGTGCCGCTGGTTGCTGGTACGATCGAACTGGACCTTCCCAAAGGCAGCCTGTTTTCCGTGCCTGGATTCAGCGAGCTGAGAGGGCTTACCATCGAGAATGCGCGTTATCCGCTGGCAGATTTCCATCTGCCTTTCGGCTCGTCGCGCACCATTTCCAATGTTGCGGAAGGCAAGGTTCGCTTTTCGCTCCGCAGCGGCCGGGCAATCGTGCTCGCCCGGCCCTACGATCTTTCCGGAGTCTGATTTTTGGCCCCTCCCATTCTGAAACTCGACGATATCTTCCTGAGCTTTGGCGGCGCACCGCTTCTGGCGGGTGCTGGCCTGCAGATCGAGCCCGGTGATAAAATCTGTCTCGTCGGGCGCAACGGCTCGGGAAAATCGACGCTGCTGAAGATTGCCGCCGGCCTGGTCGAGGCGCAGTCCGGCGAGGTCTTCCGCCATCCGTCCTCGACGGTGCGTTATCTCGAACAGGCGCCGGATTTTGCCGGCTTCAACACGGTGCAGGCCTATGCCGAGGCCGGCCTCGGGCCAGGCGATGACCCCTACCGTGTCACCTATCTGCTGTCGCATCTCGGGCTGAGCGGCGATGAAGACCCCAGAATGCTGTCCGGTGGCGAATCGCGGCGCGCAGCCCTTGCCCGCGTTATGGCACCAGAGCCGGACATTCTTCTGCTCGACGAACCGACCAACCATCTCGACCTGCCGACCATCGAATGGCTGGAAGGCGAGCTGCAAAAGACACGCAGCGCCTTGGTGCTGATTTCGCACGACCGGCGTTTCCTCGAAAAGGTCTCGACGGCAACCGTCTGGCTCGACCGCGGCACCTCACGCCGGCTCGACAGAGGCTTTGCGCATTTCGAAGCCTGGCGCGACCAGGTGCTGGAGGCCGAGGAGCTGGAGCAGCACAAGCTCGGCAAGTCGATCGAGCGTGAGGAGCACTGGCTGCGCTACGGCGTCACGGCGCGGCGCAAGCGTAACATGCGCCGTCTCGGCGAGCTGCAGACGATGCGATCGAACTATCGCGGGCACAAGGGGCCGCAGGGCACGGTGCAGGCGACGGTTTCGGACGCGCAGGAATCCGGCAAGCTGGTGATCGAGGCCGACAAGATCACCAAGAGCTTCGGCGAGCGGGCAATCGTCACGCCGTTTTCGATCCGCGTGCATCGGGGCGACTGCATTGGTCTGGTCGGGCCGAACGGGGCCGGCAAGACGACGCTGCTGAAGATGCTGACCGGGCAGCTTTCGCCCGATAGCGGCATCGTCAAGCTCGGCACCAATCTGGAGATTGCGACGCTCGACCAGAAACGCGAGGATCTCGATCCCGAGGATACGCTTGCCAACTATCTGACGGATGGGCGCGGCGAAAACCTGCTCGTCAACGGCGAGCAGCGCCATGTCACCGGCTATATGAAGGAATTTCTGTTCCAGCCGGAACAGGCGCGTACGCCGATCAGAAACCTCTCCGGCGGCGAACGCGCCCGGCTGATGCTGGCGCGCATCCTTTCGCGCCCGACGAACCTCTTGATCCTCGACGAGCCGACCAACGATCTCGATATCGAAACGCTCGATCTCCTGCAGGAGATTGTCGCCGGTTTTCCCGGCACCGTCATTCTCGTCAGCCACGACCGCGATTTCCTCGACCGCACCGTGACCTCGACGATTGCACCCGCCGTGCCGGATGCGCCTGATGGTCGCTGGATCGAATATGCCGGCGGCTACTCGGACATGCTTGTACAGCGCAAGGGCGCGCTCGAGGAGCGCAAGAGGGCCGAGAAGGCGGCGGAGAAGCCGAAGACGCAGCAAGCAACAGGGTCAGGCAGCTCGAAGGTCAAGCTCTCCTTCAAGCAGAAATTTGCACTGGAAAACCTGCCGAAGGAAATGGCGAAGACCGAAGCCGAAATCGCCAAGCGCGAAAAGGTGATGGCAGATCCCAATCTTTTCACGCGCGATCCCTCAGCCTTCAACCGGCTTGCCGGCGAGATGGAAAAACTGCGCACCAGCCTGACCGACATGGAAGAGGAGTGGCTGGAGCTCGAAATGCTGCGGGAAGAGCTGGAAGGCTGAGATTTTCTCGAGGCTCGAGGCTCACTTTTCCTTGATTCGTCAGTGTGTCGTCCTGCGGCATAAGGTGCCGTCCGGCAGCCGGGGATATTGCCGATCGCAATGGCGACAAGGAAAAGTCATATGTCTCGCAAGCCTCATTCCCGTTTTCTCACAGCACTTACTGCCGGCAGCCTCGTTGCGCTTGCCCTGTCGCAAGCCGCACAGGCGCAGGATGCCCAGCGCATTCGTGTTCGCGGCGCAATCGAAAGCCTCAGCGGCGATACGCTCGTCGTCAAGACGCGCGAGGGCAGTGATGCGACGGTCGCGCTAAAAGCCGGCTGGAAGGTCGGCGGCATCAAGAAAGCCTCCGTTGAGGATATCAAACCCGGCGATTTCGTCGGCGTCGCTTCGCTTCCGAAGGGCACGGGCCCGGACGGGGCGATCGAGGTGCTGATCTTTCCGGCGTCGATGAAGGGAACCGGTGAGGGCAACCGTCCCTGGGATGCGCAGCCGAACAGCCAGATGACCAACGCGACTGTCAGCAACGCCGTCAAATCCGTCGACGGCCACACGATCACGCTGACCTATCAGGGCAAGGAAAAGACCATCTCGATTGCCGATGGCACGCCGATCGTGACGTTGGCGCCTGCGACCAAGGATGATCTGAAGCCCGGCGCCGGCGTCGTCGTCACCGGCGAGAAGGCGGCGGATGGCAGCATCTCGGCCAGCCAGATCGCCGTCGGTCTCAACGACGTCATACCGCCGATGTGACCAGCGGCTCAAATCCTTGTCTTATGCGTGCCGTCATCCCAAAACCGCTCCACACTTTTGGGCGGCATGCATTAAAGCGCCGGCGCGGGCACGGCGGCAGCGCCCGCACTGGCGCTGGCGCCGGTCTGGACGGCAGGCGGCTCCTCGGATGCTGACGGCAGCGCCTGCAGATGCAGCACGCGCGGCCTCAGCGCCTCGAGATAGGCCTCGGAGCGGCCGATATAGATCATGCCGCTTTCGGGCATCGAGGTGAGCAGTTTGGCCATCGTTTCCTGTAATTCCGGCTCCATGCCTTCCAACACTTCGTCGAAGATGATCCAGCGCGGGCGCACGAGAAGCAGCCGGGCAAATCCGATCGCTTTCTGCTGGTCGCCGTCGAGCATCTTGTCCCAGCGGGCGCGGGTATCGAGCCTTGCGATCAGCGAATGGAGACCAACCTTGTCGAGGGCCGCCTCGACGGCGGCTTTCTCGTAGGCTTCGGGACGTTCGGGAAAGGCCAGCGCCTCGCGCAGCGTGCCGCCGGGAACATAGGCAACCTGCGGAACGAAGAGCATGTCGTCGATTGGCGGCAGGCCTATCGTGCCGCTGCCGCACGGCCAGAGGCCGGCCATCGCCTGGAAGAGCAGCTTGCGATTGACGCTGTGATCGCCGTTGATCATGATCTTTTCGCCGGCCTTGATCACGACATCGGTTTCACGCAGGCGAAAACCGCCGCATTCCTCGATGTCTTCGCCGACCTTGGCGACGATCACCACATCCTTCAACGTCAGCGTGTCGGGCGCGGCGTTTTCATAGGCGATGCTGTCCTTGAGGTCGAAGTCCTCTTCCATCTCGACCAGCGCCTGGCGGAAATCGGTGACGCGCATCAGCGTGGCGCGCCATTCGGCGATCGGGCCGAAATTGGAGACATACCAGCGCAGCGCCGTGTTGACCTGGTTGAAGGCACCGACCGACATCATCAGCTGGCCGAGGGTGAGGCCGCCAGAGAAATAGGCGGGGGCGGCAACGATGATCGGGATGACGATCACCAGCCAGCCATAGCCGGCCGAAACCCAGGTGAGATTGGTATTGGCCATGGCAAGCCGCTTGACGACTGTCAGGACCGAGCTGATGTCGGTGTTGATGCGCCGGCGTTCGTTCTCCTCGCCGCGGGCAACAGTAATTGCCGGCATGTTCTCATTGGCATGCATCAGCGTGAAGCGAAGCTCGGCCTCTTTCGAAAAACGGTCGGCATTGAGCTTCACCAGCTTCCGACCGACGACCTGGCTCAGCACCGAGGCGGAAGCGGCATAGAAAATCGCCGCCCAGACCATGTAGCCTGGAATGGAGAAGCTATGGCCGCTGATGCGGAAGATGAAGCCGCTGGAAAGTTCCCAGAGCACGCCGATGAAGCTCACCAGAAGAATGGTCGACTGCAGCAGGCCGAGAACCAATCCCGTCGTGCTTTCGGCGAGGTTGCGGGAATCTTCGTGCAGGCGCTGGTCCGGATTGACGCCGATCAGGCCGCTGGAGGCAAGCCGCAGCGCCCGCTTGCGCTTCAGCCACTGGTCAACCAGATCGCGGGACAAGCCTTCGCGCATATAGAGCGCCGTCATCTGATTCAGCCAGGCCTGCAGCACGTTGAGCAGCAGCAGTGTGCCGGCGATCATCGCGAAGATTTCGAGTTGGTGGAAGAATTCGCCGAGGTCGCGGCGCTCCAGCGAGTCGTAGAAGGGCGCATTCCACTCGTTCAAAATGACCTGGCCGTAGGACGTCGCCAGGATAACGAGGATCAGCACGGTCGCCAGAAACAGCACCTTGCCACGCACTTCCGAATTCCAGAATGCTGAGAACATGACGCCGAGGCGATATGTCAGGCTTAAATCATACCCTACCCTATCCTGCCTCCGGATGCCCGGCCTCCCCTCGACTTTATCTGCCATTACGCTTTTCCAAATCGCCCATACCCTTATAAATAACATGGTGGCGTTACCGGTCTATCAACAGATTCTATCAGTCATTAAAGTGTGATGATGCTTGCATGAGTCTCTCCTGCATGTATTCGCCAGTTGATTCGCAATCCGACTGGGTCTAATTAAGGCCTCCGTGGTGATTTGGCCGGCCGGCTTGCAGCCACGTTAAAAAAGTCGCTAAAGGGCCGCGTGCGGACCGGTAGCGATTTTTGTCGCCGCCGGTTTTTTGTTTTTGATCGAGTGACCGCAATGCCCATCAAGATCCCCGATACGCTGCCCGCCTTCGAAACCCTGGTTCAGGAGGGTGTGCGGGTGATGACCGAGACGTTGGCGATCCGTCAGGATATCCGACCGTTGCAGATCGGGCTGCTCAACCTCATGCCGAACAAGATCAAGACCGAACTGCAGATGGCCCGTCTCGTCGGCGCCTCGCCGCTGCAGGTGGAGCTGTCGCTTATCCGTATCGGCGGCCACAAGGCGAAGAATACGTCCGAGGACCATCTGCTTGCCTTCTACCAGACCTGGGAAGAAGTAAAGCACCGCAAGTTCGACGGCTTCATCATCACCGGGGCGCCGATCGAGCTTTTGCCCTATGAGGATGTCACCTATTGGCCGGAGATGCAGGAGATTCTTGACTGGACGGAAACGAATGTCCATTCGACGATGAACGTCTGCTGGGGCGCGATGGCGGCAGTCTATCATTTTCACGGCGTTCCGAAATACGAGCTGAAAGAGAAGGCCTTCGGCGTCTACCGCCACCGGAACCTGAAGCCTTCCTCGATCTATCTCAACGGCTTTTCCGACAATTTCGAAGTGCCGGTGTCGCGCTGGACCGAAGTGCGCCGCGCCGATATCGAGAAATCCGAAAGCCTGGAGATCCTGATGGAGTCCAGCGAAATGGGCGTCTGCCTCGTGCATGAGAAGAGGGGCCGGCGGCTCTACATGTTCAACCACGTCGAATATGATTCCACGTCGCTTTCCGACGAGTATTTCCGCGACGTCAATGCCGGCGTGCCGATCAAGATGCCGCACAATTACTTCCCGCATAACGATCCGGCGCTTGCGCCGCAGAACCGCTGGCGCAGCCATGCGCATCTTTTGTTCGGCAACTGGATCAACGAAATCTACCAGACGACGCCCTTTGATGTGGAAGAGATCGGCAGCGATCTCTGACCGTTGCCGATCACGCCTGGAGCCGATGCCGCCGCACCACTGCTGTGGCTTTTCTTTCTGATCCGCCGGTTGCGGATCGAAGCAAATCCGGGCAGGTTCCTGTCCTGAAGCCTACCACACCGCGCGTCTTCGTCGGACGTGCAATGCACACTTTCAATCGCTGCACATTCCTCAAATCGATTCCGAATTGAGGAATTTTCAGCAGGGACAGAATGGACGGTCGATCATGTCGGATAAGTTGGAGCGGGACGTTTTCGGGCAGACGCAGGCGGGCGAGACCGTCTATCGCGTCGTGATCAAGGGCGGCGGGCTGACGGCCAAGATCATCAGCTGGGGCGCGGTCATCCAGGATCTGCGTCTCGAGGGACATGATGCGCCGCTGCAGCTCGGCTTCGACGATTTCGACAGCTACCTCCTCTATTCGTCCTACTTCGGCGCGACGCCCGGCCGCTGCGCCAACCGCGTCGGCGGCGGCAGGTTCACGCTTGACGGCAAGGACTATCAGCTCGAGCCGAATGAAAACGGCGTCACGCATCTGCATGGCGGCAGCGACAATATCGCCAAACGCAATTGGACGATCGTCGAGCATGACCACGACCGCGTGGTGCTGAAGATCGTCGATCCCGATGGCCGCGCCGGCTATCCCGGCAATTGCACCATCCAGGCGACTTTCTGGGTGCATGGCAATGGTGAACTGTCGATCACCTACGAATCGACCAGCGACCAGCCGACGCTCGCCAATGTCTGCCAGCACGCCTATTTCAATCTCGACGGCCGCGAAGATGCACTTGGCCATGACATCATGATAGCCGCCGATCACTATCTGCCGACTGATGAGAAGCAGGTGCCGACCGGTGAGATCCGTCCCGTCGAGGGCACGGAATTCGATTTCCGCGAGATGGCGCCGATGAAGCGTTTCGTCGGCAGCCAACAAGCGTTTTACGACCATAATTTCTGCCTGTCGGGCGAGCGTACCGCCAAGCGGAGCGTCGCGCTTGCCCGCAGCCTCTATTCCGGTGTGTCGCTGGAAGTGCGCAGCACGGAGCCAGGCGTGCAGTTCTATGCCGGCTTCAAGCTCGATGTCGCGGCGCCCGGCATCGGCGGGCGCAAATACGGCCCATTCGCCGGCTTCTGCCTGGAGACACAGGTCTGGCCGGATGCCATCAATCACCAAGGTTTTCCGAATGCGGTCCTGCGCCCCGGCGAAGTGCTGCGCCAGGAGACGGATTATATCTTCACCAAGAACTGAGCGCCCCGCGGACGCACGACTGTCAAATTTGATCGCTATGAAACCCTTGCCGGTCCGCCGCCGGCGAGGGTTTTTTCTTTCTGCGCTCGATTCTGTCTTGCCGATTGGTTCTATATAGGTTCTATTGTGTGCCCATGGATAGAACCAGTCTGATAGCGGAACTGAACAGCCGCGGCCTGCGTGACGAGGCGCTGACCGGACCGCTCTACAAGCGGTTGGCGCAGACGCTGACCGGCCTCATTCAGGAAGGGCTGCTGAAGCCCGGCACCGTACTCCCGGGTGAGCGCGACCTTGCCGAGGCTCTGAAGCTCGGCCGTGTCACCGTGCGCACCGCCTATCGCGATCTGATGGCATCCGGCGCACTGGAATCGCGCCATGGAAGCGGTACTTTCGTATCGAGCAGGGTGGAACGCATGGAACAGTCGCTGTGGCGGCTTTCCTCCTTCTCCGCCGACATGCGCTCGCGCGGGCGTCTGCCGGCCGCACGGATATTGTCGCGGGCGGTCAACACGCCGTCGCCGGAGGAATCCTTCCTGCTCGGCCTCGGCGGCGACGAGCCGGTGCTGAGACTCGACCGCTTGCGCCTTGCCGACGGCCTGCCGCTGGCGATCGAACGCGCCGTGGTGCCGATCAAGTTCCTGGGGCACGATGCCGGCGGCGAGGGATCGCTCTACGATGCGCTGACGGCCAGTGGCCATAGGCCCGTGCGCGCGCTGCAGCGGTTGACGGCGGTCACGCTTGATCCGTCCTCCGCCGCGATTCTGAACGTCAAATCAGGCGCGCCGGCGCTTCTGATCGAACGTGTCTCGCGCCTGGAAGACCAGCGCGTCGTCGAATACACCCGCTCGCATTATCGCGGCGATGCCTATGATTTCGTTGCCGAATTGAGAATCGGAGATGACCTATGAATGACAACCAGTCGCTGATGCTGCAGGAAGCCGGCCAATCGCCCGAGGTGGTGGCCACGCTGCTCGAAAAGGAAAAACCGGTCTTTGCCGAGATCGCCCGGCTGTTTTCGTCCGCCCGCCCGAGCGTGGTGACGACGGCGGCGCGCGGCTCCTCGGACCACGCCGCCACCTTTTTCAAATATCTGTTCGAGATCACCTGTGGCGTTCCGGTCGCCTCGCTCGGCCCGTCGATCGCTTCGGTCTATGGTGCGGCGCTGCATCTGAAGGGCGGTGTCCATTTCACCGTCTCGCAGTCGGGTGCCAGCCCCGACATCGTCGCGCTGCAGGATGCAGCGAAGAAGGGCGGAGCAACGACGATCGCCGTCGTCAACGTCACCGATAGCCCGCTTGCGAAGCAGGCCGACATCGTTCTCGGTCTCAATGCCGGCGCGGAAAAGAGTGTCGCGGCGACAAAATCCTTCATCGCCTCGGTCGCCGCCCTTTCCGGGGTGACGGCTGCGATCGGCGGCGCGTCCGATCTGCAGGCTGCCCTCGGTAAGCTGCCAGAGGCGCTTTCGGCAACGGCCGGCATCAACACGGCGGCAGCCGAGGAAGTGCTCTTCAACGCGACCTCGCTCTATACCGCCGGCCGCGGCCCGGCTTTCGCGATCGCGCTCGAAGCGGCGTTGAAGGCCAAGGAGACCTCCGGCCTGCATGCCGAGGCCTTCTCGCTGGCGGAACTGATGCATGGTCCGATGCGCCTGGTGCAGCCGGGCTTCCCGATCGTCGCCTTTGCGCCCGACGATGCGGCCTTCGCCAACAATGTGCAGGCGCTGGAACGCCTGCAGAAACTCGGCGCCACCACCGTCGGCTTCTCGACGCAGCCGCTTTCCGGCGTCCATCTGCGCGTACCGACGACGGGCAACGGCCTTGTCGATCCGCTGGTGTCGCTGCTTGTCTACTACCGGCTGATCGAGTCGGTGACGCGCCGCAAGGGCTTCGATCCCGACAAGCCGGCAAACCTGCTCAAGGTGACGGAGACGGTCTGATGGCCCGCAAGATCTTCCTCGGCGCCCGCATCTTCGACGGCGAGCGCTTCCACGACGACAAAGTCCTCATCGTTGCCGGCGGCCGCGTCGAAGCGATCGTCGCAAGAAATGATCTGCCGGACGGCGAGGTGGTGACGCTTGCCGGTGGTGTTCTGTCGGCCGGCTTCATCGATGCGCAGGTCAATGGCGGCGCCGGGCGGATGCTGAACGACCAGCCTTCCGTTGCCTCGATGGACATCATCGCCGGCGGGCACCGTCCCTATGGCACGACGTCGCTGCTGCCGACGCTGATCACCGACACATCAGAGGCCTCCATTGCCGCCATCGAGGCCGCCAAGGAGGCAGTGAAAATGAACCGCGGCGTCGCCGGCTTGCATCTCGAAGGCCCGCATCTGGCGCCTGCGAGGAAGGGCGCGCATCTGGCCGAACTGATGCGGCCGGTGGAGGACCGCGATGTCAAAGCCTTCATCCGGGCGCGCGAGGCGATCGGCACGCTGCTGGTCACCATGGCCGCCGAGCAGGTGACGGTTGCCCAGGTGCGCGAGCTTGCGGAAGCCGGCGTCACCATCAGCATCGGCCATTCCGATTGTTCGAGCGAGGCGGCGGAAGAACGTTTCGATGCCGGCGCGCGGGGCGTCACGCATCTCTTCAACGCCATGAGCCAGTTGGGACACCGGGCGCCCGGTCTCGTCGGCGCGGCGATCGATCATCCTTCGACCTGGTGCGGCATCATCGCCGACGGCCATCATGTCGATCCGAAGGCCCTGCGCACGGCGCTGCGCGCCAAACGCGGCGAAGGCAAGCTGTTCTTCGTCACCGACGCGATGTCGCTCGTCGGGTCGGAAAAGGACTCGTTCACGCTGAACGGGCGCACCGTCCGGCGCGAAAGGGGCGGCTTCTGCTCGAAGCTGGTGCTGTCCGACGGCACGCTGGCCGGTTCCGACGTCGACATGATCTCGACGATCCGTTACGGCGTCACCTATCTCGACCTGACGCTCGCCGAGGCCTTGCGCATGGCGACCCTTTATCCCGCGCGGTTTCTCAGGCTTGCCGATCGCGGCCATCTTTCGCCGGGCGCGCGTGCCGATCTCGTGCATCTCACCGATGCGCTTGCCGTCACCGCCATCTGGCTCAGCGGCGAAGTAGCCTGAAATCAAGGATAAGCCGGATGACTGACATTACCGATGCCTACTTCTCCAATCTGATCGGCCGGCTGGAAGAACTCAAGCAGACGCTTGCCCAGCCGATGGCGCAGGCAGCAGCCGTCATCCTCGATGCTGCCCATGGCGACAAGCGCGTCTATGTCTTCGGCACCGGCCATTCGCATATGCTGGCGGAAGAGGTGCACTATCGTGCCGGCGGGCTCGCCTTCACCGTGCCGGTACTCGTCGGCTCGGCCATGCTGCACGAGGGCGCGGTCATCAGTTCGGTCTATGAGCGCACGCAGGGCCTAGTGCGGCCGATGCTGGAGCGTTACGGCATGCAGCCGGGCGATGTCATCATCATCGCCTCCAATTCGGGTGTGAACGCCGCGCCGATCGAGGCCGCCGACTATGCGCGCGAAATTGGCGCAAAGGTGATTGCCATCACTTCGATCGCCTACTCCTCAGCGATCGCCAATGGCCGCCGGCGGCTTGCCGACGTGGCCGATGTGGTGCTCGACAACGGGCTGCCACCGGGTGACGCCGTTGTCGATCTCGAAGGCACGGGGCTTCGGGTTGGGCCAGTCTCGACGGCGGTCGGGGTGACCGTCATCAATGCGATCTTCGCCGAAGTCGCCTCGGAGCTTTCCAAATCCGGCGATGCGCCAATTTATCTCAGCGCCAACATGCCGGGTGCTGCCGAGATCAACCAGAAGCTCGTCAAGAAATACCGGCCGCGCAACCCGCATCTCTAAAGCATGTCGGGCAAAAGTGTGCCGCGGTTTTGCGATAACGACATGCGTAAAAACAAAGACCTAAAGCGCGACGAGCGAATCTGAAAGATCGCGACGCGCTTTAGAGCATGATGCCGAAAAGTGTGTGCGGTTTTCGGCATCATGCTCTGATTATTTTATTGAGACGGCGGATATAAAAAAGGCCGGCGCGAGCCGGCCTCTTCGATAGGCTGAAACCAGGATCAGTCCTTGGCGCGTTCCACGTAGGAATTGTCTTCCGTGGCGATGACGACGCGGGTGCCGGCATTGATGTGCGGCGGCACCATGGCGCGCACGCCGTTCGACAAAATCGCCGGCTTGTAGGAGGACGATGCCGTCTGGCCCTTGACGACCGGTTCCGTCTCCATGATTTCGAGCGTGACGTGGCGCGGCAGTTGGAGCGCCAGCGCAATACCTTCATGCATCGAGAGGATGCAGGACATGCCTTCCTGCAGATAAGCCTTGTCGTCACCCATCGTGGCGACATCGACGACGACTTGGTCGTAGCTCGCCGGGTTCATGAAGTGGAAGCCTTCGCCGTCTTCATAGAGAAACTGGAAGGAGACGTCTTCGACGAAGGCGCGCTCGACCTGTTCGGTGGTGCGCCAGCGCTCGGAAACCTTCACGCCGTCGACGATGCGGCGCATGTCGACCTGGGTGACCGGCGTGCCTTTGCCCGGATGAAAGTTCTGGGCGGTGAGAACGACGTAGAGCTTGCCGTCGACATCGAGAACGTTGCCCTTGCGGACCGAAGAGGCGATGACCTTGACCATAAGACTTCCTTGTAACTCGGCTTTCGGCGTCGTAAATGACTGTCGAGACGCCCCCGAAGACGCAAATGTTTTTCTTTGGGGCGCAACTAACCTAAAATCCGGGAAATAGCCACCCCCCATACCGGCCTCTCCGGCGAAGAAAGCTTGGAATGAACTCTTCGGCGAAAGCGTCCCCCTGGTGGACCCCGTCCGTGCATGCCGACCGCCGTCCGCTCCTGATCGGACGTAATGCGATCCAGGCGGCGTTGCGCGGGTTTTTCGCGCGCGAGGATTTCATCGAGGTGGATACGGCCGTGCTGCAGGTCTCTCCCGGCAACGAGGCGCATCTGCATGCCTTCGCCACGGAAGCGCTGACGACGGATGGGCAAAAGGCGCCGTTCTACCTTCATACCTCGCCGGAATTTGCCTGCAAGAAGCTGCTTGCGGCGGGCGAGGAGCGCATCTCGTGTTTTGCCCATGTCTATCGCAATCGCGAGCGCGGGCCGCTGCATCATCCTGAGTTCACCATGCTCGAATGGTATCGGGCCGGCGAAAGCTACGAGAGCCTGATGATGGATTGCGTGCGCATCCTGGCGCTGGCGACTGAGACGGTGAAGACCGGGAAGCTTGCCTATCGCGGCGCCGAGAGCGATCCCTTCGCCGGGCCGGAGCGGATCAGCGTTGCCGAAGCATTCGAGCGTCATGCCGGCATCGATCTTCTCGCCTCCGTCGCCACCGACGGATCGACCGATCGCGACCATCTGGCGGCCGAGACGAAGCGCGTCGGCATGCGTGTTGCCGATGACGACGGCTGGGCCGATCTCTTCAGCCGGGTGCTGGTCGAAAAGATCGAGCCGCATCTCGGTTTCGGCCGCATCACCATTCTCGACGAATATCCGGTCTCGGAGGCAGCCCTTGCCCGTCCCTCGGCGCGCGACTCCAGGGTTGCCGAACGTTTCGAGCTCTATGCCTGCGGCGTCGAGCTTGCGAACGGCTTCGGTGAACTCACCAACGCTGCCGAACAGCGGCGACGGTTCGAGATCGAGATGGCCGAGAAGGCGCGGGTCTACGGCGAGACCTATCCGATTGACGAGGATTTCCTCGCCGCGCTGTCGCTGATGCCTGAGGCAAGCGGTATCGCGCTCGGCTTCGACCGGTTGGTGATGCTGGCGACGGGAGCATCGCGCATCGACCAGGTGCTCTGGGCGCCGGTGGCGGAGTATGGAAGATGAATGTCGTCAAATCGATCAAGAGCGTCGACGATCTTGTGAAGGCGGGGCTGGTCGTGCCTGCCGATCGTGCGAGGCTTGAGGAGGTTGCGGCGCGCTACGCGATTGCGTTGACGCCTGCGATCAGCAAGCTCATCGATCGAGCCGATCCCGATGATCCGATCGCTCGGCAATTCGTGCCCGATGCGGCAGAACTCACGATCGCCCCGGAAGAACGCACCGATCCGATCGGCGATCATGCCCACAGCCCCGTCGAAGGCATCGTTCACCGCTATCCCGATCGTGTCTTGCTCAAGGCCGTGCATGTCTGCCCGGTCTATTGCCGCTTCTGCTTCCGGCGCGAAATGGTCGGGCCGCAAGGCCTCGGCACGCTCGATGCGGCGGCGATGCAGGCCGCTTTCGATTACATCCGCGGTCATGAGGAGATCTGGGAAGTCATCCTCACCGGCGGCGATCCGCTGGTGCTTTCGCCGCGCCGGCTCCGCGAGATCATGGAGGCGCTTGCCGAGATCGCGCATGTGAAGATCGTGCGTTTCCATACGCGTGTTCCGGTCGTCGACCCCGAGAAGATCGATGCGGCGCTGATCGCCGCTCTGAAGGCGAGCGGCAAGACGGTCTATGTCGCGCTGCATGCCAACCACCCCCGGGAACTGACGCCGGAAGCGCGGGCGGCTTGCGGCCGCCTCGTCGATGCCGGCATCGCCATGGTCAGCCAGTCGGTGCTGCTCAAGGGTGTCAACGACGATCCCGACGTGCTGGCGAAGCTGATGAAGGCCTTCGTCGAAATCCGCGTCAAACCCTATTACCTGCATCATCCGGATCTGGCGCCTGGCACCAGCCATTTCAGAGTGACGATCGAGGAGGGGCAGGAGATCGTCGCGGCGCTGCGCGGGCGGATTTCCGGTCTCTGCCAGCCGGCCTACATCCTCGATATCCCCGGCGGTCACGGCAAGGCCGTCGTCAGTGGGAGCGCGATCCGGGCAACAGGCGACGGATGTTATTCCGTCACCGATTATCGCGGCGGCGAGCATTCCTATCCGCCGGCCGATTGAGACAAAACGCGGCGTTTGCGTGTCATTTCTGTACTCTCCACGCCAGAAACCAGAGTGTGTCGCAGTATCGAAATTACCTTAAGTCATTGATTTAAGGTGGTTGTTTACGACGGAGCGGGAGTGATCGCTAAAATCCTAACTGTGAGCCTCAGTCATATTTAACTCAATTAATTAGCGGAATGTTCTGTTTTCCGCACTAAAAGAACGCTCATGACAAGGCGATGAACGCCGGTTCGGGATCATGAGAATCTTGGAGTGATGGGATGAATAAGGCAATCCGCGACCTCGTAGCCAAATTCGGCAAGCTTCCTGGGTCGATCGACCAGGTCGCCGACGACGCCGATCTTTATGCGGCAGGTTTGACGTCCTTTGCTTCTGTGCAGTTGATGCTTGGCCTCGAAGAGGCCTTCGACATCGAATTTCCCGACAATCTCCTGAACCGCAAATCCTTCGCGAGCATCTCGGCCATCGCCAGGACCGTCGATCTGATCCGGGACAGCCGGAAGGTCGCCTGATGAATTTCCCCGTCAAGATCATGCAGGACGGTCTTGTCACAAGGGTAGCCCGTGTCGCCGAAATCGCGGCGAAACACGCGGATACCGTTGATGCCGAGGCCCGCTTCCCCCGGGAAGCCGTCGATGCGATGAAGGCCGAAAGGCTGCTCGGCATCCAGGTGCCGCGCCACTTCGGCGGCGAATCCGCCTCGATCACCGAGATCGCCGAATTGTGCTCGATGCTCGGCCAGGCCTGCGCTGCAAGCGCCATGGTCTTCGCCATGCACCACATCAAGCTGTCGAGCCTCGTTGAACATGGCGCCGACAGCGAATGGCATCGCGGTTTCATGCGCCGCATCGCAGCCGAGCAGTTGCTGATCGCATCCGCCACCACCGAAGGCGGTATCGGCGGAAATCTGCGCAACAGCATCTGCGCGGTCGAGGTCGATGGCGACACGTGCCGCCTCGAAAAGGATGCGACCGTCATTTCCTACGGCTCGCACGCCGACGCCATCCTTATCACCTCGCGCGCCCACGCGCAGGCGGCTTCCTCCGATCAGGTGCTGACGGCCTTCCTCAAGGACCAGTACACGATCGAGAAAACGCATGTCTGGAATACCCTCGGCATGCGCGGCACCTGCTCCGATGGTTTCCTGTTCAAGGGCGAAGCGCCGGCTTGCCAGATCCTGCCGAAGCCTTTCGCTGAGATCGCGGCGCAATCCATGCTCGCCTCTTCGCATCTGCTTTGGAGCGGCGTCTGGTACGGCATCGCCGTCGATGCCGTTGTGCGCGCCCAGGCTTTCGTGCGCGCTGCCGCCCGCAAGGCGCCGGATGCCCAGCCGCCGGGCGCGCTGCGCCTCGCCGAGGTTTCGAACCTGCTGCAGATGGTGAAATCCAACGTGGTTGCCGGCCTCAAGGCCTATGAGGATGCCAAGGCCGATGCCGACAGGCTGTCTTCGATGGGATTTGCGGTGGCGATGAACAATGTCAAAATTGCCTCGTCCGAGACGATCCTGGAGATCGTCAACCATGCCATGCTGATCTGCGGCATCATGGGCTACAAGAACGGCACGCCCTTCAGCCTCGGACGCCATCTGCGCGACGCGCATTCCGCACAGCTCATGATTTCGAATGACCGCATCCTCGGCAACACGTCGAGCATGCTTCTTGTCCATAAGCAGGACACTAGCCTACTGGGGTGACAGTCATGGATATGCAGACCTCGTTTCTGGACCGGCTTTTCGAATCCGGCTTGTTGATCGATACCGGCATCGACGGGCTCTACGGCCGCAGCGGCCAGTTCGAAGACGTGATCGCTGCCTTCGAGCGCCTGATCGACACGTTCGGCGGCGCCGATGGTGCCGCAGCCATGCGTTTTCCGCCCGGCATGAACCGCGCCTTCTTCGAAAAGAGCGGCTACATGAAGAGCTTTCCGCAGCTCGCCGGCACGGTGCACAGCTTCTGCGGCAGCGAGCTCGATCATGTCAGCCTACTGCAATGCATGGAAGTCGGGGAAGACTGGACCAAGGGACAGGAGGCGACCGACATCGTGCTGACGCCGGCTGCCTGCTATCCGCTCTATCCGACGATCGCCAAGCGCGGCAATCTGCCGGAGACGGGCGGCCTCTTCGACCTGCAATCCTATTGCTTCCGCCATGAGCCGTCGAAAGACCCTGCCCGACAGCAGCTGTTCCGCATGCGTGAATATGTCTGCATGGGCACAGAGCTGCACGTCACCGATTTCCGCCAGCGCTGGATGGATCGCGGCGTCGAGATGATGAAGACCGTCGGCCTCGAGGTGACGATCGACGTTGCCAATGATCCGTTCTTCGGCCGCGCCGGCAAGATGCTCGCCAACAATCAGCGCGACCAGAACCTGAAGTTCGAGCTGCTGATCCCGATCACCTCGGCTGCCAATCCGACCGCCTGCATGAGCTTCAACTACCATCAGGATGCCTTCGGCACGAAATGGGGTCTCAATCTCGAGGACGGCAGTGTCGCGCACACCGCCTGCGTCGGCTTCGGACTGGAGCGCATCGCCCTTGCCCTCTTCCATCATCACGGACTCGATGTGAAGCACTGGCCGGCCAGCGTACGGAAAGCGCTGTGGGGCTGAGCAAATCGATGACATCGGTCTTTTCGGGAATCGACCCGGAAACCTACCGGGCGCATGCGCTGCATACCGGCGAGCGCGCCTGGCCGGAAACCAATTGCTATGTCGATCTCTGGATCGAGGTTGTGGCGACATCAGGCGTTGCGCCCGAGGCGATGCTGGGTTTTACCCTGACGCAGGATTTCGAGGGCGACCAGTTCACTTTCTTCAAAGTGCCGCTTGAGGATCTCGAAGCGCTCTACGGCATTCGTGCGACCGAGCTTGCCATCTACGACCGTGTCGAACGCCATGTCGAGGTTCAGATCGCGCGGGCTCGTCTCTGCCTGATCGAAATGGATTCCTTCTACATGCCGGATACGCGCGGCACGGCCTACCGGCAGGAGCACGGCAAGACGACGGTTGCGATCAACCGGCTGGACGTTGCGGCCAAGCGCGTCGATTATTTCCACAATGCCGGTTATTTCCGTCTCGAAGGCGAGGATTTCGACGGTTTGTTCCAGCTGCATCTGACGGAAAACGACCCGCCATTCCTGCCCTACACGGAATTTGCTCGGTTCCCGGAAAGGCCGGCAGACGAGGCGCATCTGCGCGCGACCGCGCGGCGGCTTGCCGGCTTTCATTTTGCCCGGCGTCCCCGCGAAAATCCGATCCGCGCCTTTGCAAGCGTCTTTCCGCAACAGGTCGAAGCGGTGGCGGAACGGCCGTTCGGCTTCTTCCACAAATACGCCTTCAACACGCTTCGCCAGGTGGGCGCCAATTTCGAGCTGGCGGCCGATTACCTCACCTGGCTTTCCCCTGGTGAATTCGCGGCTGCCGCCGAGCATGCCGGGCGTATTTCGGAGGTGGCGAAATCGGTGCAGTTCCAGCTTGCCCGCGCCGTCACACGCAGGAAGTTCGAGCCGTTGCAGGCAGCACTTGATCCGGCCGCCGATGCATGGGATTCCATGATGACGTCGCTTGCGGGGCGAATCTGAGGCCGGAGATCTGACCATGCGGGGGCGTTTGGCGAGCATCGGTGCCGAGGAAAGTCTACTTTCCGAAGGCTGGAACCTGATCCTGACGGAGCCGGGCGCCTGCGCCGTGCCGCACGACATCCCGCTCTCCGCACAGTTCATTCCAGCACCCGTTCCCGGCACCGTCGCCGCCGCGCTCGAAAAAGCCGGGCTCTTCGACCGTGAAAATCCCGAGCCGCTGAACACGCGGGATGCCTGGTATCTTTGCCGGCTTTTCGATGCCGAGCCCGGCGACGCGATCCTGCGTTTCGAAGGGCTGGCGACGCTTTGCCATGTCTTCCTAAACGGCCAGGAAATCCTGTTTTCCGAGAGCATGTTCACGGCGCACGAGATTCCGGTGACGCTTTCGGGCGGCGACGAACTGGCACTGTGCTTCCGGGCGCTCGGCCCCCGTCTGTCGGAGCCGGGCCCGCGCGCGCGCTGGCGGCCGCAGATGATCACGCCGGCGGGCTTGAAGAATTTCCGCACGACGCTGCTCGGCCATATGCCGGGCTGGTGCCCCGATATCCATGCCGTCGGGCCATGGCGGCCGATTGCGATGGTGCGGCGTCATCCCGTCTCGATCGACAATGTCTCCATCCGCGCCGTATTGGAGGAGAGTGGTGTCGGCCGCCTCAGCGTTTCCCTGCATAGCAATGCCGAGAATCCCTCAATGCTGCTGCGCTGCAGCGGGATGGAGCAGCCTTTCGAGAAGGTCGGCGACAGTCATTATTCGGCTATCCTCAAGCTTTCCGACATCGAGGCCTGGTGGCCGCATACGCATGGCGCTCCGCGTCTCTACGCGCTGACGCTGGTTTCCGACGGCGTGGAATATCCGCTCGGCAGGACCGGCTTTCGGCGTATCGACGTCGACCGTGGTGCCGATGGCGACGACTTCGCGCTCCTCGTCAACGGCGAACGCATCTTCTGCCGCGGCGCGGTGTGGACGACGGCCGATATCGCGCGATTGCCGGGCGGGCGGGCGGATTATGAGCCGTTCCTGCGGCTTGCCGCTGCAGCCGGCATGAACATGATCCGCATCGGCGGCACCATGGCCTACGAAACGCCTGATTTCTTCGCGCTCTGCGACGAACTCGGTCTGCTCGTCTGGCAGGATTTCATGTTCGCCAATTTTGATTATCCGCGCAACGACAAGGCTTTTCTTGGCCACGTGCATGCGGAGGTCGAGGAATTCCTCCACGGCGTGCAGGCGTCGCCTTCGCTGGCCGTGCTCTGCGGCGGCAGCGAAGTCCACCAGCAGGCGGCAATGCTCGGCCTGCCGGCGGAATTCTGGAGCGGGCCGGTCACCGATGAAATCATCCCGGCGGTCGTCGCCCGCATGCGCCCCGACGTGCCCTATGTGCCGAACTCGCCATATGGCGGAGCGATGCCCTTTTCGCCCAATGCCGGTATCGCGCATTATTACGGCGTCGGTGCCTATATGCGGCCGATTGCCGATGCGCGCCGCGCTGATGTGCGTTTTGCCTCGGAAAGCCTCGCCTTCGCGCATGTGCCGCAGCAAAGGACGCTGCAGCGTCATCTCGATGTGCCCGCCGTCCACAGCCCGCTATGGAAGGCTCGCGTGCCCCGCGACCGCAGTGCATCGTGGGATTTCGAGGATGTTCGCGACTTCTACCTGCAGCTTCTCTACGGTTTCGATCCGGCTGAGCTGCGCCGCGAAGATCCGGAACGCTATCTCGATCTCTCCCGCGCCGTTACCGGCGAGGTGATCGAGGAGACTTTTGCCGAATGGCGGCGCAAGGGCTCCGCCTGCAATGGCGCGCTCGTCTGGACGCTGCAGGATCTGCTGCCCGGCCCCGGCTGGGGAGTGATCGACTCCACCGGAGAGCCGAAGCCGGTCTGGTATGCGATGCGCCGTGCATTCCGGCCGGTGCAAGTGGTCTTCACCGACGAGGGAACGAACGGTCTCGACGTGCATGTCGTCAACGAGACGGATGAAGCACTCGACGTCGAGCTCGAGGTTGTCTGCCTGCGCGGCGGAAAACAGCAGGTCGTCAGCGGCAGCAGGGCCTTCAAGCTGGCGGCAAGGGACACGGAGCGCCTTGCCTGCACCGCGCTGTTCGGCGCCTTCTTCGACACGACCTATGCTTTCCGGTTCGGGCCGCCGGCGCATGATGTCGGTGTGGCGCGCCTGCGCTCGCTTGCGGACGGCGCCATTCTCGCCGAGAGCTTCCACTTCCCGTGCGGACGGGCGGAGGCGCTGCATGATGCAGGTATCGAAGCATCATTCACCAGAGACGGCGACGACTGGTTCGTTGACCTCAGGACCGACCGGCTGGCGCAATCTGTGCATATCGACGTCGAAGGCTATCGGGCCGACGACGACTGGTTCCACCTTGCCCCCGGCGCGATGCGGCGCGTGAAGCTCCACGCGCTGTCCGGCGTGGAAAGCGATATTCCGCCTGCGGGCGAGATCAGAAGTCTAGGCAGTTCGCATCGCGTCGCAATCGAGGGCTGACGCCGCTGCGAAGGATGATGCCGATCCATTGGGAAAGACCGTGATTTGAGAACGATATACCGCTTTCTGCGCGCCCATGTTCTGCAGCGGCTGATCCCGCGGTCGCGTCTTGCTTTCAATCCGCGCAGGCCGGTGGAAATCGTCGGCTATCTCTCGATGGCGGTCGGCGTTGGCGAATCGGCAAGGCTCTGCGCCGGCGCATTGTCGGAGGCGGGGCGGGCGATTTCGCTGTCCGACGTCAGCACGCATCATGACGAGAATTCCTTCGCCGGATGGATGCCGTCGCATCTCTCCACCGAACCCGCGGGAAGCCGGATCTGGCATCTCAATCCGCCGATGCTGCCGCGCGCCATCCTGAAGAAGGGCGTGGCGAATTTCACCCGCGCCTTCAACATCGGCTATTTCGCCTGGGAGCTCGAAGTCGTGCCGGCCGAGTGGCGCAATGCGATGCATTACATGAATGCCGTCTTCGTGCCGTCGGAATTCACCAGGCGGGCGATTGCGCCCCTCACTGCGGCACCGGTCATCGTCGTTCCGCATCCCGTCACCGAGAAGCCTGCGACGGAAGGCATGCGTCAGAGATTCGGCATCGAGGAAGACGCCTTTCTCGTCAGCTTCATCTTCAGCGCCGGCTCCTCGATCAACCGGAAGAATCCGCAAGCCGTCATCGAGGCCTTCCGGATATTTGCCGCCGAATGCCCCAGCGCCTTCCTGTTGATGAAGGCCAGCGGCGATATCAACAAGGATGAGGGCCTGCGCGAACTGGTCGCCTCGGTCGCGGGCAATACCCGGATCAGGATCGTTACCGACAGGATGTCGGATTCCGATATCAATGGCCTCATCCGCTGCTCAGATGCCTATCTTTCACTGCATCGTTCCGAGGGTTTCGGGCTGACGGTGGCCGAGGCGATCATGCAGCGTACACCCGTCATTTCCACGGCCTGGTCGGGCACGGTGGATTTCTGCGATCCCGACAATAGCTGGCTGGTTGCCTCTCCCCTCATTCCGGTGGTCGATACCCATCCCGAATTTGCCGGGCTCGAAGGCGCGGTCTGGGCCGATCCCTCACCCGAGGCGGCGGCCGCGCACCTGCAAGATATCTTCCGCACACCCGAGCGTGCACGAGAGAAGGCCGAGAAGGCGCGGGAGTTCCTGCTACGTTACCTCGCGGAAAACAGCTACGAGAAGGCGCTTCAGACGCTGGCGGCGATGCAGGCCAGCTAAGGTGCCACTCCGCTTTATTTTAACATTTTCGCATTAGAGATGGCGGGTATGCGGCGGTAGGCCGATCCTGACGGATGGACAGATGTCGAAGGGTATTATCGCAAACTCGGTGATGAACGCGGCGGCAGGCATGCTGCTGCTTCTGACGGGCTTTGTGTCATCGATCATAACCGCGCGGCTGCTCGGGCCGGAAGCCAACGGCATCGTCGCCTTCTCGCTCTGGCTGGTGGTGACCGGCGCCTCGATCGCCGAGCTCGGCTCCAGCATCACGCTGCTGAAGACGTTGCCGCAACTTTCGGCGGAAGGCTTCGACGCGCGCCGCCGGCGGGGTTTTGCCGCCATCCTCGTCAGCTTCATGATGTTCTCGACCGTCGTGCTGCTGGCGCTCTACGCGCTGTTCTTCCTCACCTCCGAAAAGATGCACTGGGCCGACACCGCGCCATCCGTCGCTCTGGTCACGGGCGTGCTGTTCTTTATCCAGGCGATCGGATCCTTCGTCAAATTCTACCTGATCGGCGAAAAGAAGCTCGGCGCTTTCTTTAAGCTGACGGTCGCCGTCTCGATCGTGCAGCTTGCCGGCGTTGCCGTCGGCGCCGTTTTCTACGGCGTCGAGGGCGTTCTCGTCGGTTATGCGCTCGGCCAGCTCGTGCTGTTTTTCGCCACGCTGCCGATCCTTCTGGCGCGGCGCGACTGGTGCGGGGTCTCGCTGAAATATCTCGCCTCCTCTTCCGTCATCCTGTCGATCCAGTTCATCATCGATTCCATTTTCCTCAACCGCCTCGAGCTTCTCTTCCTGCAGCAGTTCTGGTCGGTGGAGATGGTCGGCTATTATGCCGTCGGCCTGTCGATCGCCAATATCGCGCTGCAACTGCCGATCCAGATGACCGGCAGCCTGCTGCCCTATTATTCCGAGCGGCGGCACAGCAGCGACGATTCGACATTGCCGGTCGAGGTCTTTACCGCCGTTACCCGCAGCATGGCCTATATCGTGCTGCCGATGAGCCTGGGGCTCGCCGCGATCTCTAGCGAACTGGTGCTCGTGGTGTTCGGCGAAGCATTCCGCCGCAGCGGGACGGTAGTGGCGCTGCTTGCGCTCGTTGCTCCCGCCTATACCTTCATGCAGATCCTCAGCCTCTATTTGCTGTCGATGGACAGGGCCCGCTCCCGCCTGAACATCAGTGTGATAGGTGGCCTACTGATGGTAGCGGGTTGTTTACTGATCGTACCTAGGCTTGCCGCCGAGGGTGCCGCACTCGTGCGCATCCTCGTATTCGTTGCGATGTCGGTGATGATGATCAGACAGACAGGATTCGGATCCCAGCTTTCGGGTCTCTACGCAAGCCTGACGAAGGTGACGCTCGCCTCCGTGCTGTGTGCTTGCGGAGCGATTTCCGTGCTGGAATTCGTCCAGGGTCCGGCCGGATTGGTCGGCGCCATCATCGCCGGCGCATTCGCCTATTTTGCAGCACTCCGGGTGCTGCGCGCCGTGCCGGGCGAGGATGTCGAAGTCATGCGCTCCATTGTCGAGAAGATGCCGTCCCTGCTGCGGCGACCGGTTGGCTACGCGATCAATTTCATCGCGCCGCGGCTTCCCGGCGATCCCGATCGTGCGAAGGTCGCGCCCGGTGAATTCTCGCTCGAACCGGCCGAGGGGGCGGGACGCAGCGCCGCCCTGCCTGTGGTCTTCGACGGCACGATCGGGCTGTTCATGCCTGAAAATCCTCTCGCCAAGAAACGTTCGGCCGCGGTGCTCTTCGTCAGTCCCTGGGGTTTCGAGGAGATGTGCAGCCGTAAATTCTTCCGCGTCGCGGCCGAGCATTTCTCGGATATCGGCGTGCCGAGCCTGCGCTTCGACTATCGCGGCACCGGCGATGCGCTTAATTTCGACGCACTGCCGGCGAGGCTGGAAACCTGGGAAGATTCGATCCGCGCGGCCGCCGACAAGCTGAAGTCGTTGAGCGGCTGCGACCGTATCATCCTCATCGCTCAGGGCCTCGGCGCGACGCTTGCTCATCGCGTCGGTTCCTCGATCGAGGGCGTCGATAGCATCGTCATGCTGGCGCCGGTGCTGAGCGGCCGGGCCTATCTGCGCGAACTCAACATGTGGTCCAAGATCATCGATGCCGATCTCGGCCTCGGCAAGGAGCATGTGCAGACTGCCAAGGTGCAGATTGCCGGGCTCGTCATGCCCGAAGAGATCGCCGCCGAGCTCGGCAAGCTCAACATCACCTCGCCGCAGGGGCTCGCAACCTCCCGCTACCTGATCCTCGAACGTCCTGCCAAGGCCGAGGATACCGGCTTTGCCGATGCGCTGAAGGCGCTTGGCGCCGATGTCGAGCAGAAGGCTTTCGAAGGCTATGACGAGCTCGCTACCAACCCGCTGTTTGCCAAGACGCCGATGGCTGTCGTGGCGCTGCTGACGACGTGGCTGGAGGCAACGACGACAGAGACATCCGCCGCCCATTCGCCGACGGCGATCGACAACCCGCCGCTTGCTGGCGATGGTTTTGCCGAAGCTCCGGTGCGTTTCGGAAGCCATAATCATCTGGTCGGCGTCGTCAGCCGGCCGCTCGGCGAGATCAAGGGCAATGCCGTGCTCTTCTTGTCGACGGCCTATGACCGGCATGCCGGCTGGGGACGGACGACGGTTGATATGGCGCGCGAGCTCGCCCGCCAAGGCGTCGTTTCGCTGCGCTTCGATTCCGCCAATGTCGGTGACAGTCCGCCGCGGCCGGATGCGCCGGAACAGGTGCTTTATTCGGATACGCAGACCGGAGATGCAGTCGCCGCGCTCGATCTGCTCGAAGGTGTCGTCGCCGGCCCCGTCATGGTCGCCGGCCGATGCAGCGGCGGCTATGTCGCCTTCCGCGCCGGCGTCGCCGATGAGCGCTTGAAGGCTGTCGTGTCGATCAATCCCTTCGTCTATTACTGGGATCCTGACATGCCGGTGCGCAGGGAACATGTCGTCTCCGTTCCCCGCAGCCTCGATGATTACAGCCAGCGCCTGGCGCGGCTCGACACGCTGAAGCGGCTGCTGCGCGGCCAGGTGGACGTCGTTGCAGCGCTGCAGAATATCGTCATCGCCGCTGGCCGCCGGTTGTCGCCATGGATTGCGCCGCTGCTCGAGCTGCTTCCCGACCGGCGCCATATCGCCCGCGAGGTCCGGCACTCCTTCGCGCTGTTCGGCAAGCGCAAGGTGCCGCTGACGCTGATCTACAGCGAAGGCGATGTCGGGCTCGACCACGTCTATTTCCACTTCGGGCCGCGCGGCGCCAGGCTTTCCCGCTATCCGAACGTGCGCCTGCTGATGTTGCCGGATGCCGACCACAATCTGACGCCGCCGCAATCGCGCAAATTCGTGCTCGACGAGATCATCCGTCTGGCGAGAGCGTGACTGGGGATTTACGGCGCCGCGCGTCTTTTCACACGTGCAACGCTGTAGCGCTTATGCGGCAGGAAGACAGGATCAGATGCTTTCCGCGGCGCTGACATCAAGCGATCTGTAGAGATCGATATAACGTCCGGCGACGATATCCCAGGAATAGCCACGGGCGGCGTCGAGAAGCTCGGCGCGAACGGCGTCCGGTTGGCGCGAAAGGTGTTCATATGCCGCTTCGATCGCCGTGGCGGCGCTCTCAGGATTGGTGAAATCGGCAAGCATGAGAACGGGATGCCGGGCGGCAAGCGTCGCAAAGGCATCGTTGGCGTTCAGCACCGGCAGGAGGCCGGCGCTCATCGCCTCCAGCGCCACCAGGCCGAAACCTTCATATTCCGAGGCGGAGGCGAGAATCGAGGCTTCTGCGATGATGCGCCGGATGGTGTCGTTCTCGGGCGACACATGCAGGGTGACGCGGCCGGACAGATGACGGCTTTCGATTGCGCCTTCGACATCCGCCCGGTTCAGGTCGGATTCGGCGCCGACGATGTCGAGATGCCATTCCGGATCGCGGGTCTTCAACATGGCCATCGCATCGAGCAGGTGGTCCAGCCGTTTGTTCACCGAAAATCGGCCGATCGTGACGATGCGGCGCTTTGCCCGGCGTGAAGCGGTGTCGGCAAACTTGCCGATATCGGCGCCGTTTTCGATCAGCAGGCTGTCGGGCACGATCTCGGAAAACTGCTTGAGGTCGGAGGCGCTGCAGCAGACGACGCGGCGGTAGGCCATCGCCGAAGCACGGGTCAATGTCCGGAACCAGATCTTCTTGATCGTCGCGTATTTCCGCGTGTGGAAGAAGCCGCCATGGGTGGTGACGATCATCGGTTTGCCGTGCAGCAGCCGGCCCCAGGCGAGCGCGTCGAAGAAGAAGTCGATGGCATGGACATGGACGAGATCGGCATCGGCGAGATGACGAAAAACCTGCGGTGCCAGCGGATAACGGCTGGTGCCGGACCAGGGAATGCGCACCACCTCGATGCCGTCGATATCTTCGCGAAGCGGCAGCTTGTCTTTAGGCGCGGTGAAGAGCGAATCCAGGGTGACGACGCGCACGCGGTAACCACGGCGCACGGTCTGGCGGGCGAGATTGGCGACCACATCTTCCAGGCCGCCGCGATTGGGCAGGAACTGGCGCACGACATGGACGATCAGCGGAGCCGTTTCCAACTGCGGCATCGCGCGCGCCCTCTCTGCCTCGACGATCGACATTTTTCACCTATCGCTGCACGTACCGGCCCGCGCTGATGCGGGCCTGTGATAACAACGACCAGATATGCCCGGCGTTAAGGCGCGGTTTAGGTGACCGCTTGCGTGGGCCAATCTTCGCGAAAAAGGTTAACCGGGTCTGACGGGAATTCAGAGCGTTTCCGTTTTTCTCGAATCACGGAAACGCTCCATCTCTTTTGTTTTCACGCAATTCCGGACGCAAAACCGCTGCACACTTTTGCTGGAATTGCTCTAGAATGCCTTGAAGGTCAGCGTCGTCAGCGAGCGGACGATGCCGGGTATATTGGCGATGTTGTCGTTGATGAATTTGCCGATATCCTGGCCTTCCTCGATATAGACCTTCAGCAGCAGATCGTATTCGCCGCTGGTCGAATAGAGCTCCGAGACCAGTTCGGTCTGGTAGATGGCGTCGGCGACATCATAGGTCTTGCCGGGTGCGCATTGGAGCTGGACGAAGATCGGCTTCATGGAGATTTCCTGCAAAGTTGTTTGGTAGGCATAATGGTCGAAAGCGCCCTGCCGATGCAAGCCGTTCGTCACGCAGTCGGATTGGCGGTCGCTTCGGCGACGATCCAGTCGCGAAAGGCGGCAAGTGGCGCATAATCGGCGCGCTCGGGCGGAAAGGCGAGATAATAGCGCTCGCGACTTTCCATTTCACGGTCGACAGCGGCGACGAGATCGCCGCGCCCGATCTCCTCCTGCATCAGGAATGTCGGCAGCAGGGCGACGCCGAGGCCGGCGATTGCGGCCTGCGCGGCGGTGGCGAACTGGTCGAAGAGCATGCCGTGCACGTTTTCGAAGGAAACGCCATTGCCGGCAAACCATTGCTCCCAGGCGTCAGGACGTGTCGTCAGATGCAGAAGCGGAACGGCGAGCAGATCCTCCGGTCCTGAGATCGCATATTGCTTCAGAAAATCCGGACTGCAGGCCGGCACCGTGCGCTCCGACATCAGAAGCGCGAGTTCGGCGCCCGGCCAGTGCGGATGGCCGAAATGGATGGCGGCGTCGATCGAATCGAGGCGGAAATCAAAGGGCGAAAGTCGGGTCACCAGATTGATGGTCACGCCGGCATTGGCGGCGAGAAAGCGTCCCAGGCGCGGCGCCAGCCAACGCGTGCCGAAAGTCGGCAGGATGGCGAGATTAAGCGTGCCGCCATGCGGATTGGCGCGCAGATTCAGCGAGGCGCTCGATATCCGCCGCAGCGCCTCGCGAATCTCGCGGGCATATCCGTCGCCGGCAAGCGTCAGCCGCATGGTCTGGCGTTCGCGCCGGAAGAGCTCGACGCCAAGCTGCTCTTCCAGCGCGCTGACCTGGCGGCTGATGGCGCTCTGCGTCAGATCGAGTTCGCGCGCCGCTGCCGTCACGCTGCCGGTACGGGCAACCGCTTCGAAGGCGGCGAGATG
>NZ_JACCEY010000019.1:234906-309663 GCF_013591995.1 Rhizobium sp. WYCCWR 11146
AGGCGGCGAGATGCGAAATCGATGGCAGAAAACGTCTGGACGTCAGCATGGTCATTCCGTTTCAGAATGGGCTATTTCCGAAATAGCGATATTTGAGGCTTTGTCGCGCGTGTAAAGAGGTTCATCCTGCAAAAACGGAATGATCCGGAGTTTCTCAATGCCGCAAGCCTTCGTTTCCCCAGACCGCATCCGATCGCTGTTCACCGAGGCGATGTCGCAGATGTACCGGGCGGAGGTGCCGCAATACGGCACGCTGATCGAACTGGTGGCGGATGTGAATGCCGGCTGCCTCGAAAACGATCCCGATCTGCGCGAACGTCTGGCTCAAGCCGGCGAGCTGGAGCGCATCGATGTCGAGCGCCACGGCGCCATCCGGCTCGGTACGGCTGACGAGCTCTTCACCATTCGCCGGCTGTTTGCGGTCATGGGCATGCAGCCGGTCGGCTATTACGATCTTTCGGTCGCCGGTGTGCCGGTTCATTCCACCAGCTTCCGGCCAATCGACGAGGCAGCGCTCAACGTCAATCCATTCCGGGTCTTCACCTCGCTGCTGCGATTGGAGCTGATCGAGGACGAAGGGCTGCGCCGCGAGGCCGAAGCCCTTCTGGCGAAACGGCGGATCTATACGCCGCGCGCCGTCACGCTGATCGAGCGCCACGAGCAGAACGGCGGCCTGACCGATGCAGAGGCGACGGAATTCGTTGCCGAGGCGCTGGAAACCTTCCGCTGGCATGGTGAAGCGACAGTCAGCGCCGAAACCTATAAGCGCCTGCATGATGCCCACCGGCTGATCGCCGACGTCGTCAGCTTCAAAGGGCCGCATATCAACCATCTGACGCCGCGCACGCTCGATATCGACGCGGTCCAGGCGCGCATGCCGGAACGCGGCATCACGCCGAAGGCCGTCATCGAAGGGCCGCCGCGCCGTCATTGCGATATCCTGCTGCGACAGACGAGTTTCAAGGCGCTGGAAGAAATGATCGCCTTTTCCGGTGATGACGGTGCGATTCAAGGGACACATACCGCCCGCTTCGGCGAGATCGAACAGCGCGGCGTGGCGCTGACGGCGAAGGGCCGGGCGCTCTACGACCAGCTGCTCGCCTCGGTTCGCGGCGAGGTGCAGGTGGGCGCCGGCGGCGCCAAGGCCGGTGCCTACGACGACGAACTCGCCGCACGTTTCAGGGCACTGCCGGACAGCTGGGATGAGTTGCGCAACGAGGATCTGGCCTTCTTCCGCTATGCCGCGACGCCTGCGGGCATTGCCGCTGCGGCCGGCAGCACGCTGCCCGGCGATCCGGAGTCGCTGATTGCCAAGGGTTACCTCGCCTTCACCCCGATCGTCTACGAAGACTTCCTGCCCGTCAGCGCGGCCGGCATCTTCCAGTCGAACCTCGGCACCGACCAGCAGCAGAACTACGCGACCCGCTCGAACCGTGACGCCTTCGAGGCAGCACTTGGCGCTACCGTTCAGGACGAGCTGGCACTTTACGCCGAACGCCAGGCGGCATCGCTGGATTCGGCGCTGGCCGCGCTCGGCCTTGCGGGCCTGCCGTTGAAGACCGTTGCGTGAATGCCAGGTTCAACACTTTCTTTTTTGCATTAGAGTACCCGCGATTTCGCTCCGATCGGACTGAGCCATGCTGAATGATCCGCGCTCCCACGGCCTCTGGGAAAAGACAGCGCCCGAAGCGCCGACGACCTCGCCTCTCGACGGTGCGATGTCGGCCGACGTCGTCATCGTCGGCGGCGGTTACACCGGCCTCTCTTCCGCCCTGCATCTTGCCGAGGCCGGGTCGAAGGTGGTGCTGCTGGAGGCCAAGGAGATCGGCTTCGGCGGCGCCGGGCGCAATGTCGGGCTGATCAATGCCGGCATGTGGGTGATGCCGAACGATCTGCCCAACGTGCTCGGCCCGGTGCATGGCGAACGTCTGCTCGATCTGCTCGGCAATGCGCCGAAGCTCGTCATGGAGCTGATCGACAAACATCAGATTGCCTGCGAACTCGAACGGAACGGCACGCTGCATTGCGCGGTCGGCGCGGACGGGCTGAAGGAAATCGAGGATCGCGCGGCGCAATGGTCCGCCCGCGGCGCAGCCGTGACGCTGCTCGATGCGGCGGAAACGGCAAAACGCATCGGCAGCGATGCCTATACCGGCTCGCTGCTCGACAAACGCGCCGGCACGCTGCAGCCGCTTGCCTATGCGCGCGGCCTTGCCCATGCCGCCGTCAAGGCCGGCGTCGCCATTCACACATCCAGCCCGGTCATCGCGACGGAGCGCAATGGCAGCCGCTGGACCGTGAAGACGGCAAGCGGCGAAGTCAGCGCCGAGTGGATCATCGTCGCAACGGATGCCTACAGCACCGGCCCGTGGGAGCAGGTGCGCAGCGAACAGGTGCATCTGCCCTATTTCAATTTCGCCACCGTGCCGCTGGGCCACAATCTGCGTCAGTCGATCCTGCCAGGGCGGGAAGGCGCATGGGATACCAAGGAAATCCTCTCCTCTTTCCGCATGGATCAGGCCGGCCGGCTCGTTTTCGGCAGTGTCGGGGCGCTGCGCAATACCGGGCTTGCCGTACACAAGGGCTGGGCCAAACGCGCATTGAAGCGGCTTTTCCCTGTGGTCGGCGATGTCGAATTCGAGTGCGAATGGTATGGCCAGATCGGCATGACCGACAATGCGCTACCGCGCTTCCACAAATTCGCGCCTGGGGTCGTCGGCTTTTCGGGTTACAATGGCCGCGGCATTGCACCCGGCACGGTCTTTGGTCGCACGCTGGCAGAGCATATCCTCGGCCGGCTTCCGGAAGCCGATCTGCCGCTACCGCTGACTGCGCCCACCGAACCGAGCTTCCGCGCGCTCAAGGAAATATGGTACGAAGCCGGCGCTCAGGTTGCCCATTTCGCCGATGCCCGCTTCTAAAGCACAATAAGATTGGAAACACGACAATGACCATCGCCGTCCTCGATCTCGCCACCGAAACCGCCAAGCTGCTTGCCGAACTCGGCGTCGATGCCGGCCGCTATCACGGCGGCACGCTTTCCGTCACCTCGCCGGTCACCGGCAAGGAAATCGGCAAACTCAGGGAACATTCCGTTTCCGAGACGAAGGCGGCAATCGAAGCGGCGCACCAGGCCTTCCTCGAATGGCGTGCCGTGCCGGCGCCGAAGCGCGGCGAACTGGTCCGCCTGCTCGGCGAAGAGCTGCGCGCCTCCAAGGCGGCGCTCGGCCGTCTCGTTTCGATCGAGGTTGGCAAGATCACTTCGGAAGGTCTGGGCGAAGTGCAGGAGATGATCGACATCTGCGATTTCGCCGTCGGCCTATCCCGTCAGCTTTACGGCCTGACGATCGCCACCGAACGCTCCGAGCACCGGATGATGGAAAGCTGGCATCCGCTCGGCGTGATCGGCATCATTTCCGCCTTCAATTTCCCCGTTGCCGTCTGGTCGTGGAATGCAGCACTTGCGATGGTCTGCGGCAATTCCACCGTCTGGAAGCCCTCGGAAAAGACCCCGTTGACGGCGCTTGCCGTGCAGGCTCTGTTCGAAAAGGCGCTGAAGCGTTTCGTCGCCGAGGGCGGTACCGCACCGGCCAATCTGTCGACGCTGATCATCGGCGGCCGTGAGGTCGGCGAAGTGCTGGTCGACCATCCGAAGATCCCACTCGTTTCCGCCACGGGCTCGACGGCCATGGGCCGCGCCGTCGGTCCGCGCCTGTCGCAGCGTTTTGCCCGCGCCATTCTTGAGCTCGGCGGTAACAATGCGGCGATCGTCTGCCCGAGCGCCGATCTCGACCTGACGCTGCGTGGCGTCGCCTTCTCCGCCATGGGCACGGCCGGCCAGCGCTGCACGACGCTGCGCCGTCTCTTCGTGCATGACAGCATCTACGACCAGTTGGTGCCGCGCCTGCAGAAGGCCTACGGCTCCGTCACCATCGGCAATCCGCTGGAGACCGGCACGCTTGTAGGACCGTTGATCGACGGCCAGGCTTTTAAGAACATGCAGGCAGCGCTTGGCGAGGCGAAGTCGGCCGGCGGCACGGTGACCGGCGGCGACCGCGTCGAAACCGGCTCGACCGAGGCCTTCTACGTTCGCCCGGCGCTTGTCGAAATGCCCGATCAGACCGGACCGGTCGAGCATGAGACCTTCGCGCCGATCCTCTATGTGATGAAATACAGCGATTTCGACGAAGTGCTGGCGCTGCACAATGCCGTGCCGCAAGGGCTGTCGTCGTCGATCTTCACCAACGACATGCGCGAGGCTGAAACCTTCGTCTCGGCGCGCGGTTCGGATTGCGGCATCGCCAACGTCAATCTCGGGCCATCGGGTGCCGAAATCGGCGGCGCCTTTGGCGGCGAGAAGGAGACTGGCGGCGGCCGCGAATCCGGCTCTGATGCCTGGAAGGCCTATATGCGCCGCTCCACCAATACGATCAATTACGGCAGGACGCTGCCGCTGGCGCAAGGCGTCAAGTTCGACGTCGAATAGGCGGGCTGAAAGAGAGGCGGCGCTCGGGAGTGCCGCCTTTTTGTTCAAATCGAGACTTATTCCCTTGTAATATGAAATATTTAGTCAAGATATTGTGATGTCTTTTCCTGCCAAGCCAAACTTGAAATTGCCAGTCAGGAAAAATATACGCCTCTGATCGCCCTTGGAGAGCTCGGGTGACATCGCTACGGAGGCCATCATGAAAATTGCTCTTAACCGTTTTTCCCTCGCGCTTGCCGCTTCGCTTCTTTCCGCCACCGCGCTTTCAGGCAGCGCCAATGCGCAGGATGAAGGTCTCGTCGTCTACAATGCCCAGCACGAAAGCCTCGGCCGCGAATGGATCGATGCCTTCACCAAGGAGACCGGCATCAAGGTCACCATGCGCCAGGGCAGCGACATGCAGTTCGCCAACCAGATCATCCAGGAAGGCGACGCCTCTCCGGCCGACGTATTCCTGACCGAGAATTCGCCGGCGATGACGCTGGTCGATGGCGCGGGCCTTTTCGCTCCCATCGAAAAGGAAACGCTGGATCAGGTTCCGGATCAGTATCGCCCGGCTGACGGCATGTGGACCGGCATTGCCGCCCGCACCACCGTTTTTGCCTATGACAAGACGAAGCTCACCGAAGACAAGCTGCCGAAGTCGCTGCTCGACCTCCAGGATCCGGCCTGGAAGGGCCGCTGGGGTGCGGCACCTGCCGGCGCCGACTTCCAGGCTATCGTCGCAGCCCTGCTGCAGCTGAAGGGCGAAGATGCCACCAAGGCATGGCTGAAGGGCCTCAAGGACAACGCCACCCCCTACAAGGGCAACAGCGTCGCCATGAAGGCCGTCAATGCGGGCGAAGTCGAAGGCGCGGTCATCTATCACTACTACTGGTTCGGCGATCAGGCGAAAACCGGCGAGAACAGCAAGAATGTCGGCATGCATTACTTCAAGAACCAGGATCCGGGCGCTTTCGTCAGCGTTTCGGGCGGCGGCGTCCTGAAGTCTACCCAGCACATGAAGGAAGCCCAGGCTTTCCTGAAGTTCGTCACCGGTAAGGCAGGCCAGGGAGTTCTCAAGGACGGCACCTCCTATGAATATGCCATCGGCAAGGATGCGCCTTCCAACGACAAGCTCACGCCGCTTGCCGACCTCAACGCGCCGAAGGTCGAAGCTTCGACCCTCGACAGCAAGAAGGTCGTCGAGCTGATGACGGCCGCCGGCCTGATCTAAAGCGTGGCGCGCCACACTTTAGATCTTTGGTTTTCCGCATGTCGTCGTCGCAAAACCGCGGCACACTTTTGCGCGACATGCTTTGACCTTTCTGCCGCAGGCGTCTTCCGGCCAAAACTATTGCATTTGGCTCAAGAAAACCTTAGGGCATGACGACATCCGGCAACCGCCTTTCAAAGGCGGTTGCCTTCCTTTTTCAGCGTGTAAAGGCATCGGCCTTGCTGCAGGACAACAGATTGCTCGCATCCGGCAACCAGGCGCCGGTCGCGCCGAGGGCCACGCGAATGGTTTTGCCGCGCGGACGCATGCCGCACGCTTCGGTGATCCTGCTTGCAACCGTCGTCGCGATCTTCAGTCTCGTGCCGCTCGGCTTCATCGGCTGGGTAACCTACGATGTCGGCTGGGAAACGGTGAAGACCCTGGTCTTCCGGCCACGCGTCGGTGAACTTCTCGTCAATACGGTTCTGCTGGAATCGATCACCATCCCGGTGTCGATCGCACTCGCCGTGACGCTCGCCTGGCTGACCGAGCGGACGGACATTCCTTTCGGCCGGCTCTGGGCCTGGCTGGCGATCGCTCCGCTCGCCGTGCCTGCCTTCGTGCACAGCTATGCCTGGGTCAGCCTCGTTCCCGGCATGCGCGGCCTGCAGAGCGGCGTCTTCGTCTCGGTCATCGCCTACTATCCGTTCCTCTACCTGCCGGTCGCCGCAGCGCTGCGCCGTCTCGATCCGGCTATCGAGGATGCCGCGGCCTCGCTGGGCCTTAATCCCTGGCGCGTCTTCTTCCGCGCCGTGCTGCCGCAGCTCAGGCTCGCCATCTGCGGCGGTTCTCTGCTGATCGCGCTGCATCTGCTTTCGGAGTACGGCCTGTTCGTGATGATCCGGTTCGACACGTTCGCGACGGCGATCGTCGACCAGTTCCAGTCCTCCTACAACAGCCCGGCCTCCAACATGCTCGGCGGCGTGCTCGTCGCCTGCTGTCTTTTTCTGCTCGGCTTCGAGGTGCTGGTGCGCGGCAACGAACGTTATGCCCGCGTCGGCTCCGGCTCGCCACGCCCCACAGACCGCCGCCGGCTGGGCTGGTTCATGGTGCCCGCCGTTTTGCTGCCTGTCATCCTGGCGGTATTGACGCTCGGCGTGCCGCTGGTGACGCTTGGCCGCTGGCTCTATCTCGGCGGCATCGATATCTGGCGCATCGAAGTCGGCAGCGCCTTCCTGCAGACCATCGTGCTTGCCGTTGTCGGCGGCGTGCTGGCGACGATTGCCGCAGCACCGATGGCCTGGCTTTCCGTGCGTGCGCCCGGCCGTTTCCAGCGGGTGCTCGAAGCCTGCCATTATTATGTCGGCTCGCTGCCGGGCGTCGTCGTGGCGCTAGCGTTGGTGACGATCACCGTGCGTCTCGTGTTGCCGCTCTATCAGACCTTCGCAACGCTGCTCGTCGCCTATGTGATGCTTTTCCTGCCGCGCGCCATGGTCGGGCTGCGCGCCAGCATCGCCCAGGCGCCGGTGGAGCTGGAGCGCGCCGCGATGGGCCTCGGCCGCACTCCGGGTCAGGCAGTGCGGCAGATCACCATGCGGCTTGCAGCACCGGGAGCGGCTGCCAGCGTCGCGCTGGCCGCACTCGGCATCACCAATGAACTCACGGCGACACTGATGCTGTCGCCCAACGGCGTCGATACGCTGGCGACGAAATTCTGGTCGCTGACCAGCGAGATCGACTATGTCTCGGCCGCCCCCTACGCCTTCATGATGGTCGTGCTGTCGCTGCCGCTGACCCTGATGCTCTATACCCAATCGAAACGGACCGCCGGCCAATGACGCTGCTTACGATCGAGAACATCAGCAAGCGCTATGGCCCCGTCCAGGCGTTGAAGGATATTTCGCTCGACGTCGCGGCGGGCAGCCGCACGGCGGTCGTCGGCCCGTCCGGTTCGGGCAAGACGACGCTGCTGCGCATCATTGCCGGCTTCGAGCAACCCGATGTCGGCCGGGTGACGCTGGATGGCGACCTGCTCGCGGACGGTCCGGCGACAGTACCGGCACACAAGCGCGGCATCGGCATCGTCTCGCAGGACGGTGCGCTGTTTCCGCATCTGAGCGTTGCCGAGAATATCGGCTTCGGCTTTGAACGAGGCGCACCCGATCGCGAGAAGCGCATCGTCGAGTTGCTCGACATGGTCGAGCTCGACCGCGGCATGCTGGTCCGGCGTCCGCATCAGCTTTCCGGCGGGCAGCAGCAGCGTGTGGCGCTGGCCCGCGCGCTCGGCCGTAAGCCGCGGCTGATGCTGCTCGACGAACCTTTCTCGGCACTCGATACCGGCCTGCGTGAAAACATGCGCAAGGCGGTTGCGCGTGTGCTGCAGGCGGCCGGCATTACCACCATTCTCGTCACCCATGACCAGGAAGAGGCTCTGACCTTTGCGGATCAGGTGGCGGTGCTCAGGGAGGGACGGCTGATCCAGGCCGGGTCGCCGCAATCATTGTATCTGCATCCGCGCGATCGCGAGACGGCGCTGTTCCTCGGCGATGCCGTGCTGCTTCCCGCCATCATCCGAAACGGCCTCGCAGACTGTGCCCTCGGCCGTGTAGCCGTCGAGGGCAGTCGTCAGGGGAAAGCGGAAATCATGCTGCGGCCCGAGCAGATCCGTGTCGTCGCCGATGAAAGCGATCGCGACTATGGCGGGCGTGTCGTCGAGGTGGAATTCGGCGGCGCGGTCTGCACGGTCGCCGTCTCGCTCGACGGCGTGGCGCTGCCGCCGATCCTGATCAAGACCTCGAGCGTCGCGCTTCCAGCGCGGGGAGACCTCGTTCGCCTCGATATCGCCGGCAAGGCGCATGTCTTCGAGAACTGATACCGCGCGACAGCTCTAGACCTAGCCGACCTTGCGTACCAGTTCTTCCGGCTCGATGCCTTCGAGCCAGCCACCGGTAAAGCCGGCGCGCTCGAGCCCGAGGCGGATGACCGGCGATTGCCGCATCAGTTTCCAGATGAAATCCGAACGGTCGTTCTCGATGGTCATGACGACAAGCCCCTGGTCGATGCCGACGGTGCGGTCGTCCACCCAGCCTTCCGGCCGCTTGGTCTTGACCGTCGGGTTGAAGCCGCCGGGGAAGCCGCCTTCCAAGAGCAGGTTCGGATAGGTGGTCAGAAGCGCCTTGGTGCCGTCGAGAGCCGCCTGCCGGTCGTAGGGCAGGCAGGCAAGTGCAGCCCAGGGTGCGATCGTGCCGTCATCGGGGCCGAGCGGTGCGCCGCGGGCGGCATAACCCAGAACCTTCGGCTGGCGGCCGCCGCGCATGCGCCGTGTCGGCGGCGGGCCGTCACAGGCGGAGAAACCCCAGATATTCCTGTTATAGCCGACGAACTGGCCGGGATTGCGCTCGGCATAGTCACGCTGGACGTTGATCATCACCTGCGTATTGCGGAAATAGTCCCAGTTCCGCTCCGCCATCGGCTTGTCCTGAATGGTGCGGAAATCGATCCAGGCATGCGAGAAGAGGTGGATGAACAGCGGCCCCGCATAGAGATAGGACTGCTCGCCATGCAGCATCCAGGAATAGCTTGACGTAAAGGCGTCGTAGCTCGATTGCGGGATCGGGTGCGTCGGCGAGGCGAGCGCCAGCGTATAGAGGATGATCGCCTCGTCGAAGCCGTGATAGCGCCAGCGCAGGAAGCCGGAAGAGGGCTTCCAACCCATGGCAATAGTGTCGCCCTTGTTCAGCGCCCAGCGCCAGTCGACGCGTTCGTAGATGAAGGTGGCGAGTTCGCGGATTTCGGTTTCCGTCTCGTCGTCTTCGCGATTGAAATATTGCGCGGCCGTGAGGATGCCGGCGACAAGCAGCGCCGTGTCGATGGTCGAAAGCTCGCTGTTCCAGGCGCGATGGCCGGTATCCATGTGCAGGAAATGATAGAAGAAGCCGCGGTGGCCGGTGGCGTGGCGTTCCTCGCCCTGGCGCGCCTCGGCGAAGAACCGCAGCGTATTGACCGTGCGTTCGGCTGCCTCCTCGCGGCTGATCCATAAACGCTCGACACCAACAGGATAGGAGGAAAGCGCAAAGCCGACGGCTGCGATGCTGCACGGGACCCCGCCGATCGAGGTATCCGCCACAAGGCCGTTTTCGGGATTGGTATATTTCAGGAAGTACTTGAATGCCGAATGCTGCAGCCTGTCGACGAGCGCTGCATCAATGTCTTCAATCCGTTGCAGCATAGGCTCCTACCCAACTGTTGCATCGCCCCATGCTTCAACATGGGGGCCGTCCCCGGGCAAATCAAACCTTTTTGATTCGCAAGGATAAGAGAACACAAAAGGGTGGAATCGGTCGTTAATAATTATCGGTAAAATAATATCTAGCAGAAGTCATATAAGCGGTGCAGCAAAAAAGACGGTCCGCGCGCCACCGGCGCGGGTTATTTTCCCGCAATACTTGTTTTTCTGATGCTTTGGAGAGTGGTTTTTTCGCGTTCAGGCGGCTTCATCGACCCGCACCAGATGGCCTGCCGTCACTTCCCGGTATCGGCGTGGCGGCGCGACGTAGCCGACCGGGCGGACAGGGCTCTTGAGCTCGTCGGTTCCGAGGTTGCGCTTGATGCCGCGCCGTGAGGGGTCGGGAACCGGCACAGCTGCCATCAGCTTCTTCGTGTAGGCGTGCTGCGGGTTGCTGAACAGTTCCGCGCGCGGGCCGATCTCGACGACTTCGCCGAGATACATCACCGCGACACGGTGGCTGACGCGCTCGACCACCGCCATATCGTGAGAAATGAATAGGAAGGCGAGGTTGAGGCTTTGCTGCAGGTCCATCAGCAGATTGCAGACCTGCGCCTTGATCGAGACATCGAGGGCCGAAACGCTTTCGTCGGCGACGATCACCTTCGGATCGAGTGCGAGCGCGCGGGCGATGCAGATGCGCTGGCGCTGACCGCCGGAGAATTCGTGCGGATAGCGTTTCATCATGTCGGATTTCAGCCCGACGCGTTCGAGAAGATCGGCCGCCTTGTCGCGAGCCTGGGCGCCAGTGCCGAGGCCGTGCTCCGTAATCGGTTCGGCGACGGCGGCGCCGACGGTCATGCGCGGGTTGAGGCTGGCGAAGGGATCCTGAAAGATCATCTGGATGCTGCGGCGCATCCGTCTGAGACTGACTGCGTCAAGGCTCAGCACGTCATAACCGTCGAGGCTGACACTGCCGCCGTTCGGCTGGACGAGGCGGGTGATCGAGCGGCCGGTGGTCGATTTGCCGCAGCCGGATTCGCCGACGAGCGACAGCGTCTCGCCCTGGAAGAGATCGAAGGAGACGTCCTCGACCGCATGGATCGCGCCCGTCTTGCCGCCAAGCAGCCCGCCGCGGATATCGAAACGGGTAACGAGGTTCTTGACTTCGAGGATCGGCGTCCGGCGGCGGTCGACGGTATCGGCCACCTCGACCGGCTCGCGCCGTTCACCAGTCGTGGTATCGACGACGGGGAAACGCAGCGGCCATTTCCGGTCGGCCATCGAGCCGAGGCGTGGCACGGCCGAGAGCAAAGCGCGGGTATAGGGATGCCTGCCGCGATGGAAGATGTCGTCGGTCGTGCCGGTTTCCACCGCTTCGCCGCGATACATGACGATGGTGCGGTCGGCGATTTCGGCGACGACGCCCATGTCGTGAGTGATGAAGAGCACGGACATGCCCTCTTCTTCCTGCAGCATCTTGATCAGGTCGAGGATCTGGCCCTGGATCGTCACGTCGAGCGCCGTCGTCGGCTCATCGGCGATCAGCAATTTCGGCCGGCTGGCGAGCGCCATGGCGATCATCACGCGCTGACGCATGCCGCCTGAGAACTGGTGCGGATATTCGTCGAAGCGCGAGGCGGCGTTGGGAATGCGGACCTTTTCCAGCAGGCGCACGGTCTCGGCCCGCGCCTCGGCCTTGCCGATCTCGCCGTGGCAGGTGAGCGCTTCGGAGATCTGGCGGCCGATGGTGAAGATCGGGTTGAGGGATGTCATCGGCTCCTGGAAGATCATGGCGGCGTCGTTGCCGCGCACCCGGCGCATCTCCCTTTCCGAAAGGGTGAGAACATCCTTGCCGTTCAAGGTGATGGCGCCATCGATGCGGCTCGATCCCTTGGCGAGCAATCGCATGATCGAGAGGGAGGTGACGCTCTTGCCCGAGCCGCTTTCGCCGACGATTGCAACCGTCTCGCCAGGCAGGACGTCGAAGGAGACGTCACGCACCACCCGCTTCCAGTCGCCATCGACGAGGAAGGAGGTCGTCAGGTTCCGGACGGAGAGAACCGGAGAGGCGGGGGCCGAAGAAACATCACTCATATCGTTCCCTTAGTTTTATCTGCTTCACGTCTTCAAAGGCGTGGTGAAGGAGGCGGAAGGCCTGCCTTCAGCGATGCGGGCCGCTTCCAGCGCCGCGATCTTTTCATCGATCTCGCGCCTGTCGGTCATGCCGTTCGGATTTTGCCGCGTCGCCATCGTCTCGGCGACATGCAGGTAGCGTTCACCCGCCACCGCATGGAGGCGGACAAGTTCGGCGAGCGGATCGGGATGATCGTCGGCGCGGATACTCAGCCAGGGATAATCCTGATCGCGGTGGATGACGAGGGCGGCGGACTGCCTGCCGCGCTTGTCACCACCGGCATCTTCGCCTGCCTGCATCGCCAACAGCAGGCGTTCGGCCAGCGGCTTGTCCATCGCCTTGTTGTAGGTGGCAAGCGTCTCAGTGATGACGTCGGGACCAGCGAGCATGTTGCCGGCGACCGAGACGTTTTCGTCGATCAGGTGCCCTGCCCAGTCGATGCATGCTGCGCCGGTGAAGGTGGCGTTGCGCCCCTTCGCGTCAATGAGGTGCAACTGCCGCTGATTGCGGCCGGCGTCACGCGCGGTCAGCTCGGCGATGATCTCCTCCGGTGCCCTGCCGGCGGCAAGCAGCGACAGGCCGTCGACGCCGTAAAGCGGGCTGACGAAGGCCTGGGTGGCGACGGCGCCGATGCCGCCGCGAATATGCGGCACAAGGGCGCCGACGGCGAAGAAGCGGCTGGCGACGGCGATGCCGAGATGACCGGTCAAGGGATCACGGGCGACGATGGACCAGGTCATGACTATCTCCCGATCGCGTAGGCCTGCATCAGGCGCGGGGTGGCTGCGGCGCGCAACAGCCCGTCGGCATCGCGTCTCGCGGCGGTCAGCCGGCCGATCGTCCAGGGATCGGCGACCGTCAGCTTGTGGCCCTTGCGGCGCAGGGCATCAAGGACATCGGGGCCGAAATTCGCTTCCGCCATCAGGCTGCCGGGCTCGCGGGTGCGCGGATAGAAAGAGCCCGGAAAATGCGAAGTGTGGAACAGCGGTTGGTCGATCGCCGCCTGCAGGTTCAGCTTGTGATTGATATAGCGCAGGAAGAAGGAGAGCTGCCACTGCTCCTGCTGATCGCCGCCCGGTGTGCCGAAGGCGAGCGTCGGGCGGCCCTCATAGAGGCCGAGCGACGGTGTCAGCGTCGTGCGCGGCCGCTTGCCGGGCGCAAGCGACGTCGGTAGGCCTAATTTCAGCCAGAACATCTGGGCACGGGAATTGAGGCAGAAGCCGAGGCCGGGCACGGTCGGCGAGGATTGCAGCCAGCCGCCTGATGGGGTGACGGAAACCATGTTGCCGTCGCGGTCGATGACATCGATATGCACGGTATCGCCGCGCTTTTCGGAGAGATGCGCCATGGTCGGCTCGTAGACGGCGCCGGTCTTGGAATCTGTGCCGAGCATCTTCATCGTCAGATCATGCTGCGCTTCGAAGCCAGGCACGATGCCGGGGCGAAGATCGAAGGAGGCATCTGTGCCGACCAGCTTGCGGCGCTCGGCGGCATAGGTCTCCGACAGCAGATGCGCGATGGGAACCTCCGAAAAATTCGGATCGCCGTAATAGACTTCGCGGTCGGCGAAGGCGAGCTTCATCGCCTCGACGACGGTGTGGACGAAATCGGCGCCAGCGGGGTTCATCGAAGCGAGATCGAAGCCTTTGAGGATTGACAGGGTCTGCAGGAAGACCGGACCCTGGCCCCAGGGGCCGATCTTGGCGATGGTCCAGCCATGATAATCATAGGTCAGCGGCTCCTCGATCGTCGCCGACCAGTTGGCCATGTCGTTGGCGGTCAAAACGCCCTTGTGGCGGTTGCCGCTTGCATCCATCACCTCTGCGGTCTTGAGATAATCGTCGATCTTCTCGGCGACGAAGCCGCGATAGAAGGCGTCGCGGGCCGCCTGCACCTGAGCTTCTCGGCCGCTTTTCACTTCCGCCTCGGCGATGAGGCGCTTCCAGGTTTCGGCAAGCACCGGATTCCTGAAATTCGCATGCGCTTGGGGGGCGCTGCCGCCTGGCAGCCAGGTCTCGTAGGAGGTCGGCCATTCCTTCTCGAAGAAGGCGGCGAGCCCCTTAATGGTGGCGGAGACGCGCGGCAGCATCGGATGGCCGTGCTCGGCGTAATAGATCGCCGGCTCCAGCACATCGCGCACGCTCATCGAGCCATAGTCGCGCAGCATCAGCATCCAGCCATCGAAGGAGCCGGGGATGACGGTCGCAAGCAGCCCGTCGCCGGGGATCAGGCTCAGGCCTTCCGCCGTATAGTGTTCGATCGTCGCGCCGGCGGGGGCGGGGCCCTGCGCGCAGATGACCTCGACCTTGTCCTTTTTCTTCGAATAGATCACCGCCGGCATATCGCCGCCCGGACCGCAAAGATGCGGCTCGACGATCTGCAGCACGAAGCCCGTCGCCACTGCCGCGTCGAAAGCGTTGCCGCCCTTTTCGAGAATGCTCATGCCGACGGCCGAGGCGATCCAGTGCGTCGAGGTGACGACACCGAAGGTGCCGAGGATCTCGGGACGGGTCGTGAATGCGGTCATGTCAAATGTCCTTTCGAGAAATCATGCTTCGCGCGGATCGAGCGCATCGCGCAGGCCGTCGCCTAAGAGATTGAAGCCGATGACGACGAGGAAGATTGCTGCACCCGGCCACATCGCCATCCATGGCGCCTGGGAGAGGAAATTCTTGGCGACGTTCAGCATCGAGCCCCAGCTCGGCGCCGGCGGCTGCTGGCCGAGGCCGAGAAAGGAGAGGCTCGCCTCGGCGATGATCGCAGTGGCGATCGTCAGCGTCGCCTGGACGAGGATCGGTGCAAAGACGTTCGGCAGGATATACCGGGTGATGATGCTTGAGGACCGGAGGCCGATCGAGCGGGCGCCCTCGACATATTCCTCGGTCTTTACCGAGAGCACCTGGCCGCGCGTCAGCCGCACGAAGACGGGCATGGCCGAAAGGCCGATCGCGATCATCGCATTGGTCAGGCTCGGGCCGAGAAAGGCTGCAAGCGCGATGGCGGTGATCAGGAAAGGCATGGCCAGAAAGGCTTCGGTGATGCGGGAGATCACCATGTCGATCCAGCCGCCGAAATAACCGGAGATCAGGCCGAAGGGCACGCCGATGACGACGGCGATCGCGACCGAAAAGACGCCGGCCATCAGCGAGGCCTGCGCACCCCAGATCATCCGGGAAAGAATGTCGCGGCCGATGTCGTCGGTGCCGAGCCAATGGGCGGCGGAGGGCGCCTTGCGGATCGCCGACCAGCTTGTGGCGTTCGGATCGGGAATCGGAAGGAGGGGGGCGGCAATGGCGAGAATGGCGAAGAAGGCGATGATCGCAAGGCCGACGAGGGCGCCCTTGTTGGCCTTCAGCTTGCGCCAGGCGCGGCTCGGCGTGCGGTCGATCGCAGAGGGAATGACGGTCTCTCCGATCGCGGTCATAGGGCGGCCCTCATGCGTGGATTAAGCAGGACATAGAGAATATCGGCCAAGAGGTTCATCAGGATGAAGCCGATCGCCGTGCAAATCACCACACCCTGGACGACGGCGTAGTCACGGTTGAAGACGGCGTCGACGATGAGCTTTCCGAAACCCGGAATGGTGAAGATCTGCTCGGTTAGCACGGCACCGGCAAGCAGTTCGCCGAAGAGCAAGGCAGTCAGCGTCACGATCGGCAGCATCGCGTTGCGGAAGCCGTGTTCGAGCACGACCGAGCTTTCAGCAAGCCCCTTGGCGCGGGCGGTGCGGATGTAATCGGTGCTGAGGACGCTCAGCATCGCCGAGCGTGTATGCCGCATCAGGGTCGCTGCCAGCGCATTGCCGAGCACGAAGGAGGGCATCAGCATGGTCTCCAGCGAACGCAACGGGTTGCTGAAGAATGGTTCGTAGCCGGATGCCGGCAGCCAGCCGAGATTGACCGAAACCAGTAGGATCAGCATGATGCCGAGCCAGAAATTCGGGATCGACAGGCCGGTCAGCGCGATGATGTTGGCGAGATAGTCGATCATCGTGTTCTTCTTGACGGCCGCCAGGATGCCCATCGGCACGCCGATGACAAAGGCGAAGATCATCGACATGATGGCAAGCTGGATGGTGACCGGCAGCTTTTCGCCGATGAGATGCAGAACCGGCTGGTTGGTGCGCAGCGAGATGCCGAGGTCGCCCTGCAGTGCCGCACCCAGCCAGCGGACATATTGATAAGGCACGGGATCGTTCAACCGGTATTTCTCGCGCAGGAATTCGAGAACCTGCGGGTCGCGTTCCTCACCGGCCATGGCAAGGATCGGGTCGCCGGGCAGCAGCTTCTGCAGCGAGAAGACGAAGACCGAAATGATCAAAAGCGTCGGTATGGCGACCAAGAGCCGTTTGGCGATGTAGGTGTACATGGGCGATCCTGACACGACTGGGATCATGCGGCGGAGGATTTCCGCCGCGTGATTTGCTGGATCAAAAAGTAGAGCATGATGCCGTCCGAAAACCGCTCACACTTTTCGGCATCATGCTCTAGGGATCAGCCGGCTTTCTTGACGCCGACGAGGCGGATCATGCCATCCGGCGAGGGAACGAAGCCGGTGATGTTCTTGTGCAGCGCCCAGATCCAGGACTGATGGCCGAGATAGATGATCGGCAGATCATCGTTGAGGATGACGGCGGCGGCATCGTATTTCTGCTTGCGCACGGCGTCGTCGGTCGACGCACGGGCTTCGTTCAGCAGCTTGTCCACCTCGGGATTGCAGTATTTCGTGTCGTTGATGCCGCCCTTACAGGTGATGAACTGATGGATGTTGCCATCGGGATCGACGCGGCCGGACCAGTCGGAACGGCTGAGCTGATAGTTGCCGGCCGTCTGTTCGCTCAGCAGCGTGGCGAACTCCGTCGATTTCAGGCTGACGTCAAAGCCGGCTTCGCCGACCATCGACTGGATGATCTGCATCATCTGCATGGCAACGGGATTGTTCGGGATCTGCAGCTCGATCGGCACGCGGTCGAAACCGGCTTCCTTGATCAGCGCCTTGGCCTTGTCGAGATCGCGGGCGGGCACGGGAATATCCTTGTCGAACCACGGGCTGCTCGGCGGGAAGGGCTGGTTGCCGGCAACCGCCGTACCCTCATAGACGATCTGGTTGACGGCATCGCGGTCGATCGCCAGCGAGAAGGCCTGGCGCAGGCGCTTGTCCTTGCCGAACGGATTGTCGGCGCGCGCACCATTGCCGATATTGGTGTAGAGCGCCATGTAGCCGGTGCCGACGGCGTCGGCATAGACGAGGCTCGAATCGGACTTCACGGCTTCAGCATCGGTCGCGGCCAGACGCTCGATCATGTCGAGATCGCCGGACCGCAGATTGGCGAGGCGCACCGTCGTATCCGGGATCGGCAGATAGGTGAGCTTGTCGATGAAGATCTTGTCCTTGTTCCAGTAGTCCTGGAACTTTTCGAGCACGATGCGGTCCTGCTGGACACGCTCGACGAACTTGAACGGACCGGCGCAGACCGGGTGATCGCCGAACTTGGCGCCGAGTTCCTTGGCGGCCTTCGGCGAGACGATCATGCCGGCGCGGTCGGAAAGCTGGGCAAGAAGGGTGACGTCGGGCGCCTTTAGAGTGAACTTGACCTCGTATTCGCTTGTCGCCTCGACTTTTGCGACCGAGGTCAGTTCGCTCTTACGGCGTGATTCCGGCAGGGTGATGTTGCGCTCGATGGTGGCGACGACGGCTTCGGCGTTGAACGGAGTCTCGTCATGGAACTTGACGCCCTGGCGCAGTTTCATGGTGAGCTCTTTGCCATCGGCCGACCAGCTCCATTCGGTGGCAAGCTGCGGCACAATCTTCAGATCCGGTGAGACGTCGACCAGCTTGTCGCACATCGCGGTATAGACGATGCGGCCGACGAAGGTGCGCGACTGCGCGGGATCGAGCACGTCGGCATCGTCCTGCAGGCCGATCTTCAGGTCGACGGCGAAGGCAGGAAGTGCAAACAGTGCGCCGGCAACGGCGGTGGTCAGCAATTTGGCGATCTTCATTCCATTCTCCTCTGTCTATTTTTGTTTGGTTTTTGCTTCCATTCCGGCGGTTATGGCCCGCCTGTGTTTTTTCTCCCGGCTCACCTGCCCTGTTCAGGCGAGGGTCTTGTCGGCCTCCGTTTCGCTGTGATCGAGCGAGGTGATGCGGACGAGGCTTTCCTGTAGCGTCAGCAGATGCTGGCGCATCGCTTCGCCCGCCCTGGCCGGATCGCGGGCGGCGATCGCATCGACGATCGCCGTGTGCTGGTTAAAGGTGACGGGCCGCGTCCGGCTGGCGCTGCGGGCGCGCTCGCGGATCGTCTGCCAGGCCTCGTCCTGGCGCACGCGGTTGATCACGTCGAAGATGGTGAGGAAGAAACCGTTGCCGGCACATTGGGCGATCTGGCGGTGCAGCGCCCCGTCCCAGAGCTCTCGCCCGTCGGCATCGGTGCTTTCGTAGATCTTCTTCACCAGATCATACATGCGCTCGATATCGGCGGCTTTGGCGCGCATGGCGGCAAGCTGGGCGAGCTGCGGCTCGATGCGCAGGCGCACTTCCATGACTTCCATGAGATCGGTGCCGGCAACGATCGAGCCGACATGATCGCTCCAGCCGTCGGGGCGCGGCCCGGCATAGGTGCCGGAGCCTTGGCGGCGCCAGATGCGGCCCTCGGCCTCCAGCACTTCGAGGGCGCGACGGACGGCACGGCGGCCGACGCCAAGCATTTCCGAGAGGGTGCGCTCGGTCGGCAGCTTACCGTCGGCGTCGAGACTGTCGGACCGCAGGAGAGCCCTCAGCCTCTCCAGCGCATAATTCGAATTGCCCTGCGTCTCATCTATCGGCATTCGCTTAAATGGTCCGTACCAATTTTCTATTGGTTCAGTGCAAACCAAATCGCGCCGACCGTCAAGCGCTTTTTTGTGCAAATGGAAATCTGCCCGTTTTTTGCTCAAATCCCGCTATTGCCGCGATACGGGAAAACGGTCGATCGCGCCGACAGGGCGGCGGCGCGATCGACAATGTCATCCAGAAAAATGCAATTGGTTCAGGTGAAACTCAGTCCGGCGTCGAGCGTGCGGAGAGAAAGACCTGCGGCTCGAAGTCAAAATCCTTGTCGAAGGGGTAGGTCGGATGCTGCTTGCGCAGCCGTGGCAGACGCTCGACGAACTGGTCGACGACACCTGTTGATAGCGCCATCAGGTTCGGATTGGCGAGCGGCGCCAGTTCCGGCGAGAGATAGCCCGATTTGACGACGATGATCTTCGCCTGGTGCGGGTCGAGGCCGAGCCGGGTGAAATCGGCGATATTGTGATAGGGCCGGCGTTTGGCGGAGAGCACCAGATCGATACCACTGACCGAAACCACCGCCTGGCGGTCGGCGGGATCTGAAGTTTCGTGCAGGAACTTGACCGTGAAGCGGGCGATGACCGGCTTGCTACCCTTGGTGTCGAGCGAGGCGCCGACGCTGAGCTCCAGTTCCGCGCCGACGCCGGCAGCATAACAGGCCCCGGTCGCCGCCGTGTCGGCGATGCCGGCAAAGACGACGCCGGTGGCATCCCTGGCGATCAGTTCCGCCAGCACATCGGCCCGGTCCCCGACGCCGCCGCCGGTCGGATTGTCGCCGGATTCGGCAAGCACAACAGGGGCGGTCGGGCTTGCGATTGCTCTCGCGACGCATTCTTCGAGCGAGCCGGTCTCGCAGCCAAAGACAAAGTCTTCGCGCGCATCCCAATAAGCCCTCGCGAGACGTTTGGCCTCGCGTTCCAGCACGGCGCGGTCGGTGCCGGTCATGATGGCGGCAGCCGTGGCGCGCGGTTCGTCGGCCCAGACATAGCCGACCATCAGCGATGCATCCCAGACGCCGTCGAGCGCGTCGATCCCGGGCAACATGTCATAGAGGCTCTTTGCCGGCTCATCGACGGTGCTGGTGCGCTCGCCGGGCAGCACGACAGGGATCGGCGCCCAGAGGAGGCTCGGCCGCTCGCCGGTTTTGAGGCTCTTCACCAGCATGGAGACGGAACGGCGCATCGTCTCCTCGACATCGATATGCGGCGCGGTGCGGTAGGTGGAATAGATGTCGAGTGCATCGATGATGCGCTGGGTGACGTTGCCGTGCAGGTCGTAGCTTGCCGAAACCGTACAATCCTTGCCGACCAGCGCCCGGGCCGCGCTGATCCAGTCGCCTTCGGCATCCTCCATGCTCTCGACATACATGGCGCCGTGCATGGCGAGGTAGAGACCGTCGAGCGGCAGCATCGGCTTCAACCGCTCGAGGAATTCACTCTTGAAGGCCTCATAGGTGGCGCGCGAAACCGGGCCGCCCGCAATGGCGCGCGCATGGATCGTGGGCAGGAACTCGGCATCGTAATCCCTGAGAAAGGCGAAATACGGCGCTTCCAGCAGCGCCTCGCTGCGCACGACGCGAAAATCCTTCTCCTCGTTCAGGACGGGATTGTATGTGCTGCATTCGATATGAATGCCACCGACGGCGATGCGCATGGGAAACCTCAGTTGATATTGGGAGCAATCAGGACGTTATGAGCGGCGATGCGTTGGATACGGACCGGTATCGCCCGAAGGAGTTCGTGCTGCGATAAACTGAACATTCAGGGTCCGATCCGAAGACGCGTCCTTTTGCCTCGACAATAAGTTTACAAACGAACCAATCAACCAAAATAAATTACAAACTTGATCTTCTAAGCCGGTGTGGACGTGGACGTGCCATAATCAGTAAGCCTCCGACCTGCTCAGTTTCTGCCGTCGGATGCCGCGGGCCGATTGCTGCCGACAAACATCAGCGTCGCCATAAAGAAAAAATCCCACTTCGGGATCCCGAAATCCCCCCGCTTCGGGATTCCGAAATTCGTCGCGTTTTGGGCGGTGTCGCCACGGGGAAACATCCAATGATTTCAACACCGCAACCAATTTCGGGATTCCGAAGTGCTATATAGATTATGGTGGGGGTCTGGCTGCTGACGCATCGCGAGCGCGAGATCCTACGCGAGGTGGTGACGCGCGGACGCCTCAACAAACAGATCGCTTTCGACCTCCGCATCAGCGGCGTCACGGTCAAGCTCAGATGGCTTCGAGGGCTTTTGCTTCCCCGGCGATGAAATCGCAGACCAGTTTTACGCGCAACGGCACAGTGCGACCAAAGGCGTGCAGTGCATTAAAGGGAGCGCTCGGGAACGCAAACCCCGCCGCGAGTGTAACAAGCGTGCCGCCTGCCAGGTCTTTCGCGACCAGACATCGCAGAAGATAGGCTGCTCCCAGCCCACTGAGGGCAGCCTGAATGAGTGCGGCCCCTGAGTCGCAATCGACGCGCCCGAAGGGAATGAAGCTCGTCCCGTCCGGCAGGCGCAGAGGCTGCGTGATACCACCCAGTGCATAGCGGGCAAAGGGCAGAGCGGCCAGCGCTTCGGCAGTTGCAGGATTGCCCCAGGTCTTCAGAAAGGTCGGAGACCCGACGATCGCCATCGGCAGGTCGGCCAGGTGACGAACCATGAGGTCCCCCGGTGCGGGATTTCCAACGCGCAGCACAACGTCGTAGTCCTCCCTGATCAGATCGACGAACCGATCCGTAAGCCCGACTTCGAGATGCAGGTTCGGATAGTCGGCTGCAAAGCTTCCGAAGAGGCGCGGCAGCAATAGAGGCGCCATTTCGCTAGGCATGCTGATGCGCAAGCGACCCGAGGGCGCAACGTCGGACCTGATAGCCTCTTCACTTGCATCCAGGTCCCGCAACAGCGGCGCAACGCGGTCGAAGAAAAGTTGCCCGTCCTGGGTAAGCATCAGGGCGCGCGTGGAGCGCAGGAACAGCCGGGCGCCAATCTTCTTTTCCAGCCGCGCCACGCTCTTCGACACCGCTGACGGTGTCGTCGCCAGATCGCGGGCCGCGGCGCTGAACGATCCGGCCTCTACCGTCCGCACAAAAGCCATCAATCCGGGCATCTCGTTGAGCAGATTCGGCATTTGCACCTCCGCGGCACAGATCATGTGCCCGCCCATGATCTAATGACGAAGGGTGGCAGCGTTTATCTAATTTCTCGTTGAAAGGAGATAAACAATGCAACACCTCAAAGACAAGGTCGCCGTCATCACCGGCGGCAATAGCGGCATCGGCAAGGCGACCGCTCGGCTGTTCGCGGAAGAAGGAGCGCAGGTCATCATTTCCGGGCGCCGGCAGGATGCTGTCGACCGCGCCGTGCAAGAAATCGGTCCGTCGGCTATCGGCTTCGTGGGTGATGCCGCCGACCTGGAAGATCATCGCAGGCTGGCGGACACCGTGAGGAGCCGCTTCGGCGGGATCGACATCTACATGGCCAATGCTGGGATCATCAATCTCACCACCTCCGCCGAGGTGACTCCGGCAGACTATGACCGGCATTTCGCAATCAATACGCGCGGCGTGTTCTTCGGCGTGCAGACGATCGCCCCTCTGATCCGCGACGGCGGAAACATCATCGTTACGAGCTCGCTTGCGGCCACGAAGGTCCTCCCGGACCATGCCGCCTATGCCGGTTCAAAGGCAGCAACCGCCGCCTTTGCGAAAAACTGGGCGATCGAATTCAAGTCGCGGCGGATCCGCGTCAACATCCTGAGCCCGGGACCGGTCGAGACGGAAATCCTCGCCAAGCTGGGCGTATCGGAGGCCGAGCGGCCGGCATTCGAAGATTACATGGCTTCCCTGATCCCCGCCGGCCGTCTCGGCCGACCGGAAGAGTTGGCGCGCGCCGCACTCTTCCTCGCCTCCGATGCAGGAAGCTTTGTCAACGGGGTCGAGCTTCATGTCGATGGCGGTATGACCCTGGCTTAAAAGGCCTGCCCTTTGCCAGCCCCAACGGCTCTACAACCTGCGAAGCTGTCGGTCCAGTGGCCGAGGCTCGGCAGGTATCGAACGTATCAAGCCCGGCCATCGGCAGCAGAACGGTCCCCACTGGCCGAGATCGACTATCCCTTCCATGATCGCGAGGTGCTGTGACTAATTGCGGACGCATCTGCGTGCATCGCAAGAAGATCAAAATCTGGCCGGACAGAAACTGGGAATCAAGGAGGTCGATGATGATATTTGGCTTGTCAGCTTCATGCACTATGATCTGGGATACATCGATCTGGAGCAGAGGGCTTGCAAACCATAGAAAACCCGTTCGGCACGAGGTTGTCACCCATGTCTTAGGAACAATCCGTTACCTATGTCTTCGGTATGGGAAATTGGAAAACTGGAGCGGGCGAAGGGATTCGAACCCTCGACCCCAACCTTGGCAAGGTTGTGCTCTACCCCTGAGCTACACCCGCTCAATCCGCATCGGTCCGGGGTAGTTGTTGGACCGTGGGCGCCGCCTCGCGGCGACCGGCGCTATATGGCCTAACGGGTTTTCAAATGCAACAGGGAAATGACGGAGAGGCGAAGAAAAATTCTGGTGTTCGCAGACGCCCGGCGGAAAGGCCGCAAATGCGGGGCAAAGCGTCGGTCGCAAAGATTGCCAAACGATGTGGACCGACTTAATCAGGACGCCTCGCTTTTTTCCCTTCCTGCCCAATGGATTGCCCCATGTCAGAAAATGCCCCGAAGACAAGAGAAGAATTGTTTGCCTTTCTCGATGGGCTCGGCATTGCCCATAAGACGATCGATCATGCGCCGGTCTTCACCGTGGCGGAATCGGTCGCCTTGCGCGACGAGATCCCCGGCGGCCACACCAAGAACCTCTTCATCAAGGACAAGAAGGACAGGTATTTTCTGCTGACCGTGGAGGAAAATGCCGAAGTCGATCTCAAGCAGGTGCATAATTTGATCGGCGGGTCCGGCCGGGTCTCCTTCGGCAGGGCGGAAAAGCTGATGGAATATCTCGGCGTCATCCCTGGGGCGGTCACCGCTTTCGGCGCGATCAACGATACCGCGGAGAATGTCACCTTCGTGCTCGACGCGGAGCTGATGGCGCACGAGATCGTCAACTGCCATCCGCTATCCAATGATGCGACGACCTCGATTGCGAGCAGCGACCTTATCCGCTTCATGGAAGCGACGGGACATAAGCCGCTTGTCTTGAAAGTGACGTCCTGACATACGATTTTAGCGCTAAAGCGCGTCGCGATCTTTTAGATTCGCTTGCCGCGCTTTAGTCTTTGGTTTTGCGCATGTCTTTATCGCAAAACCGCCACACAGTTTTGCGCGACATGCTTTAGCAAAGACGCCGGCAGGATCGGCGCGGCGGGAGATACCTATGAGCGGCAGCGACAACCCCTATAACGGTTCCTTCGGAAATCAGATGACGGCGACGACAAGCTTTAGTGCTGCGCCGGAACCCGCGGCTGCGGCCGGCAGCTATATCACGGATACGACGACCGCGAGTTTCGCCAAGGACGTCATCGAGGAATCGCGCAAGCAGCCGGTGCTGGTCGATTTCTGGGCGCCCTGGTGCGGTCCGTGCAAGCAGCTGACGCCGGTCTTGGAAAAGGTAGTCAACGAAGCCAAGGGCCGCGTTCGGCTCGTCAAGATGAATATCGACGATCATCCCTCGATCGCCGGCCAGCTCGGCATCCAGTCGATCCCCGCTGTCATCGCCTTCGTCAACGGCCGTCCTGCCGACGGTTTCATGGGCGCGGTGCCGGAAAGCCAGATCCAGCAGTTCATCGACCGGATCGCCGGTCCGGCCGGCGCCGACGAGGCGGCCGAAATCGAAGCGGTGCTTGCGGAAGCGGCGGAACTGCTTGCCGCCGGCAATATCAACGAGGCCGCTCAGCTCTACGGCGCCGTCATGCAGGCCGATCCCGAGAACGCCAAGGCGCTTGCCGGCATGGCCGAATGCATGATCGCCGCCAACCAGCATCAGCGGGCACGCGAAATCCTGACGGAATTGCCGGAAGAGCTGGCGAAAGACGCCGGCATCCAGGCTGTGCTGATGAAGCTTGAGCAGATCGAGGAGGCCCGCAAGCTCGGCGATCCTGTTGCGCTCGAGCGCGAACTGGCCGCCAATCCCGACGATCACGAGGCACGGATCAAGCTTGCCAAGATTCGCAATGTCGAAGGCCGGCGCGACGAGGCGGCCGACCATCTGCTGCTGATCATGCGCAAGGACCGCGCTTTCGACGATGATGGCGCCCGCCGCCAGCTGCTGCAGTTCTTCGAGGTCTGGGGCTTCAAGGATCCGGCGACGGTTGCAGCGCGTCGCAAGCTTTCGGCGATGCTGTTCTCGTAGGGCGCACCACGGACGGTCTATCGCATTGAATCCGTGCATGATCTTTTCCGAAAGTCGATTCCGATTTTCGGGGTATTCGCAACTGCATAATTCCTTAAATCGGAATCGATTTAAGGTTTAAATTATGCAGTGATTCAAAGTGTTACAGCGTCCTTTGCGCGTCTAAAAAGACGCGCGGCGCTGTAAGTTCGAGCATCTGCCCTTGCGTTTTCGGGCGAGGGCACCACATTCTCGTCAAGACGGGCATGCCCGTTTTACAAGAATGCGGGACGGTTTCATGCAAGTCGGGAATGCCAGATACCTGAAGCCGGGCGATCTGCCTGATGCGATCGCTGTCTTCCCCCTGACCGGCGCCCTTCTCCTGCCGGCCGGGCAGCTTCCCCTCAACATTTTCGAGCCGCGCTATCTGGCGATGCTGGATGCGGCACTGACCGGAAACCGGCTGATCGGCATGGTGCAGCCAGCACTCGGCGAACATGAGGACAAGGGCGGCGAGCCCAACCTTGCCGCTGTCGGTTGCCTCGGCCGCATCACCTCCTTCGCCGAGACCGGCGACGGGCGCTATATCGTATCGCTGACCGGCGTCTGCCGTTTCCGGCTGCTGGAAGAGAAATCGACCAGCGATCCCTTCCGCATCTTCCGTATCGCCCCGTTCATCGCCGATCTCTCGGCCGCAAACGAGGAGGAGGCGGTCGACCGCGCAGCGCTTCTCACCGCCTTCAAGGCCTATCTCGATGCCAACAAGCTGGAGGCCGACTGGGAGAGCGTCGAGCGGGCGAGCAATCTGACGCTCGTCAATTCGCTGGCGATGATGTCGCCCTTCGGGCCGGCGGAAAAACAGGCGTTGCTGGAGGCGCCCGACCTGAAGACGCGGGCCGAGACGCTGATCGCCATTACCGAAATCGTGCTGGCGCGCGTCTTCGGTGACTCCGACACGGTTCTGCAGTAGACTTCAGCCATGGACGAAAAACTCAGCCGCGTCGATCCAAAGCTGCTCGATCTCCTGGTCTGCCCGCTCTCTAAGGGCCGGCTTTCCTATGATCGCGAACACAATGAGCTTGTCTCGGAAAAGGCGCGGCTTGCCTATCCGATCCGCGACGGCATTCCGATCATGCTGGTGTCCGAAGCCCGTCGTCTCGACGACTAAAGGGCGTCGCGGTTTTCCGTTCGGATTTTCGTAAGAACAAGGGTTAAATCGTCTGGCCGGCAAGCAGCCGCGGATTGTCCTTTGCCGTCGTTCCGGCCGCCTGGCCGATGAAGAAGGATTTGAGACGCGGCAGCCGGTCGACGATGCCGAGGCCGACGTCGCGGGCGATGCGGATCGGCGTCGCGTCGTTGGAGAAGAGCCGGTTCAGCACGTCGGTCGTCACCCCCATGCGGAAAGTGTCGAAGCGCCGCCAGGTCTGGTAGCGCTCGAGAATATTGATCGAGCCGATATCGAGGCCGAGGCGGTCGGCCTCGACGACGGTTTCGGCAAGTGCCGCCACATCCTTGAAGCCGAGATTGAGGCCCTGACCCGAAATCGGGTGGATGCCGTGGGCGGCGTCGCCGGCAAGCGCGAAACGCGGCGCGACGAAGGAGCGGGCGAGCGTCAGGCCGAGCGGGAAGGCGCGCTTGTCGCCGATCACTTTCAGGCTCCCAAGCTTGTGGCCGAAGCGGCGTTCGAGTTCTTCCTCGAAGATCAGGTCGTCGGCGGCGACCAGCCGGTTGGCATCCTGCGTGCGCTCCGTCCAGACGAGCGAGGAGCGGTTGTTCTTGAGCGGCAGGATGGCGAAAGGGCCGGCCGGCAGAAAATGTTCCTCGGCGCAGCCGTCATGCGGCCGCTCGTGTTCGACGGTTGCAACGATGCCGGACTGGCCGTAGTCCCAGGTGACGGTCCTGATGCCGGCGAGATCGCGCAGCGTCGAGCGCACGCCGTCGCAGGCAACCAGCAGCCGGGTTTCCAGCGCGCTGCCGTCCGAAAGCGTGACAGTGACATGGGTGTCATGGGTCTTCAGCTCCGTGGCGCCGAGCCCGTGGCGGATATCGATGCCGAGCCGGTCGCAGGCGCCGCGCAGGGCTGCGACCATCGCGACATTCGGTATCATGTGGGCGAAGGGCCGGCCGTCGGCCACTTCGCCGTCGAAGGTCAGAAAAACCGGACGCACCGGATCGGAGGTTTTGGAATCGGTGACGATCATTTTGGTGATCGGCTGGGCTTCCGGTTCGATCTCGTTCCAGATGCCGAAGACCTCGAGCATCTTCGCCGCCGCAGCGATGATGGCGGAAGCGCGCGTATCGTTTTTCCAGACATGCTCGGGGGCCGCCTCGACGACGGCGACATTCAGATGCGGCGCGGCCTGTTTGACCGCGACAGCGGCGGAAAGGCCGACATAACCCCCGCCCACAACCAGCATGTCCAGCATCGCGCCGCTCCCGTACCTTATGCCTCAGATGTGCTCTATATAGATCATCGCAACCTCACTTCCTACCGCTGGGAGACATAGAAATGACGGGCGAGACATCATGGCCTTCGGCGATGGAGACGCTGCTTTCGACGCTCGACCTCGAGCCGATCGAGGTCGATATCTTCCGCGGCCGCAGCCCCAAGGTCGGCTGGCAGCGGGTCTTCGGCGGCCAGGTGATCGGCCAGGCGCTGATGGCGGCGCAGCGCACCATCGAGGGCGAGCGTTTCGTCCATTCGCTGCATGCTTATTTCATGCGTCCCGGCGATCCCACGGTGCCGATCATCTATCAGGCGGAGCGCATCCGCGACGGATCGAGCTTCAACACGCGGCGTGTCGTCGCCATCCAGCACGGCAAGGCGATCTTCGCGCTGTCGGCCTCCTTCCAGGTGGAGGAGCCGGGCTTCGAGCACCAGATCGCGATGCCCGAGGTCGAGATGCCGGAGGCGCTGCTCGGCGAGCAGCAGATCAAGGAACAGTATCTGGCCCACGCGCCGGAAGCGATCCGAAAATACTGGCAGCGTGAGCGGCCGATCGAGATCCGTCCGGTCTCGCTGACGCATTATTTTTCCGACAGGAAACTCGATCCGAAGCAGGATGTCTGGGTGCGCGCCACCGGTCCGGTTCCCGACGACCGGCTCTATCAGGCGGCGGTGCTTGCCTATCTTTCGGACATGACGCTGCTCGATACGTCGCTCTATGCGCACGGAACGTCCATCTTCGACCAGAGCCTGCAGGTGGCGAGCCTCGATCACTCCATGTGGTTCCACAGACCCTGCAAGCTCGACGACTGGCTGCTTTATACGCAGGACAGTCCGTCGGCTTCAGGCGCCAGGGGATTAACCCGGGGTAGCCTGTTTACACGATCCGGTAGCCTGATCGCATCGGTCGCGCAGGAAGGCCTGATTCGGAAAAAGGCAAATGAATAAAAATTGTGCAACTTTATAAATTTGCGCGTTATTTGTGCGCTTATTGGCCAATCATTTGCCTGTTTATTGGCACTCTTTATTATAACCTTTACTTTTCAATAACTTACCACCAGCCTCGAATCTGGCACGTCCCTTGAATGTGTATTGGCCGGTCGCTGTTCAGGAACGTCAGCGGCAAGGAGAGTCGGCTCCGCGCCGAGGATAACGAAGGATGGGAAACCAGATGAAAATTGTGATGGCCATTATCAAGCCGTTCAAGCTCGATGAGGTCCGCGAAGCCCTTACGGCGATCGGTATTCAGGGGCTGACCGTAACCGAGGTGAAGGGCTACGGGCGCCAGAAGGGGCACACCGAAATCTATCGCGGCACCGAATATGCAGTCAGCTTCCTGCCGAAGCTCAAGATCGAAATCGCGGTTGCATCAGAACTCGTCGACAGGGCGGTCGAGGCCATTGCGGCATCGGCCAAGACCGGCCAGATCGGCGACGGCAAGATCTTCGTCTATTCAATCGACCATGCCGTGCGCATCCGTACGGGCGAAACCGATTCAGAAGCGCTGTAAGAACGGCAGATCAAGGAGCTTTTTCCAATGTCAATTTCGAAGTTTTCTTCCACCTTTGCGCGGCTTTGCGCAGCAACGGCTGCCCTTCTGGCGCCGGCCGTTGCTTTCGCGCAGGAGGCTGCACCAGCTGCCGCCACCGCTGCTGCTGCTCCTGCTTTCACCATGGACAAGGGTGACAATGCCTGGATGCTCGTCTCCTCGGCGCTCGTCCTTTTGATGACCATTCCCGGCCTTGCGCTTTTCTACGGCGGTCTCGTCCGCGCCAAGAACATGCTCTCGGTGCTGATGCAGGTTTTCATGATCACGGCCGTCGTGGCGCTGCTCTGGGTGACCTACGGTTATTCGCTCGCCTTCACCGACGGTGGCTCGCTGAACAGCTTCGTCGGCGGTTTCTCCAAGGCGTTCCTCGCCGGCGTCAATACCTCGTCGCTCGCTGAAACCTTCTCGAAGGGCGTCGCAATTCCGGAATACACCTTCATCGTGTTCCAGATGACGTTTGCCTGCATCACCCCCGGCCTGATCGTCGGCGCGTTCGCCGAACGCATCAAGTTCTCGGCCGTCATGCTCTTCGTCGTGCTCTGGGTCACCTTCATCTACTTCCCGATGGCACACATGGTCTGGTTCTGGGGCGGTCCGAGCTCCTACACCTCGCCGGCCGGCCTGATCTTCTCCTATGGCGCAATCGACTTTGCCGGCGGCACGGTCGTTCATATCAATGCCGGTATCGCGGGTCTCGTCGGCGCCATCATGCTCGGCAAGCGCACGGGCTATAAGAAGGAAATCATGGCTCCGCACTCGATGACGCTGACCATGGTCGGTGCCTCGCTGCTCTGGGTCGGCTGGTTCGGCTTCAATGCCGGGTCCAACCTCGAAGCCAATTCCTATGCCTCGCTTGCCTTCATCAACACCTTCGTCGCCACGGCTGCCGCCGCTGTGTCCTGGTGCATCGTCGAAACCCTCACCCGCGGCAAGGCTTCCATGCTGGGTGGCGCTTCCGGCGCCGTCGCCGGTCTCGTCGCCATTACCCCGGCGGCAGGCTTTGCCGGCCCGATGGGCTCGATCGTTCTCGGCTTGATCGTTTCGCCGGCCTGCTACTTCTTCGTTGACGTCGTGAAGAACAAGTTCAACTACGACGACAGTCTCGACGTCTTCGGCGTCCATTGCGTCGGCGGCATCATCGGCGCTCTCGGCACCGGTATCCTCGTCAACCCGGCACTCGGCGGTGCAGGCATCGTCGATTATTCCACCGCGGATTTCGCAGCCTCCTATGCCGGCACGGCAACCCAGGTCTGGGCTCAGGCCAAGGGCGTGCTGACGACGCTGCTGTGGTCGGGCATCGGCTCGGCGATCCTCTACAAGATCGTCGACGTCGTCATCGGCCTGCGTGTGACCGTCGAAGCCGAACGCGAAGGTCTCGACCTTTCGACCCACGGCGAAGCCGCCTACCACTCTTCCTGATCACAGGGTTTGCGGCGCCCGGCAGAAGGGCGCCGCTTCACGGCCCGTCGCGGCCTATCTAACCATAGACCGCATTTGGCCCGGACCTTTCAAGGTTCGGGCTTTTTTCATTTCCCGGTTCGGAATGCACGTCCAGGCATGCATGGTTAACATCGCTTTAACCCGGCTCTGATTAGGTAGAGCGGACGCATTTTGGCACGGCGAAGCTTCAGCGATTCGCGTGTCCTCAGGCATTGGACGGGTTAGACACATGGCAAGAAGCACGTCGCCGGCAATGGATGGCCGTCCGGATCGGTTCTCCTTCTCGGCATTCATGCTACGGCAGATCCAGGCGCTCATCGGCTTTGCGATCTTTCTGCTGCTGGCGTTCTGCGTCGCGGCGCTGGCGACATGGAATGTTGCGGATCCGAGCTATTCCTATGCGACCGCCAACTCGCCGACGAATATTCTCGGTTACACCGGTGCTGCTTTTGCCGATATCGTCATGCAGTTCCTCGGGCTTGCCAGCGTCGTTTCGATGTTGCCGATCGTCGCCTGGGCGCTGACGCTGATCTCGGGCCGCCGCTTCAGCCGTATTCCCGCCCGTGCCGGCGCCTGGTTCGGCGGTTCGGTGCTTTCCTGCGCCGTACTCGGCTGCTTTCCGCCGCCGCTCACCTGGCCGATCCCGAACGGCATCGGCGGTGTGATCGGAGATATGATCCTGCGTTTTCCCGCACTCTTCGTCGGCGCTTATCCCACCGGCACCTTCGCCATGGTGGTCGGCTGCATCTTTGCCGCGCCGACCGCCTGGATGATGCTCTTTGCCTCAGGCCTCGTCGGCCGCAGCGACGCAGACGACGAGATCGAGGAGGACTACGTTGATACCCGTAGCAAGGCTCGCGTCGTCGGAGACGAGGACGAGGAGGAGGACGAGTCCCGCTGGGTCGCTTTCAGCGGTGCCGTGACGCATGCCTGGTACATGAGCCAGGGTCGGCTGCGCCGGCTCTTCGGCATGGGACCGCGCAAGCGCCGTCAGGGCGATTACGAATCACCTTATGATTTCAACGATGACGAATTCGGCACGCTGAACGAACCCGTTCGTGCCAAGGCGCTGACCGTCCGCGGCGAGCGCATGGAACCGTCGATGGAGCCATCGATGGGAGCAAGGGCGGCATCACCGCGGCGCATCGTCTCGGCGCCGTCGATGTCCATCGATGACGATGACGATAATGACGACGACCTGCCCTTCGATAACGACATGCCGCCGCGCCCGGCCGATATCCTGCCCGACGACGATGATGACGACTGGATGATCCGCGCGCCGGCAAAGGCCGCCGGCAAGCCGGAACCACGCGTCGTCCCGGTGGTCGCGCGTCCGAAGCCCAGCGCCCGCATCGAGCGGGAAGCGCAGGGCTCGTTCATTCGTCCCGAGGGTTTCCAGCTTCCGTCGATGCATCTGCTCGCCGAACCGAAGAATGTCGTGCGCGACTCCACGCTTTCGGCCGATGCGCTGGAACAGAATGCCCGGATGCTCGAGGGCGTGCTCGAAGATTTCGGCGTCAAGGGCGAGATCATCCATGTCCGCCCCGGCCCTGTCGTCACGCTCTACGAACTGGAGCCGGCGCCCGGCATCAAGTCGTCGCGCGTCATCGGCCTTGCCGACGATATTGCCCGCTCGATGAGCGCCATTGCCGCCCGCGTCGCCGTCGTGCCCGGCCGCAACGCGATCGGCATCGAATTGCCGAACCAGACGCGTGAGACCGTCTATCTGCGCGAACTCGTCGCCTCCCGGGATTTCGAAGGCAGCAAGGCGAAGCTCGCCATGGCGCTCGGCAAGACGATCGGCGGCGAAGCCGTGATCGCCGATCTCGCCAAGATGCCGCATCTGCTCGTCGCCGGCACCACCGGTTCCGGCAAGTCGGTCGCCATCAACACGATGATCCTGTCGCTGCTCTATCGTATGACGCCGGAACAGTGCCGGCTGATCATGATCGACCCGAAGATGCTCGAGCTCTCCGTCTATGACGGCATCCCGCATTTGCTTTCGCCTGTCGTCACCGATCCGAAAAAGGCCGTCGTCGCGCTCAAATGGACGGTGCGCGAGATGGAAGAGCGCTACAAGAAGATGTCGAAGATCGGCGTGCGCAACATTGACGGCTTCAACACCCGCGTCGAGCAGGCGCTGTCGAAGGGCGAGGCGATCTCGCGCACGGTGCAGACCGGCTTCGACCGCCATACCGGCGAGGCGATGTACGAGACCGAAGAATTCGATCTGCGGCCGATGCCCTATATCGTCGTGATCATCGACGAGATGGCCGACCTGATGATGGTCGCCGGCAAGGATATCGAAGGCGCCGTCCAGCGTCTGGCGCAGATGGCGCGTGCGGCCGGCATTCATGTGATCATGGCGACACAGCGTCCGTCGGTCGACGTCATCACCGGCACGATCAAGGCGAACTTCCCGACCCGCATCTCCTTCCAGGTGACCTCGAAGATCGACAGCCGCACCATTCTCGGCGAACAGGGCGCCGAACAGCTGCTCGGCATGGGCGACATGCTCTACATGGCGGGCGGCGGGCGTATCCAGCGCGTGCACGGCCCGTTCGTTTCGGATGTCGAGGTGGAAGAGATCGTCTCCTACCTGAAGACCCAGGGCTCGCCGCAATATCTCGACGCGATCACCGCCGATGACGATGAAGACGGCGATTACGGCGGCGGTGGCCCGGCCGGCACGTCCAATCTTTCCGAATCGGAAGATCCCTACGACCAGGCGGTCGCCATCGTGCTGCGCGACGGCAAGGCGTCGACCTCCTACGTCCAGCGCCGGCTGGGCATCGGCTACAACCGTGCCGCCTCGCTCGTCGAGCGCATGGAGAAGGAGGGCATCATCGGACCGGCCAACCATGCCGGCAAACGCGAGATCCTTGTTCCGACCGAAGGCGACATCCTCGACCGCTGACAGAACAGGCATATATTTCCAATACAGCCGCTTTTGCGGAAACCTGATAGCGTCGAAGCCGTTACCTCTCGCAGGCCGATCGCAACGCCTTGAAGACGCCGCCTTTCGGCAGCATGCAGATCGCATAAAGGAGATTTAGATGAGTCACTCCGATACCTTCCTCTCCGGCCTGACGGTAACGCGCCGCGACCTTCTCGGCGCCTTCGCCGTCGCTGCGATAACGAGCGCTATTCCCTTCGGCGCTTACGCGCAGGCGGCGGCTCCCGCCTCCGGCAAAGCGCAGGCGATCGCCGATCATTTTTCCGGTGTCACGACAATGCAGGGCGAATTCGTGCAGTTCGGCCCGCGCGGCGAACAGACCGGCGGCAAGTTCTTCATTCAGCGCCCCGGCAAGCTGCGCTTCAACTATGACGATCCGTCGCCGATGCGGGTAATTGCCGACGGCAAGAACGTCGCCATCGGCAATACGAAGCTCAAGACCTGGGATCTCTATCCGCTCTCCAAGACCCCGCTCAGCCTGCTCCTGGCGCAGCGTATCGACCTGTCGGCCGGCATGGTGAAGGGCGTGAAGGAAGAGTCCGACCTGACGACGATCGCGCTCGGCAACAATACGGTGTTTGGAAACTCGACCATCACCATGATGTTCGACCCGAAGACCTACGACCTGCGCCAGTGGACGATCACCGACAATCAGGGCAAGGATACCTCGGTGATGATCTTCAACGTCAAAACCGGCATGCAGTTCGACGATCGCGTCTTCCGCGTGCCCTATGAGACCATTCCCGGCACGCCTCAGTCGCGCGACTGAGAGCTTTTCGGTTGATCGCCGGCCGCTTTTACCAGATCCAGATGTTTTCAGGCCGGATTAGGTTGAAAACATCCGGATCTCAATCAAAGATTTGAGCATGATGTCGTCCGAAAACCGCTCACACTTTTCGGCATCATGCTCTATCTCTTTGTTTCCACGCAATTCCGGACGCAAAGCCGCTGCGCACTTTTGCTGGAATTGCGCTAGCGGCCGGTTCCCTCGCGTCCACCTTTGTTTTAAAGCCCTTTCATAAAGCGCATCGCGTCGAGCCGGGGTTCGGCCGGCATGCGGGCATTGGACGCGAGAGGGTATGGGGCATGGGCTTTTCGATCACCACCTGGAACATCAATTCGGTGCGGCTGCGCATGCCCATCGTCGAGCAGCTCGTTCTCAAGCACAGGCCCGATATCCTCTGCCTGCAGGAAACCAAGGTGACGAACGACCTGTTTCCCGCGGCACCGCTCAGGGCGATGGGCTATAATCACATCATCATCCATGGCCAGAAGGGCTATCACGGCGTGGCGATCGCCTCGCGCATTCCGTTGACCGAGGATCACCGGCAGGATTATTGCGGCGTCGGCGATGCGCGCCACATCTCGGCGATCTTCGAGCACGGCAATCGCCGCGTTCGGCTGCACAATTTCTATGTCCCGGCCGGCGGCGACGAGCCGGATCGCACGATCAATCCGAAATTCGGCCACAAGCTCGATTTCATCGAGGAGATGAAGCTGCTGAAAGCCAATGGCGAGGCCAACACCTCAGCCATCCTCGTCGGTGACCTCAACATCGCGCCGCTGGAGCATGATGTCTGGTCGCACAAGCAGCTTCTGAAGATCGTCAGCCATACGCCCGTCGAAACCGAGGGGCTGCTCGAGGTGATGAAGCGCGGCGCCTGGCTCGATCTGATGCGCCAGCATGTGCCTGCCAGCGAGAAACTCTACACCTGGTGGAGCTACCGCGCCAAGGATTGGGAGGCCGCCGATCGCGGCCGTCGTCTCGACCATATCTGGTCGTCGTCGGATCTCGGGCCGCATCTGAAGCGGATAGAAATCCTGAAGGAGGCGCGCGGCTGGGACCGGCCCTCCGACCACGTACCGGTGACGGCGCATTTCGATTTCTAGGGCGATGCGGTTCAGCTTTTCGTAAAGCGGAGAACTGCTCTAACCGGGATCAGTTGAAGCGGTAGAACTGGCTTGCGGCCTTTGCCGCGAGTTCGGCAAGATTGTCGCGGATCCGGTTCTCGATCAGTCGGGCTGCGTCCGGATATTCCTCGATCAGCCGGTGAAAGAGGGCGCGGGTGATGCGGATGATGCTGGTGTCCTCGCGCGCTACCGCGGTGAACTTACGCTCTACCAAGGTCACCAGCGCCAGTTCAGAAACCAGGGTTCCGGGGCCGGCGATCCCCCCTGTCCTCTGCATGCCGTCGCTGCTCGTTGCGCTCAGCTCCAGGCTGCCGCTGAGGATGACATAGGCGCTCTCGGCGGGCGAGCCCTGGCGAAACAGCATCTGGCCTGCAGCGATCATGCGCCGGTCGGCGCCAAAGGCGATCAACCGCAGCTGATCCTCGTTCATGTCTTTGAACAGAGGAAGCTGCGCGAGCATGTGGATGTCGTCGGTCAGCGCCATGCGGGCTTTTCGCCTTAGAGCAATTCCAGCAGAAGTGTCTAGCGGTTTTGCCAGGAAAAGCGTGAAACGCTTTTGCCGAGAATTGCGTGAAAACAAAGAGATAGAGCACTTCCGTGATTTGGAAAAACGGAAATGCTCTAGGGTATGATCTTGTAGCCGCCGTTTTCCGTGACGAGGATTTCAGCATTGGAGGGATCGCGCTCGATCTTCTGGCGCAGGCGATAGACGTGGGTTTCCAGCGTATGCGTCGTCACCCCGGAATTATAGCCCCAGACCTCTTCGAGCAGCACGTCGCGGGTAACGACCTTCTGTTCGGCGCGGTAGAGATAGCGGATGATTGCCGCTTCCTTTTCCGTCAGCCGGATCTTCTGGCCGTTATCGGTGGTCAGGAGCTTCTGGCTCGGCTTGAAGAGGTAGGGGCCGACGGTGAAGGTCGCGTCCTCGCTCTGCTCATGCTGGCGCAGCTGCACGCGGATGCGGGCGAGCAGCACGGCGAAGCGGAAAGGCTTGGTGACATAATCGTTGGCGCCGGCTTCGAGACCGAGGATCGTGTCCGAATCGGTATCGTGGCCAGTCAGCATGATGATCGGCGCCTTGAAACCGCCCTTGCGCAGCAGCTTCACTGCCTCGCGGCCGTCCATATCGGGCAGGCCGACATCCATAATCAGCAGGTCGATCGGCGTCGCGCGGGCGGTCGCGACACCCTTGCCGGCGTTGGCTTCCTGCAGAACCGTGAATTCCTCATACAGCGACAATTGCTCCGTCAGCGTCTGCCGAAGGTCATCGTCGTCATCCACCAGAAGAATGGTGCGTGCGGTCATGCCGTTTGCGTCCTCATGTTAAGTCCCCTAGTCCTACGCCAAATTCCTGGTTTGGCAAGGATCGGGCAGCGGGCTGTTGCCGGGTCGGTTTCGATATGATTTCAATCGAAGCCCCAGACAAGGCACGACATGCGAGAAAAATGGAAAAAGCAAGGCAGAGGCGAGGTATGACGCCGTCGACGATCGTGGTGCGTCCTGCGCCGGGGCGCAAGAGCCGGGCGATCGTCCGGTTCGGCGCCATCACCGTGCCCGCTGCGATCGGCCGCTCCGGCCGCACCGTGATGAAACGCGAGGGCGACGGCGCCACGCCGATCGCCTCGATGAGGCTGATATCGGGCTTCCGGCGTGGCGAGCGGAACGGCCGGCTCGTCACTCCGCTTTCCATCCGCCGCATCCGGCCCGACATGCTCTGGTGCGATCAATCTGACAATGCCAGCTACAACCGCCTCGTCCGGGCGCCGTTCAGCGCAAGTCACGAGGAGATGCGGCGCAGCGACTGGCTCTACGATATCTGCCTGGTGATGGACTGGAACATCTCCTCGCGTGCGCGCAATCGCGGCTCGGCGATCTTCTTCCATCTCATCCGGCCGGGCTACGAGCCGACGGCGGGCTGCGTGGCGGTGAGCCTGCGCGACATGCGCCGCCTGCTGCCACACATTCGAAAGGGAACGATTGTCCGCGTCGTCTGATTGTCTTCCGGATGCGGTCACCTATATGTTTCCGGTGACCGAACGCTCCGGCTGAAATGCGTTCAGGGACGTCCGCAAGCGCGGGCGCAATTCATGCCTCGTCCAATTCTTCAAACTCCCGGAGATATATTGTGACCGCTCAACCTATCATCACTTTCCATGACGGACATTCCATTCCACAAATCGGCCTCGGCGTCTGGCAGACGCCGCAGGATATTGCCGCTCCCACCGTGCGCACGGCGATCGCCGCCGGCTATCGTCACATCGATACGGCTTCCGGCTACGACAACGAAGAGGGCGTCGGCGAAGGCATCCGCTCTTCCGGCCTCAGCCGCAAAGACATCTTCGTCACCACCAAGCTCAGGAATACCGATCAGGGCTATGACAATACACTGCGCGCCTTCGACGGCAGCCTGAAGAAGCTCGGTTCCGAATATGTCGACCTCTATCTCATTCACTGGCCGTCGCCGCATCGCGGCCTTTATACCGAGACCTGGAAGGCTTTCGCGCGGATCCGGGAAGAGGGCCGCGCCCGCTCGATCGGCGTGTCGAATTTCTATCCTGAACATCTCGAGCGTATCATCGGCGAAACCGGCGTCGTTCCCGTCATCAACCAGATCGAGCTGCATCCCGACTTCCAGCAGAAAGTGGCGCAGGAAGCTCACAAAAAGCTGAACATCGCCACCGAATCCTGGAGCCCGCTCGGCCAGGGCAAGTTCATCTCAAACGCGGATATCGGCAAGATCGCCAAGAAGCATCAGAAGACGCCGGCCCAGGTCATCATTCGCTGGCACATCGACACCGGCCTCGTCGTCATCCCGAAATCGGTGACGCCGTCGCGTATCGAGGAGAATTTCCAGGTATTCGACTTCAAGCTTGATGCCGACGATATGGCCGCGATCGCCAAGCTCGACAGCGCCGGTGCCCGCATGGGACCTGACCCGCACACAGCGACCTTCTAAGCGTCGTCCCAATCATTGCCAAGCCAATCAGCGGCCGCCTCGGGAGAGATCACCCGCGGCGGCCTTTCTATGATGGGCCTGCCGCTTCAATAATTACATTTGGACGAGCCGTTGGTCGGGGTAAAACCGTAGTTGCAGGCATTGTTCAGGCGCTGCGGCCGTCCGATCGAGCCGGTATATTCGTCCGAAGCAAAGGCGCGCGAGGGATACCAATAGCCGTTCGAGCTCTTGATATAGCCGGGCCGCGCGCTGCTATAACCGCGATATCCGTTGAGAGTTGGTGCCTTGCCTTGCGCAACCTGTTGCCACAAGCCGGAAGAGACCGTCATCGGCGGTGCCGGCGGATGGATCGGCGCAGCCGCAGCGGCATCGATTGATGCCAGCGACGCGAACACGCCCAGGATGGTTTGCGGCAGGCGTCCTGCCATTTTCTGTCTCATGGCTATTCTCCCAGATCACACAACGCGGAACTTTGCTCATGCATAATTCCTTAAATCGGAATCGATTTAAGGATGAAATTATGCAGCAATTCAAAATGTTACAGCGTCATTTGCGCGTCTGAAAAGACGCGCGGCGCTGTAGCGCAGCCAGGCCAGTGATCGCCGAAACCGGCAATGGACGCGCGAAAGCGTGCCTGTCGAAAGTCGCGCGAGATGCGTCTGAAAGCGCCATCTGGATGAAGCCACAGGCATTCCCCGATGTCGATTGCCCGAACGGGTGAAATCGAGAATGCGGGTCATTCACTGACGAGCCCAAGAAAGCAATACCCACCAGGCGCCGAAGACAGGGGGTGCCACAAATGCGAAGCCCACCGATGCGCAGGGGCATCGGTGGGCTTTTGATTGTCATCCGTTTTGATGTATCAGTTCCACTCGCGGATATCGACGAAGTGGCCGGCGATTGCGGCTGCGGCTGCCATTGCCGGCGAGACGAGGTGCGTGCGGCCCTTGAAGCCCTGACGGCCTTCGAAGTTGCGGTTCGAGGTCGAAGCGCAGCGTTCGCCCGGCTTCAGGCGGTCGTCGTTCATGGCAAGGCACATGGAGCAGCCCGGCTCGCGCCAGTCGAAACCGGCGGCCTTGAAGATCTTGTCGAGACCTTCGGCTTCCGCCTGTTCCTTGACGAGGCCGGAACCCGGCACGATCATCGCGTCGACAGTCGGGGCAACCGTCTTGCCTTCGACGACCTTGGCGACTTCGCGCAGATCCTCGATGCGGCCGTTGGTGCAGGAGCCGATGAAGACGCGGTCGAGCGTGATGTCGGTCATCTTCGTGCCCGGCTTCAGGCCCATATAGTCGAGCGCGCGCCATTTGGAGGTGCGCTTGGTTTCGTCCGGAATGTCGTCCGGGTTCGGAACGATGCCCTGGACGGAGATGACATCCTCGGGCGAGGAGCCCCAGGAAACGATCGGCGGCAGGCTGGCGGCGTCGAGCACGACGACGCGGTCGTAATGAGCGCCCTCGTCGGTCTGCAGCGTCTTCCAGTAGGCGATCGCCTGTTCCAGCGCCTCGCCCTTCGGCGCGCGCGGCTTGCCCTTGATATATTCGAAGGTCTTTTCATCCGGGGCGATCAGGCCGGCGCGGGCGCCGCCTTCGATCGTCATGTTGCAGATGGTCATGCGGCCTTCCATCGACAGCGCGCGGATCGCTTCGCCGGCAAATTCGATGACGTGGCCGGTGCCGCCGGCCGTGCCGATCTCGCCGATGATGGCAAGGATGATGTCCTTGGCGGTGACGTGCGGCGGAAGCACGCCGTCGACCCGCACCAGCATGTTTTTCGCCTTCTTCTGGATCAGCGTCTGGGTCGCCAGAACATGCTCGACCTCGGAGGTGCCGATGCCGTGCGCCAGCGCGCCGAAAGCGCCGTGCGTCGAGGTGTGGCTGTCGCCGCAGACGATGGTCATGCCGGGCAGGGTGAAGCCCTGTTCCGGACCGACGATGTGGACGATGCCCTGGCGCTTATCGCTTGCCGAATAATATTCGACGCCGAATTCGGCGGCGTTGGTCGCCAGCGCTTCCACCTGGATGCGGCTTTCCTCGTTCTTGATGCCGAGGTGGCGGTCGGGCGAAGTCGGAACGTTATGGTCGACGACGGCGAGCGTCTTTTCCGGCGCGCGAACCTTGCGGCCGGTCATGCGCAGGCCTTCGAAAGCCTGCGGCGAGGTGACTTCGTGGACCAGATGGCGGTCGATGTACAGAAGACAGGTGCCGTCTGCCTGTTCGTCGACCAGATGATCGTCCCAGATCTTGTCGTAGATGGTACGCGGTGCGCTCATGGCGTTAAGTCCGTTTTTCTAAGCTTTTGGAAAATCGAGAAATGGCAGATCAGGCTCCGCCGGCCGTCATTCGATCAACGAAGTCGGCTGTTGAGCGCACCGGACACGCACGCAAAAAACCGTGCCGGCAGGCGATAGTGATCCTGCAGCACGAAAATATGCGCACCAATGCATCTGAACTTGGATTCCATGGCCCTGCATATAGCGATTTTTCGCGGCGGCTTCAATTTGAATCATCAGCAGGCGCTCTGCGGCCTCTCGGCGGCGCGGCGGGGATTGATCGCTTACCGCGACTTCATCCATTTCTCCGTCCGCCGCAGCGCCAGCGACAGGCCGATCGTCAGGATCAGATAGATATAGGTGACGATCGAATAGGTCTCGAAGAAGCGGAAGGAGCCGGCGGCATAGACCTTGCCCATCTGGGTGATGTCGGCGACGCCGAGCACCGAGACGAGCGAGCTGTCCTTCACCATCGAGACGAAATCGTTGGAGAGCGGCGGGAAGATCACCCGGATCGCCTGCGGGAAGACGACGGAGCGAAAGCGCCGGTAGCGCGACAGGCCAAGCGCCTTGGCCGCCTCGATCTGGCCGAGATCGACCGACTGGAAACCGGCCCGGAAGATTTCGGCGATGAAGGAGGAATAGCCGACCGTCAGCGCGATGATCGCTCGCCACATCAGCGAGAGATCACGCACCAGGACGGGCTCGGCCACGCCTGATGTCACCAGCGGTGAAATCAGGAAATTATAGCCTGCAACCAGAGCCGGCGCGCCGACGAAGGCGACGTAGAACAGCAGCACGAGGATCGGTATGCCGCGGATGATCTCGATGTAGAAGCGCGCAATCTGCCGCAACACCTGGCTATCGGCCATGCCAAGCAGGCAGACGCCGAGGCCGAGCACGGTGGCGAGCACGAAGGCGACCAGCGTGACGAAGACGGTGATGCCGACACCGTTGACGACGGTGCGGAAGACCTGGGCATAGATATCGTTGGCGACGATGACGACGGCAAGCACGATGCCGATCGTGACGAGGGCGACCAGCCACCAGGGATAGTCGTCCTTGACGTGTCTGTCGGGAGATGGTCGCACTGCCATCAATAGTTGCTCGGCGTCATTCGCCCATCTTGTAGTCGAGGAACCACTTCTTGTTCAGCCCATCCAGCGTGCCGTCGGTCTTGAGTGCGGCGATGGCGGCATTAACAGGGGCGACGAGGTCGGACCCTTTCGGGAAGATGAAGCCGAAATCTTCGGTGCCAAGCGGCTCGCCGATCAGCTTCAAGGCGCCGTTCGAGGCATCGACATAACCCTTGCCGGCGGTGCCGTCGGTCAGCACGACGTCGACATCGCCGGCCTTCAGGGCCTGGACGGTGGCGCCGAAGGTTTCGAAGAGCTTGATGCGCGGGTTCTGCTCGTTGCCATCCAGCACTTCATAGACGGCGGTGTAGAAGGGCGTGGTGCCGGGCTGAGCGCCGACCAGGCCATCCTTGAATTCGCCGAAGGATTTGGCATCGGTGAAGCGTTTCTCGTCGCCGCGCACCAGCATGAACTGCTGCGAGCGCATATAGGGATCGGAGAAGTCCACCTTCTGCTTGCGGTCTTCCTTGATGGTGATGCCGGTCATGCCGATGTTGTACTGGCCGTCGGACACCGCCTGGATCATAGCGTCCCAGCTGGTGTTCTGGTATTCGACCTTGAAGTTCAGCCGCTTGGCGATCTCGTTCATCGCATCATATTCCCAGCCGATCGCCTTGCCGAATTTCGGATCGACGAATTGCAGCGGCGGATAGGCATTCTCGGTGACGACGACGACGCTCTTGCCGCCCAGATCCGGCAGTTCGGCGGCCGATGCGGCGAGGGGTAGAAGAGCAAGGGCGGCGAAGCTCGCAAGAACGGTACGACGAAACAACATTGAACGGTTCCCCAAAATTGAACGGCAAAAACTGTCACGGAAGATAGGCCTGAGGCAAGGCCGTCGGCTGCGCACCGAAGCAAAAAATAGAAAAGGCGACCCGAAGGCCGCCTTTCCAAGCAAAGAATTTTGCGTGGCGCAGATCTTATTCTGCTGCCGGTTCCGCTGCAGCGGCGGTTGCTTCTGCGGCGGCCTTTTCAGCGGCGGCCTTGGCTTCCGCAGCTTCTGCTGCTGCCCTCTCGGCGGCGAGCGCCTGAGCTGCTGCAACCTTTTCAGCTTCGATGCGTGCCTTTTCCTCGGCAATGGCGGCGCGCTCGGCGTCGTTGAGCTTGCGGGCGCGGACGCCGGTGTCTTCAACGATACGGGCAGACTTGCCGCGGCGGTCGCGCAGGTAATAGAGCTTGGCGCGACGGACCTTACCGCGGCGAACGACGTCGACGCTTTCGATCATCGGCGAGTAGACCGGGAATACGCGCTCGACGCCTTCGCCGTAGGAGATCTTGCGGACCGTGAAGTTTTCCTGCAGGCCGCCGCCGGAGCGGGCGATGCAGACGCCTTCATAGGCCTGAACGCGGGTACGGGTGCCTTCCGTGACCTTCACGTTGACGCGGACGGTGTCGCCCGGAGAAAATTCGGGAAGCGTGCGCTTGGCTTCGATCTTGGCGGCCTGTTCGGCCTCAAGCTGCTGAATGATGTTCATCGTCTTAACCTTTGGTTCTTCTGAAACAGCCAGAGCGCTCAACACTGATCCTTCGGAACTGGCCTCAGGACTTTGCCCGTCAAGGGCGGGAGCGGATTCGCCATTCTTTGTTTGCTGGCAGACGGGGATAAACCCCATTTCCGCGTGCGCCAATACACGAAAGGCCACGGCTTGTCATCCCTTGGACGGCATTTTTGTGAAAAGGGCTGCGAAATCAGCCGTTTTTCTCACTTTATAGCGCCGCGCGTGTTTTCAGACGGCGCAAAGGACGCTGTAACATTTTGAATCTACGCATCGTGCTTTCCGAAATTCGATCCCGATTTCGGGGTCAATGCGTCAGCCTTTTCCAGCAAATCCGGCCGCCGCTCCCGCGTCAGCCGCACCGCTTCCTGATGCCGCCATTTCTCGATGGCGCCATGGTTGCCCGAGGTGAGGATCGCGGGGATTTCCCGGCCTTCCCATTCCTGCGGCCGGGTATAATGCGGATGTTCCAGCAGTCCGCCTTCGAAGCTTTCGTGCAGGCCGGAAAGATCGTTGCCCATGACGCCAGGCAGGATGCGGATGATGGCATCGAGCACGATCAGCGCCGCCGGCTCGCCGCCTGATAGGACGTAGTCGCCGATCGAGACCTCTTCCAGTCCGCGCGCCTCGATCACCCGCTGGTCGACACCCTCGAAGCGGCCGCAGACGATGATGACGCCGTCGCCCGCGGCGAGTTCGCGCACACGCTCCTGCGTCAGCGGCCGTCCGCGCGGGCTCATCAGCAGCCGTGGGCGGGTATCGTTTTCTGAGGCGCTGTCGATCGCACGCGCAAGAACGTCGGCCTTCAGCACCATGCCGGCGCCGCCGCCGGCCGGGGTGTCGTCAACGGTGCGGTGCCTGTCGGTGGCGAAGTCGCGGATCTGCACCGTGTCCAGCGACCATTGCCCCCGCTCCATCGCCTTGCCGGCGAGCGAGAAGCCCAGATGCCCCGGAAACATTTCCGGATAAAGAGTCAGCACGCTCGCCCGGAAAGCCATTACTTCTTCTTTTTCGGCTTGTCGGGAGTGAATTTCGAAAGCTCTTCGGGATCCTCGACCAGTCCCGCCGCCAGCGGATCGATCAGCAGCGTGCCGGCCTCGAGGTCGATCTCCAGCACCGAGGCTTCGGAGAAGGGGATCAGCACCGGGCGCTTGCCCGGACCTTTGAGTTCCAGCAGGTCGCCGGCGCCGAAATCGAAGACGCCGGTGACGGTGCCATAGCTGACGCCCTTGTCGTCGCGTGCCTCGAGCCCTTCGAGATCGGCATAGTAGAACTCGTCGTCCTCCAGCTCCTCGTCCGGCAGGTTGTCCCGCTCGATATAGAGTTCAAGCCCGTTCAGAGCCTCGGCGGCATTGCGGTCGTTGACGCCGCGGAAACGGACGACGACGACATTCTTCATCTCGCGGATTTCGAGGACTTCGAAGCTGCGGCCGTCCATGCTGTGCAGATGGCCGTAGTCGCCAAGCGCACCGGGATCGGCCGTATAGGCCTTGGCGCGCACCTCGCCCCGGAGGCCCTGCGCGCCACCGATCGTCGCCATCAGAACGGGGTTTTCAAGCTTGGTCATGGGTTCCTTCATGTGAAGCCGAAAGACAGGTTTCTCATAAACGAAGTGCGTGCGATTGGAAACGAAAACGGGCGGCATGTCGCCATGCCGCCCGTTCGAAGGGGGTGTCGCGATTATTCCGCGGCGTCTGCAGCAGCAGCGGCGGCGTCGGTGACCTTCTGAGCCTTTTCGGCGGCGCGTTCCTGGGCGCGCTTGCCGGGCTTTGCCTTGACCGGGTTGTTCTTGACTTCGCGCTTGGCAACGCCTGCCTCATCCAGGAAGCGCAGAACGCGGTCGGTCGGCTGGGCGCCGTGTTCGATCCAGTGCTTGATGCGCTCGGCGTTCAGCTGAACGCGCTTCTCATCGTCCTTGGCAAGCATCGGGTTCCAGGAACCGAGGTTTTCGAGGAAGCGGCCGTCACGCGGGCTGCGCGCATCGGCGAGAACGACGTGGTAATACGGGCGCTTCTTGGAACCACCGCGGGCGAGACGAATTTTCAGTGCCATGTTCTTTACTCCTTGGGCTTTTCTTGACCGCTTTTTTGAGCGGTACGGGTTATCGGGCTGCAGCGCTCTGTTCAGCGTGATCCGCAGCGATCTGCTCATGATGCCGGATGACTTCCTTGATGACGAAGTTCAGGAACTTCTCGGCGAAATCCGGGTCCAGATTGGCGGCTTTCGCCAGCTGGCGAAGGCGTTCGATCTGGTATTCCTCGCGCGCCGGGTCGGCCGGCGGCAAATTGTATTTGGCCTTCAGCACGCCGACCTCTTTGGTGCAGCGGAAGCGTTCGGCCAGCATGTGCACGAGAGCGGCGTCGATATTGTCGATCGACTGACGATAGCTCGCGAGCTGGGCTTTGACGTTTGGATCAATCATGGGGCAAGCGATCCTTTCACTTCTTCTTCGGCAATCCGGGCAATCCCGGGAAACCACCGCCAAGGCCCGGCAGCTTGGCGCCGCCGAGGCCCGACAAACCACCCGGCATACCGCCGAGACCGGGCATGCCCCCACCCGGTTTTCCAAGCCCCGCCGCTTCCGCCTGCTTCTGCAAGGCCTCGAGCTGTCGGGGATCGATATTCGAGAGATCGGGCATGCCGCCACCCATGCCGCCCATGCCGCCGCCGAGGCCCATCTTGCCGGCAAGGCCGCCCATCATCTGCTTCATCATGCCGCCTTTGCCCTTGCCGCCCATCATCTTCATCATGTCCGCCATCTGGCGGTGCATCTTCAGAAGCTTGTTGATGGCGGCGGCATCGGTGCCGGAACCGGCGGCGATGCGCTTCTTGCGCGAATGCTTGAGCAGGTCGGGATTGGTGCGCTCGGCCTTGGTCATCGACTGGATGATGGCGATCTGGCGGCCGAAAAGCTTGTCGTCGAGGCCGGCTGCGGCCATCTTGTCCTTCATGCCGGCCATGCCGGGCATCATCCCCATGATGCCGCCCATGCCGCCCATCTTCTGCATCTGGCGCAGCTGGTCGGCGAGGTCGTCGAGATCGAACTTGCCCTTGGCCATCTTGGCGGCCATGGCGGCCGCCTTCTCGGCGTCGATGTTTTCCGCCGCGCGCTCGACGAGCGAGACGATGTCGCCCATGCCGAGAATACGGTCGGCGATGCGGCGGGGATGGAATTCCTCCAGCTCGCTCATCTTCTCGCCGACGCCGATCAGCTTGATCGGCTTGCCGGTGACGGCGCGCATCGAAAGGGCGGCACCGCCGCGGCCATCGCCGTCCATGCGGGTCAGCACCAGACCGGTGATGCCGACGCGTTCGTCGAAACTGCGGGCGAGGTTGACGGCGTCCTGACCTGTCAAACTATCGGCGACCAGCAGGATTTCATGCGGGTTCGAGCGCTTCTTGATGTCGGCCATCTCGACCATCAGGGGCTCGTCGATATGCGTACGGCCGGCGGTATCGAGGATGACGACGTCATGGCCGCCAAGCTTTGCGGCTTGAACGGCACGAGCAGCGATATCGGTCGGCGACTGGCCTGATATAATAGGCAGCGTGTCGATATTGGCCTGGGCGCCGAGCTGGCGAAGCTGCTCCTGGGCTGCCGGACGGCGCGTGTCGAGCGATGCCATCAGCACCTTCTTCTTCTCGCGCGTCGACAGGCGATGGGCGATCTTCGCCGACGTCGTCGTCTTACCGGAGCCCTGCAGGCCGACCATCATGATGACGACAGGGGCAGCGGCATGAAGGTCGACGCCAACGCCTTCGCCGCCCAGCATCTCGATCAGTTCGTCATGCACGATCTTGACGACCATCTGGCCGGGCTTGATCGACTTCAGGATCTCGGCGCCGACGGCCTTTTCACGCACGCGGTCGGTGAAGGAACGGACGACGTCGAGCGCGACGTCGGCCTCCAGCAACGCACGGCGAACCTCGCGCAGCGCTGCGGAAACATCGGCTTCCGAAAGCGCGCCACGGCCTGTCAGTCCATTCAGAATGGATCCAAGACGGTCCTGGAGGTTTTCAAACATCGGCTCTTCCTTGATACGTTTCGGGCGGGTTCTTACCTGCCCGGAAACGTCGTGCTTTTCCTTGACGAAAACAAGACGCAAAGCCAAAAAGCACCCGAGGGCGCATCGCGCTGTCGGGTGTTGACCTCCGGGATCTTAAGGTTCCCGGTCGGCGGCTCGGAGTCGTGTGGCTCGTCGCGGATTGGGCGCGATAAACAGGAAAGCCGCGCGAAAGTCAAGGCAATGCGGACAAATGACCGCATGACCGCCGTCTCAAAACCCAGGTGACGAGAGGGCGCTAGTGTCTCATCCAGCGGTTGCAGCAAAAGTACATACTCAAACAAAGTGATGTAGTGGCTTGCGCAATCCGCCAACGCTTCAGGTTTTGCCGACAAATATTGGCACTCCGGCGGCCGAATTCGCTGTCAACGCCAGTTGCAAATTATTCTGCTTATGATTCTACTTTCTACTTAAGTGCGTCCTGTAAAATGATTCGTGAATATCCTTGATGCCGAATGAATCGGCGGAGATATCGAATGCTAAATGCTGATATTGAGAGCTGGGCGCTGGCGCGGGCCCATCATATTGTCCTGAACGAAGGCCTGAATCTTGCCAAGGCGGCACAGGATCTGGATCGCAAGCGGTCCCGCTCGCTGGTCTACGAGCTGAGAAAGGTCATCACCGCAGCTATTGTCGAAGCCCATGCTGCGTCCTTCGATCCCGACGGTGCACAGCGGTAAAAGCTGAACTGCTGCCTCGAAGGGTCAGCGGGCCGCAACACCTGCCCGGCACTCACCCACTGGTAATTCCTTCGCATTTCCGCCATATACAGCGGAAAGACAGACGGAATGATACCCATGAGCGCAACGGTCGAATTTGCGAGGATGAACGGGCTTGGCAACAAGATCCTGGTCGTCGACATGCGCGGCCGGCCGGACAAGGTGACGCCGGCGGCGGCGGTCGCGCTCAATGCCGATCCCCAGACTGAGTTCGATCAGATCATGGCGATCCACGATCCGAAGGCCGAAGGCACCGATGCCTTCATCGATATCCTGAATTCAGATGGCTCGAAGGCGCAGGCCTGCGGCAACGGCACGCGCTGCGTCGTGCAGGCGCTTGCCGCCGAGACCGGCAGGAAGGCGTTCACCTTCCAGACGGTTGCCGGCATCCTCAACGCCGTCGAGCACGAGGACGGGACGATCTCCGTCGATATGGGCCGGCCGGTCTTCGATTGGGACAGGATCCCGCTGGCGGAAGAATTCCACGACACCCGCCGCATCGAGTTGCAGATCGGTCCGATCGACAATCCGGTGCTGCATTCGCCGTCGGCAATGTCGATGGGCAATCCGCATGCGATCTTCTGGGTGGACAGGGACGTGATGTCCTATGATCTCGCCCGCTTCGGACCGCTGCTCGAAAACCATCCGATGTTTCCCGAGCGCGCCAATATCACGCTGGCGCAAGTGACGTCGCCGACATCGGTGACGACGCGCACCTGGGAGCGCGGCGCGGGACTGACGCTCGCCTGCGGCTCGGCTGCCTGTTCCGCCGCCGTCAGTGCTGCACGCACCGGCCGCACCGGCCGCAAGGTGACGATCAATGTGGCAAGCGCCAAGCCGCCGGCCACGCTTTCCATCGAATGGCGCGAGCGCGACGATCATGTCATCATGACCGGCCCGGCCGAATGGGAATGGTCGGGCAGGGTCGATCCTTCGACCGGTCTCTGGTCGCGCGATGGTACCCGAGAGGCGGAGGCGCAGTGAGCGGCGTCGAGGTCATTACCTTCGGCTGCCGCCTCAACACATATGAATCCGAAGTGATGAAGGCGCAGGCTGAAAAGGCCGGGCTCAACAACGCCATCCTGGTCAACACCTGTGCGGTGACCGGCGAGGCCGTGCGCCAGGCCCGCCAAGCGATCCGCCGGGCGCGGCGCGACAATCCGCATGCCCGCATCATCGTCACCGGCTGCGCCGCGCAGACGGAAAAGCAGACCTTCGCCGCGATGGCGGAGGTCGATGCCGTGCTCGGCAACGAGGAGAAGCTGACCAGCGCCTCCTATCGTAGCCTGCCGGATTTCGGCGTTTCGGCCGAACAGAAGCTCCGGGTCAACGACATCATGAGTGTCAAGGCGACGGCGCCGCAGATGGTCAGGCATATCGACGGCCATGTGCGTGCCTTCATCCAGGTACAGAACGGCTGCGATCATCGCTGCACCTTCTGCATCATTCCCTATGGCCGCGGCAATTCCCGCTCCGTACCGATGGGAGCCGTCGTCGATCAGGCCCGCAATCTCGTCGACGGCGGTTATCGCGAGATCGTGTTGACCGGCGTCGATGCAACCAGCTATGGCGGCGATCTGCCCGGCGCCCCGACGCTCGGGCTTCTGGCGAAGACGCTGCTGAAACAAATCCCCGATATCCGCCGCCTGCGGCTTTCCTCGATCGACAGCATCGAGGCCGACGCCCATCTGATGGATCTCATTGCCGACGAACCCCGCTTCATGCCGCATCTGCATCTGTCGCTGCAGCATGGCGACGATATGATCCTGAAGCGCATGAAACGTCGGCATCTACGTGCCGATGCGTTGCGTTTCATCGAGGATGCGCGCCGGCTTCGCCCCGAGATGAGCTTCGGCGCCGATATGATTGCGGGCTTTCCCACCGAAACCGAAGAGATGTTCGAGAATGCCGTGAGGCTGGCGGAAGAGGCTGGCATCGCCCATCTGCATGTCTTCCCCTACAGTCCGCGTCCCGGCACACCGGCCGCCCGCATGCCGCAGCTCGACCGGTCGCTGGTCAAGGATCGCGCCGCAAGGCTGCGCGCCGCTGGACATAGGCTGCATCAATCCCATCTCGATCAGATGATCGGAACCCGGCAATGGCTGCTTGTTGAAAACAACGGCCTGGCGCACACGGAGAACTTCACGCTGGTCGCGGCCCCTAGCCTTCGTCCCGGCGAACTTGTGCCGGTCACGATCACCGGCCACAATGGCAAGCATCTCGACATGCAATTGACGGCCGCAGCCGCGGCCTGACTTTCACGGAATCCTCATGGCGCTCAGTTTCATCAAAAAGGTCTTCACCTTCGGCAAGCCGGCTGAAGAACCTGTGCCTGCGGCCGTGGAAAGGGAGCTGGAACCACGTTCGCGCGACGAAGATCTGCCAATCGCGGATGATCCTGTTCTTCCGGAAGAAATGGATACGGCCGGCGGACCGGCTGCCGATATCGGCGAGGGCGGGGTCGAAGCACCGGTTGCTGAAGATGATGTCGAACCCTCAATCCTGCCCGCCGCCGACCAGCTGAGCGATATGGGTGTCGTGCCGCTTTCATTGCTGGAAGCCGAGGCAGCAGCGGAGGCGGAGGCTGAAAGCCAGACGGTCGCCGAAACCGTTACGGAAATACCCGCTTCTGTCCCTCTGGAACATCTCCCGCACGAGGCGGCAGATCCTGTGGAGACCGGAGCGCTGGAACAGCCGGCTGACCTCGAAGAGATCGTCGAAAAGCGTCCGGAAGAGGTTCCGACCGAGCCGGAAGAGATTCCGACTGAGGATGACGCAGAGCTGGATTCGCCCTCCCAGCCAATCTCCCCAGCTGTGGGGGAGATGCCCGGCAGGGCGGAGGGGGTTAACCCCATGGCAGAACCGGAGATTGGTTCTCCCATCCTCCCCAGAGGCTTTGCCACCGGCCCGAAGGTCGTCGAGCCGGAGCCCGTTGTCCTGCAGCCAAAACTCAGCTGGTTCCAGCGCCTGCGTAATGGCCTTGCACGCACCTCTTCGCAGCTGACCGGCCAGATCACCGCGCTCTTCACCAAGCGCAAGCTCGATGACGAGACGCTGCAGGATCTCGAAGACCTGCTGATCCAGGCCGATCTCGGCGTCGAGACCGCCATGCGCGTCACCGATACGCTCGCTTCCGAGCGTTATGGCAAGGATGTCACCGGCGAGGATGTCAGCCGCATCATGGCGTCGGAAATCGCCAAGGTGCTGAAGCCGGTCGCCAAGCCGCTGCAGCTCGACCTCTCGCACAAGCCGCATGTCATCCTCGTCGTCGGCGTCAACGGCACCGGCAAGACCACGACGATCGGCAAGCTTGCGGCAAAGCTTTCCGGCGCCGGGCTGAAGGTGATGCTGGCTGCCGGCGATACGTTCCGTGCGGCGGCGATCGAGCAGCTGAAAATCTGGGCCGACCGGACGAAATCCGAATTCATCGGCACCAAGCTCGGCGCCGATGCCGCCGGCCTTGCCTATGATGCCTTCGAACAGGCAAAGGCGAAAAAATGCGACGTGCTGATCGTCGATACCGCCGGCCGCCTGCAGAACAAGGCAGAGCTGATGGCCGAACTCGAGAAGATCGTGCGCGTGCTCGGCAAACTCGATCCCGATGCGCCGCATACCGTGCTGCAGACGCTTGATGCCACGACGGGGCAGAATGCGCTCAGCCAGGTCGAGATCTTCCGCAACGTCGCCGGTGTCAACGGGCTGATCATGACCAAGCTCGACGGCACGGCGCGCGGCGGCATTCTCGTCGCCATCTCCGCCAAGCACAAGCTGCCGGTCTATTTCATCGGTGTCGGCGAGGGCGTCGAGGATCTGGAGCCGTTCGAGGCCGAGGATTTTGCCCATGCCATTGCCGGACTTGGGCAATGATGCCACAGATATGCCGCCGAAAGCCTGCAAGGCACGGCCGGAAACAGGTTTCCAGGAAAACAGGTTTGAAGAACGCATGAGCACCGAAAGCGATATCACCCCGTCTGCTGCCGACCGGCATCACCCGCTGCTGAAACTGGCGCTGGAACTCGGGCCGCTGATGATCTTCTTCTTCGCCAATCTGCGCGGCCAGTGGCTGGTGGAGACCTTTCCGGCTCTTTCCGAATTGGGCGGACCGCTGTTCGTCGCGACCGGGCTCTTCATGGCGGCGACGATCATCTCGTTGATCGTTTCGAAGATCGTGCTCGGCCATCTGCCGATCATGCCTTTTGTATCGGGCATCGTCGTCGTCATCTTCGGCTCGCTGTCGATCTGGCTGCAGAACGAGACCTTCATCAAGATGAAGCCGACCATCGTCAACGCGCTCTTCGGCGTGGCGCTGCTCGGCGGGCTGGCCTTCGGCAAGTCGCTGCTCGGCTATGTCTTCAACGCCGCCTTCCAGCTCGATGCCGAGGGTTGGCGCAAGCTCACTATCCGCTGGGGCATCTTCTTTCTCTTCCTTGCCGTGCTGAATGAAGTCGTCTGGCGCAATTTTTCCGACGGTACCTGGGTCGCCTTCAAGGTCTGGGGCACGATGCCGATCACCATCATCTTCACGCTGGCGCAGATGCCGCTGGTGCTGAAGCATAGCGTCAACCTGGAAACGGAAGGCGAGAAGTGAGCGCTGTCGACTTAGAATCTCGCGTAAGACACCAGAACTTCTGGTTCGTCGCCTGCCTTGTGGTCCTGGTCATTCAGATCGCTGCCGAATTTATGATGGGCCGCGTGCCGATCTGCGCCTGCGGTTATGTCAAGCTGTGGGAGGGCGGGGTCAATACCAGTGGCAATTCGCAGCATCTGTCGGATTGGTATACGCCGTCGCACATCATCCACGGCTTCCTGTTCTACGGGCTCGCCCATCTCATCCTGCGCGGCAAGCCGTTGGCGGCAAAGCTGCTGCTGGCGCTCGTCATCGAATCCGGCTGGGAGCTGCTCGAGAATTCACCTCTCATCATCGACCGCTACCGCACGGCGACCATCGCGCTCGATTATTACGGCGACAGCATCCTGAATTCGGCGATGGACACCATCTTCATGTGCGTCGGCTTCTTCTTCGCGCGGCGCGCGCCGGTGGCGCTGACGGTGGCGATTGCCATCTTCTTCGAGATTTTTACCGGCTACATAATCCGCGACAACCTGACGCTCAACATTGTGATGCTGATCTGGCCGGTGGAGGCGATCAAGGTCTGGCAGGGCGGGGGTTAAGACCCCTCCCCACAAGGGGGAGGGACTAACTCGTGGCACCGCCTCGCAAACCAGACCAACTCACTGGATGTTCGATAGGACGCACGGCAAGAGCCGCACGTTAAGTCCCTCGCCCTTGTGAGGAGGGGTCTTTTGTGGATCACTCACTCAGGAAGTCGGCTTGCCGAGCGCCTTTTCCATCGCTGGAAACAACCCTTCCTTCAGGCTGATATCGTCGAAGGGGCCGACGCGCTTGTAAAGGATCGTGCCGTCAGGCCCGACCAGATAGCTTTCCGGAATGCCGTAGACGCCCCAGTCGATTGCCGCCTTGCCGTTCGGATCGATGCCGATCGCCTGATAGGGATTGCCGAGCTCGCCGAGGAAACGCAGGGCGTTGTCGCTCTGGTCCTTGTAATTGATGGCGACGATATTCAGCCGTCCGTCCTTTGCCAGTTCTTTCAAGACCGGATGTTCATCGCGGCAGGGGAGGCACCATGAGGCGAAGACGTTGACGAGGGTCAGCTTGCCCTTGATTGCCGCATCGGTCAGCGCCGGCAGGTTGGCGCCGTCGAGCGGCGGCAGGTTGAGCGCCGGCGCCTTGGTGCCGATCAGGGCGGAGGGAATTTCGGCGATGTTCTTGCCATGGAAATCCTGGTCGTAGAGCATCTTTGCGGCCGTTGCCGCAATGCCGCCGAAGACGACGAGCGGCAGCAGCGCCAATGCGTAGCGGCTCAGCCCGCGCGGCTTGGCGGCGGTGCTTTCCGGCGTGTCGTTCATTCGCCATCCCCCACACTGTCCTTGGGGCGCGCCGAACGGCGGCGGATGCCGGCAGCCTCAAGGGCTGCAAGTTCCCTGCGGCGGGCGCGGCCGTCGGCCCAGGTCCAGGCCGTGACGGCGATCGTCACCAGGGCTGCAAAGCCATAGGAAGCGTAGACGTAGAAGGCATGCGTCACGATTAATCCTCCCGGCTCGCCATGCGGGCGGCAAGGCGGCGCTGGGCGGCAATGCGGCGGCGCCAGATCTCGTTCCTCATCGCCATGATGTGCAGCGTGAAGAAGAGCAGGGTGAAGGCGATCGCCATGATGAAGAGCGGCCGCAGGAATTCCGGATCGATCGCCGGGCCATCGAGGCGCAGCACGCTTGCCGACTGGTGCAGCGTGTTCCACCACTCGACCGAGAATTTGATGATCGGGATGTTGACGAAGCCGACGAGGATGAGCACGGCGCTGACGCGCGCGGCCTTCGACGGATCGTCGATGGCGCGGCCGAGCGCAATCAGCCCTAGATACATCAGGAATAGAATGAAGACGGAGGTCAGCCGCGCATCCCAGACCCACCAGGTGCCCCACATCGGCTTGCCCCAAAGCGAACCGGTGACGAGGGCAAGCAGGGTAAAGGCGGCCCCGAGCGGGGCTGCGGCCTTGGCGGAGACATCGGCCAGCGGATGACGCCAGACCAGCGTACCGATCGCCGAGACGCTCATGATCGTATAGCACATCATCGAAAGCCAGGCCGAGGGCACGTGCACATACATGATGCGTACGGTCTCACCCTGCTGGTAATCGCCTTCGGTGGCGAAGCTCAGATAGAGACCGACCGCGAAACAGAGAGCGGTGATGCCGGCCAGCCACGGAATGGCGCGCGCCGCCAGCGCCAGAAACCGCGTCGGATTGGCGAGATCACTGAATTTGCTGATGGCAAGGCTCGTTTCGCTCATGTCCGCTTCCTTACCTTGATCCGGCTTTTCCCGCAATCGAATGGCCCATCAATCCGCTGTGTTTCGCAGCGCCAGGGCGGCGGCTGCCGGGCCGATGACCGCGAAGAAGAGTGTCAGCGCAATGAGGATCAGGAAGGGCGGCAGGAAGGGGGCGGGATCCTCGACTGCGGCATAGGTGGCGCTGACGCCGAAGATCAGCACCGGGATGGTCAATGGCAACACGAGGATCGAGACCAGCAGGCCGCCGCGGGGCAGCGCCACGGCAACGGCAGCACCCACGGCGCCGATGAAGGTGATGGCGGGCGAGCCGACTAGCAGCGTCAGTATGGTCGCGCCGATCGCGGTCTCGTCCATGTTCATGAAGAGGCCGAGCAGCGGCGAGGCGATGACCAGCGGCAGGCTGGTGGCCGTCCAATGGGCGAAGCATTTGACCAGCACGGTGAGGACGAGCGGTGTTTCCTGCATCAGCATCAAGTCGAGCGATCCGTCATCGCGCTCGGCCTGGAACAGGCGGTCGAGGCCGAGAAGGGCGGCGAGCAACGCGCCGATCCAGACAATGGCGGGGCCGATGCGCGACAGCAGTTTGAGATCGGGACCGACGCCGAAGGGAATGACGGCGACGATGGTCAGGAAGAACAGCACGCCGATCAGCGCACCGCCGCCAGCGCGAATCGAGAGTTTCAGGTCGCGGAAGAAGAGGGCGGTCATGCGGGGCGGCTCTCTAGATGTGCGGTGGACGGGGCACCCCCCTCTGCCCTGCCGGGCATCTCCCCCACAAGGGGGGAGATCGGCTGGATGCTCTTGCTTCCCCAAACAATCGGCCATCCAAATCGGCAATCCGGTTGCGAGGCGGGAAAGCTGAGCAGCTTGTGATCTCTCCCCCTGTGGGGGAGATGCCCGGCAGGGCAGAGGGGGGTAGCCACACCGAGATACATCAACCCCATATCCCCGCATCCACGCCGGCAAAGCCCGTCATCTTCAATTCCTGCGCATTCCTCAGCCCCAAGGGCTGATGCGTTGCCGCCAGCACGATGCCGCCCTTTTCCAGATGCGTCATGATCAAATCGGCAAACAGCCGGTCGGCGGTGGCGTCGAGTGCGGCGGTCGGTTCGTCGAGGATCCAGACGGGGCGGTGGGCGACGAGCAGCTTGGCGAAGGCTATCCGGCGCTGCTGGCCGGCGGAGAGATAACCGAAGGGAAGGTGGGTGATGCCGGAAAGACCGACGGCGTCAGTGGCGTCCTCGACGGAAAGGGCGGCGGAGCCTGTATCGCCGAGAAAGGTGCGCCAGAAATCGAGGTTTTCTGCAACCGTAAGTTCACCCTTCATCGCATTTCGATGGCCAAGGTAGTGGCTGACCTCGCCGGGATCCCTGCCTCCCAGGCTCTCTTCGCCGTGAAATATGACAGTGCCTTTTTCCGGCCTGAGGAGGCCGGCGACGACACGCAGCAAAGTGGACTTTCCCGATCCATTTTTTCCGGTCAGGACAAGCGCCTCGCCGGCCGCCAAGTGAAAGGAAATGTTAACGAAAATGAGATCCTCACCGCGCCTTGCAGCCAGATTTTCGGCGGTGAGATGCATGCGTCGGCTCTTTCCTGGTTTCGGCTTGCAGCGGGGTCAAAAAATGTCCGATTTTGACTGTGCTCGGGTATGGCAAGTTTTTAGGAAATTATCTATAAGACCTGCAACCACGCCAGCGGTCGGCGTGAATTTCATCCTTGCGCCGAACTTGGAGCGTCTGTTCCACGTGCGGACAGCGGAAATGGCCGTACCCGCATCCTGATGTGCATTAAGTGCATAGGCGTTCGCACGACTGTGTTGGCTATCAGAAACGGGGTATCTCGTGTCTAAATCTCTTGACAGTTTCAATTGTCGTTCCACGCTTTCCGTCAACGGGAAGGACTATGTCTATTACAGCCTGCCCAAGGCTGAGGCAAACGGTCTGGCCGGCGTGTCGAAGCTTCCCTATTCGATGAAGGTGCTGCTCGAAAACCTGCTGCGCTTCGAAGACGGCCAGTCGGTCACCAAGGAACACATCCTGGCTGTCGCCGAATGGCTGAACAACAAGGGTGCGGTCGAAAACGAAATCGCCTATCGCCCGGCGCGCGTGCTGATGCAGGACTTCACCGGCGTTCCCGCCGTCGTCGATCTTGCCGCGATGCGCGACGCGATGGTGTCGCTCGGCGGCGATCCGGAGAAGATCAATCCGCTTGTTCCCGTCGATCTCGTCATCGACCACTCCGTCATCGTCGACGAATTCGGCACGCCGCAGGCTTTCGCCAGGAATGTGGAGCTGGAATACCAGCGCAACGGCGAGCGCTACCGCTTCCTGAAGTGGGGCCAGCAGGCCTTCAAGAATTTCCGCGTCGTGCCTCCCGGCACCGGTATCTGTCATCAGGTCAATCTCGAATATCTCGGCCAGACCGTCTGGACCAAGGAAGAGGACGGCGAGACGATCGCCTATCCCGATACCTGCGTCGGCACCGACAGCCACACGACGATGATCAACGGTCTCGGCGTTCTCGGCTGGGGTGTGGGCGGTATCGAAGCGGAAGCTGCGATGCTCGGCCAGCCGGTCTCGATGCTGCTGCCCGAAGTCATCGGCTTCAAGCTGACCGGTAAGCTCAAGGAAGGCGTCACGGCGACCGACCTCGTTCTCACCGTCGTGCAGATGCTGCGCAAGAAGGGCGTCGTTTCGAAGTTCGTCGAATTCTTCGGCCCCGGTATGGACAACATGCCGCTCGCCGACCGCGCGACGATCGGCAACATGGGTCCGGAATATGGCGCGACCTGCGGTTTCTTCCCGGTCGACGGCGAAACCATCAATTACCTCACCATGTCCGGCCGCACGCATGACCGGATCGCGCTCGTCGAAGCCTATTCGAAGGCGCAAGGCATGTGGCGCGAGGGCGATGGTTCCGAGCTCGTCTTCACCGACACGCTGGAACTCGATCTTAACGACGTCGTGCCGTCGATGGCCGGCCCGAAGCGTCCGGAAGGCCGCATTTCGCTTGAGAATATCGCGACCGGTTTTGCCGGCTCCATGGATGCCGACTACAAGAAGCCCAGCCAGTTGAACAACCGCTATGCGGTTGAAGGCACCGACTTCGATCTCGGCCACGGTGACGTGGCGATCGCTGCCATCACGTCGTGCACCAACACGTCCAACCCGTCAGTGCTGATCGCCGCCGGCCTTCTCGCCCGCAACGCCGTTGCCAAGGGCCTGAAGACGAAGCCGTGGGTGAAGACCTCGCTGGCACCTGGAAGCCAAGTCGTCGGTGAATATCTCGCCAAGTCGGGCCTGCAGGCCGACCTCGACAAGCTCGGCTTCAACCTCGTCGGCTTCGGCTGCACCACCTGCATCGGCAATTCCGGCCCGCTGCCGGCACCGATCTCGAAGACGATCAACGACAAGGGCCTCATCGTTTCCGGCGTTCTCTCCGGCAACCGCAACTTCGAAGGCCGCATCTCGCCCGACGTGCAGGCGAACTATCTCGCATCCCCGCCGCTGGTCGTCGCTTATGCGCTTGCCGGTACGGTGCAAACGGATCTGACCAAGGAGCCGATCGGCGAGGACCAGAGCGGCAACCCGGTTTATCTCAAGGACATCTGGCCGACCTCGAAGGAAGTTCAGGAATTCATCCTGAAATACGTGACCCGCGAGCTTTACGAAAGCAAGTACGCCGACGTCTTCAAGGGCGACGTCAACTGGCAGGCCGTTCAGATCCCGCCGGGCCAGACCTATGCCTGGGACGACAATTCGACCTATGTGCAGAACCCGCCCTACTTCGTCGGCATGGGCAAGAAGGGCAGCGGCGTTTCCGACATCAAGGGCGCCCGCGTCCTCGGCCTGTTCGGCGACAAGATTACCACCGACCACATCTCGCCGGCCGGTTCGATCAAGGCGGCATCGCCGGCCGGCGCCTACCTGATCGACCACGACGTCGCCGTTGCCGATTTCAACCAGTACGGCACGCGCCGCGGCAACCATGAAGTGATGATGCGCGGCACCTTCGCCAATATCCGCATCCGCAACCACATGCTCGGCCCGAACGGCAAGGAAGGTGGCTACACCATCCATTACCCGTCGAAGGAAGAGACCTCGATCTACGACGCCGCGATGCAGTACAAGCAGGAAGGTGTGCCGCTCGTCATCTTCGCCGGTGTCGAATACGGCAACGGCTCCTCGCGCGACTGGGCTGCCAAGGGCACCAACTTGCTCGGCGTCAAGGCGGTGGTCGCCCAGTCCTTCGAGCGCATTCATCGTTCGAACCTGGTCGGCATGGGCATCATCCCCTTCGTCTTCGAAGAGGGCACGACCTGGCAGAGCCTCGGCCTCAAGGGCGACGAACTCGTCACCATCGAAGGTCTGGAAAAGATCAAGCCGCGCGAGAAGAAGATCGCCAGGATCACCTATGGCGACGGCACCGTGAAGGAGGTTCCGCTGCTGTCGCGCGTCGATACGCTCGACGAGGTGATCTACCTCAACAATGGCGGCATCCTGCAGACGGTTCTGCGCGATCTCGCTGCCTGATTTTTAAGAGACTTATTTGATAATAGCCGCCGGAAAGCAATCTCCGGCGGCTTTTCTTTGGTGCGACGACAGTATTTGGACGGGCTCACGATGATTTGTTTTATGCAAGTTCCCGTCGAGCTACGTCTCACCCGTTCGTGACTTTTCGTTTGGACCCGGAAGGATTATTCGTACGTTCATATGTCAGGGCCCCCGGTTCAAACATGCCGTCGGCGCTGAAAAAGAGGTGCAGGTGAATGTCCCCCCGTTTTTTGATTCCGCTGATTGCCGGCGTTGTTCTCTCAGGCCCGCTACAGGCCGAAGACGGCACGCCGAAAGGTGTCGTCGAACTCTTCACGTCGCAGGGCTGCTCCTCCTGTCCTCCCGCTGATGCCGCTTTCCGCAAGCTGGTGAACCAGGGCGATGTCATTGCGCTCGCCTATCATGTCGATTACTGGAACTATCTCGGCTGGGCCGATACGCTGAGCTCCAAGGAAAACACCGAGCGGCAGTATGGCTATGCCAAAACGATGGGCCGCAGCAACGTCTACACGCCGCAGGCCATCGTCAATGGACGCGACCATCTGGCCGGCGCCGATCTGAATGGCATCAACAGCAAGATCGACACCTATAGCAGCGAAGGCAACGGGCTGACCGTTCCGATCAGTGCCGCGATGCGCGGCGACGAGCTGGAGATCAAGATCGGCGCGGGACAGGGCAAAGCCAATGTCGTCATGGTCTATTTCGATAAGGAAAAGACGATCGACGTCGAAAAAGGCGAGAACAGCGGCCAGAAGATCTCCTATCTGCACAGCGTCACCAATGTCGAAACCGTCGGCATGTGGGACGGCAAGGCGACCAGTCTGACGCTGCCGGCCAGCGTCCTGCAGCGGCCGCAGCTCGAGGGCTGCGCCATCCTGCTGCAATCGGCGACCGCAGACGGCGATCCGGCGGCGATCCTTGGCGCGACCGTGGTGATGGCTGGCAAAAATATCTGAGATTCATCCGGTTGCGGATGAAGTGCTGGGGCGGCCCGGCCGAGCGTATTCGGGGCTGGGGTTAAGGTCGATACGCTCCGCCGGGCCCTTTGGCGCGCTGGCGCCAAACTGGAATTCATAAATCTCCTGCAAATGAGGCGCTGTTTTGACTGAAATGCGGCGCTGCGGAGAAAGCGTTGACCTGTCCAGCGCATCATGCTTTCCGAAAATCGAACCCAACTTTCGCAAGACATGATGCGCTGACTCAAAGTGCTACAGCGTCCTTGCGCGAGAGACGTGCGGCGGAATGTGACGGCTGGCACTCTTGCAATTTGCGGCGGCTCGGGCAAACTGTCACCCTCCTGTCACATGTGGAGGCCTTGTGAGACTGATGACAGATCAGCCGGATTTGCGACACGGCGAAAGCCGTTCCGTCGACCACAGTTCCTCAGTCGTCGTCGATCTCAGGGAATACAAACAAAGCAAGGACCCACTTCCGGTGACCTTCCACCGGCGCGAACTGGACTCGATCCTCTGGATCTACGGCCGGATGGTCGGTGATGGTGAATGGCGCGACTACGCCATCGATCACCTCAAGGACAGGGCGGTCTTTTCCGTTTTCAAGCGTTCCGGCGAAATGCCGCTCTTCCGCATCGAGAAAAACCCGAAGCTCGCCGCCAAGCAAGGCGCCTATTCCGTGATCAGCGTCAACGGCACGATCCTGAAGCGCGGTCACGAGCTGAACCAGGTGCTGAAGGTCTTCGACAAGGCCCTGAAGCTCGTCGACAAGTAAACCATATCAGCCGTTAAACAGCGTGCCGGGATAGGTCGACGGGTCCGGATCTGTGCTCATACCCTCACCGAGGGCGCGCTGCATGAACATCGTATCCAGCCAGCGGCCGTGCTTGTAGCCGGTGCCCTTCATCAGACCAACCTCCTCGAAGCCGGCCGTGCGATGAAGCGCGATCGAGGCGGGGCTGGCGCCGCCGATGACGGCTGCCATCTGACGAAAGCCGAGGGTGGTGCAACGGATGATCAGTTCGGCGAGCAGCGCCTTGCCGATGCCGCGGCCGCGGGCTTGCGGCGCCAGATAAATCGAATCCTCGACCAGCCAGCGATAGGCAGGACGCGTGCGGAAGGCCGAGGCGTAGGCGTAGCCGAGCAAGGCCCCGTCCGTGCCGATGGCTGCGATATAGGGATATTGCTGGCCGACGATGGCCGCAAAGCGTTGCGCCATCTCGGCCTCGGAGGGCGGCACGATCTCATAGCTCGCGACGCCGTTCAGGACCGATTCGCGATAGATATCGGCAATGGCGGGAATATCGGCGTTCGAAGCATCGCGCAGGAGGAAGGACATTTCAGCAGCATATCCATAAGGGCGGCAAGGGCTTTCTAAAACCATTCCGTGAAAGCCTACGCAACAAAAAAGGCGGCCGAAGCCGCCTTTTCGATCTCAGTCTGCCCTGCTTATTTACGGTTGCCCATGAACTGCAGCAGGAACATGAAGAGGTTGATGAAGTCGAGATAGAGCGTCAGCGCACCCATGATCGCCTTGCGACCGGCCACGGCGACGTCATCGGCTTCCAGGTACAATTCCTTGATCCGCTGCGTATCGTAGGCGGTGAGGCCTGCGAAGATCAGCACGCCGAGCACCGAGATCGCGAACTGCACGGCAGACGACGCCAGGAAGATGTTGACGATCGAGGCGATGATCAGGCCGAACAGACCCATCATCAGAAACGAGCCCATCGCCGACAGGTTACGCTTCGTCGTGTAGCCGTAAAGCGACAGCGCGCCGAAGGAGGCGGCGGTGACGAAGAAGGTCTGAACGACGCTCTGGCCCGTGTAGATCAGGAAGATCGACGAGAGCGACAGGCCGACGAGCGCAGCGTAGACCGCAAAGGTCGTCTGGGCGGCGGCCACCGTCATCGTATTGATCCGGAAGCTCAGGAAGAACACCAGAGCCAGCGGCGCCAGGATGACCACCCACTTCAGCGGGCTCACATAGATCGCCTGACCGAAAGCGGTCAGCTCACCATTGGCGAAGGCGAATTGGAACGACAGATATGCGGCCACACCGGTGATCGCCAGACCCAGCGCCATCAGGTTGTAGACCTTGAGCATATAAGCGCGCAGGCCTTGATCAATCATCTCGCCGGTCTGAGCGCGGCTTTGATAGTTACGAAGATCAGCCATAGTTTCCTCTTACAAGCTCCGATGGAAATACGGTGTCGGGGTTTTCGACCCGGGCGCCGCTGCGGAGCTCCAGCATGCCTGCGGATAATATGAGGCTTTCGCCCTTTGCAAACAAGAGGCTTGCAAAGGCTCGGTCGGTTAAATCGCCGTAAGGTGAAGGGTTTGGGTGCCGCTGCCCGGTCAAAGCTCGCGCAAGACGGGGGCCGCCTTCTGCCCGAGGATGCGCCAGGTGCCGATAAGGCCAATGCCGACGGTCAGGACGAGCGCGGTCACAAGCGTCAGTCCCGCCACGTCGGGCAGAAGGGTCGACGGCAGACGCATGATGCGGGCGACGATGAACCAGGCGGCGACGCTGCCGGCGATCAGCGCGAAGATCGCAGTCGCGAGGCCGAGGATCAGATATTCGTAGCTGAAGGCGCGGATCAGCATGGCGCGCGTGGCACCGAGCGTCTTCAGCACCACCGCATCGTGGGTGCGCGCCCGGTTTCCGGCGGCAAGCGCGCCGGCAAGGACGAGGATCGAGGCGATCAGGGCGACCGAGGCCGCAGCGCGGATTGCGGTCGCGAGCTGTGCGACCAGCTGGTTGACGATATCGATCGCGTCCTTGACGCGCACACTGGTGATCGTCGGATAGGTGTTGGTGACGGATTTCAGGATCGCCGCATCTTCGGCCGGTGTCGAAGAGGGATCGGTCAGCGTCGCCAGCCACGCATGCGGGGCGCCGCGGAAGGTATTCGGCGAGAAAACCATGACGAAATTGATCGACAGCGATTCCCACTCGACGCGGCGCAGATTGGCGATCTTCGCCGTGATGTTGCGGCCGAGCACGTTGACGGTCACCGTATCGCCGAGCTTGAGGCCGAGTTCATGCGCCTCTTCCGAGGAGAAGGAGACGAGCGGCTCGCCGCTGTAATCCTTGTCCCACCATTTGCCTTCGGTGAGGGCGGCGTTCTCCGGCAGGGTTTCGGCATAGGTTATGCCGCGATCGCCGTTCAGCACCCAGCGGCCGGAGGCCGGCACGTTCATCTTGGTGACGTCCTCGCCGTTGAAGGCGATGATCCGGCCGCGCAGCATCGGCACTTCGACAAGCTTGCCCTGCGGCGCTTGCGCCTGGACGAGATTGCGGAAGGCGCCGACCTCGGCGCTCTGGATATCGACGAAGAAGAAGTTCGGCGCACCCTCGTTCATGCGGCCGGTCAGCTGCTGGCGCAGGTTCCCGTCGATCAGGGTCAGCGTCACCAGCAATGCGAGGCCAAGGCCGAGCGAGAGCACGACTGAGGGCGTCAGTGCGCCGGGGCGGTGGATGTTGCCGATCGCAAGCCGCAGTGCCGGCGAATTGACGCGCGGGCTGCGGCGCGCGAGCCAGGCGATCAGCGCGGCGACCAGGCGCAGGACGACAAAGGCGAAAACGATCGCGCCGACGAAGACGACGGCGATGAAGCGGTCATAGGCGGTGAGGATGGCAAGGCCGGCAAGGGCGGCCATGAACAGGGCGGCTAGCAGGATGTAGGGCCAGGAGGGCAGGTGGCGGGCCTCGAAGCCTTGCTCGCGGAACAGCGCGGTCGCAGGCACTTCGCGAGCGTGGCCGAGCGGCAGGATGGCAAAGGCGAGCGTCGTCAGGATGCCGAAGAGCGTCGCCAGCAGCAGGGCGCCGGGATAGAGGGTCGGCACGGTCGAGACCGGCAGGAATTGTGCCAGGAATTGCGCGGCAAGCATCGGCGACAGGGCGCCGATGACGAGGCCGATCAGGATCCCGCCGAGAGCGATGATGGCGATCTGGAAGAGATAGATCAGAACGACGACCTGCGCCGGCGCACCGAGACATTTGAAAGTGGCGATGGTGGTGCGTTTGGAATCGAGGAAGGCGCGCACTGCATTGGCGACACCGACGCCGCCGACGATCAGCGCGGTGAGGCCGACCAGGGTCAGGAACTGCGAGAAGCGGGTGATGTTTTCGGTGAGCGAGGGCGCGGCGCGGTCGCTGGTGCGGATCGCCCAGCCGGCGGAGGGGAATTCCTTCGAGGCGCGCGCCTGGATGCCCGACATCGCGGCCTTGTCGTCCAGCCGGATCTTGTAGGCGTGTTCGACCAGGCTTCCCGTCTGGATCAGCCCGGAGGCTTGGAGCGCCTGGCGGCTGACGAGCAGACGCGGCGCAAAGCCAAAACCTTCCGACAGTGCGTCCGGCTCGGTTTTCACCGTGCCGGTGATGCTGAGCTTGACGTTGCCGAGCAGCAATTCGTCGCCGACCGCAAGCCCGAGCCGATCGAGAAGCAGCGGGGCTGCGACCGCACCATAGGTGCCGCCTTGGCCCGAAAGCAGTGCTGCAAGCGGATAGTCCGGCTCGGCCACGAACTTGCCGTAGAGCGGGTAGGCGTCATCGACGGCCTTGACCTCGACCAGCGCCTGATCGGAACCGTCGGGCTTGCGGGCCATCGAGCGCAGGCCTGTTGACACCGAAACGGTGCCGAGGCCTTCGAGGAAACCTATTTCCTGAGGTGTGGCTTCGCGATTGTTGAGTTCGAAACGGACGTCGCCGGCCAGCAGTTCCTGCCCCTGCGAGGCGATCGTGTCGGTGATCGACTGCGAAACGGAATTAACGGCGGCGATGGCGCCGGTGCCGAGCGCGATGCAGGCAAGGAAGATGTAAAAGCCGCGGATGCCGCCGCGCAGCTCGCGCAGCGCCAGGCGAAAAGCGAGGGAGACGCGTGGCGTGATGATCCTCATGCGATCGCCGCTTCGCTGCGGCGGGCGGCGCTGTCGCCTTCGATCCTGCCGGAGCGGACGCGAATCTGGCGCGAGCATCGGTTTGCGAGCGAGACGTCGTGGGTGACGAGAAGCAGGGTCGTGCCGCGTTCAGCCTGCTTGGAGAACAGAAGGTCGGCGATCTGGCGGCCGGTCTCGGTGTCGAGATTGCCGGTCGGCTCGTCGGCGATCAGCAGGGCAGGCGAGGGGGCGAGCGCCCTGGCAATTGCCACGCGCTGCTGTTCACCGCCGGAAAGCTGACCGGGATAGTGGTGCAGCCGTTCGCCGAGCCCGACCGATTTCAGCTCGCGATGAGCGATCTCGAAGGCGTTGCTGACATTGGCGAGCTCGAGCGGCACGGCGACGTTTTCCAGCGCCGTCATGTTGGCGATCAGGTGAAAGGACTGGAAGACGATGCCGATGTTGCGGCCGCGGAAATCGGCGACCTGGTCCTCGCTGAGGCTATGGAGCGGCGTATCGTTGATGTTGATTTCACCGCTGTCGAGCCTTTCCAGCCCGGCAAGCACCATCAGCAGGGTCGATTTGCCGGAACCGGAAGGGCCGACGATGCCAACGGATTCACCGGCCGCGATATCGAGATCGATGCCCTTCAGCACATGGACGGAGGCGGCTGCGCTACCAAGGGTCAGATCGGCGCCCTTCAACTCGATAATGGTTTTTGCCAACAGAAATCGCCCTATATATGTCCGTAATCGAATGGCCGCATAACGGCACTTCGCCAATCTAGGGAAGCTAGCATGAGATTTAAAGTTGCCGCCCTTCAATTCACCGTCATCGCCGTCTCGCTGATCCTTGCCACTGCAGCCAATGCCCGGACAATCAATCTCGTCGGCTTTGGAGACAGTTTGATGGCGGGCTATCAGCTGCCGCTCGGCGACGGCTTTCCAGAAAAGCTGCAGGCGGCCCTGAAGGCGAAGGGGCTCGATGTCACCATTGCCAATGCCGGGGTCTCCGGCGACACGACGACAGCAGGGCTTGCGCGCGTCGACTGGTCGGTGCCCGACGGCACCGATGGCGTCATTCTCGAGCTGGGCGCCAATGATGCGTTGCGTGGTATCCCGCCGGAGGAGAGCGAGAAGAATCTCGATCAGATGATTACCCGGCTAAAGGCGCGCGGGATTGCCGTGCTGCTCGCCGGTATCATAGCGCCGCCGAACATGGGAGCGGATTATGCCGCACGATTCAACCCGATCTATCAGAAACTCTCGGAAAAACATAAGCTTCCACTCTATGCCTTCTTCCTCGACGGCGTCGCGCTGGAGGCCGGGTTGAAGCTTGAAGACGGCATGCATCCAAATGCGAAAGGTGTCGACGTCATGGTCGAAAAGATGGAGCCTGCTGTCACAAATTTCGTCGAAACGATTTCTTCTGTGAAGAAATAGGGGCTTGCGCGGTTATTGATTGCATGATTCCGTGTGAGCACCTGCAAAAGATTCGGGGAGTGCTCGTGATGCCGAGACTGTTTACCGCCCTCGAAATTCCGCGCAATGCGGCGATGAGTCTTTCATTGCTGCGCGGTGGCCTCCCCGGAGCACGATGGATCGATGTGGAGAATTACCACATCACCCTGCGCTTCATCGGTGATGTCGACGGCCGCACGGCCGATGAAATCGTTGAACGCCTCGACCGGATCGACCGGCCGGAATTCCAGTTCCGGCTGGAAGGCATCGGTTCGTTCGGTTCGAAGAAACCACATTCGGTCTGGGCCGGCGTCTCGCAATCGCCTGAAATGTATGCCCTGCAGGGCGAGATCGAGCGCATCTGCCAGCGCATCGGCCTGCCGCCGGATCCCCGCAAATTCATGCCGCATGTGACGCTGGCGCGGCTCAAATCCTCGCGGCTCGACGATGTCGTGCAATATCTGGCCGGACGCGGCAACTTCCACACAGCAACCTTCACCGCACCGCGCTTCGTGCTGCTTTCGTCGCGCGAATCGGTCGGTGGAGGGCCTTACCTCACCGAGGAAGTGTTCCCGCTGCACGAGGCACGCTCGACGCCCAGCGTTTCGAGCAGCCTGCAGCAGCCGGTCAAGAGCCTGGTGTAGACCAACTCGAAACCATCAGGGCCGCCATAATAGGGATCGGGAATATCCTCTCCCGTTCCCAGTGCGGTATCACCGAAAAGGTGGATATTCGCTCCATGCGGCGCGCTCTTTTTGAGCGCCGCCAGGTTGTCGCGGTCCATGGCGAGGATCAGATCGAAATCCCTGAAATCCCTCGACTGAATGCGCCGGGCGCGCTGCCCCGATATGTCGATGCCGTGGTTTTTCGCGGTGGCGATCGAACGCCGGTCGGGCGGATCGCCGTCATGCCAGCCGCCGGTGCCGGCGGAAGCGATGGTAAAATCGCCGGTCAAGCCTGCCTCGGCGACGAGATGGCCAAAAATTCCCTCCGCGAGCGGAGAACGGCATATATTGCCCATGCAAACGAAGAGGATGCTGATGCGTTTCATCGGTAACCTGTCTGACAGAGAAGAGGACCATGGCATGAAAATGGAAAAACTGGAACGGACGGCAGCCGAGGCTGAGCTGGCCGAGCTTTCGGGCTGGGTGCTCAATGATGCGGGTTCGTCGATATCGAAGACGTTCAAGTTCGCAAATTTCGTCGAGGCTTTCGGCTTCATGACGCAGGCAGCGCTTGCGGCCGAGAAGCTCAACCATCATCCCGAATGGTTCAATGTTTATTCCCGGGTGGATGTCACGCTGAACACGCATGATGCCGGCGGGCTGACGGAGCTGGATTTCAAGCTCGCCAAAGCCATGGAGAAGGCTGCGGCGCGACGTGTCGTTTGAAAGCGGGGCCGATTGAAAGACTGGGCGCCGTCACCATATGTTCGCATGGACAAAAGGGATGCAGGGATGGACGAGGTCAAATTCGGGGAAATCCTGTTGCCGGGCGACGAGGACACGCAGAGCCGGCGCGAGAAGACCGTCAGGCAGAAATTCTGGCCGACGTTCCGGCGGGCCGTGCGGCAGATCCCGTTCTCGCGCGATGTCGTCGCCGGTTTCTATTGCGCGCTCGATTCGCAGACGCCAACGAAGGTGCGCGGCGTGCTGCTTGCAGCACTCGCCTATTTCGTCATGCCGATCGACATGATCCCGGATATTTTCGCCGTCATCGGCTTTTCCGACGACATCGCCGTGCTTTCGGCCGCTTTCGCCATGGTGCGCGGCCACATCCGGCCGGGCCACTATGAAGCCGCCGACCGCGTTCTCGCCGATCGGCCGGAAGAAGCGATGAAGACGATTTAAAGCGCATCGCGGCGAGCCTTTTGGCGAGATCGCATCAGGCGATTTCGCGTTCCAGCACCTTGCGGAGCTTGCCGAAGGCAAGTCGGATACGCGACTTTACCGTGCCGAGCGGCAGTCCGGTCGCTTCGGCGATCTCCGAATGCGATTGACCGAGGAAGAAGGCGGCGCGCAGCATGTCGCGCTGTTCCTCCGGCAATTGGCCGACGGCGGCGCGTATCTTGGCGTCGCGATCGTCATTGGCGATCATTTCTTCCGCGCCGATATCGGCCGGCGGTTGCAAGGCCGGATCAGTCTCATCGAAGATGCGGGTATTGGCGCGGCGCTGCATGTCGATGCGGCGGTTGCGGGCAATGCGGAAAAGCCAGGTCGAAAGGGAAGATCGCGTGGCATCGTAGAGCTCTGCCTTGTGCCAGAGCACGATCATGATCTCCTGGACCAGTTCCTCGGCCTCGCCTGATGTCATCCTCTGGCGCATCAGCCAGGCCTTCAGGCGGGGTGCGAAATAGTCGAACAGGATGGAGAAGGCCTGCTGGTCGCGATCGTCCGCGACGGCCTTCGCGAGGGCAGCGAAACGCTGTCTTTCCTCGGCATCCATATCTCCTCACCAGCCCCCTGCGACAATAATTTCGTCCCGGATTTCCAAGTCTTACTGAGGTACAACGGATTTGGGAAAGGTCAAACTCTTGCCTGAATCTTTGTGTCTTAAATTCAGCCGAACGGACGGCCAGTGCCATTGGGGCACGGTGTCGCGGTCGATACCGTCAAAGGGGCGAAAATTGACACTCGAGCTGAAATGACACAGGCACATACAAATCGCAGCTATTGTTGACCATTTGGTAACCTGAATTAAGTCAAAATAAAGCAGATCGTGATTATGCGGCGCCCGCTATGATCGCTTCGGGCCTTGAATCGCAAGAACCGGCAGGAATCCATGTTTGTAAAAAGTATCGTATCCGCTCTCGCACTCACCCTTGTTATGGCCGGAGTTGCGACAGCGCAGCAGGCCGCGCCGAACCGCATCCAGCAGTTCCAGGCGTGGGGCGCTTACTCCTACAAGTCGGGCAACAGCACCGTCTGCTACGTGCTTTCCGTTCCGACGGCAAAGCAGCCGGCAAGCGTCGACCACGGCGACAATTTCTTCATCGTCTCTCAGCGTCCGGGCCAGAACATCTCCTACGAACCGCAGGCGATGATGGGCTACACGGTCAAGGAAAATTCGAAGATCAACGTCGTCATCGACAACAAGACCTTCGTGATGTTCACCAAGGACAAGGCCGGATGGGTCGAGAACGCGGCGCAGGAGCCGGCCCTCGTCGCCGCGATGAAGACCGGTCATTCGATGACGGTCAACGCCGTTTCGCGCAAGGGCACCGGCACCTCCTACAGCTACTCGCTCTCGGGTATCTCGGCTGCGCTGAAGCAGATCGAAACCTGCAAGTAAGCGGTCCTTTAGGCCGAAGAATTTCATGGGCCGGCCTTGCGCCGGCCCATGCCGTTTCCATCTATGGTGACGCGCGGGCAAAATGATGCTAAAGCCGGCGCCAACAGCGGACAGATCGCGATTTCAGTCGCCGTTCCGCCATTCAATTTCTGCCAATGTGCCGTCATGCACCCGCCAGTCTTCCGGCTTAGCCCTGAAGTTCGCAGGGTTTGCGGGGCGGTTACGTGTTCGAATTCGGGATGAAAGACTATGTCCGTCATGGATGCGATTGATGTCATCAAGCCTCAGGCGCCCCGCGCCGCTTCCGGCGTCGAGAAGCCGTCCCTGATTGGGCTGTCGCGTGAGGAGATGGGCGCGGCACTCCGGGAAAAGGGTGTGGCCGAGAAGCAGATCAAGATGCGCGTCTCGCAGCTCTGGAACTGGATCTATGTGCGAGGGGTCTCCGACTTCGACCATATGACGAATGTCGCCAAGGACATGCGGGAGATGCTGAAGCAGCATTTCACCATCGCGCGTCCCGAGATCGTCGAGGAGCAGGTCTCCAACGACGGCACGCGCAAATGGCTGCTGCGCTTTCCGCCGCGGGGCGCCGGGCGTCCCGTCGAGATCGAGGCCGTCTACATTCCGGAAGAGGGCCGCGGCACGCTCTGTCTTTCCAGCCAGGTCGGCTGCACGCTCACCTGTTCCTTCTGTCATACCGGGACGCAGCGTCTGGTGCGCAACCTGACGGCGGAGGAAATTCTTTCGCAGCTGCTGCTTGCCCGCGACCGGCTTGGGGACTTTCCGGACCGTGAAGCGCCGCAGGGTACGATCATGCCTGCCGAGGGCCGTAAGGTCAGCAACATCGTCATGATGGGCATGGGCGAGCCGCTTTATAACTTCGATGCTGTCAAGCAGGCATTGCTGATCGCAACGGATGGTGACGGCCTGTCGCTGTCCAGGCGCCGCGTGACGCTTTCCACTTCTGGCGTTGTGCCGGAGATCTTCCGCACCGGCGAGGAAATCGGCGTCATGCTGGCGATTTCGCTGCATGCGGTGCGCGACGATCTGCGCGACCTTCTGGTGCCGATCAACAAGAAGTACCCGCTGAAGGAGCTGATCGAGGCCTGCCGGTCCTATCCAGGTCTTTCGAACGCGCGGCGCATCACCTTCGAATATGTGATGCTGAAGGATGTCAACGACGGCCTGGAAGACGCCAAGGGGCTGATCAAGCTCCTGAAAGGCGTGCCGGCGAAGATTAACCTCATTCCGTTCAATCCCTGGCCCGGCACCAATTATCAGTGTTCCGACTGGGAGCAGATCGAGAAGTTCGCCGATTTCATCAATTCGGCAGGTTATGCCTCGCCGATCCGTACGCCGCGCGGCCGCGATATTCTTGCCGCCTGCGGCCAGTTGAAATCGGAATCGGAACGCATGCGCAAGACCGAACGTCTGGCCTTCGAGGCGATGATGATCGCCAATCACGGCGCCGACGACTGATCAGCAAGTTTGATCCTTGCTACAATTCTCCGCGATTGATTTCAGGGGGCGCTTTTCCTAAAAGTGCCCCCAAAATCATTCAGGAGGATCCCCATGCGCCCGATTTTGCTCGCTCTTGCCGCCACTTTGGCCCTTTCCCAACCCGCAAAGGCTGATGACGTCACCGTCGCCGTGACGGCGATCGTCGAACATCCGGCGCTGGATGCAGCGCGCAAGGGCGTTCTCGATGCGCTGACGGCCGCCGGCTACAAGGAAGGCGAGAACCTGAAATTCGTGTTCGAATCGGCGCAGGGCAATCCGGCGACGGCAGCCCAGATCGCCCGCCAGTTCGCCGGTGACGAGCCCAATGTCATCGTGCCGATCTCGACGCCATCAGCCCAAGCGGTCGTTTCCTCGACGCGTGACATTCCTGTCGTCTTCACGGCCGTCTCCGATCCGCTCGGCGCCCAGCTCGTCAAGAACATGGACAAGCCCGGCGGCAATGTCACCGGCCTCTCCGATATGTCGCCGGTCGCCGAGCACCTTGCGCTGATCAAGGAAGTCCTGCCCGAGGTGAAAACCATCGGCTATCTCTACAATTCCGGCGAGGCGAATTCCGTTTCGCTGCTCGCCGTGCTGAAGGCTGAAGCCGAAAAGGCTGGCCTGAAGGTGGTCGAATCGGCCGCCACCAAGTCGGCCGAGGTCCAGGGTGCGGCACGCGCGCTCGTCGGCCGCGCCGACGCGATCTACATTCCGACCGACAACACGATCATCTCCGCGCTCGAAGGCGCTGTCGCGGTGGCCGAAGAGAGCAAGCTGCCGCTCTTTACCGCCGATACGGATTCGGTTTCGCGCGGCTCGATCGCCGCCCTCGGCTTCAACTATTATGATGTCGGCAAGCAGACCGGCGAGATCGTCGTGCGTGTGCTGAAGGGCGAGAACCCGGGCGATATCGCGGTCAAGACTGCCGCCGGCAGCGACCTCGTCGTCAACAAGTCTGCGGCCGAGAAGATGGGCGTCACCCTGCCGCAGAGCGTGCTTTCCCGCGCTACCAAAGTCATCGAATAAACAACGCGACTGCCGTCGCTGATCGAGTTTGCAGCCGCTCCCGTTCCACACGGGGGCGGCTGATGGTATTAAAAGCCTGATGTTTCGCGCAGGGCGCGGAGCGGAAACGGACAGAAGAGGGGCGGAAGCCTTGAGCCAAATCGCATTCTGGGGGGCCGTCGAACTCGGACTGGTCTATTCCTTCGTCGCCCTTGGGGTCTATCTCGCCTTCCGTGTTCTGGATTTCCCCGACCTGACGGTCGACGGCTCCTTTCCGCTTGGTGCAGCGGTGACGGCCGTGCTGATCATTGCCGGTGTCAATGCTTGGCTTGCGGCTCTGATCTCCATGGCCGCCGGTGCCGCCGCGGGCATGGTGACAGCACTGCTCAACGTGCGCTTCAAGATCCTCAATTTGCTTGCCTCGATCCTGACGATGATCGCACTGTTTTCTGTCAATCTGCGCGTGATGGGCAAACCCAATGTCGCCCTCATCAATGCCGACACGATGATCAGCCCGTTCTTCGGCCATGGCCTTCGCGATTTCTACGTGCGGCCGCTCTTCGTCGGTGTTCTCGTCGTCGTCGCGCTCATCCTGGTCTGGCGTTTCCTGGAAAGCGATGCCGGCCTGGCAATGCGGGCGACCGGCGCCAATCCAAGAATGGCGCGGGCCCAGGGCGTTGATACCAGCCGGCAGATCTATCTCGGCATGGCGATCTCGAATGCGCTGGTGGCGCTCGGTGGCGCCCTGTTTGCCCAGACGAACGGCTTTGCCGACGTCACCTCAGGCGTCGGCACGATCGTCGTCGGTCTCGCTGCCGTTATCATCGGCGAGACGCTGCTTGGGCGGCGCGGTCTGCTGATCGCGTTGATCGGCTGCGTGCTTGGCTCGATCCTCTATCGCATCGCAATCCAGCTGGCGCTTTCGAGCGACGTCATCGGCCTGCAGGCGTCCGACCTCAATTTCGTCACCGCCGTGCTGGTGACCGTGGCGCTCATCCTTCCCCGTTTGCGCGGAGGTGCCGCGTCGTGATCAACCTCAAGAACATCAAGGTCGTCTTCGGGCGCGGCACGCCGCTGCAGAAGCAGGCGCTCTCGGGTGTCAGCCTGACGATCGAGGAAGGCTCCTTCGTCACTGTCATCGGTTCGAACGGCGCCGGCAAATCGACGCTGCTCGGCGTGCTCGCCGGCGATGTGCTGGCAAGCGAGGGGCAGGTGCTGATCGGCAGTGCCGACGTCACGCGCAAGACGACGGCGGCGCGCGCCGGGCTGGTCGCCCGTGTCTTTCAGGACCCGTTGACCGGAAGCTGCGGTGCCTTGTCGATCGAGGAGAACCTGGCGCTTGCGGCGCGCCGCGGCGAACGGCGCGGGCTCGTTTCGGCGCTTGGCGCAAAACGGCGCGACCATTTTCGCGAGAGGATCGCCGAGCTCAATCTCGGGCTCGAGAACCGCATGAAGGACCGCATGGACCTGCTTTCCGGCGGCCAGCGGCAGGCGGTCTCGCTTGTCATGGCGACGCTGGCGGGCTCGGAGGTGCTGCTGCTCGACGAACATACGGCGGCCCTCGACCCCGGGATGGCAGAATTCATCATGGGCCTGACCCAGAAAATCGTTTCCGAGCGCAAGCTGACGACGCTGATGGTGACGCATTCGATGCGCCAGGCGCTCGACTATGGCCACCGGACGGTGATGCTGCATGGCGGTGAGATCGTGCTCGACGTTGCCGGCGACAGCCGCAAGACATTGCAGGTCGAGGATCTGATCGCGATGTTCCGCAAGATGCGCGGCCAGACGCTGGATGACGATGCGTTGCTGATCGGTTAGCGGGCAGCTGATCATTTCACGACCGCGGGCGGACCGTTTCACGACCACGGGCCGATCGATCAACCGACCGCGGGCGGATCGATCAAACGACCGCGGGCGGATTGCTGCTGAAACACGAGCGGCGCTGCGATCCAAATATCAAATCTTCTGCTGAAAGAAGATGATATCGGTGATCATATGCCGCTCGTCCTCAGAGGCTAGAGCCTTTCCTGGTCAGATTGAAGCATTCTGTTGGCTCAAACGGAGTCGGATGGTCGACCGGCCGGCGCGCGTCGTAGCC
>NZ_JACCEY010000019.1:309765-327546 GCF_013591995.1 Rhizobium sp. WYCCWR 11146
CCGAAGGGCCGGGCATCTTTGCGCCAGGATCAGAGGCAATCGGCTCGGACGTACCAAGGGGCATGCCCTTCGCCAATCGCCTCTGCCCTGACGAAAACCTGCTCCGGCAGAATGATTCAATCTAACCCGGAAAGGCTCTAGGGGACCGTCATCAAGAGCAGACTTCCACCAGCACGCGATGGCCGTACTGGTTGAGCCATTCCGGTTGGCACTGTTCCGGGTAATAGTCGTCATCGCCGAAGAACAGACGATTTCTATCATGGAAGGCGAAACGGCCGTCGCGGTGTCCGCCAAAAGGGCCGGCTCCGCCGAAATTATGCGCTCCGAAGCCGCGATCGGCGAAATTGCCGCCGCCCATATGGGAACCGCCGCCGAAGTGGCCGCCATCACGCGAGAAGCCGCCACCGCCATGGCCTCCGCCGCCGTGAGCTAAGGCAGGTGTTGTCGCTGTAAGGGACGTGGCGGCAAACGTCAGCGCAACAACCCCTGCTGTTATGATATTGCGGAACGTAATCATTGACTTATCCTTTCAAGGTAGCTCTTCGTGAGCCGTAAAGGATATGTGGGCAGCGAAGGTGGCGTGGCCTAGCCACAATTGCCGACTTACGATCATATGTTGATCACAAGTAATCGCGCGAAAGGCATGGAATAATTTTGGAAGACGACGAAATTCGCGGTCACTGCCTGCTCCGGCATGGCGTCTCGCGAATATTGGTGTCGTTGGCGGCGGATCGGTTCACGACCGCGGGCGGATCGATAAGCCGACCGCGGGCGGATTGCTTCGCAACCGCGGCTATCTCGCCTGGGTGAGCAGGATCTTCGCGGCAAAGATCGAGAAGACGCCGGCGAAGGTGTAATCCATGCCGCGCAGCACTTTCTTGTTGTTCTGCAGCCAGGAGGCCAGCCAGTCGGCGGCAAAGACGACGCTGGCATTGACCGGCATGCCGATCAGGATGAAGCAGAAGCCGAGAAAGAGCAGCTTTTGGGTGACGGCCGGATCGCCGGCGCTGACGAATTGCGGCAGGAAGGTCATGAAGAAGATGATGACCTTGGGGTTCAGAAGATTGACCCAGAAGCCCGACGAGATGTTCGAAAGGGCGGTGCCTTTCTGCTCCTCGACCTTGGCGACGGTGAGCTTCGAACCGAAGCGGATCGCCTGTACCGCCAGCCAGAGCAGATAGGCGGCACCGCCGGTCTTCAGGATCAGGAAGGCGGTCGGCGAGGCGGTGATCAGCGCCGAAATGCCGAAAGCGACCAGCATGGTGTGGACGACGATGCCGAGGCTGGTGCCGACGACAACGAAGAGGGCCGCCTTCTTGCCCTGGGCCAGCGCACGGCTGATCGACAGCGTCATGTCGGGGCCTGGGGTTGCCGCGAGCAGCAGCGTCGCGGCGGCAAAGGCCAGAAGGGTCGGCAGGCTGGGCAGAAAATCCATGACACACTCTGAAAGCCGAAAAGGATCTGGGATCTCTTACCCGGCTTTCAGAAAATTACCAATCAAACCTTCTGATGGCGCCGATTACTTCTGGTCGAGGAAGGCCTTGAACTTGTCGGCGTAGTCCTTGTGCCAGCGTGACAGCGGCGGACGGTTCTCGATGATATCGCCGGCCGCCCAGGCCATCCGGCGCTCGTCGACCGGACGCGCGACGTCGTTGTCTGGGCAGAGAATATAGAAATCGCTGCGTTCGAGGCTTTCGACCATGAAATCGACGGTCTGTTCCGGCGTCCAGGCGGCAGCCGGTTTTTCGGCGCGGTCGCCCTTGGTAAGGCCGGTGAAGACGAAGCCGGGGATCAGAAGGTGGGCGGAGATCTTTCCGCCTTCGGTGTTGCGAAGCTCATGCTGCAATGCTTCGGTGAAGACTTTCACACCAGATTTGGAGATGTTGTAGGCGGGGTTGCCGGGCGGCGTGGTGATGCCCTGCTTGGAGCCGGTGTTGATGATCAGGCCTGGCTCGCCATGCGAGAGCATCTTCGGGCCGAAGGTGCGCGTGCCGTTGATCACGCCCATCAGGTTGACGGCGAAGATATTGTCCCAGTTCGCCTGCGGGCTGAAGATCGAGGTTTCCGGGCCGATGCCGGCGTTGTTCATCAGCACGTGCACACGGCCGAAACGCTGGAGCACGGCGCGTTCGAGCGCTTCCAGCGAGTCTCTGCTGGCGACGTCGGTCTCGACCGCCATCACATTTTCCTCGCCGGCAATGGCCTTGAGTTCGTTGGCCGCATCGGCCAGCCGATCGCCGCCGAGATCGGCGATGGCGACGCTCATGCCGCGTCCGGCGAAATATTTCGCCGCGGCAAGACCGATGCCGGAGGCGCCGCCGGTGATGACGGCAACATTGGACTTCTTGAAAATGTCTTGAATATTCGTCACGGGGCAGCCTCTCCTCGAGCATTTGCGGACGCTGGCGAATATGGGCTCTGCTTTCGCGCTGTCAAACGGTATCGGCACCATCAGCGTCGCACTTGGTCTTGCGTCACGCGCCAATCTCGCTAAAAGTGCCGCGACACCGGGTTTTCGCCGGCCTTTTATGCAACGGACCTCATCATCATGGCATCATACAAAGACGTGAAGAAAGTCGTTCTCGCCTATTCCGGCGGCCTCGACACCTCGATTATCCTGAAGTGGCTGCAGACGGAGCTCGGCGCCGAAGTCGTCACCTTCACCGCCGATCTCGGCCAGGGCGAAGAGCTGGAGCCGGCGCGCAAGAAGGCCGAGATGCTCGGCATCAAGGAGATCTATATCGAGGATGTGCGCGAGGAATTCGTGCGCGATTTCGTCTTCCCGATGTTCCGTGCCAATGCCGTCTACGAGGGCGTCTATCTGCTCGGCACCTCGATCGCCCGTCCATTGATTTCCAAGCATCTGATCGATATCGCCCGCAAGACGGGTGCGGATGCGATCGCCCACGGCGCGACCGGCAAGGGCAACGACCAGGTTCGTTTCGAACTGTCCGCCTACGCCCTGAACCCCGATATCAAGATCATCGCGCCGTGGCGCGACTGGGCGTTCAAGAGCCGCACCGATCTGCTGGCCTTCGCCGAACAGCATCAGATCCCGGTTGCCAAGGACAAGAAGGGCGAGGCGCCGTTCTCCGTCGACGCCAACCTTCTGCATTCCTCCTCCGAGGGCAAGGTTCTCGAGGACCCCTCCAAGGAAGCGCCTGAATATGTGCATATGCGCACCATTTCGCCTGAGGCCGCACCCGACAAGGCGACGACCATCAAGGTCGGCTTCGAGCAGGGTGACGCGGTTTCGATCAATGGCGTGCGGATGAGCCCAGCGACGCTGCTCGCGACACTCAACAATTACGGCCGTGACAACGGCATTGGCCGTCTCGACCTCGTCGAGAACCGCTTCGTCGGCATGAAGTCGCGCGGCGTCTATGAAACGCCCGGCGGCACCATCCTGCTCTCGGCGCATCGCGCCATTGAATCGATCACGCTCGATCGTGGCGCCGCCCATCTCAAGGACGAGATCATGCCGCGCTACGCCGAGCTGATCTATTATGGCTTCTGGTTCTCGCCGGAGCGCGAGATGCTGCAGGCGCTGATCGACAAGAGCCAGGAGCATGTTGAAGGCGAAGTGACGCTGAAGCTCTACAAGGGCAATGTCATGGTCATCGGCCGCGAAAGCGACAAGTCGCTCTATTCCGACAAGCTCGTCACCTTCGAGGACGATCAGGGTGCCTACGACCAGAAGGATGCGGCCGGCTTCATCAAGCTCAATGCGCTGCGCCTGCGCACGCTCGCCAAGCGAAACCTCGCGAAGTAATCACGGTTCGCTTTAGAACCGGATATCAGCCCGCCGGCATTGCCGCGCGGGCTTTTTCGTGGAGTGAGGTGGCAAACGCCACCAAACTCTAGAGCGTTCTGGATGGCCGGATTGCAACAACAACGGACATCGGCTCGGCTTGGATAGACGACCGCTACGGGGCCGACGGCGGACCGTCCGCTGCGAGGACACCTAGTACGAAAGCGGACATGCGAGGCCTCGGTGCGAAGGTCCGGGATCGGCCCGGAGCAGTCGTAGACCGCGAGTATGACGTACGGCTCGATTTGGCGCTCATCGCGGACGTTGCGCACCGACGCCTTCTCGACGCGAGTTAACCGGAAGTTCGCGTAACGACGGTGCCTCTCGCTTGCACAGGGAGGGGCCATGGGTGATCAATTTCCAAGCCAAGCCCGTAGGTCGATGGACGAACGGGCTTTTGCAGCGGATTGCCATCACGAAAGGGCGGCGGTTGAACGATTGCAGTCTATCCAGACGATTTCGACGGGCGGCGCCGAAAGAGCTGATCCCAGATGTCGTACCCCGCAGGGACAATCCCGATCAGCAGTGCAGCGGCCAAATCGAACCGTGGAACAAACGCCAGGATGACCGCGCAGAACGCGACAAGCGTCACGAATGCAAATATTGCAAAAAACCGGCTTCTGTTCATCGGTCTATCCTTTCTGAATGGGCCAGACACTGCGTCATCTCTGTACTCCATAGAGTAGATTCGGCAGCATGTAGACGATGCTCGGGAACAGATAGATGACCACCATGCAGAGAATGACGATCAACATATACGGCATCATGCCGCGGAAGATGTCGGTCAGTTTGACATGCGGAGGCGAGACGCCCTTCAAGTAGTATGCCGACATCGCCATGGGTGGTGATAGGAAGGCCGTCTGCAGGTTGATGGCCACGAGGATACCGAAGAACAGCGGATCGATCCCGAAATGCGGCAGCAGCGGAATGAAGATCGGGATGAAGATGACGATGATTTCAGTCCATTCCAGAGGCCAGCCGAGAATGAAGATGATGATCTGGGCCAGGATCAGGAACATCAGCGGCGACATGTCCAGGCCGGTCACGAAGTCACTGATGAACTGTTGGCCGCCGAGATAGGCGAATACCGATGCGAAGGTCGCCGAACCGACGAACAACCAGCAGACCATCGCGGTCGTTCGCGCCGTCAGATACACCGACTCCTTCAGTCGCTGCCAGGTCAGCGCCCGATAGGCCGCAGCAAGCGCCAGTCCCCCCAATGCGCCGATTGCGGCGGCTTCCGACGGCGTTGCCAGGCCAAAGAGAATGGCACCCAGCACCGCAAGAATCAGAAAGGCGAGCGGCGCGAAGGATGTAAGCATCATCCAGGCGAGTTGGACCGGCGTGTGCTCGCCCACATCTTCTTTCGTTGGCCGCGGCGCCAGTTGCGGCTGCAGGATTGCTCGCACCACGACATAGATGAGATAAAACCCGGCCAGGGCGAGGCCGGGCAGGAGCGCCGCCGCATACATTCGGACAACCGAGATCCCGGAGGTGGCCGCATAGACGATCAGCAGGATGGAAGGCGGGATCAGGATCCCGAGCGTGCCGCCCGCGCAGATCACGCCCGTCGCGTAGCGCACGTCATACTTTGCCTTCAGCATCGCTGGTAGGGCGAGCAGTCCCATCAACGTCACCACGGCCCCGACGATGCCGGTTGCCGTGGCAAAGAGTGTGCAGGTGGCCAGGGCGGCGACCGCCATCGAGCCGGGCACCCGGCGCGTGACGCTGAATAGCGTCGAGAACAGCCGATCGACGATGTTGGCTCGCTCGACGATGTAGCCCATGAACAGGAACAGCGGGATAGCCGTCAGCACGTCGTTCTGGATGACCGAGTAGGTCTGGTTGACGAACAGATCGAAGATCCGGTTGTTGAAGAAACCGCCGATCCAGGTCTCCGCCAGTGTAAAGGCATCGCCGCCGGATTCGAGCGTGCGGTCATAGCCGCGCCACATGCGGCCGGCATCGAAATAGGCATAGTATCCGAAGCCGACACCCAGAGCCATCAAGGTGAACGCCACCGGGAAGCCGAGGAAGATGGTGAGGATCAGGATGAGGAGCATCCCGACGGCGATATGTGCATCCGTCATTGAGCGTCCCGATCCCGTGGTTCACGTCCAGCGTCAAGTTCCCGCGACGGAAGGAAACCCTCGTCCTCGGACTTGAGCACGTCCAGGCTTTTTGTTTCCAGTAGTACCTTTTCGAGTTCTTCGACATCTTCGGCCTGCTTCGGCCATTCGCCCGTCCTTATGCAGAGAATGCAGCGGAAGACCTGCGCCACGCCCTGCAGGAACAGGAGAATGCCGGCGGCGACGATCACGGCCTTGAACTGGAAGATCGGCACACCGGCGGGACTGTTGGAACTGACCTCCAGGTAGCCCCAACTGCGTGCGGCATATTTCCAGCCCGAGAACACCAGCGCGGTTATACCGGGAAAGAAAAAGATGAAGTACAACACCAGTTCCAGCCTGGCCTGCGTGCGCGGTTTCCAGAGCCGGTAGATGAAGTCGCCGCGCACATGGCCATCACGCGAGAGGGTATACGCTCCCGCCATCATGAAGATCGTTCCATAGAGCATGTAGCTCAGATCGAAGGCCCAGGGGGTCGGCGCGCGAAAGAGGTAGCGTGCAACAACCTCATAGCCGACGCCGAAGGCCATGATGAGTATCCCCCACGCGAACACCTTGCCGAACCACGCCGACAAATCGTCGGCGAATGCAATGTAACGGAGCATGCAAGCGCCTCCCTACCTCGATGAGGGACGAGGCCCGGAAATACCGGGCCTTCACCATCTATTTTCCGAGGTTCAATTTTCCAGGGAAATAGTGCTCATAGGCGAGTGCGAGATCGGCGGAGTTCATCAATTCGTAGTACACGACCCTCTCCACCCACTGCCGCTGACTGTCGAGCACCTTCTTCATGAACGCATCCGCTTCAAGCGTGGGGATGATCTCATCCCAGGCCTTCAGTTGCGCATCCAGAATTTCCTTTGGAGTACGGTGCACGGTCACGCCATGTTCGGCCTGGAGTTTTCGAAGGTCGCTTGAATAGTTGTCCATCGCGGACGCTGTATTCGCCGTGCTTGCTGCCTCCACGCCATATTCCAGGATCGCCTGCAGATCGTCGGGAAGGTCGTCAAACACATCCTTGTTGAAGAGGAACTCGAAAGATTCGCTCGCTTGATGGTAGGACGACAGCATGTAGTTCTTGGCGACATCCTGCGAACCAAACCGTATGTCAGAGGAGGGATTGTTGAACTCGAAGGCGTCGATGACACCTCGCTCCATTGCCGGCACGATCTCGCCGCCCGGAAGTTGAGCGACGCTCATGCCCATATTCTGCATGAGATCGGCGGCGAGCCCGACCGTACGATATTTGAGGCCGTTGACGTCGTTCACGGTCGCGACCTGGTTCTTGAACCAGCCGAACGGCTGCGCGGGCATCGGGAAGCCATAGAAGCCGTAAAGGTTCAGCCCCATGATGTCCTGGGTGAGTTCTCGGTAGAGATCCTTGCCGCCACCTTGATGGAACCATCCGAGCATGGTGGTTGCGCTGCCGCCAAATACCGGCCCGGTACCGAAGAGGGAAGCTGCCTTGTGCTTTCCGTACCAATAGACGGGAACGGTGTGGGCTGCGTCGATCACGCCATCGTTGACGCCGTCGAGCACCTGAAACGCGCCGACGACCGTACCGGCAGGCATTAGTTCGAACTTCAGGCGTCCGCCGGACATTCGTTCGACCCGTTCGACGTACTGGCGGGCAAAATCCATCCAGATGTCCGACGCGGGCCAGGATGTTTGCATTTTAATGACGGTGGGTGCCTGGGCCAGCACGGCCGGGGCGGCAAGAGCCCCAACTGCGGTTACTCCAACGAGCGTAGATGCTCCCAGCAACTCTCGACGCGATACTGCCTTTTTGTTCATTGTTCTTCCTCCCTGGATTGTTGTCGAATTCTCCCTGCATTTCCTGGTAGTCTGCCAAGTTGAAGAAGAGGGCTCCCAACCTCTTCGCGATCAGTATCAACAACTGATTGTTCTCATTTGTCAATTATGCACACTTTTTGCAATTCTGACAGACGTTCAAGTGTTGTTGATGGCAGCTTGGGGCTGTGGTCCAACGGCCAAGGCACAGTACCGCTGCTCCGCGTTGTCCGGACTACCTCAGCTTAGAAAGAAAAAGCTGCTTTCGCCCGTCGACGATGAACTGGAGCCATGTGCTGAACTGGAACCATGTGCTCGTTCTTGATCGCCTTCGTCCCAAGTCGATTAAGCCGACAAGAGCCGACGTCCACACATGGCGCACAGATGTCGTCTCGTCAAACCAATGCTATGGCCGCTTTCGGGGAGCGGCAACAATTGCCTCTATGACCGAGAAGAGGCGCATTGCTGCCGTGGTCGAGGTCGCATATCGGCCCAAAGCGCACAAGAGGTTGCTCTGTCGTCCTTGCTGGCGGGGCTCGTCCATTCGAATTCTGGACGTCAAACTACCCACCTAGCCTATGATTCCGCGGAGTTCGTCGTTGCGCCAGGCGCTAGAAAATCTTCTCGGTGGGAAGTCCGAGCGCGAATGAACCCGCATATTGCGCCTGGGCTCCGGGCTGCATCGGATGATAGCGAGCGCCCTGTATGTCACGGAAGCAGCGCTCCAGCCCGTTCTCTCGATAGAATGCCGCGCCGCCTGCGACCTCCATTGCAAGCTCCGTCACCTCGATAGCGTGCCGTGCGACCAAGGAACGGCCGATCATAACCTCGTTGACGGTTTCCGCGGACGGTTCGTTTCGAGCAACTACCTCCAACATCCAGCGATGCGCGATCTGCGCGGCCCTCAGAGACGTTTCCATGCGCCCGACCAACCCGATCACATGATCGCTGTTGGCCTTGCTACGGACCATCTTGACTGCGATGTCGCGGGCGCTCTCGGCGACGCCAAGATAGACCGCGTAGATCAGAGGAAACGCGATCATGCCGATGACTTGAAATACTGGATGCCATTGCCCCGCGCTTCTGGAAAATGCGACACTCGTATCCGGCACGAAGAGGTTTTCGATGATGATATCGTTTGACCCGGTTCCCCTCATTCCAAGTGTTCGCCACGTATCCTCTATCGAAACCTCTGGCGATGCCATGGGAACGCCGAAATGAATGACGGAGCGCGCGCCGTCCTGTTCTTCATAAACGGCACCGGTCATCAGGATGTTTCCTGCCGCCGCGCCGGAAGTGAAGCGTTTACGCGCGGTGATCCGGTATCCGCCATCAACTTTCATGGCCTTGCCCGATCCGCCGATCCAGTCCGATCCGCCGCTCGAGAGCAATATGATTTGCTCCGATGCAACACGTCTCAGGAGCGGCTCCACCGCGGCCACCTTTTGATGCCGCCAGCGCCAGGCGGGGATGGCGACTTGATGGGTATGCATGGAAAAGGCAAGCGCAGTGGACCCACATGCACGAGCAATGGATTTGAGCATCTCAGAAAGTTCGGGCGCTTCCGCGCCCAGCCCGCCCAATTCGATTGGGACGCCTGCCCGCACGAGTCCAGATTCCTTTAGAAGCGCGTAATTCTCGCCGACGAAGGTGTCGCTCTCGTCGATCGATGCGGCGCGTTGCGCGATGGTGGGCAGGACCGAATTGGTTAGTTCGACAATGGTCCGACCGCCGGCAATGTTCTGTTTTGGTTCTGTAAGCCCGAGCATATCAATGCCTCCTATCTCGTGAGGATTGAAACTCTGCGCTCGTTTCACAATTGCGGCTAGTACACGAACTGTACTGAACGCCGCCGCCGTATGGCCAGGCAAGGAGCATTTGGCGGACCGGTTGTTTTGCAATATTGTGCCTGATCCAGACCGGTGGAGGTCCTTATGGTAGAGCGTGACGGCTACGGGCAATTCTGTCCAGTATCAATGGCGTCGGAAATCCTCTGCTCGCGGTGGACGACCTTGGTCGTCCGCGAATTCCTTTGCGGATCGACGCGCTTTAATGAGTTGCGTCGCGGTCTACCAAAAATGTCTCCGGCACTCCTATCAAAACGACTGAAAGAACTGGAACAATCGGGCGTCATCACGGTGACAAGGAGTGCGAACGGCATTACCGATTACCAACTCACGGCAGCGGGCGAAGAATTGAGACCTCTGATCATAGGTCTCGGAAATTGGGCTCAACGGTGGATGGAATCGCGACTTTCCTTGAAGAATCTCGACCCTTCTCTGCTCATGTGGGACATGCGGCGGAGCCTCGATACAAGAAGACTTCCGACCCACCGTTGTACGATACAGTTTCTGTACCCGGAACTTTCGGCCGCGCAAAAGAGATGGTGGCTTGTGGTCGAAAACGGAAAAGTCGATCTCTGCAACTTCGATCCGGGCTATGATGTAGACCTTCTCGTTGAAGGGTCGCTCCGTTCGATGACCGCAATTTGGATGGGCCTCACGACCATACGTCAGGAAACCGATGCAGAAACGCTGAAACTTGAAGGGGACAGGGTCCTCGCGCGCGACATGCAGGAATGGCTCGGTCTTAGTGTGTTTGCCAAAACCCCCCGGATGAGGGCTTGAACCATCGAAGGCGAGTGGTTCTGACGGATACAGCCCAGCAACGAAGACCCGTCACCCAGCCGGAAAATTGGCACGCACTCCTGCAGAAGCCGATCCCCGCTCTTGGCGCATAGCCGCTCAATCGAACTGCTAAAACCGGAAACGTTTTCCCTAAGAGGCACGGCCCCGCACTCTGTCAAATCTCTGTATGCTCCGCTAGTTCCAACGCATCCTCGATGTCCACACCAAGATACCTGAACCGTGTTCTCGATCTTGGTATGTCCGAGCAGGATCTGGATTGCTCGAAGATTGCCCGTCGCTTTGTAGATCATCGCGGCAGCCGCATCCTTCAACAACGAACAGATGTCCGCCTCGGGTCGAAAGCCGCCTCCGGTAGCGTTTGCTACCTAATCCCACTCTTCGTGGCAGTGCACCACCCTTGACGGACGGCCGTGATCGCTTAGTCTGCTGTCATCATCCTCCGGAGCATTTCCATGACGCAGTCTTTGCTCTTCGGCGCCTTTCTGGCGGCCCTCTTCTACGTGCTCATTCCAGGCCCCGCCTTCCTGCAACTGCTCGGCATTGGCGCCGGGCAGGGCCGCAAGGCCGGCGCCTTCTTCATGATGGGGCATCTGGTCGGGGACCTCATCTGGTCGTCGCTGGCGCTGATCGCGATTGTCGGCGCAAAGACGATCGGAACCTTGGTCTTCGACCTGCTCGGCCTTGCCTGCGGCTTCTACCTCGCCTGGATCGGCTGGAGCGCCGTCAATGCCAAGCCGAAAGCGGAGGGACAGGCGCTGGTGGTGGTCGAGCGACCGTTTCGCCGCGGTCTGATCTTCGGCGTCACCAATCCGAAGGGTTATCCGGTGGCGCTCGCCACCTTCACCGCACTGGTTGCAGGCTCGGCCGGCGCGCTCGATTTCGAGGCGTTGCCGGTGCTGCTTGTCGTGTCATTCGTCGGTTTCGTGACTGCCGACATCATCCTGATCGGCATCATCGGCGCCGGTACGGTGCGGCGCTTCTATCGTGCCCATGAGCGATTGATCGTGCGCTGCTCCGGCGTGCTTTTCATGGGATTTGCCGCCCAGGCGCTCTGGCACGCAACGCCCGGCCTGCTCGGCTGGCGCAAAGCCTGACCTAGATTTTCGGCATCATGCTCCGATCAGCCATCCAGGAAATTGACGATCGATTTCAGCGTCTGGACCTCATTGGGATCGCCGATCGACATGGCGATCTGCAGCTGATTCTTGTAATAGTCGAGGAAATTGAAGCTGGTGCCGTCGGTGACGCTGGAGAGATCGATGATATTGCCGAGCGGATCGATCGCATGCATCGGCAGCGGTTCGGAGATCGCGGCGTAGGTGCTTTGATCGATCAGGCCACTGTCGAAACCTTGGCGTGCGTAATTGCGCAGTTCTCCAGGGCTGACCGCGGTGAAATCCGGGCCTTCGCCAACATCGTCTTCGATCTGGAACGAGGCCGGGGCGGGAGCTCTGGTCTCGATTTGAATATCAGAGGTCTTCGAACTTTTTGCGTTATTAGGATTGTTTTTAAAAAGCAAACTCTGAGAAGACCGCACAGAAAAAATTTCCATGGCGCATGTCCCCTTACAAGAAGATCACCTGGAAATTAGCGCTTGCGCGTGATTCGCGTCAATCGTTAACGATTGGTTAATTTTCACGTATCAATTGTTGTCCACCAGATTTGGCAGGCGCCCGCCAGATTTGGCAGGCGAGGCAAAAGGTCCTTCCCGGCAACATACCAATTCTATGACGGCTCTCCTATATTGACGATCCATCTGCATGCCAAAAGGAATTCTCCGATGCCTTCTCCACATGATTTCAATCCGGCGCTGGTAACCTGGGACGGTCTTCACGGCCTGCCGCGTTTCGATGCCCTGGATGACGGCGATTTCGCCGCCGCCTTCGAAGCCGCACTTGCCGCGCATGAAAGGGAGATCGACGAGATCGCCGGAAACGGCGATGCGCCGACATTCGACAATACGGTCGTGGCGCTGGAGATCGCCGGCGACGCACTGTCGCGCGTCTCGTCGCTATTCTGGAACAAGGCGGGCGCGCATACCAATGATGTGGTCCAGGCGCTGGAGCGGGAGATCTCGCCGAAGATGTCGCGCCACTATTCGAAGATCGGGATGAATGCCGCGCTTTTTGCCCGCATCGACACGCTCTGGGAGGGCCGCGAGAGCCTCGGCCTGACGCTCGAACAGACACGCGTGCTGGAACGCCACTGGAAAGGCTTCGTCAAATCGGGCGCCAAGCTTGAAAAGGCCGAGCAGGAAAAACTCGCCGCGATCAATGAAAAGCTTGCCGGCCTCGGCACGCAATTCGGCCAGAACGTGCTGGCCGACGAAAAGGCCTGGGCACTGGTCCTTTCCGACAGCGCCGAGCTCGAGGGCCTGCCGGAATTCCTTCGCGACGCGATGGCGGCAGCAGCGCGCGAACGCGGCGAGGAGGGCAAATATGCCGTGACGCTGTCACGCTCGATCATCGAGCCCTTTCTGACCTTTTCGGAGCGCCGCGATCTGCGCGAGCAGGCTTTCAAGGCGTGGGTGGCGCGCGGCGAAAATGACGGGGAGACGGACAACCGCGCCGTCATCCGCGAAACTTTGGCACTGCGCCATCAGGTGGCGACGCTGCTCGGCTACGGCAATTTCGCCGAGCTGAAGCTCGACAATACGATGGCGAAGACGTCGGATGCGGTGAACGGCCTGCTGAGGGCTGTCTGGGCGCGAGCGGTGAAACGCGCCGGCGAGGAGGAGACCGATATCGCGGCGTTGATTGCTGAGGAGGGCCGGAACCACGAGGTCATGCCCTGGGACTGGCGCCACTATGCCGAAAAGATCCGGGCGCGGAAGTTCGATTTCTCCGAAACCGAACTAAAGCCCTACCTGCAGCTCGAGAAGATTATCGAAGCGTGCTTCGACGTCGCCGGCCGGCTGTTCGGCGTCCGGGCCGTCGAGAAGAAGGGCGTGGCCGCCTATCACCCGGATGTCCGGGTGTTCGAAATCAGGGACCGCGAAGACAAGCTCGTCGCCCTGTTCCTCGGCGATTATTTCGCCCGCAGTTCGAAACGATCAGGCGCCTGGATGAGCTCGCTGCAATCGCAGCACAGGCTGGAGCTGAAGAACGGCCGCCACGGCGAATTGCCGATCATCTATAATGTCTGCAACTTCGCCAAGCCGGCTGAAGGCAAGCCGGCGCTGCTGTCGCTCGACGATGCCCGCACGCTGTTCCACGAATTCGGCCATGCGCTGCACGGCATGCTTTCGAACGTCACCTATCCCTCGGTTGCGGGCACCGGCGTTTCGCGCGATTTCGTCGAGCTGCCGTCGCAGCTCTATGAGCACTGGCTGACGGTGCCCGATATTCTGAAGCGTTATGCCGTGCATGTCGAAACCGGCGAGCCGATGCCGCAGGCCTTGCTCGACAAGGTGCTTGCCGCCCGCACCTTCAATGCCGGCTTCAATACCGTCGAGTTCACCTCGTCGGCGCTGGTCGACATGGCGTTTCACACGAGAACGACCGTCGAGGACCCGATGGCGGTGCAGGGCGAGGTGCTGGCCGAGATCGGCATGCCGAAATCGATCGTCATGCGCCATGCGACGCCGCACTTCCAGCACATCTTTTCCGGCGGCTATTCGGCCGGCTATTACTCCTACATGTGGTCGGAGGTGCTCGACGCCGACGCCTTTGCCGCCTTCGAGGAGACGGGAGACGTCTTCAACAGCGAGATGGCGCGCAAGCTCAAGGACAATATCTATTCCGTCGGCGGTTCGGTCGATCCGGAAGACGCGTACAGGGCCTTCCGCGGCAAGCTGCCGAGCCCGGATGCGATGCTCGTCAAAAAGGGACTTTCGACCTTCGAGGAATTGACAGGCAGCGACGCCTAAGACAATTTGATGACACGCTATGATGCGGCGGGGCGACAGCCTTGCCGCAGCTTTTGCGCGTTCCCCCCTTTCGCAAACGCAAAAAAAACTGTATGGACGCCCCAAACTAATAGGCGCGTCCTCTAGAGCGTGCGCCCCAGCCTCAGAGATTTCACATATGTCACTTCGCAATATCGCGATCATCGCGCACGTTGACCATGGCAAAACGACCCTGGTGGATGAGCTTCTCAAGCAGTCCGGCTCGTTCCGCGAAAATCAGCGTGTCGCTGAACGCGTGATGGACTCAAACGATCTCGAAAAAGAACGCGGCATCACCATTCTCGCCAAGGCGACCTCGGTGGAATGGAAGGGTGTCCGCATCAACATCGTCGACACCCCCGGCCACGCCGACTTTGGCGGTGAAGTCGAGCGCATTCTCTCGATGGTGGATGGCGCGATCGTTCTCGTCGACTCCTCTGAAGGCCCGATGCCGCAGACCAAGTTCGTTGTCTCCAAGGCGTTGAAGGTCGGTCTTCGTCCGATCGTCGCGATCAACAAGATCGACCGTCCTGATGGCCGCCACGAGGAAGTCATCAACGAAGTCTTCGATCTTTTCGCCAATCTCGACGCGACCGACGAGCAGCTCGACTTCCCGATCCTCTACGGTTCCGGCCGCGACGGCTGGATGAACGTCAATCCGGAAGGTCCGAAGGATCAGGGTCTTACGCCGCTTCTCGACCTGGTGCTCAAGCATGTTCCGGAGCCGACCGTCCACGAAGGTCCGTTCACGATGATCGGCACGATCCTCGAAGCCAACCCCTTCCTCGGCCGCATCATCACCGGCCGTATCAATTCCGGTTCCATCAAGCCGAACCAGGCCGTGAAGGTTCTCCACGCCGACGGCAAGACGATCGAAACCGGCCGTATTTCCAAGATCCTCGCCTTCCGCGGCATCGAGCGCACGGCAATCGACGAAGCGCATCAGGGCGATATTATCGCGATCGCCGGCCTTTCCAAGGGCACGGTCGCCGACACCTTCTGCGATCCTTCGATCACAATACCGCTGCCGGCGCAGCCGATCGATCCGCCGACCGTCACCATGTCCTTCATCGTCAATGATAGCCCGCTGGCCGGCACGGAAGGCGACAAGGTGACGAGCCGCGTCATCCGCGACCGTCTCTTCAAGGAAGCGGAAGGCAACGTCGCCCTGAAGATCGAAGAAGCCGAAGGCAAGGATTCGTTCTACGTGTCCGGCCGCGGCGAACTTCAGCTCGCCGTTCTCATCGAAACCATGCGTCGCGAAGGCTTCGAGCTTGCTGTGTCGCGTCCGCGCGTCGTGATGCACAAGGATGAAAGCGGCCAGCTTCTGGAGCCGGTCGAAGAAGTCGTCGTCGACGTCGACGAAGAACATTCCGGTGTCGTCGTGCAGAAGATGTCCGAGCGCAAGGCCGAAATGGTCGAGCTGCGTCCGTCGGGCGGTAACCGTCTCCGCCTGCGTTTCTACGCGCCGACCCGTGGCTTGATCGGCTACCAGTCGGAGCTGCTGACGGATACGCGCGGTACGGCGATCATGAACCGCCTGTTCCACGACTACCAGCCCTACAAGGGTGTGATCGGTGGCCGCGTCAACGGCGTGCTGCTCGCCAACGCCCCCGGCGAAGCCGTCGCCTATGCGATGTTCAATTTGGAAGATCGTGGCCCGATGATCATCGAGCCGGGCGAAAAGGTCTATGCCGGCATGATCATCGGCATCCATTCGCGCGACAACGACCTTGAAGTCAACGTCCTGAAGGGCAAGCAGCTCACCAACATCCGCGCCGCCGGCAAGGACGAAGCGGTGAAGCTGACGCCGCCGATCCGCATGACGCTTGATCGCGCGCTCTCCTGGATCCAGGATGACGAGCTGATGGAAGTGACACCGAAGAATATTCGTCTGCGCAAGATGTATCTCGACGCAAACGATCGCAAGCGTTTCGAAAAGACGAAGGCGGCTCTCTGAGCGCCATTCAAAGTGCTGCAGCGTCTTGGGTCTCTCGAAAAGAGGCGCGGCGCTGGAGAGAAATCCTTAAAAACCCCGGCCTTCGCGCCGGGGTTTTTTTATTGTGCGCCGCGTCGATTCCGTCTTGTGACAATCGTTAAAAAAGCGTTAACTTTTGATCGTCGTCCACATATCAAGTCTGTGGGCAATCGATCACAATGCCTCTGTGCATATGGTTAGTTGCCTTCGGCGGGACCAGAGTAAACGTTATGAAGACGTTGTCGATCGATGTCCGGCGGGCCGAGCCGCAAGATGCCCGAGCCATATCGGAAACACATAGGCTTGCCTGGCAACACACCTATGCAGGCATCATTCCGCATCGCGCACTGACGCAGATGATCGAGCGGCGCGGCGAAAGCTGGTGGCGCAAGGCAACGCGCGGACCGGCGACGCTGCTGGTTCTCGATGTTGCCGGGACAGTCGCCGGCTACGCGACGCTCGGCCTCAATCGCGCCCGCGCTCTGCCGCAGGAAGGCGAGATTTACGAGCTTTATCTTCGGCCTGAGTATCAGGGCATCGGCCTTGGCAGGATGCTGTTCGGCGAGGCGCGCCGGCTCTTGAAGTCGCTCGGCTGCAACGGGCTGGTCGTCTGGTGCCTCGAGGATAACGAGACCGCCAGCCACTTCTACCGCAATCATGGCGGCGTCGATTTCTGCGAAGGCATGGAAAGTTTCGACCACAGGCAATTGAAGAAGATCGGCTTCATCTGGAGCTGAACGGCCATTCAAGGTGCCACAGTGCCCTCGGCGTCTGAAAAGACGTGCGGTACTGGAGTCGGCGTTCGCCTATCTCCTATTGGAAACTTTTGATGTGAATGCGGGCCAGTGCAGTCAAGCATTGGCGCTGTGCGATGTTGCGTTGCCACATGAAACTGATTATCTGGCTGCCAGCACATTCAACCTCGCGGGAGTTTCTTATGCGCATCGACGCCATTTCAATCGGTAATAATCCACCTGAGGACGTCAACGTTATCGTCGAGGTTCCGGTCGGCGGTCATCCCATCAAGTATGAGATGGACAAGGAAGCCGGCACGCTGGTGGTCGACCGTTTCCTCTATACGCCGATGACCTATCCGGGCAATTATGGTTTCGTGCCGCATACGCTGTCGGAAGATGGCGACCCGATCGACGTGCTGATCGCCAGCACCCGCCCGCTGGTTCCCGGCTGCGTCATCAATGTGCGCCCGATCGGCGTCCTGAAGATGGAAGACAATTCCGGCAAGGACGAGAAGATCATCGCCGTGCCGTCGCCGAAGCTGACGCTGCGCTATGAGAAGGTGAAGGACTACACCGATCTTCCCGAGATCACGCTGAAGCAGATCGAGCATTTCTTCGAGCACTACAAGGATCTGGAACCCGGCAAGTGGGTGAAGATTTTCGGCTGGGGCGACTCCAAGGAAGCAGGCGAACTCATCCTCGAAGCCGTCGAGCGGGCCAAGAAGAAAGGCTGATCGCTCAGCCTAAAAATATCTCGAGCTTTTCTACCAAATCCTCCGGATCGCCGTCGATCCGGAGGAT
>NZ_JACCEY010000019.1:327663-521636 GCF_013591995.1 Rhizobium sp. WYCCWR 11146
AATGCGCAGGGATCTTGCGATCAAAAGGATGAGCGCCTTGTTGGCCTTGCCTTTCTCGGGCACGGCAGTGACGCGTGCCTTCAGGAAAGCTTCGCCCTCGCCGTCAGCCTCAACGCCGTCGAGAGCATCACGCCCGCCATTCGGCGTCAACCGGACGGCGAGGCGCAGATGGTCATCGAAAAGGCTCCAGGGACGGCTCAAGCGACCAGCGGGTACAGCGTGGTCCAAAGCAGGGTGCGCAGGAAGAAGATGATCAGCAGCAGGATGATCGGCGAAATATCGATGCCGCCAAGGTTCGGCAGCAGGCGGCGGATCGGCTTCAGCACCGGTTCGGTGACATTATAGAGGAATGTGCCGACCGAATTGACGAACTGATTGCTGGAATTGATAACATTAAAAGCATAGAGCCAGGAAAAAATGGCACTGGCAATCAGGATCCAGGTGTAAATATTCAAAGCCAAATCAATGGTTTGAAACAGCGCAAACATCATCGTCTCCAATTCGTTGTTGACAGACATGTAGACATTGGCGACTAAACGGGCAAGTGCCGTGTGGAAACGCACGGTGAATCATGTTTAACGGGCGGCTTTGCAGCTCTTCCGGCGCCCGTCTCCTCGGAAAACATCCATGTCGTTTTCGCCCACCGGAGACCGTTTTGCCGCGTTCCGGCATTCGTCCTACACGCGGTTCTTCTTCGCGCGCTTCCTGCTTTCCTTCTCGCAGCAGATCGTCAGCGTCGCGGTCGGCTGGCAGATGTACGACCAGACGGGCAGTGCGATCTATCTCGGCTTGATCGGTCTCGTGCAGTTCCTGCCGTCGCTGCTGCTCATCCTCGTCACCGGTTCGGTGGCCGACCGGTACAATCGCCGGGCGATCGCCTCCCTCTGCTCGCTGGTGAGCGCGCTCTGCACGCTGGCGCTGCTCGTCATGACGTTGATGGGAAGCTTCACGCCGCTGCCTGTCTTCGCGGTGCTTTTGATCTTCGGCATCGAGCGCGCCTTCATGTCGCCGGCAGTGCAGTCGCTGGCGCCCAATCTGGTGCCGGAGGAGGCACTCTCCAATGCGATCGCCTGGAATTCGTCGTCCTGGCAGCTCGCGGCAATCACCGGGCCGGTGTTCGGCGGCCTGCTCTACGGTGTCAGTGCGCCGACTGCCTATACGGTGGCGGTGATCTTTTCCGTGCTCGGTGCCGCCCTTCTCTACATGATCCCGAAACCGGTGCAGAAGACGACGGGCGAGACCAAGAGCTGGGCGATGATCCTCGGCGGCTTCAGTTTCATCCGCACCGAAAAGGTGGTGCTCGGGGCGATCTCGCTCGATCTCTTCGCCGTGCTGCTCGGCGGGGCCACGGCGCTGATGCCGATCTTCGCACGCGATATCCTCACCCTCGGTCCCTGGGGCCTCGGACTGCTGCGCGCCGCACCGGGACTTGGCGCCATCGTCATGGCGATCTTTCTTGCCGCCTATCCGCTCAGACATCGCGCCGGCATCTACATGTTCATCGGCGTTGCCCTGTTCGGCATCGGAACGATCATCTTCGGCATATCGACCAACACCGAGGTCTCGATCGCTGCGCTGGCGCTGATGGGAGCGGCCGACATGGTGTCGGTCTATGTGCGCGAGAGCCTGATTGCGCTCTGGACGCCGGATCAGCTGCGCGGCCGCGTCAATGCGGTCAATATGGTCTTCGTCGGCGCTTCGAACGAACTCGGGGAATTCAGGGCGGGCACGATGGCGGCGATCTTCGGCGCGGTGCCGGCGGTCGTCATCGGCGGGGTCGGGACGCTTGTCGTGGCGGCGATCTGGGCGTCGAGTTTCCCCAAACTGCGCCGGATCGACACGCTCGACGCGCCCAGCGCATCGTCGGAATCGGTTTAAGGAAAGGCTCTAAGCGCGACGCGCTTTATTCTAACCTTTGTTTTGTCACAATTCCGGACGGAAAACCGCTTCGCACTTTTCCTGGAATTGCTTTAGGCGCGAAGAGCGATAGAGGACGCTGCCTTCGCCGTCTTTCCCTCGAAGACGATGTCGAGAAATTCGGTCAGCCAGGCTTTCAGCGGCGCGTCGAAGAGCATGCGGCCTTCGAGATGTTCGCGGCCCTGCTGGGCGTTCGGCAGGATGAAGCGATGGGCGCCATGCACGACCCAGCGATGCATCATCACCCGGGTCAGTTCGGCGTGGAATTGCAGGCCCCAGGCGTTGCCGTCGTAGCGAAAGGCCTGGTTCGGATAGGCATCGCCTTCCGCCAGCAGGTCGGCGCCGCGCGGCAGCTCGAAGCCCTCGCGGTGGAAATGGTAGACCATCTTCGGCCAGTGCATCAGCAGGCGACCCTTCTCGGTCGGGTGCAGCGGATACCAGCCGATCTCCGTCGAGCCGTCGGCATTCGACTGCACCTTGCCACCGAGATGACGGACCAGCATCTGCGCGCCGAGGCAGATACCGAGATAGGGGCGCTTTTCCCGCAGCGGAATGTCGATCCAGTCGATCTCCTTCTTGACGAAGTCATCGGGATCATTGGCGCTCATCGGCCCGCCGAAGACGACGGCGCCGGCATGGTCTTTCAGTGTTGTCGGAAGCGGCTGGCCGAGAACCGGGCGACGGATATCGAGGCGGTAGCCCTTTTCGACGAGCAATTGGCCGACACGGCCGGGGCTCGATCGCTCCTGATGCAGGACGATGAGGATCGGGCGCCCGTCGCGGTTTAAGTTTTGCTCAGTCGGCATCATCTTGCGCAACCTGGACATCTGTCACCCTGGCGGCGGCCTCCTGCCGTTTCTGGATGCGCTCGCGCGAGGAGACGCCGAGCAGATCGGCAATACGCCAGATCACATGGTCTTCCATCTCGCTGCGTTCGCCATCGGCATAGACGATGTCCCAGAGGATGCCGATCAGCTCCAGCCGTTGCTCGGTATTGAGATGGCGTTTCAGGTCGGCGGTAAAGCGATAATAGTCGACGGCGGAGCTTTCGGCCTCGAGGCCGGCGGCCATCAGAGCATCGAGCTGCTTGCCGTCGAGCGCATACTGCTCCTTCAGGAGCTTGCGCAGCCGTTTCTTCTCGCTGGCTTTGATCTGGCCGTCGGCCTCCATGACCTGCATGCAGAGCGCTGCCACTGCGATGCGGGGATCGTCAGGGGCAAAACCTTTCTTCGGGTTGTCGGCGGTGAGCTTCTGGAAAAATGCCTGAAAGCGTTCGAACATGCGGTTTTCGTTCCATTTCAAAAAAGGCGGAGCCGTGTCTTGGGTTCCGGTTCCACCCTGGGATCGCGAACGCCGGGATCATCCGGCAGTCCGCCAAAGAAAGGTTTCGCCTCGCTTGGCGCCGGCGCTTTGTCGCTCACGGCCGGTTCGACGGGTTTCGGTTTTGCCGATGTCGGTGCTGGTGCCGGTGCCGGCGTGGGGCGCACAGCTTCGGCAATCGTCGCGGCGCGTTCCAGCTCAATGATGCGATGGTCGTTGACCGGGCTTTCCGGCTTAACGTCACGCAGTGGCGGCAATGTCTTCAAAGCCGTTTCGATCGAGGCTGGCGCCGAACCGTCTTCGAGTGCACCCTCGATCTGGCCGAAGGGCGCCTTCCATTCGAAGGCGTCGAGACGGCCGGTCACCGGCGACACCGGCAGCCACTTGTCGGATACGAAGCCGTCAGCCACCCAGGCCGGATCGCGCGGCGCCTTGAGCGCCTGGGCCAGCCAGTGGCGCACGCGGCCCTGGTCTCCGGTCTCGGCTTCTTCGATGTCGGCCAAAAGCAGGTAGGCGGCTTCACGCGGCTGCATGCGCGCCGCCGCTTCCGCCTTGGCGCGAGCCTTGGCGAATTCCTGCGCATCAAGGGCTGCCTGGGCGACAACGAGAAGGGATTCGACGTTGTTCGGGCGCTGCCCCTCCAGTCGCTCGGCGCGCTTCAGCCGGTCGAGCGTGGAATCGCCGCTGCGGGCCCGGACATAGGCTTGTCCGATCTCAGGATGAGGGGCCGATTTCCATGCCTGTTCGAGGATCGAGGCGGCCTTGCGCACGCCGCCTTCGCGAAACAGCGCCTTTGCGGCGATGAGGGCTGCCGGAATGAAATCGGCGGCAAGCTTCAGCGCCTGCAGAGCGTCGTCGCGGGCACCTGTCGGGTTGCTTTCCAGCTTCTCGCCGGCGCGCGCCGTCAGGAGGACTGCGTGCAGACGGTTGGCTTCGGCCTTTTCGACGACGCGGGCGGCCTTTTGTTGTTCGAGCAGGCGGATCGCATCATCCCAGCGGCCGGCCTGGCTGCGATATTCGAGCGTCGCCTGTGCGGCCCAGGGAAGATAGGGCGCGTTGTCGGCGGCCTTTTCGGCATATTGGCGGGCGGCCTCATTGGCCCCGAGACGGCGGGCTTCCAGATAGAGGCCGCGCAGACCGAGTTCGCGCGTCTCGGGATCGTTGGCCATGGCCTCGAACTTGGCGCGCGCCTCATCATGGCGGCCTTCGATCAGGGCGGCCTGGGCCTCGAGCAGGTTGATCAGCGGTTCCTGATCGGCGCGGATCAGGCCGCGCGAGCGGGCGGCCATCTTGCGGGCAAGCAGCGCGTTGCCGGCGCCGGCGGCGATCAGGCCGGTCGACAGCGCCTGATAACCACGGTCCCGCTTGCGGGCGCGGAAATAACGCGTCACCGAATGCGGCGAAGTCCAGACCAGGCGGACGAACCACCAGGCGATCATCACGGCGGCGACGAGGGCGATGATCGCGCTGGCGGCGACGATCAGCTTCGTCTGGTAGATCTGGCCCTCCCAGATCAGCGAGAGGTCACCAGGACGATCGGCGAGCCAGGAGAAGCCATAGGCAAGAAGCAGCACGAAGAGGGCGAAGACGACAAGGCGGATCAGCATGGTCTCATCCCTCCTTACCGGTGCCGGAGACCGCTTTCGACAGCGCGCCGCCGACCAGTTCCTCGACGCGGATGCGCGCTTCAAGCGATTGCTTGAAGGCAGCGGACGCCTGTTTGCCGAGGGCGGGCAGGCTGTTCCATTCGGCGGAAGCGCCGGGCAGGTCGCCGCTCTTCACCTTCTCCTCCATGCGGGCGGCGATGGCCTCGACGCTTTCGCCCTCGATATTGCCGACGGGTCGGACCGACACCAGTGACTTGGCGCTCGACATCAGCCGGTCCGACCAGCTCTGGTTCGGGTCCGGCTGGTTGACGGCTTCGACGATGGCGGTGGCGACATCGGGAACCTCGCCCACCAACTCGGTGCGGGAGGGGATGCCGGTCTCGGCAAACGCTTTAAGGTCGGCGACGGCCGGATCGTCAGGGGCAACGCCGGCGAAGGTGTCGAGTTCGGCCAGGAACGGGCCACCGCGATCGATCGCCGCCTTCAGCGCGGCAGCGGCGATCGCCCGGGCAACGGCGACGTCCTCGCGCGGCTCGTTCAGCTTCTTTTCGGCCTCTTCGAGGCGCTTGGCGATATCGGCGCCGTTCGTCGTCTGCTGCTCGGATGACTGGGCAAGTGTGGCGCGCAGCTGGTCGAGCTGACCGGTCAGTTCCGCAATCTTCTGGTTGAGTGCCTCGACGTTAGCAGAATCGGCTGGTGCGGCGACTGCGGGGGCCTTCGCAGCCGTTTCCAGTGCAGCGACGCGCTTCGCAAGCTCACCGTCATCCGTGCTCGCCGGATTGGCGGCAAGGTTGGCGACGGCCTGTTTCAGGCCGTCGATCTCACCGGCAAGATTGGCTGTCTCCGGCGAGGTCGTCTGCGGCGCAGACGAGCCCGGGAGGTAACCCGCATACTGGATGGCGCCGGCGCCAAGCAGCGCCACGAGGCCGCCGAAGATGCCGGCCGCAATCAGACCGGAGGTGCCGGCGCTCTTCGGCGCGGACTGTTCAGGAGGGGTAAAGGAAGGTTGCGGGGCTACAGGTTCCTCTTCCGGCACATCCGTTCCAAGCTCGTCTTCACGTTCGGCATGCGACGCAGCTTCGGTTTCGGGCGGCAGGCCGTCATCCGCGGCGGCGGTGCCGTCGGCATCACCGGCTGGGTTCTCTACCGGCTTTTCGGTATCGGCTGCAGTGGCGAATTCCCGTGCATCGAGGTCGATCGTGACCGGCTCGTCGGCGCTCTTCGAATGGCGTGGCGGGTTTCCCGATACCATGAGGTCCTCTTTATCCTGCATTGCAACGAAACTAGACAGTGATGCCAGTTAAGGGAAGAGGTTAGATCAAATTTGGGCAGCTAAAGCCTTCAAAGCAGCGACAAAAGGCTTTTCTCATCCGGCATCGGTGAAATTACTACGTTTTTTCGGAGTGCCGCCGGAACGGCCTCCGCCACCGCCTCGCTGAGGCAGAGAAGGCGGATCCCGCTGTGTTCCGGCACGGCCGATCGCAGTTCCGGCACGCGAAAGAAATCCTCGGCGGTCTGCCGGGAATAGAAGAGAATAGCCTCAGGGTGAGGGCCGGAGAAAATCGCTTCGATCTCGGCCGGGCTGGGGACGACTGGTTGCATACGATAACATTCGGCGACGGAAAAATGGATGCCGAGCTCGCGCAATCTTCCTTCAAAAGTTTCGGCACGCGGGGTGCCAGCGAGGTAGAGCAGCGTGCCCGGTTTCTCTGCCGCGACGAGATCGGCGAGATCGCCGCCGTTGCCCCGGGATGAGGCGACGGATCGGAAACCGAGGCTGCGCGCTTCTTCGGCCGTCGTTTCGCCCACCGCAAAAAGCGGGCGGGCAAGATGCGGGTGAAGTTGCTCGCCGAATGCGGAGAGGACCCTGATGGCTTCGGCGCTGGTCACCGCGATTGCGCCGCTGGTGGTTGCAAGCGCATCTGCGGCGGCATTGCCGTCGTGCAGCGGCCGACGCAGCGGCAGCAGTAGCGGCTCGTGGCCCATATCGCGCAGACGTTGTGCGGTTCTAGTTGCCGAATGCGCGGGGCGGGTGACGAGCACACGCATGGCCGCTTCAGTGCCAGTCGTCGAAAAAGGCGCTGCCGGCTCTGGCGCGCACGTCCTGGCCGGCACGGGTACCGAGCGCTGCCGCATCGCGGCGGTGGCCGTCGGTCGTCACCGCATGCTGGCTGCGGCCGTCGGGGGTGATGATGAGGCCGGAGAACCGGATCAGGTCGCCTTCGCAGACGGCATAACCGCCGATCGGCGTGCGGCAGGAGCCGTCGAGTGCCGCAAGGAAGGCGCGTTCGCAGGAGACGGTGTCGAAGGTCGGGCCATCGTTAACTGGCGCCAGCAGGTCGTCGACCCTGGCATCGCCGATACGGCTTTCGATGCAGATCGCCCCCTGCGCCGGCGCTGGCGGGAAGGTGTCGGGATCGAGGATATCGGTCAGCACGTCGACCTTGCCGAGCCGTTTCAGGCCGGCAAGCGCCAGCAGGGTCGCATCCACCTCGCCCTCTTCGAGCTTGCGCAGGCGCGTTTCGACCAGGCCGCGGAAGGTGATGACGTTGATGTCAGGCCGCATGCGGCGGATCAGCGCCTGGCGACGGAGCGACGAGGAGCCGACGGTGGCGCCATGCGGCAGGTCGATCAGTTTGCGCGCGGTACGGCCGATGACGGCGTCGCGGATGTCCTCGCGCGGCAGATAGGCGGAGAGATAAAGCTCCTCGGGCAGCTTCGTTGCCATATCCTTGGCGGAATGCACGGCGAAATCGAGCTCGCCGGCGGCAAGCTTCTGTTCGAGCTCCTCGGTGAACAGGCCCTTGCCGCCGATCTCGGCCAGCGACCGGTCGGTGATGCGGTCGCCCTTGGTCGTCAGCACGACGATCTCGAACATGTCCTCGGGCAGATGATGCGCCGCCATCAGCCTGTCGCGGGCTTCATGCGCCTGGGCAAGCGCCAGCGGGCTGCCTCGTGTGCCGATCCGGAAAGGTTTTGTTTGCATCCGTTCTATTCCGTTGTTACCGGAGTTCTCGTAAACGGGTTTCCATCCCATCGCAATCAACGAACAGGCTTCATGGTTCCCTTTCTGCGCATCCTTGGCATCGAAACGAGCTGCGACGAGACCGCCGCCGCGGTCGTCGAGCGCGATGCGGAGGGGCATTCCAACGTGCTGTCGGACGTGGTGCTTTCCCAGCTCGACGAACATAGCGCCTATGGCGGCGTGGTGCCAGAGATTGCCGCACGCGCCCATGTCGAAGCGCTGGACGAGCTGATCGAGGAAGCGCTGAAGCGCGCCAATGTGTCGCTCGATGATGTCGACGCCATCGCCGCCACGTCGGGGCCGGGGCTGATCGGCGGGCTGCTGGTCGGGTTGATGACCGGCAAGGCGATCGCCAGAGCCGCCGGCAAGCCGCTCTATGCGATCAACCATCTCGAGGGCCATGCGTTGACGGCGCGGCTGACGGACGGGCTGTCCTTTCCCTATCTGATGCTGCTCGTCTCCGGCGGCCATACCCAGCTCATCCTGGTGCGTGGTGTCGGGCAATACGAACGCTGGGGCACGACGATCGACGATGCGCTCGGCGAAGCCTTCGACAAGACGGCAAAGCTGCTCGGCCTGCCCTATCCCGGCGGCCCGGCGGTGGAGCGGATGGCGCAGGCCGGCAATCCCGATCGCTTCGACTTTCCGCGGCCGCTGGTCGGCGAGGCGAGGCTCGATTTCTCCTTCTCCGGCCTGAAGACGGCGGTACGGCAGGCGGCGCAGGATATTGCGCCGCTCAGCGATCAGGACGTCGCGGATATCTGCGCCTCGTTCCAGAAGGCGGTTTCGCGGACGCTGAAGGACCGTATCGGCCGCGGCCTGAAGCGATTCAAGACGGAATTTCCAGCGACATTCCCAGCGACTGGCGAAAAGCCGGCGCTCGTCGTTGCCGGCGGTGTCGCCGCCAATCTCGAACTGCGCGGCACGCTGCAGGCGCTGTGTGACAAGAATGGTTTCCGCTTCGTCGCGCCGCCGCTCAGGCTCTGCACCGACAATGCCGTGATGATCGCCTGGGCGGGACTGGAACGGATGGCGACCGGCGCCGCACCCGATGCGCTCGACGTGCAGCCGCGCTCGCGCTGGCCGCTCGATTCCAATGCGGAAACGCTGATCGGTTTCGGAAAACGAGGGGCCAAGGCATGAGCGAAAACATCGCCGTCGTCGGATCGGGGGCTTTCGGCACGGCGCTTGCCGCGGTCATCGCGCTTGCCGGCCGCAGCGCCGTGACACTCGTCGGGCGCGATCCGTCACTGATTGCCGATCTGAAGGCCGAACGGCTGCATGATGCGGTACTGCCCGGCATTCTCCTGCCCGATACGCTGGAATTTTCTGCCGAGGCGGATGCGATCACTGGTGCCTCCATCGTGCTGTTTGCAATGCCGTCGCAGGCGCAGGCCGATGCGGCGCGGCAATACGGACCTTATCTTTCCAGGGATGCTGTCGTCGTCACCTGTGCCAAGGGTATCGAACGGGCGACCGGCAATCTTCTGACCGACATGCTGGAACGGGAACTGCCGGACCATTCCGTCGCCGTGCTCTCCGGTCCGGGTTTTGCCGCTGATATCGCCAAAGGCCTGCCGACGGCGATGGCGATTGCTGCAGCCGACATGGAAGTTGCGGAGCGGCTCGCTCAGGCGATTTCCGGGCGGACCTTCCGGCTCTACGCTTCCAACGACCGGATCGGCGTGCAGCTCGGCGGCGCGCTGAAGAATGTGCTGGCGATCGCCTGCGGCATCGTCGAAGGCCGTGGCATCGGCGATTCCGCGCGCGCGGCGCTGATTGCGCGCGGGCTTGCGGAAATGTCGCGTTTCGTCGTCGCCAAGGGCGGGCAGGCGGACACGGTGCGCGGGCTTTCCGGCCTCGGCGATCTGGTGCTGACGGCAACGAGCCATCAATCGCGAAACCTGCGCTTCGGCATCGCGCTCGGGCGCGGCGAAAAGACCGACCCCCTGCAGGGTGCGCTGGTGGAAGGCGCGTTTGCCGCCTCCGTCGCCTCGCGGCTTGCGGCGGAATTGAAGGTCAGCATGCCGATCACCGATGCCATTTCCGCCATCATCGACGGCAAGCTCGATATATCAGAGGCGATAGAGCAGCTGATGACGCGTCCGATCACCACCGAATAGGAGACAGACATGCTTTTCGCCCTTCTCTGCAAGGACAAACCGGGACATCTGAACGTGCGCATGGATACGCGTCCGACGCATATCGAATATCTGAACAAGCTGAATGCCGAGGGCACGCTGAAGATCGCCGGCCCGTTTCTCGATGACGACGGCAAGCCCTGCGGCAGCCTGATCATCGTCGAAGCGGAATCGAAAGAGGCGGCGCGTTCGCTTGCCGATGCCGATCCCTATGCCAAGGCCGGACTATTCGAAAGCGTCGACGTCAAGGCCTACAACTGGGTCTTCAACAAACCGGAGGCGTGAGCATGGCGCATTGGCTCTATAAATCCGAACCCGCATCCTGGTCCTGGGAGCAGCAGAAGGCTGCCGGCGAAAAGGGCACAGAATGGACTGGCGTCCGCAACTATCTGGCGCGCAACAACATGCGGGCGATGCAGATCGGCGACAAAGGCTTCTTCTATCATTCCAATGACGGGCTGGAGATCGTCGGCATCGTCGAAGTCTGCGCCCTGTCGCATCCCGATTCTTCCGCCAAGGGCGATCCGAAGTGGGATTGCGTCGATATCCGCGCCGTCATGGACGTGCCGAAGCCGGTGACGCTGAAGGATGTCAAGGCGAGCGAGAAGCTCGCCAAGATGGCGCTCGTCACCTCGATGCGGCTTTCGGTGCAGCCGGTGACCGAGGAGGAATATCTCGAAGTCTGCCGCATGGGCGGACTGGACAATCCGCCGCGTTGAAGACCGATCCGCAAGCTTTCATCCGCGCCAATACCAGCCTGATGCCACCGCCGCATGTGCCGGAGATTTCGCTCCATCTGGCAAGCGAGGCGCATGAGCTCTGGTTGAAGACGGAGGAGGAGCTGGAAGCGATCGGCCTGCCGCCGCCCTTCTGGGCTTTTGCCTGGGCGGGCGGCCAGGGACTGGCACGCTACGTTCTCGATCATCCGGAAACGGTGCGCGGCAAGCGCGTGCTCGATTTCGCCAGCGGTTCCGGCCTTGTCGGCATTGCGGCTGTGATGGCCGGTGCCCGGGAGGTCATGGCTGCCGATATCGATCCCTGGGCGGAGACGGCAGTCCGGCTGAATGCCGAGGCCAATGGCGTTTCACTCGGATTTACCGGCGCCGATCTGATCGGGCAGGCCGTCGATGCGGATATCGTGCTTGCCGGCGACGTCTTCTACGACCGCGTTTTCGCCGACGCGCTCGTTCCCTGGTTCGCGAAGCTGGCAGCCGACGGCAAGTGGGTGCTGGTCGGCGATCCCGGACGCAGTTACCTGCCGAGAGATCGGCTGGAATTCTGCGCGGTTTATGAGGTGCCGGTAACGCGGGCGCTGGAGGACAGTGAAATCAAGAAGACGACGGTGTGGCGGTTCGCTCGGCACGAGATATCCAAGATGTTCCCGACGAACTTAGCCTGACATCACCGCGCTGGCTTATGACGGGATAGCGTGCATATTCACACGGGCTATCCGCAGAGCGTTGATCAACGGGGGAACTTATGACGATCTACGACGAGCTTCGCAAAGCGCCGTTCAACCTCGACGACGCTGCGATATCCTGGCTCCACGACACCTATGCCTCGCTCGATCTTGATGACAAGATCGGCCAACTCTTCACCTTGATCATGATCGGGACGGATGAGGAGGATTTCAAACGCATTGCTTCACTAAGGCCGGGCGGCGTAACCCGCTTCTTCACGGCTGACCTCGAGTTCGAGCGGCGGGTCATCTCTGACCTCGTGGCCAAGAGCAAAGTCCCGCCCATCATCAGCGCAGACCTCGAAGGCAGCCGTCATTCCTTCGCTTTCGGCACTCCGGTGCTGGGCCAACTTGGTCTTGCCGCCGTCGACGACGTTCAGGCGACCGAGAAAAGTTCGGAAATCCTGGCGCGCGAGGGCCGCGCGATGGGCGTGCGTTGGTCCTTCACGCCAGTCATCGACATAAATGCCGCGTTCCGATCGCCGATTGTCGGTACACGCTCATACGGCTCCGATGTCAACAAGATTGAGCGGCACGCGGTTGCCCATGTTCACGGTCTCCAACGAAATGGCGTTGCCGCTACCGCAAAGCACTGGCCGGGCGAGGGATACGACGACCGCGATCAGCACCTCGTTACGACGACCAATCCGCTTTCCATGGACGAGTGGAAGGAAACCTTCGGTCGGCTCTACGGAACGCTGATCACCGAAGGCGTGTTGGCAATAATGAGCGGGCACATTTCCCTTCCGGCCTATATTCGATCGAAGATGCCAGATGCCGGGCTTGAAGCCTTCCGACCGGCCTCGGTTTCACGGTTACTGAACGTTGATCTTCTCCGAGACGAACTCGGCTTCAATGGCATCATCGTCTCTGACGCGACACCCATGGGAGGGCTGTCCGCCTGGGGCCATCACCTCGATACGCTGCCTGATATCATCGCGAATGGCTGCGACATGATCCTCTTCAGCGATGCACCTGAGGAGGATATGGCGGCGGTCAAGGCTGCCGTCGAAGATGGGCGAATTACTCAGGAGCGACTTGAGGAAGCGGTTCTTCGCGTGCTGGCGCTCAAGGCGCATCTCAAACTTTTTCAACCGTCAGACGTCCTCCCCGATGCGGCGGAAGCGCGCCATCTGCTTGCGCATCCAGACAATGTCGCTGCATCAAGGGAATACATCGGCCGCTCGCCTACGCTTGTGAAGGACGTCAATGGTATCTTTCCGCTCGATCCGGCGAAAACAAAGCGCGTGCTGCTGGTCGACGGCGGCATCATTCATCCGCTCATGCCGCAGCCACTGGAATTCCTGTTGCCCGCGCTGTTGCGGAAGGAAGGTTTCGAAATCACGATCGACCGACCGGACATCGTGCCGACCCCCGACGACTTCGACCTCGTCCTCTACGCGCTAGGCGACGAGTCGCTGCTCGTACGAGGCCGGATATTCATCGACTGGCATAGGATGGGAGGTGGAAGCCTTTTCAAGGCCATGTACCGACCCTGGACGAATATTCCCTCCGTAATGATCTCATTTGGGCATCCCTATCACCTTTACGATGCGCCGCGCGTACCGGCCTATATCAATGCGTACTCCACCATGGACAGCGTCCAGGAAGCCGTCGTTGATTGTATGCTCGGTCGCAAGCCCTTCCTCGGCACCAACCCGGTAGACCCTTTCTGTGGCCTTGAAGATGCGCGCTATTGAAGTCGCTGGGAGCAGAGGCTGCCGGCCTATTGGAACGGGGCAACGGGCGCGTTCCAATGGACTATCCCGGCGACACAGTTCGTCAAGTGTCGCACGCACCGCATCTGTAGAAATGACGCCGCCTCGACGGGAATAGGACCGTCGGCACAGCACCGCCTTACCTGCTCGACAGGGGTATCACAGCGTCATTGCGCATCACCACCTCTATATGGGCGCAGAATGCTGAGAGACGGGCGAGGAGGAATGGGCGGCGAAGCCATGAGCCTCTGCAGAAGAGACATCTTACGCGTTTTGGGCTGCTTCTGCGACGGAGGCAATTCTTGCGCCGCTCTTTTCGCAAGTTCGAAGTCAAAATCAAAAGACATTTCGGGCCTCGTCCACCATTTGGAAATCTCGAAGACTAGAATGCAGGAAACGTGCCAACCGCAGCGTCAGGCGGTGCCGGCACGCCGGCGTCAACCCTGTCGCCTCGCGCTATTGCGCCTAGAACAGGATGATTTTAGGCCGGGTCGGCCTAAAATCTGAATCCTGTTGTAAATTATATAGTTAGAGCATGATCTCAGCCGAAAACCGCCCACACTTTTCGGCATCATGCTCTAGGATACTGCCTCAAATCGAATGGATTGCGCGCCTTCCCACAGCGTGAGGCGCCCAATTTCGGCGAGTTGCTCGAGATTGGAGGTGATTGTGATGAAATGATTGCCAGCCAGTTGGCCCATTTTCGATGAAAAATCGACGCCTCCGTAGGCAAGCAGGATTTCCGTTTCGCTAATGCCTCCCGGGTAAAGGATGATATGACCGGGGGCAGGATGGCTCGTATGGTTCTCATAACCGACGCCGAAATCATGGTCGCCAAGCGGGATCCAAACGCCCTCGCCAGACCAGCGAACGTGCACGATTTTACCATCGAACGGCATCTGCTTGATGAATGCTTCACAGGTTTTGGGCGCTCTGGCAGTTTCCAGGACAGCGTCGAAGATGAATGGCCCTGCTGTAATTTTCAGTTTCATGATGTCGCTCTTGTTAGATTTGACTGCTTGTTGATTTGTCTCGCCGCGGCTTTCCGATATTGGCCGTGGCCCTTGGTACCCACCTGGACGCCGTTTTCGACGACAGGCTTTCCGGCGACAATTGTCGTTATCGGCCAGCCGGTGATCTCGATCCCCTCGTAGAGGGTGATCTCGATCCCCTCGTAGAGCGAATAGTCTGCGCCATCATGCAGTTCCGCATGACGGATGGTCCGTTCGATGGCTGGATCCCAGATCGCGATGTCCGCATCCGCCCGAGGCGTCGATCGGGCGCGCAGCACCCGACAGGCTCTGCCCGATCTGGACAATCTTGCCGTCTTTAATGCCGATATCCGCCTGGAAAACTTCCGCGGCAGTCGCCACCGTGCCGCTCCGGATGATGAGATCGTAGTTGCTCACAAGCCTGACCTTCAGTGTTGCAGGATTTTGCCAAGGAAAGCTTCGGTTCGCGGATTGTGTTTTCCCGCGAAAAACTCCTCGCTCGGACGATCCTCGACGATCTCGCCCTGATCGATGAAAATGACGCGAGTCGCCACCCGGCGGGCAAATCCCATCTCATGGGTGACGACCATCATCGTCATGCCGTCCTTTGCCAGTCCGGTCATGACGTCGAGCACTTCGGAAATCATCTCTGGATCAAGCGCGGATGTCGGCTCGTCGAAGAGCATGGCGAGCGGATCCATCGCGAGCGCCCGGGCGATGGCCACGCGCTGCTGCTGCCCGCCGGAGAGTTGGCTTGGATATTTTTTCGCGTGGTCCGTCAGCCCGACGCGATCAAGAAGCGCCATGGCCTTCGCGTGGGCTGCCGTTTCGCTGCGGCCAATGACAATCTTCTGCGCCAGCATGATATTGCCGATGATCGTCAGATGCGGAAACAATTCGAAATTCTGGAAGACCATCCCTACTCGTGTGCGAAGGTTCGGCAGGTCGGTCTTCGGGTCGCCGACTTCGATACCATGCACTCGGATCGAACCTTCCTGAAACTGCTCGAGCCCGTTGACGCATTTGATCAATGTCGATTTGCCCGATCCCGAGGGACCGCAGACGACCACGACCTCACCGCGCTCGACGTTCACCGAGCAGTTCTTAAGGACAGCGAACTGACCGTAATATTTGGTAACGCCAGTGATCTCAATCATGCCCGGCCTTTCTGGAAACGCGAGATGGAAAAGGGTTGCAAGGCTCTATCGGTCTCGCGACCGAGAACGAGCCGAGACGTTAACTGGCCGACGATCGGGCCGAGCGTGTAGCCGTTTGAAGTGACGGCGTTGAAGAACCCAGGCATTGACGGATGTTCGCCGAGGATTGGCGCACCGTCGATATTGATGTTCATCGCCGCCCAGCTTCGGATGACGTGAAGTTTGCGCAGAGCGGGAACGACATGCTGGGCAACCCAAAGGTTCCCCTCAAGGCTCGACAGTAGCGGGCGCGGATGTTGATGGACGGGATCGAGGCCTGCGGTCCAGCCGCCGCCGATGATGAAGTTTCCGTTTGCCGCCTGCTTCAGGGTCAAATGTCGGTCGGCATGGGCGACGAGACACGAGATCAAAGGTGCTGCGGCTTCGGTAACCACCATCTGCAGCGGAGCACCGAATACCGGCACGTCGACACCGAGCATCGCGCCGATCCTTGAGGCGAAGGCTCCGGCTGCATTGACGATCCGTTTTGCCCGCACTATGCCCCTCGATGTCTTGACCTCGAACCCGTCGTCCGAGGTCGTTATTCCGGTGACCTCGCAATTTTCGAAGACTTGAGCGCCGTCTCGCCGCGCCGCCTCCAATATATATTGCGTAGCGACGAGAGGATTGATCTTCCCCTCCTGGGAGCAGTAGGCAGCGCCGACGAAGTGAGAAGACAGAGCAGGCTCCAGGGAGCGCAGTTCCTCTTGCCCGATCAAGCGGCAATCAATCCCGGCCCTGCACTCCACGCCGACCTTTTCCGCCAGAAAACGCATGTGATCATCGGTTTCCGCCACCATGAGACCGCCAGTGACCTTCATCTCGAAATCCTGTCCGAGCTCGCTTTGTAGCGCCGCCCAAAGAGCGATTGAATCGCGCTGGAGGGGAAGTGTTTGTGCGGCCGCTCCGCCGCCACCTTCGGCACGGGCACCGTGGTCGAAGGAAAGCAATTGGGCATGAAGGCTGCCTGCATTCCCTCCTGATGCCAACGAGTTCGCAAAAGCGCGCTCCACCACCACAACGTCCTCGCCTTCTCTGGCAAGGAAGAGCGCCGTCGAAAGGCCTGCAATACCGGCGCCGATTACCAGCGTGGACGTTTCCACCACCGACAAAGCTTGAGGGCTCGCCACTGGCGGCTTTTCCGGCAAAAGTGCGCGCTTGTGGCCGCCCCATTCCGGCTTTTCGACCGCAAGCGCCGCCAGCGGAATAGGTCGAAGTGGCATTTGCGGAGCCAGAAAACCGCTTGTTTCGCCAGTGAGGTGCCGTTCTTTCGCGACGTCGGCGATTGCTTTGCCGCAGTAGCGGCTCTGACACCGCCCCATGCCTGCACGCGACAGGCGCTTTAATGTCGAAACGTCCTGCGCACTATCTGCGCTGAGCGTCCTCAAGACACCGTGAGTCACCCCTTCGCAACGGCAGATCAATGCATCATCTGGCGGAATTGCCGTCTTTGTCTTTGCATCGTCCTTCGGCGCAAAGACCTGCCAAAGCGCCCCCTGAAACCGTCTATGGCGGGCGAGCCTTTTCGCTGTGCTTTCGTCGGATTGGACAAGGAGGCCCAATTTTCGCGCAATCGCGGCGGCGGCGATCTGCCCTTCCGCCATCGCAACATGCGCGCCGCCGAAACGCGCCGCTTCACCGACAATATGCACGTTTGCAAGCGTTGTCTGACCGTCGAGACCTCGCACTGCCCGCAGATCGCCGTCGATGACCTCATGGTTGCAGCCGAGTAGCCGGGACAGCTCATTGGAGGATGTGAAATTACCGCCGATAAGGACGGTGTCAGCATCGAGATTGGTCTCACCGCCTGGTCCGGCGAACGTGACGCTCTCCACACGCTCCGAGCCGTTGATCGAGGTGAGCACGCTATTCCAGCCTATCTTGACGCCCGCGGACCTAAGCGTCGATATCTGGCGCAATCCGTGGCGGGCGAGGGCGGGATCCGTTGTCAGGAGGCCGAGGGCTGCCCGCGGCCGAGACCAGGGTGGCGGGGCTGCTTCCAGCAAGGCGACTATGGAGGCTCCTGCCTTTCGAAGTTCGTTTGCGACCTGCATATTCAAAGGACCGTTTCCGGCGACAATGATCCTTCGGCCGGGAACGGTGCCATAGCTCCTCAGCAACGTCTGGGCGGCCCCTGTTGTCATCGCACCAGGAAGTGTCCAACCCCTCAACGGCGTTGGGCGTTCGTAGGCCCCCGTCGCGATGATGAGTATTTTCGGCTTGCAGTAAAACGCATGGCCGGACCCATAGCAGGCGATAATAAGCGAACCGTCGTCGTCACGTGCGGCACCCCACACCACTGTAGCACTTAGAAATGTCACGCCATGGTCGCGCACGTCCCCTATAAGCGCTGCGCCGGATAAAGCCTGCTCGTCGCCACTCAATCGCTCGGCGGCGCTCCGTGTCGAGGGTTGTTTGAAATACTGCCCGCCGGCGGACGGCCGTTCATCAATGACAGTCACCTTGGCGCCGGCCGCAGCAAGGACCTGCGCTGCGGCAAGCCCTGCAGGCCCCGCTCCGACGATGAGAACGTCCATCGTCCTTGTCGTCAAGGACTGCGGCACACCGCAGAGATCGGCAATCTGACCAGCGGCAAGATCTGGCCGCGCAGCAGGGCGCAGGACCTGCATGTCATTGTCGACAGTGGTCATGCAGGCCCGCTGGCTGACTTTTCCGTCGATCGTCACGAGGCAATCGTGACAGACACCCATTCCACAGAAGAGGCCACGGCCGTCGCCTTTGATGCCTCGGGAAAATTCATGCCGCCCCGTCGCCTCGATGGCGGCGGCAACAGACATGCCCTTTTCGGCAAATATCTGCAGACCGTCGACCGAGAGCCTGACCCGCGCATCGTCGGGCCTCAAACTCTGGTTTATGGAAGCGACGGGCATCATGGAATTCCTCAGACGCTGAACGTCAGATCGAAATCGGCCACCAGCCTCTTCATGGCGGCGTTCTGCTCGGGTGGCAACGGTAGGCGCGGCGGACGCGGCAGGCCTGCTCCAAATCCCATGTGGGTCAGCAGTGACTTCGTTCCTGCCACATAGGCCTGGCCCCCGACCGCCTGAATGACAGGCAGCCATTTGAGGTAAAGCTCTCTTGCCTCATCGAATTTTTTCTCATTTGCGACAAGTTCGAAGATCCGCGCCATCGGTCCTGGCGCAACATTTGAAGCCACTGCCACCCACCCCTGCGCACCCATAACGAAAGACTCGAACCCGAGTATGCCCCCGAACACAGTCATATCGTCGCCGGCCAGCCGGATGATATCGCGCACGCGCGTCACTTCGAGGGTGGACTCCTTGATATAGTCGCAGCCGTCGATTTCGGCGATGCGCTTGACCAACTCCGGCGTCAGATCGACGTTTGCGGTCGCGGGATTGTTGTAGACCATAATCGGGATAGCCACGGCAGACGCAATGCTCTTGTAGTGATGAACGAGTTCGTCATCCGTTGGGGTGGAATAGAACGGCGGAATAATCATGACACCGTCAGCTCCCATTGCCTCGGCCTTGACGCTAAGGCGAATGGACTCCCGCGTATCTTCCGCTCCTGTGCCGATCAGAACAGGCACCCGTCCCGCGACAGTTTCGATGACGGTCCTCGCCACACTATCGCGCTCTTCCTCGCTGAGCGACAGAAACTCACCCGTCGATCCAAGAGGGATCAGGCCATGGATACCTTCCTTGACCTGCCAGTCGGTAAAGGCAGCCAGCCCCTTCAGATCGACCGCGCCGCTGGGATCCAACGGAGTAATCATCACGGTGTAGACACCGCGGAATGTCTTCTGCATTTGAAAATCCTGGTTCTAGCGCTTCTCGTTAATGGAAAGCCGAGATCCGGCTTGACCGAGACGCTTTTCGATATGGCTCTGGAAGAAGTCCCAGAGTGTTGTGAGGAGGAGGTAATAAATCGCCGCGACCGCAAACAGTTCGAGCACCATGAACCGCTCCTGGATGAGAACCTGGGTGCGGCGAAGGAGTTCTTCGACCGAGATGACGGAGGTGACAGAGGTCGTTTTCAAGAGACCGTTCACCGAATTGCCGAGAGGCGGAACGATAACTTTGAAGGCTTGCGGCATCACGATGTAGCGCATGATGTGACGCTCCGTCATGCCGAGCGCGCGCGCTGCCCTGGTCTGGCCTTCCGGCACGGCTTCGATACCGGCGCGAATGATCTCCGCGAGATAGGCCGCCTCGTTGAGAGCCAACCCGAGCAACGCCGCCTCTATGACGGTGAACTTGATGCCGAACAGTGGAAGCGCCGTGTAGATCGCAATCAACTGTACAAGAAGCGGCGTGCCGCGAAAAAGCCAGATATACGCCTTGGCAATGTAGTATGGCACCCGCCGCGACGATCGCCGCATCAATGCAAGAGCAAAGCCCAGAATTAGCCCCGCAATCAACGAGACGACGGTGAGCCAAACGGTCGTGAACACCCCGCCAAGTATAAAGGGGTTGAACAGATAACCGAAAAAGCCAGACCAGTTCCAAAGCGACATGAAGACGACTTTCTGCAAGAGGTTTGGCGCGACGTGGTCGCGCCCCGCCTCATCTCTAAACGATCTTTGAAATCAGTTCAGCGACCGGGACCTTTGACCGAATAGTCACCCGCGACCATCGGCAGACCGTATTTGTCAAAGAGCGCCTTCAGAGATCCATCCGCCTTCATGTCCTTCAACGTCGCAGACACGGCGTCAGCCAAAGCCGGGCTTTTGAATGCGACAGAAACCGGAGCGGGGTAGAGGCCGCTAATTGCCCGTTTGAAGTCCCCGCGAGAATCGTACTCCTTGGCAACCGCGTCGATCGACACGACACCCTGGACCTGGCCTGCCCGCAGAGCCTGGAAGGCCAAGGCGAAATTATCGAACGTCTGGATGGTCAAGCCTTCTTTGCCCGCGTCACGCAGTTCCTTGTCGAGAAGGCGTGTCTTTGTTTCCTCGAAACCACCGATTTCGACACCGATCGTCATGCCGGCCAGATCATCTTTTGTGGCGACGTTTTTCTTCGAATCCGGCGCCACGGAGACGCTGATGGCCTGATCTTCATAGGGGATCATCTGCATGATCTTGGCGCGTTCTTCGGTGAAGAAAATGCCCGTGTTGATCATGTCCCAGCGGCCAGCCTGCAGACCGGGAACCATCGCGGAGAATTCGATTCGGACATATTCGGGCTCAAGGCAAAGGCGCTTGGCGATCTCTTTGCCGAGGTCGATGCGCATGCCCTTCAGATCGCCCGTGGAGTCGATGAACTGGAGCGGCGGAAGCGTTGGATTGGTCGACATGACGAGCGTGCCGGGCTTGATCAACTCGCCTGCCGCGACTTTGGGTTCGCAGGATTGAGCGAAGGCAAAAGACGCTGTGACCGACAGGAAGGACGCGGCAAGAACGCTGCGAGAGAAGTGAGAACGGAGCATGGAGAGCCTCTGGAGTTCGGTTCTTTATCGTTGGATCCCGACCCTGCATTCAAGTGGGATCCCACTTTTATACAAAAGTTCGCCGTAGATGCAAGTGCGTTCTCAACTCATCGGATTCAGTAGTTCGCAAGGACGCCCTGACGGACGACTTCGAGATGATCGGTCATGGCTCGGCGAGCCGCCTCGGCATCGCTGGAGGCCAAGGCAAGCAGGATCGCTCGATGTTCCCGCACGCCCGGCTTCGCGCGCACGACAGGCAGCTGTCGCTCGAAGATCGTTGTGTAGCGTCGCATCTCCCCGATAGTGGTTGCCATAAAGGGGTTGCGGCTTTCGCTTGCGATATAGTTGTGAAGCGCATCGTCAAACGCCCAGACCACCTCAGGGTCAGGTTCGGGGTCGGCCTCGATCTCGTCCAGCATCCTTGTCAAAGAGTCCAGTTCAAGTCGCGAAACGTGGGAACTGGCGAGCGCGGCTGCAGTTGGTTCGAGCAGCATCCTCATGGTGAGGCTGTCAAGGTAGTCCTTGAGACTGATGACCCTGACCGAGAGAACGCCTTTTTCGTTTCTGACAAGTAGTCCCTCTCCTTCGAGACGTCCCAGCGCGTGGCGCATGGGAGAACGCGAAACGGCATGTTTCGTCGCCAAGCGGCGTTGCTGGACGACCGATCCCCCCGCGAGCCTGGCTGATAGAATATCGGCCAGCAGGGAACGGTAGGTTTCGTCAGCAAGGCTGGAGTCGCCAACTTCATTCAGACCATCGTCCATCTGCACTCGTTCCAGTCCTTTTCCAAATCGGCTATCATATGTAACAAGTGATCGCGTAAGGAAAGCACGATGCCGCGTCGAGCGGCCAACGCCCTAAAGAACAAGGAAATGGCAAACGGTGACAGACGCTTTGGCGGCCCCGGGTCGGAAAATCGCGGAGAAAGGGCAGCACAATCTTGCATCGCTGACCTACAAGGCCGTGTCCGACATGATCCGGCATCGCCGGCTGAAAGGCGGGCATGTCATCGTTGAGGCAAGGCTTGCCGAGACACTCGGGATTTCGAGGACGCCGCTGCGCGAAGCGCTGCAGAGGCTAGAGGGCGAAGGTCTGGTTCGCAAGGGCGATGGCCGAAACTACGTCGTGCGACAGGTGGATGTCGGCGAGTATCTTCAAAGCTTGAAACTGAGATTGTTGATCGAACCTGAAGCAGCGGTATTGTCGATCAACGCCATTCCGCGACGTCTTTTGATGAGCGTCCGGCAGGAAATTCACGACCTTTTGGGCGCGACGGCGTATCACACAGACGCGCATTGGTTCTCGGATGACAATCTCCATAACATGATCATCGATCATTGCGGTAACGCGGTCATGGCAAAGGTACTGCGGGAGCTTCGGGCGACCACGCGTCTCTTCGAAATCGACCGCCTGAAAGATCGCTTGAAGCCGGACTCCACGGAACACCTCGTTATTATCGAGGCGATCGACCGGGGCGATGTCGAGGAAACTCGCCGAGCTGTCGCCCAACACATCGAAAGCCTAATCGCATTTACGCGAATGCATCTACAAGTCGCTGACCTTTAGTATTGCAGTTGCATTTTGTGTGTCACGGCAAGACGGGTTGGATGCGGGGCGGCGGCGGGCGACACCGGCCTGTGGTGGCAGCAGGCTATTCTGGGGCGTGGTCATTGGGACGCGGCTGGTTTGTGCGACATCGTGTGTGTCCATGCCCTTGAGACATTGGCTGATCTTGCGGTCCTGGTGATCGACGGTGAGACGGACAAGCGAATGATCCGGTGAATCATTCGCCCGTCGAACGGTTTCTCAAGCAAGGCAAGGCATGCTGTGGGGCCGGCCGGCAATATGCAGGTTCGGCGGGCAAGATCACCAATTGCCAGGTGTTCGCATCATGGCCAGCGCTTTACTCACTTGAGGAAAGGGAGAATGATATCTGCAATCCGGCGGTCTTTTGGTGAAGCTCGCTTAGTCGGAACGATCAGATCGCCGCACGTCCCATAGCGAGTTCCAAGGTTCAAAATGCAGCACTTCGACACAGATGCGCTCGCGACCTTCGTGGCAGTGGCCGACGCCGGTGGCTTTACTGCAGCAGGGACGAGGATCGGCAAGTCACAAGCGGCCGTCAGTCTCATCATTGCCCGTTTTGAAGAACAGATCGGGCGGAAGCTATTTGACCGGACAAGACGCGGCGTGCACCTGACTGAAACAGGCGAGATCCTGATTGGCTATGCCCGCCGTATCATTGCGATCGAGGACGAGGCGCTGGCAGCGCTCGATCCAGGTGCCATGCGCGGCTATGTCCGTCTTGGAATGCCGGACGACTATATCGAGCTGTTTGGCAAGCCTTTGATTGAAGAGTTTTCGCGCGCCAATCCCCGTATCCAAGTCGAGATCCAGTGCGATTTCTCTCGCTCCCTCGAGGCGATGGTCGAACACGGCACTATCAATCTCGCTATCATCACTCGCGCCCCGGATTCAATCGTCGGCGAGTTGCTGCGTCGCGAGCCGCTGGTCTGGTGCGGACCTCCGGATGGGCAGATTGAGCGACAGCGGCCTCTCCCTCTTGCCCTGTTTCCGGAGAAGGATTGTCGAGCACGGCCCCATATCGTCCACGCTCTCACCCAGGCCGGCATTGGATGGCGAGCGGCATGGACATCCTCACATCTGCCGTCGATTCAGGCGGCGCTGGATGCGGGTGCCGCGGTTACAGCTTTGCCGGCCTCGGTTGTCGCTTCGCGACACCGCCGTCTGACCGCGGAAGACGACGGCCTGCCGTCGCTGAAACCGCTTGAGATCGCCCTTCTCGTTCCACATGGCGCGCGCGCCGCTGTTCGCACGGTCGCCAGCTTCGTCCGCTCGCATTTTCAGCAGCTTTGACACTATCTACTGTCGCCGTGATCAGGGTCGCGATCCGGCGAACGGCCAGTTGCAAGGCATATGGGTTTCAAGGTCCCAAAACAGCAAATTGGCTAAGCCGCCATGTCTCTTGCCGCGTCTTCAAAAATACCGATCATGTCGTCGATAACGCCATCGGTGTGGGCATCGGAAAGATAGAGACGACCGAAGGCAAACGGCATGATCAACAGCCCGCGGCGGCGTAGCGCCTCATGAAGTTTGAGGGTCATGACGGCATTTGCCCTGCTCAGTGTCTCTGTGTAGTTCGAGGGCGGGCTATCGGCAAACCAGATTGTAAATACAGAGCCTTCCCCCGAGGTCGTAACCGCCCTACCATAACTGGCAAAAGCTGAATTTATGCCATGCCTTAACCGCTCGCCGCGCGCCAGCAAGGCGGCGTAATTGAGGTCTCTCAGAACCTGAAACGTTGCGGTGACGGCGGCTGTGGCCACAGGATTGCCGCTGTAAGTCCCGGCGCGGTTGACTGTACCCTCTTCTGCAAGCGCCATGAGGTCGGGTCGACCGACGACTGCGGCCACTGCGACGCCACTGCCGATGGCTTTGCCCACGGTGGCCAGATCTGCTTCCACCTCCATGCTATGCCCCGTCAGCCCGAATCGCGTGCGAAATCCCATCAGCACTTCGTCGAGAATGACAAGCGCGCCATGGCGCCGCGCCGTCGCTTCCACATGAGCAAGATAGCCGGGCGCTGCCGGGATGCATCCCGCATTGGCCAGCATCGGTTCCAGGATGACGGCAGCGATGCCACTGTTTTCCGCGAACAGTTGATCGACGTCATCGAAGTCGTTGAAGCGCAGCAGCGTGGTTCGCTCGTGCACCGGCCTTGCGTTTGTGAGCATTGCCGCATCGGCGGATCCCGCCTGGCCTAGCGTGACGTCGTCATACCAGCCATCATAGCCCGCAGCCATTTTTGCGATATAGGAGCGGCCCGTGGCAGCGCGAGCGAGTCGGCAAGCGAGATGAACAGCCTCACTGCCGGTATTGGTAAAGATCGCCCGCGACAAATGCTGCGTCGCCGCGGTCAGCACGCTGGCAGCTTCCTCCTCTCCATCATGGGCAAAGGCCGGCATCGGCCCATTGCGCAGGGCGGCAGTGACTGCCTTGACAACCAGCGGATTCGCATGGCCGATCACCGTCGCCCCAAATCCGAGCGCCGTATCGATATACTGGCGCTGTCTGTCGTCCCAGATATAGGCACCTTGGGACCGTCGGGCGACAAAGGGTTTGCCGTCCATGGGTGGCAAGGCCCGCCCGGCGCTGGAGATTCCCCCAACCAGATGTGTCGTCATCGTATTTGTCCATTCGTTGCGGCCACGGACGGTTGCTAGAACCCGAAGTAGCGCGGCAGCCATTCCGTCGTCTCCGGAATGAAGGCGACGAGCAGGAGGCAGATGTTGCTGGTAATGAAGAAGGGGATAAGCCTGCGCGTAACCGCGTTCACCCCGACCTTGGCGACGTTGCAGACGACGAAGATGTTGGTGCCCACCGGTGGGGTGAACAATCCGATACCCAGCGCCATGGTGAAGATCAGACCAAGCTGATAGGGCTGTAATCCGGCTTCGATGCCGATCGGATGTAATATCGGTGCGAGGATAATCAGCGAAGGCCCAAGGTCCGCCCAGGTCCCGACGAAGGTCAAAAGCGCCAGAATCAGTAGGATCGTGATGGTCGGGCCGGCTCCCCAGGCATGGAGGAGCCCGGCGGTCCATTGGGGAATCTGCTCGACGGTCAATATCCAGGAAAATGGAACCGAGACAGCCATGATGATCATGATGGCGCCGGTCATGCGCACCGTCTCCACTCCGATCTTCCAAAGACCGACCAAGGTGATTTCGCGGTAGAGAACGCCTCCAACCAGAAGAGCCCAGACCACTGCGACGAATGCAGCTTCCGTCGTTGTCGCAAGCCCACTCAGCATGGAACTGAGAACCGCAATAGGCATCATTAACGCAGGAAGTGCCCGCAAAAGGTGCTTGCTGAAGCTTGTTACGGTCGGACGGGTCTCCGACTTTGGAAAGTTCTCCTTCACCCCGACCCACCAGGCCGTGAGCATGAATGTGACCGCCAACATAAGACCCGGAATGATGCCTGCTGCAAATAGCCCACCGATTGATGTATCCGTTATGACCCCGTACATGATCATCACAACGCTCGGCGGCAGGATGATGCCGAGCGTCCCGGCTGCGGCCGTAACTGCTGCAGCGAAGTCTCTTGGATAGCCCCGTTCGGCCATCGCCGGGATCATGATGGCGCCGACAGCACCCGTGTCGGCCGTGGCCGATCCGGTAATTCCGCCATAGATCATGCAGGTCGCGACATTGACGACACCCAATCCTCCTCGCACCCATCCGACCATGTCATTGGCAAGGTCGATGATCCGGCGTGTCAGGCCACCCTCGTTCATGATGCCGCCGGCGACGAGAAACAGCGGGATGGACGCCAATGAAATGGAATCGGCTCCCATATAGACCTGTTGCGCAAACCAGGAGGGTGGGAGCGGAACCAGACCGAAATAAATGACGACAAGAGTGGAAAACGCGATCGACCATGCGACCGGCACACCAGTGTAGAGCGTGATGGCGAAGACGCCGAAGAGAACCAGAAGCGTCATTGGCCACGCTCCCGGAATGCTGAAACGATGCGCGCAATCGCAATGACAGCCAGAGTGGCGCCCATGAAGACGATGATGCTCTGAACGGTCCAACTCGGCGCGCGCATGACGGGAGTGGGAACAAATCCCGTGCGCGCAAGCATGGCCTTGCCGCTCCACAGAAAGGCGGCGGCAACGGTGAGCAGGATGAGATTGTGATAGATGCGAAACCAGCGGTTCCGACCACTGGTGGACGTGTTGCCGTCGATGGAAACATTTTCGCCGGCGACCTCCGACAGAACAGCACCGATCGCGGTCGTCCACAAAAACAGGATGCCGACCATTTCAAATGACCAAGTGATTCCGGAGAGACCGAGATAGCGGCCCACGGCGCCAAGCCCGGTAGAAAGGATTAGGGCGACGACAACGAGGACACCAACGATCGTCATCACGAAGACCGCTGAAGAAGCCAGGCGTTTCATGGGGCTTTCCATCAAAGGAGGAAGTGGTGCACGAGCAACGAATGCGGCAAGGACACGTCGGAGGACCGATCGCATCCTCGCCGTAGGCATTGCCTATTTTCCGGCTGCTGCCGAGCGCACGGACGACACCAGATCGTCCCCCCATTCCGCCCCGAATTTCGCGTAAACAGGATCAACCATCGCACGGAAGGGTGTCGTGTCCACCGTCGTTACGGTGACGCCCTTCGACTTGAGGTCCTCGATGACCTGGGCATAGACCTCGTCAAGTTTTCCGCGGTACCACATCGTCGTCTCTTCGACTGCCTTGGTCACCGCAGCCTGGTTTTCCGGGCTCAGAGCGTCGAAGCGCTCCTTGTTCATGAACCAGTAATTCGGCGTCCAGATATAGTTCGAGACCGATAGGAACTTCGCGCTCTCATACCATTTCTGATCCGCGAAATCGCGTATTTCCGGCTCCACGCCGTCGACCACATGCGATTGCAGCGAGGTATAGACCTCCCCGAATGGAATCGATTGCGGCAGGGCGCCCAGCTGTTCGATGGTTGCAAGAATGACGGGGTTGGGCGGTGTCCGCAGCTTCAGACCCTTGATATCCTCCGGTGTGGCGATTGATTTGCTGACGGTTGCAAATTGACGGAAACCGGAATCAAGCGCTCCCAGCATCTTGAAGCCGTTGTCGGCACCCGTGTCGAAGACCTTCTTCCCGACTGGTCCGTCGAGAAAGGTGTGCGCCGCGTTTGCATCGGAAAACAAGAACGGCAAGGTGACGACGTTGAGCTTCGGATCGATCGCATCGGCAACGCCGCCTAGGCCGATATCGATGGAGCCGGAGCCGACACCATCGGCGATCGGTCCCTCATCGCCCAACTGACCATCTGGAAAAATCTGGACGGTGAGGCCGCCCTTGGTTTCGCCGGCGAGCTTGTCGGCGAACATGACGACAGCCTCCTGAATGAGGCTCTTCGAGCTTGACGCGTGGGCGAGCCGAAGAGTTTCGGCATTCGCTTGGCCGGTGCAAAGCAACAGGATGCCGGCGATGGTGGACATGGAAAGCCGACCGGCGTGAGCCCGCATGATATTGAATTCTAACATGTTACCCTCTTTGTCATTGTTATGACTAAGAGTATGTGCGGCCTTTCTCAGGGGTACAATCGGTAAAGCAACGTCTTCGATCAGGAAACGTTATGTTGCTATATCAGATCGTTATGCTGCGCAGCTTGTCACGCAACTGTCCCAAATTAACCCATTAATTAGCATTCACTTGCATGCGCGGACCACGATGCTACCGTCGCCGACATCGTGGGGGCGCGCGTATGACAATTGAAGAGCTGATCGATCTGCAGGAAGCAGGCTCAAGGGCGCGGGTGCTCGGCCTGAAGGCCCACGAAAACCCATACCTCGCCGCCCATAGGATGCCTACTGGTGATACCGGCGCCCTCGGAGATTGGCTTGCGCGCCACGACGCGTGGAAGTTCGGTTGGGAAGCGGAGGACGCTAGCCGCGAAGGTAGGATTGTTATGCACTTCAAGGAGCTGATCTCGATTGCCAAACGAGGTGCGCTCGATGCCTAACGTTATTGATGGTGGTTCGCTCGCGACGCGTTCGGTTTTCTTGCCCCGTCACGGCGAACCTCTTTCACCATCGGATTGCCAGCGTTCAGGCCTTTTCGAAGAGCGGTGAGATCACCATTTCCGGCACCAGCACCAGGCCCTTGTCGGTTATCCGGATTTCCGGGATGACCGACAGCGGGATAAGGTTGAAGCCCATATAGGCGATGGTGCAGCCTGCCTTTTCCCATTCGAGCTTCAGGGCCTTTACCTCGTCCGCGACCTGGTGCACGCGCTTGTCGGACAAAAGCCCGGCGACCGGCAGCGGCACCATGGCCGTCACCTTGCCGTCCATGACGACACAGACGCCACCCTGCTTTTCTTCGATCGCGTCGAGCGCCACCTGCATGTCCGCGGCATTGGTGCCGGCGACGATGATGTTGTGGCTGTCGTGGCCGACCGAGGATGCGACCGCGCCTTGTCTAAGCCCGAAGCCGTTGAGCAGTCCGTGGGCGACATTGCCGGCAGACTTGCCGTGACGTTCCACCACCGTCACGAAGCAGAGGTCGTGCTTGTCGAAATGGGCCTGCCAGTCATTGGCCGGTTCCAGCGTGACGGTGACATGGCCGAGGGTAATGCCGGGCAGCTCCGTCTTGATCGTATGAGCGACGACCGTCTCCGTCGGCAGGTCCGGTGTCAGCTTGAGATTTTTTGGCAGCTTGACCGTGTGGTAGGCGGCATCCGGATAGCGGTACGGTTTCGACAGGGCTTCGTCGAGGATCGGCGTGATCTTCTTGCCGTCGACGACGAGCTCGCCACCATACCAGGTGCTAACAGGCGTAAGGTCGTCGCTGAGAAGCACCAGGTCGGCGCGGCGGCCGCCGCCTAGACCGCCGATTTCGCCTTCCATGCCGAACCGCGTCGCGCCGTGCAGCGAACCCATCGCCCAGGCCTGTTCCGGCCTCATGCCGTATTTCACGGCTTCGCGCGTTACCCAGTCCAGGCCGAAGGCAAGCAGATCTTCGGCATCACGGTCGTCGGTGCAGACGGCGACGCGCTTGTGGGAGGCGCCGAGCTCGGTGATCGTCTTGATCGCCTGCGGCAGCGAATGCCAGGGAGTCGTCGGCGGACCGCCGCGCAGGAAGAGCCACACGCCGGCTTCCAGCAAGTCGTCGGCAATGTCGCGGTCGATGGCTTCATGCGTGTCGGTAACGCCGGATGCGGCATAGGCGGCAACGAACTCTCGTCCGTAGACATGGCCCGACACCGGCCTGCCGCGCCCGAGTGCTGCAGCCAGGATCGCATGGCTGCGCTCGTCACCCATCGCAACGGGGACGAAATCCATCTTCTCGCCGAGAGCCACGGCTTCCGGCCACTTGTCGAACAGGGCGGCGATCTTATCCGGCGTCAGGTCGCCGCCGGCTGTTTCCAGATCCGGCGTCGTCGCCGGCACGGTGCTCGGCACCGTCAGGAAGATCGACAGCGGCGCCTGCCGTGCGTCCTCAAGCATGGCCTCGACGCCGGCGACGTCCATGACATTGCCTATCTCGTGGCTGTCGCAGAAGATCGTCGTCGTGCCGTTGAGGAGCGCCGCTTCGGCATAGGCGCAGGCCGTCACCATCGAGGATTCGATATGGATATGCGGATCGACCAGGCCCGGGGCGATGATGCCGCCCCTGGCGTCGTAGAGCTTGGCGCTCCCGCCTCTGTAGCTGCCGGCCGGCTTAACGGCTGCGATGCGGCCCCCCGAAATCCAGACTTCGCGTCCGTCGAGAAAGCGCTCCGAATAGGTGGACAAGACGCGTGCGCCCTGGATGACCAGGTCGGGTTCGCGACGAGCGGAGGCGACATCGGCAAGACGGCGGGTCATGGTCGAGAGCGGCTGAACGGAGAAGCGGGTAAGCGTGCTCATGAAAACCTCATTTCCAGGGCTCGGGGGAGGACTGGCGAGATTGTAAGGAACGCCGTCGGCGGAAGGAAGCACGAATAGTTCTTGTCTCTGGCCTCAAACAGATGCCAATCAGCGTTTCCCACGAACTGCCAGAACGGCTTCCGCAAAGGTGTCGATCTGGCTGGCCTGCAGCCCGGCGACATTGATGCGTCCGTCCTCGACGATGTAGATGGCGTGGCGCTCGCGCAGCATCACGGCTTCTCCGGGTGTCAGACCGATCAGCGAAAACATGCCTTTGTTCCTGGCGAGGAAATCGTAGTCGCTGCCATTGGTGAAACGCCGGAACGAGGCAGCAAGCCCCTGGCGCAGCGACAGAATGTTGGAGCGCATATCGTCCAGTTCGGCGCGCCAGTCGGCCGCGAGTGCAGGGTCTTCCAGGACGGCGCGAACGATAGCCGAGCCATGATCCGGCGGCATCGAATAGACGACACGGGCTCGCACCGTGAGTTGCGCCTTGGTTGCATCCGCCCGATCCGCGTTGGCGGCGAGAATGAATGCAGCACCTGTCCGCTCGCGATAGATTCCGAAATTCTTCGAGCATGACGAGGAGACGAGCATTTCCGGAACCATGCCGGCGAGCAGCCGCACGACGAAGGCGTCGTCCTCGAGACCGTCGCCAAACCCCTGATAAGCGATATCGACCAGCGGAACGAGCCCGCGTACGGCGATGATCTCCGCCAGCGCCTGCCATTGCGAACGGCTCGGGTCGGCGCCCGTCGGATTGTGGCAGCAGCCGTGCAGCAACACGATGTCGCCCCGCTCCGACCGTGAGAAATGATCGAGCAGGGCGTCGAAATCCACCTCGCCTGTTCGGCTATCCAGGTACGGGTAAGTGACGACCCGAAGCCCGTTGTCTTCAAGGATCGACACATGGTTCACCCAGGTCGGATCGGACACATGGACCACTGTACCCGGGCGCGCCAGGGAGATCAGGCCGGCGAGCACCGTCAAGGCGCCTGCACCGCCCGGCGTCTGGATGCCGCGAATTCGCTCCCACGTCGCGGCCTCGCCGAAGACAAGCCTGCCGATGAGATCGCAAAAAACAGGATCTCCGGCCGGGCCGACATAGGCTTTGGTCGTTTGCGCGGTATGGATTCGTTTTTCTGCCTCCCTCACCGCCCGCGGGATCGGCGTCGTACCGGAGGCGTCCCGGTAGACTCCGACGCCGAGATCGATCTTGTTCGAACGACTGTCCTGCCGGAAAATCGGCATCAACGACAGGATCTTGTCGGCTGGCGGCATTATCAGATCATCGAACATGGTTCTCTCCGGTCAGGGAATTGCAGGCGGCGATGAAATGCCGGCGCCTCATGATGCGGCCGCAGCCCAAATCAGCCGGCCCGCCTATTTCAGCGCGCCGATCTTGTTCTCGATGGCCTCGAGAAATGCGCCGGACCGCACGATCTCGAGAGCCGGTGTGGTCTGCTTGGGCATGTAGCTGTCCTCCTGCTGGAACGGGATCGCGTCGCGAAGCGCGTCATAGAGCGCCTGGCTGCCGGCTCCGAGCTTGTAGCCGCCGAGCGCCTCTTCGGTCAGGAAGATGGCGCGGGCCGCAAGCAGGCATTCGACACCAAGGATCTTCGGCATGTTGTCGACCACCTGACGCGTCTTGCGGCATGCCCATGTCGCCATCGAAACATGGTCTTCCTGGCTGCTCTTGGTCGGGATGGTATCGGCAACGGCGGGGAAAGCCAGCGTCTTGTTTTCCGATGCGACGGACGCCGCAGCCGTCGAGATGATGCCATAGCCGTAATTCAGGCCAATCGGCTTGCCGGCAAGGTTCGGCGGCAGGCCGTAGTTCAACGTCGTGTCGCAGAGCGAGAACAGGCGTCGCTCGGAAATATTGCCGATTTCCACCAAAGCGATCGTCAGGATGTCCATGGCAAAAGCGATGGGTTCGCAATGAAAATTGCCGCCGGACAGGAATTCCAGCGCGCCGAGTTCGTTCCAGAAGACGAGCGGATTATCGGTCGCGGCGTTGAGCTCGCGCGTGATCAACTCCTTGGCGTGCTCCAACTGGTCGCGGCAGCTTCCATGCACCTGCGGCAGGCAACGGAAGGAATACTGATCCTGGATCCGGGCGGTGTGTTTCGGATGTAGGATATCGTCCTCGAGGCGTACCGCACGTGCTGCCTCGGTCGTGCGACGGCTGCCCTCGATAATGCGACGAATATTTTCCGCAGTCGCGATCTGCCCGGGCTGCTTGCGCACGAGATGAATGCGGGGATCGAATGCCGCCTGCTCGCCGCGGATCGCCTCCAGACTGAGCGCGCCGGCCGCATCGGCGGTCTTCATCAGCATCTCGGCGTCGTGGAGGTTGAGAACCGCCATGGCCGCGCAGAGGCTGTTGCCATTGATGAGGGCAAGGCAGTCCTTCGCCTTGAGATCGAAAGCAATCGGGGAGATGCCGGCCTTTTCCAGAGCCTGCGGCGCTGGCATGCGTTCGCCCTGGTAATAGGCTTCCGCCTCCTCATAGCCGATCAGCACCGAAACCATGTGGGCGAGCGGCGCCAGATCGCCAGACGCGCCGACCGATCCCTGGATCGGCACCACAGGGTGAACGCCGCGGTTCAGCATCTCAACGAGACGATCGACCACCTCGATCCGCAGGCCGGAAACCCCGAGGCAGAAGGCGTTGATGCGGACGGCCATCATGGCGCGGACGATTTCTTCCGACGCCGGCTCTCCGATGCCGGAGCAATGAGAGAGCACGATATTGCGCTGGAAGCGGTCATTATCGGCCTGGTTGATGGCATAATCCTTGAGCTTGCCGACGCCGGTGTTGAAACCGTAGGTTGGCGGCGCGTTTTCGGTCAGCCAGTTTTCCTCGATATAGTTTCTCACCTTGATGATTTCGGCGCGCGCCGCATCGGCGAGCGCTACCTTGGCACCCTGGCGCGCGATGCGAACGGTATCTTTGATCGTCAGGCTGTCACCGTCTAGAATTATGGCGTTCATCTCGATGTCCTTGAAGCTCGATAAGTGTGAGAAAGTAACTGCCGAAATCGAACACGCGCGCCGGGAGCGCAGCCTGTCTCGATCGCAGCGGCAATGCCATCAGTGACGGCGACGTAGTTTTCCGCGACACCTTCTTTTCTGACGATGGTTGCTGTCATGACGGCGTCGAAATCGCTCATGATGTCTTCAGATCCTCAGTGCGCATGATGGGGAAGCCGTGGCAGATGGCTTTGGCGGCGGCTCGAAGCCGCCCGACCAGCGTCTCTGCTTCGGGTTCCGGCATGGAAATCGTTTCGAGATAACGGGCCGCCAGCCCGCCCGGCCCTTCGAGCGGGAGAAAGTCGTCGGCCAGACGCCGGACCTGCAACCGTTCCGCCTCCAGCTCCGCTGCCTTGATCTTTTCGTAAAATTCAATCTCTGCCACCTTCCTGCGGCCTTGACGCAGGGTTAGCCGAAGATGCCGCAACGGCAGGACGAAAAGCGAGCGCCATTCGCCGGCACGTTCCAGAAGCTGCTGCATCTCGCCGTCATCCGCGCCGTGTCCGTCACTATCCGCAAGAGCGAAGAACAGCAGGGACGGCACGTCCACCGCATGACTGTTCTGGGCTTCGAGGCACCAGGACGCGATGCCGGGCTCGCCGTAGAGCCGGACCATGACATCGAACACATTGGCACAGAAAGCAGCGCGCCTCGCAGCTCCGGTATCCTGTTCCGAGCACGCGTTGCCGCTTGCCAGCCCTTTTTCTTCGAATGCATCAGGGGCTTTTTCCATCACGCTTGTTCCGCCGTCTTCATTCCGGGCGCCGGCTCGTCGTGAGGGAAATGACAGGCCGCGAATTGGCCGTAGGGCATCGCCGCAAGCTTCGGTTCCTGCGCTGCACAGACCGCCTGAGCGCGTGGGCAACGCAGGCGGAACCGGCAACCTGATGGCGGCGCGCTCCGCGACAAGGCCTGCGTCGGCGTTGCGCTAGGCACGATTTTCCGGCTGGCATCGGGAACCGGGACTGCTTCCAGCAGCATGCGGGTATAGGGATGCGCCGGACGCTGATAGATGGCATCGCCGGTTCCGATCTCGACGATCCTGCCCATGTAGAGGACGGCGACCCTGTCGCTGACATTGCGCACGACGGCGAGATCGTGGGAAATGAAGATCAGCGCCAGGTTACGCTTCTGGCGGATATCCTGCAGAAGATTGATCACATGCGCCTGCACCGACACATCAAGAGATGCAACCGGCTCGTCGCAGACGATCAGCTCCGGCCCAACGGCGAGCGCCCGCGCGATCGCAATGCGTTGGCACTGGCCGCCGGAAAACTGATGCGGCCTGCGGCCCTCCACCATCGTCCGGCTCATGCCGACATCGTTGAGCGCACGATCGACCCTTTCCAGTCTTTCCGCTTTGCGGATGCCCTGGATCTCGAGGCCTTCTCCGACGATATCCTGCACCTTGCGGCGCGGATTGAAGGAAGAAATCGGGTCCTGGAAGATCATCTGCAGCTTGCTGCGGATGGCGCGAAGATCGGAAGCAGACAGGTCGGCAAGATTCAGGCCGTCATATTCGACGTGGCCGTCGATACGCGTGTCCGCCTTCGGCAGAAGCTTCAGGAGGGCACGGCCGATGGTCGTCTTGCCGCTGCCCGACTCTCCGACGAGACCGAGCGTTTCCCCAGGAGCCACGTCGAAGGAGACGCCGTCGACCGCAACAAAGATCTTGCCGCCGCGCCGGTATCTGACCGAGAGATCGCGTACCTTCAAAAGCGCGTCGTCGCGCAGGAAAGCAGCGAAGGCATGCGTTGCGGCACTTGTATCGACGGCCTGGCCGGAAGCCTCGTCATTCATGACAATGCCCTCCTTTCGACCGCAGTGTCGGCTGCATCGCCGGTTTGAACAGGCACATAGCAGGCGAAGCGGTGCTTGCCGTCCGCACTGGTCGTCATCGGCGGCATCGAGACATGGCAGCGGGCCTCGGCGGCGGGACAGCGCGGTGCGAACGGGCATCCCGGCGCGGGGTTGGCAAGATCGGGCGGACGGCCCGGGATCGTGCGCAGTTTCGTATGAGCCGGCTGGTCCATGCGCGGCATCGCCGAAAGCAGAGCCTCGGTATAGCGATGGCGCGGATGGGAAAAGACGGTGTCCGTCGGACCGTATTCCACGACATGCCCGCCATAGAGCACGAGGATGTCGTCGGTGCGGCCTGCGACGACGCCCAGATTGTGCGTCACCAGGATCATCGACATCTGCCGCTGCTGCTGGATAACCTGCAGCAGATCGAGAATTTCCTTCTGAACCGTCACATCCAGCGCGGTCGTCGCCTCGTCGGCGATCAGCAGATCCGGCTGGCAGGCAAGTGCCGTGGCGATCATGATCCTCTGCTTCATGCCGCCCGAAAACTGATGCGGATAATGCCCGTAACATTCCGCGGCATCGGGAATGCCGACGCTTGCCAGCAGTTCGATCGCAAGTGCCTTAGCCTGCGCTTTTCCAAGCCGCAGATGGAAGCGGCTCGCCTCTTCGATCTGCCGCCCCACCCGCACGAAGGGGTTGAGGGATGTCATCGGGTTCTGGAAAACCATCCCGAACTTGCGGCCGAGAAAGGCGCGGCGTTTCGTCTCGTTAAGCGTCGAAAGATCGGTCCCGTCGGCGAGGATGCGACCGCTGGTTTTCATGCCCTCCGGCGCAATGCTCATGATCGTCTTGACCAGCATGGATTTGCCCGCGCCGGATTCTCCGACGATGCCGAGCGTCGTGCGCGGCGGGATGCTGAAGCTCACGTCATGCAGCACTCGGATCGGCCCGAACGGCGACCTGAAATGACAGGAGAGCTCGTGACAATCGAGGACCGGGGTGGTGTTTGCCGCCTCATTCATATCAGAGTTCCCTGCCGCGATGGTTCATGCGACGGGCCAGACAATCCCCGACCGTGTTGAGCGAGTAAACTGTTAGAACGATGGCGACGATCGGTCCGAAGATCAGCAGTGGAAAGCGGCTGAGCAGGTCGGTCGAGCTGGCGATCATCCCGCCCCAGCTTGGCGCCGGCGCCGGAATGCCGTAACCGAGAAAGCTCAGCGACCCCTCCGTGATGATCAGCCCCGCCATCAGCGGCGGAACGATGGCCGTCAACGCCGGAACGAGATTGGGCAGGATCTCGCGTAGCAGAAGCCGCATGTCCGACGCGCCCATGGCGCGTGCTGCCAACACGTAATCACGATCGTTCTGGGCAATCACGCCGCCTTTGGCGATGCGTGCATAGGTTCCGATGTCGAGTAGGCCAAGCGCCAGCATCATCGTGAAAACTGAATTTCCGGTCACCGATATCAGCGCCAGGATGACGAGGATCGGCGGAAGCGACGCCATGGAATTGGCATAGAGATCGACGATCCGCTCGACCGGACCGCGATAGAAGCCGGCCAGCATTCCGAGGGTCATGCCGATCACCAGCGAGATCAGAGTCGCGACCGAGACGATGGCGAGCGTCGTTCGCGCGCCGTAGAGCACACGGGACAGGATGCTGCGCCCGAGCGCATCGGTTCCGAACAGGCCGTTCAGGCTCCATTCCGGACCTTGCGAGAAATCGCCATAGGGAAAGCTTGCCCGAACGAGGCCTGGAATGAACTCCACGAAAACCGAGGAGATGATCAGGACCGCCAGGAACCCGAAGGCGAACCATTCCATCGGATGGCCGCTCGGCATACGGAACCGCGCGGTCTTCGGCATCGCGGCATTCAACGTCTCCGCCAATGCGGCCGCTTCGCCGGGCACGAGGTCCGTTTGTGTCGGCTGGAGGCGGCTCATGACACGTCCACCCGCGGATCGATAAGCGCGTAACCGAGATCGACCAGGATGAAGATCACGACGAAGATCACCACTGTCAGCGACAGAATGGCCTGCATGACGGGCAGGTCGTGGCTGCTGACCGCATTGAGAACGGTCCAGCCGATGCCGGGCACCGCGAAATAGCTCTCGACGATGAAGGAACCGCCGAGCAGATAGGTCATGGACAGGCCCATCACCGTCAGCACCTGGGGAGAGGCCGGGCGGAGCACGTGGCGCATCAGGATGTAACGCGTCGGCAGGCCCTTGGCTCTGGCAACGAGGACATAGTCCTCCTGGAGGATCGCGACGAATTCGCTGCGGCTCACCCTGTAGAAATAGGCTGCCTGGTGCACGCTGAGGCACATGACCGGCAAGGCGACGTAATAGAGATTGCCGATCGGATCGTCGCTGAAGGTGACCCAGCCGGTCGCCGGCAGCCAGCGCAGCACGATTGCGAAGACGAAGCCGAGCAGAACCACGATGACGAAAGTCGGGATCGACAGCATGACCGAGGAGACCGCACGCAGCACCGTATCGACGATGCCGCCCGACCGGCTGGCCGTATACATGGCGAGCGGCACGCCGATCAGGAGCGAGACGAACATCGCAAGCAGCGCAATCTCGAACGTCACCGCCGCCCGGTCGACCAGGAGTTTTGCCACGGACTGCTGGCTGAACATGGTTTGCCCGAGATCTCCCTGAAGAAGCCGCCCGAGCCAGCCGAGATAACGTTCCCAGACCGGCAGATCGTAACCGTAACGGCTGTTCAGCGCATCGATCTGCGCCTGCGTCGCGTTCTCTCCAAGGATCAGCTGCGCCGCCGACCCCGGCATCAGGCTCGACAGAGCCGTCGCCGAGAACGTCACCAGCAGGAAGACCGGAATGCCGGCCAGAAGCCGGACGCCAACCGCTTTCAGATAGGAGAGCTTGGCAATTCGCAACGATCGGACTCCGATTGTTAGGTGGAACATCCGATGCCGGACTGGACCGGCATCCGGATTTCGCAAAACGAGACGGCAGAGCGGCCGGTCTCCGGGATCAGAGCGCCTTCCATCTGTCCTCGGCATCGAGCCAGCCGCTGTCCCGCTCCAGCGAGGCTTTCTGCTCGGCAGGCGTCATGCCGCCCATGCTATGCTCGTCCGCATAGCGTGTGCTGCGGTCCTTGAAGACATGCCGACCGTAATCCATCATGCCATACATCGATCCCTTCTCGAGATAGTGCATGGTCACCAGGTTGAAGCCGAGCGCCTCGATTTCCTCAAGCCGCACGAAGGGCACGCCGTTGACGGTCGCGACATCGCCGAACATCTTCCAGCCGGGCAATTCCTTGGCCACCTTCCGGCATTCCTCCAGCGTGCGTAGGCCGTGCACATAGGTCATTTCAGCACCGAGTGCTGCGGCGCGCACGCAGCGTTCGATTGCGTCGTCCAGCCCCTTTTCGAGCTTGGATTCGGTGCGCGCTATCACCACGCAATCGCTGCCTTGACAGGCTTCGATCGAGGCCTTGATCTTGGCGAGCCAGAGCTCCTGCGAGACGACCTCATGCGGCACGTTGCCATCGACCTTGCCGGCCAGCGTCGCCGCCTCCATGGCGCGGCCGAACCGCGCATAGCCGCGTTCATTGGGCGTATCCTCGATCAGGATCGCTCCGGCGCCGGCTTTGGCGAGACGATAACAGGTGCGGAAGGTTTGGACGACATCGCCGAAGCCGTCATCGGCATCGATGACCAGCGGCAAAGGCGAGTAGTCGGCGATGCGGTCGGTCGCGTAGACCAGTTCCTCCTGATTGTGCAGGCCGAGATCCGGCACGCCGGACATGCTGAATCCCAGTGAGGCGCCGCTGAGCAGGATCGCCTCGAAGCCGGCCATTTCCGCCGCCTTGGCGGAGTAGCAATCCCAGACGCAGGGCGTGAACACCTGCTTGCGGGAAACCAGATCCCGAAACTTCACCTTCTCGCGATTGCCGATCATCGTCATCCACCTTTTCCGATCGCCCCGCGTCGCAGGGCTCATTCTGTCGTCTTCACGTCTCTGGCGTGTACGGTCGTCCAGCCCATCGCCCGGCCTTCGCCGCCCGCCCGGATCTTCCGGGCGAGCCTGCGCGTCTTGATCCGGGACCTGCTATTTCTGGCAGGCATCCGCGCAGACGTAGAGGAACTGCTTTTGCAGGATGCCGCCATTCGAGGGAACGACGCCGCCGGTATTGTTGCGCAGCAGCAGCGAGCGCGTCTGTTCCCCGAAGATGTAGACCGGCATTTCGGTTGCAACGAGCTTCTGAACCTTGACATAGGCGGCTTTGACAGCAGCAGGGTCGAGGGTGGAGCTGGCCTCCTTCAATGCAGCGTCCATCTCGGCGCTCTTGTACTGTCCCCAGTTGAAAGCTCCGCCGGAACTCAGCAGATTGGAAATGTTCGGCTCGGCACCGTTCGACACCAGCACCCCGCCTTCGACGCAGATGTCGAAGTCGAGCTGCGTCTTGCACCGCTGGATCAGCGAGGCCTGGTCGACCTCGACGATCTCGGCCGAGGCGCCTTCATAGCCGGTCAGCACCTGCTGGATGTAGGCGGCAAGACGCTTCAGGTCCGAGTTGGTATAGGTGACGATCTTGATCGAGAATGGCTTGCCGTCCGCCTTCAGAGCATCGAACAGTTCCTGCGCCTTCTTCGGATCATAGGCTGGAAGAGATGAAGCGCTGTCGAAATAGGGCGAATTCTCTCCAAAGTAATTGCTGGGTGCCTTGTATCCGGGCATCTGCGTGAAGGCCTGCATCAGCCGCGCGCGGTCGATGGCGGAATAGAAGGCCTCGCGGGCGCGAACATCCGTGAAGATACCCTTGGCCTGGTTGAGATAGGCGCGGTTGATGCCGCGGATCGGGATCTCGCGGGTCGCAACCCCCGGCGCCGTTGCGTTCGAGCCGAACTGATAGGGATAACCGGCCATCATCGTTGCGCCGCCCTGCACGACGGTGGCGATGCGGCTGTTGGTTTCGGGAATGATCGCAAACTTGATCGTATCCAGATAGGGGCGCGGCTGATCCCAATAACCGGGATTGCGGGCCATGGTCATCGATATGCCCTGGTTCCACTCGGTCAGCGTAAAGGCGCCGGCGCCCACCGGCTTGATGTCGGTCTTTTCCTTGGCGGCCTTCAATGCTGCCGGCGAGGCGATGAAGGGGCACAGCTCGGCGACCTGGGCTGCGAAATTGGCGTTCGGGGAGGACAGCTTGATCGTCAGCGTCTGTGGATCGACGACGGCGATCGCCTTGTTCCAGGAAGAGATGAACGGTTGCGCCGGCGAAAGCGTGGCCGGATCGGCGGCGCGGTCCCAATTGTATTTGACGGCTTCCGCGTCATAGGGCGCGCCGTCCGTGAACTTCATGTCCTTGCGAAGCTTCAGGGTCCAGGTCACGGCGTCGCTGCTGGTCAGGCTTTCGGCCATGCCGCCGGTCACGACGCCCTTGTCGTTGACGTAGACGATGAAGCCGTAGACGGCGTCGAGCACATCCATCGGACCGCCGGGATAGGTGCCGGCGGTGATCGCCGGATCCCAGCTCTTGATGTCCGAACCGTTGATGATGGTCATCGTGCCGCCGCTCACGGGTTTTTCCGTCTGCGCACTCGCGTGAGACGCGGCGAGCATCACGGGTGCGGCCGTCGTCAGCGACAACAGCAAGGCGGCGGCGCCGCGCATGAACAGGCTCTGCAACCTTCTGGAACGATTGTCTGACAACATCACTCTATCTCCTTTTTTTGAGTTCCCCTGGGGGAGTGATTGTGCGTCGTTGTTTTGCATGCGGTTGACATGATGGCCCGGCAGCTTTCAGCGCTGCTCTTCATGGCTCAGTCGCTATAATCCTCCGTCCAGCGCCTGACCGTCGGATGATGAAGCCCGAATTGATCCAGCGCACGCCCCACGGTCTGGTCGACCATTTCGGCGATTGATTTCGGCAACGTGTAAAAGCTCGGCACCGGCGGCATGATGACGGCGCCGTTGCGTGTTGCTTGGTCCATCAGCGCGATATGGCCCGCATGCAACGGCGTTTCCCGCACCATCAGCACCAGCCGGCGGCGTTCCTTCAGGCAGACATCGGCGGCGCGCACAATCAGATCGTCAGCATAACAATGCGCGATCCCGCTCAGCGTCTTGATCGAGCATGGCGCAACCAACATGCCGTCGCACCGGAAGGAGCCGGAGGCGATCGAGGCGCCGATATCGCCGTGGCTGTAGACCCGGTCGGCGAGGCCACGGATTTCGTCCGCGGTCTTTCCCGTCCCTTCGGCCAGTGCCGTGCGGATCGCCGAGGGCGATATGACGAGATGCGTCTCGACATCGTCGAAATCCCGGAGCATCTCCAGTGCACGCAGTCCGTAGATTGCACCGGAAGCCCCTGATATGCCGATGATCAATCGTCTCAAATCAGTATCTCCGGCTTGACGCGCAACAGCAGCTGGCGCATCCGTTCGTAAGAATCCGGCGGCGGAAGCGCCTTGTCGAACCCTTCACTTCGATCGCCTGCCTTCATCGTGGCGTCGTAACCGACCTTGGCGATCACGCCGCCGTCTTCCTGAGGCTCGGACCGGTCTGCCGGAAGGTCCGTGACGATGAGAATGTCGCGCTCCGCGCGCATGCGCGTCATCTTCGCCAATTCGACGGCATCGAGATCCCACGGGTCGACATCGCTGTCGACGATCGTGATGTTCTTGACGATGCTGACCGCACCCCAGCAGATCGACATGATGCGGCGTGCCTGTCCCGGGCGGGGCGCATCGATCTGCACGACCACATTGTTCCGTCCGCTGCCTGACGCGGTGACGGCAACCTCGCCGACATTGAGAACGGACCGCCGGATGACGGCCTTGAGGCTGGCAGCGATCGGCACCGCGCCGAGATAGAGGTGCTCCATATGGTAACCGGGCTCGATCACCTGCAACATCGCGTCGGAGCGGCAAGTCATGCATTCAAATCTGACGCGCACCCCGGAACCGTAGTCCTCGTACATGCCGTGATATTCCGAGACCAACCCTTCAAGGATCGGCTCGTCGATATGAATATGACCTTCGAGCACGATCTCCGCCTCTGCAGGCACGGCAAGATCGATCGACTTGCAGCGGACAAGGCGCACCGGCTCTCCGAGCAGCGATCCGGCGCAGTGCATTTCGTCGTCACCGAGCCCCAGATAAAAGCAGGCGGCAAGCTGAATGGCTGGATGCGCGCCGAGGACGACGGCGAAGGGGAGCGGCTCGCCTTTGGCGCCCGCCTTGCGGGCCATGATGGCGAGATGATGGTTCGGTGCAATTCCGATCATCGCCTCGTTCGGACCAAGCACCTTGATGCGGGCATAGGACGCGTTGCCCAAGCCCGTTTCAGGGTCACGCGCGACGATCAGACCCGCGGTAATGTAGGGACCGGTCTCCTTGGAAAAGAACGTTGGGACTGGAAGCCGGGTCAGGACGTCGTCCTGGAAGAGCTGTTGCTGTACCGGTGCATCGTCCACGAATACCGGCGGCACCGGAGACGCGATCGAGGACAGCAGCTTTTCCTGGATATCGCTTTTCGCAACGTCAAGCGCCAGGGCGACACGATCGAGATCCGACAGGATGTTGCCGAAGATCGGCATGTCGTGACCTTTGATGCAGTCGAGCCGCACCGCCGCCTTTTCATCGACGATGGAAAGAATGGCCGATACGTCGTGGATCGGGTCGACTTCCTCCGAAATCACCAGCAGCCGACCGCGACGGTCGAGCTCCTGAAGAATGCCCCGACACGACTGATCGCTTTCGCTGCGTGGCATTGCAGCGCCGGCCGTCCTGGATGTCATGGCCGCGTTTTCAAGCGGATCAGGGTGATCATTCATCCGGCAATCCTGTGAAAGTCATTTTCGAGGGCTGTTTTGATGCGGCAAGTATCAGCCGCAGGCCGGAGGCTGGGTAGCTCGAAAATCATGAATTGGAGGATAGGAAAATCAGAATGCTCCGCGCATGAGCGCGATTCGACACGATATGTTTTTAGATCACACCTGTCGGCCGAAGACGGCAACGAGTGACTGGATCATCGTCCGTTCGGCCTCGGACAGCGTCCTTTCGCCGGAGAAAATCACCGAGAGGTTTCCGGCGATGACGTCTTCCGTAATTGGCGCCGCGGTGAGGCGCCCGCTGTCGATATCCTGCTGGACCGAGGACACCGGCAGGACCGTACAGACCGGCAAACGGCGGACCATGGCGATGGCCAATGGCAGAGAACCGACGTCCATGACCGGCTCGACACGCAGATGCCGCGCGCTGGCGGCTGCCATGAACGCCTGATGGATACTGAGATGCTTGATTCCGAGAACCAGCGGAAATCCGCAAACTTCGGCCAGTGGAATCTCCGTTCGACCAGCAAGGTCCAAGGCCGGATTGGCAATGACCGACAGGCGCTCGCTCGGCCCGAGATGGATCCGGGTCATCTGCGTCTGGACGGCACCGACAATGGCCAGATTGAGCTCTCCCGCACGTACCTGGTCGTGAAGCACAGCGTTGGAACCTTCGATGATTCTCAGCCGGTATTCGGGATGGCCAAGGCGGGTTGCCGTCAGTGCCTGCGCCACCTTGTCGGTCATGACGCTGTCATGCCCCGAACTCGGCAGCATGCCGATTGAGATGGTCGCCTGTGTGTGGGCGGCAATATCCAGACTAGCCCGAACGAGGCTATCGATGCGCTCTTCGATCTCCAGGGTGAAGGGAAGCAATGCCTTGCCGGCCTTCGTGCTCTCGGCACCGTTGCGCCGCCGTTCGAACAGGGGTTGCCCGACAACTGCCTCGATCTTCTGAATCTGAGTCGAAACGGAAGGTTGCGTAATATGCGCCGCGCGCGCCGCCGCCGAAATACCTCCGCTGAGATGCGCAAGGTTGAAGTAGTGCAATTGACGTGCCGTCAACTGCGGTCGAAAGACGATATTGGCCTCCGTTGCCTCCAGATTTTTCTTGAGGCTACAAAGCAGGGCGGACACGACCTCCTGGTCCGGCCCGTTTGCGCGCACGCCCAAGGTGCTCGACAAAGGCGGAACGAGGGGCTCCAGATGCAGGCGCGCCAGTCCGAGCCGGTCGGCGACCATGCTGCGGGGCATTAGGAACCGCATCTGCGGAAACTCGTTGAGCAGCCGATGAAGGTCTGCCGGCTCCTCATCCATCAGGATCATGCGATCGTGGATGCCATGCTCGTCCGCATATCGGATGACGGCATCGCGAAGTGCCTGACGCATTTTCAAAACGACAAATTTCTGATTGGGGGAGCGAAGATCAACCGCGGCCTCCGCCGTTCCGACGGAAAACCAGACCTCATCGTAAAAGGGCGTCATCGCAGGCAGGTTCGCAGATGGCACGCCGGTCATATAGCCGACTTCGATTTCCATCGAACCCGTGCTGCCCGGGATTTCCGCGGCCCTGTCATCAACAAGGGATTTTCCTCGCCCGTCTGCAAATATCACGTCGATCAGCAGGTCGGGCCGCTGGCGTTCCATATCTTCGACGGTACGTCCGATCGCCTTCGAAAATCGACCGATGGAGAAACTGAGATCGAGACGAATATCGATGCGAAGATGGTCCGTGTCCCCATTCCTCATCCGGCGCACGAACCTTTCGCGATGAAGGATGGCCGTTGCCTGCTGAAACAGCCAGAAGGCTGCCGGTAAAGGACTGAGGTGACCGCTTTTCCGGATGAAGAGCTTGAGTTGAAGTTCATTTTCCAAAGTACGCAGACTTGATGTCAGCGCCGAAGGAGCAATCCCAAGCTCGCGCGCGGTCTCTGCCAGCGTCGGGCTCTGACAGGCCAGCACGAAATGGGCCAGTTGCTGGATTTCGATGCGCGGCGGATTTGTATTCACTGCGGGTCTATATCGGATTGCACAAGGAGCTTACCCGACTATGGCACACAAAGCACTATACCGCACGAATATCAGCGCCGGCCCGTTGCTTCCCCTTCGCCCACCGAACCGACATAGGTCGGTTTCGGACTTTGGTCGGGCGCAGCACTGGCGATTGAATCCCTGGACATGCCAGGAGCGTCGAACCGGGAGCCCGTCTATTGAGGGTGCTCATTCCTCCTTAGAAAAATCGAGAATCTCCCGTCCCGATCATTCGCGATCGCCCGGATCAAAAGACGTCAACCTGCGCTCAAGACTGCCTCATACACCATTGTCGCGGCGGCAAGATCAGCCAACGCCGTTCCGACTGCCTTGTAGAGAGTGATCTCGTCATTGGACGTTCGCGCTGGAACATCCCGGCAGCACAACTCGTCAAGTGTCGCACGCACCGCATCTGCAGCAATGACGCCCGCCCTGATCGGCTGAACCAGATCGCCCGCTTCGTGAAGGGCTTCGTGCGTGTCGATATAGACCGAGGAGCGCCGAAGCGCCTCGTCATCGGCCTCGCGCATCGCCGGGGTGAAGCCGCCGATCAGATCGACATGGGTGCCCGGCCGCAGCCATTCGCCCCGGATAAGCGGTGCTGTCGCCAGCGTCGCCGCGCTGACGATATCGGCTCGCCGCACTGCTGCTTCCAGATCCGTGACGGCAGTGGCCTGGAGCCCACGTTGCCGGAGGCTCTGCGCCAGCCGTTCGGCGCTGGCGGGATCGATATCCCAGATATCGACATCTGCGATCGGCCGGACGGCGCGGTAGGCATCGGGTATGAGGCTCGCGACGCGGCCTGCGCCGATCACCAGCAGGCGGCGGGCGTCCTTTCGGGCAAGATAGTCCGCGGCAAGGGCCGATGCCGCGACCGTACGGCGCGCCGTGATCGTGTTTCCGTCAAGGAGCGCAAGCTGCATCCCGGTCCGGCCATCATAGAGCATGTAAGTCGAGGTCAAACCGGGAATGCCGCGCAGCGTGTTGCCGGGAAAGACGGTGACGATCTTGATGCCAAGGTAGCGCTCCGACCGGTGCGTTTCATTCCAGGCGGGCATCAGAAGCAGCGTCGCATCTGGCTCACCGCTATTGGCTATCGTGTGGTGATGCCGCACCGGCACGACACAGCCTTCGGCAAATGCTTGCCGCAGGGTCGCAACCAGCGCACCGAAAGGGAGGAGCTCGCCCGTTGTCCGGGCATCGAGAATACGGATTTGTGTGTCGGTCATTGAAACGATCTCCCGATAAGTTCTGGCTGCTGGATAAGGCGAATTCTCTGTAATTGAACGAGAGCGGCGCCGCCGCTGCGCGGCGTACCAGCTTTCAACCGGCATCGGCCCTTTGGACACGTCGTTGCGATCGGAATGCGGAGCATTGAACACCGCTCAGCCAAACGTCGCTTTCTTCTCCAGAAATCTGGCGTATTGCGTCAGCGGATAGCACAGGGCGAAGAAGATCACTGCGACGAGACCGTAGACCTTGAAAGGTTCGAAGGTCGCGTTGTTGATGGCGTTTGCGGTTTTCAGCAGTTCGTCGAAGCCGAGGATCGAGGCCAGTGCGGTGCTCTTGATCAACTGGACCAAGAACCCGACGGTCGGCGCGCGGGTGATCCGGAAAGCCTGCGGCAGGATGATAAGGCGAAGTTCTAGGAGACGATGCAAGCCCAGGCTGGCTGCAGCGTCCCATTGCCCGCGCGGCACCGCCTCGACGCCGCTCCGCCAGATTTCCGCAAGATAAGCACTGGCATAGAACGTCAGGCCGCAGACGGCGGCGGTCCATGATTCGATCCGGAAACCGAGCATCGGCAGGCCGAAGAACATCAGAAAGAGCTGCATGAGGAGCGGCGTTCCCTGAAACAGGGCAATGTAGCCGGACGCGAAGCGGCGCGGCCAGCGCGTTTTCGATATCCGTGCAGACAGGATCGCCAGGCCAACGATGGCGCCGCCGGCAAAGGCTGCGAGCGAAAGCATAAGGGTCCAGCGTGTCGCGAAGACAAGATTGCGCAGAATGTCCCAGAAGGTGAACTCAATCATGCCAGACCGGCTCCCAGAAAACGGCGCTTCCCGGCGAAAAGCAGCCGGCGAAGTGCGGCGGACATCGAAAGGTAGATCAACGTCGCCACCAGATAGGTCTCGAAGGAGCGGAAGGTGCGCGATTGAAGCAGATCGGCCTCCTGCGCCAGCTCGCGGACGGATATTTGTGAAACAACCGCCGATTCCAGCATCATGATGATGATCTGGCTCGTCAGCGCCGGAAAAATGATGGCGATCGCCTGCGGCAGGATGATCTTGAAGAACACCAGCCGAGGCCTGAGGCCGAGTGCCTGCGCCGCCTCCTTCTGGCCTCTCGGTATGGCATCGAGCCCGGCCCCGACCACCTCGATCGTGTAGGCCGCCATGTTGAGGGTCATGGCAAGGACGGCGGCAGTGATCGGATCGAGCCGAATGCCGAGACTAGGCAAGCCAAAGAAGATGAAGAACAGCTGCACCAGGAATGGCGTGTTGCGCATGATTTCCACATACAGGCCGACGAGCTTGCGCAACCAAGGATAAGGTCCCCGGCGCGCGGCTGCGCCGAGAATGCTGAGAACGATCCCGAGGACCGATGTGGAGACCGTCAGTGCAAGCGTCGTGCCTGCGCCATAAGCCAGAGCTCCCATTCCGTCCCAAAGCCAATTGAAATCGAGGCTGTATCTCATCGCTTGTCCTTTGGAGCCGGATGATCTGGGCCGGGTCGGCCCGAAATCTCGATCCGCCTCTCAACCAAAGAATTGGAGCATGATGCCACGGAAATCGCTTACAGTTTCGGCATCATGCTCTGGTGAGTGGGAGGCCGTCTTCGTCAGTCCTTCAGGTTCTCAGGGTTGAGCGGCGCTTTCAGCCAGCTCTTCGAGCTTGCGTCGAGCGAACCATCGGCGATCATTGCGGCGACGCTGTCATTGACGACCTTCTTCAGGCCTTCCTCGCCCTTGCGGAGCGCGATGTGCGAGGGGGAGCTGAGGAGCTGGAATTTCTGCTCTGGCTTCAGTTCGTCCTGTCGTGCCAGAACCTGCGCGCCGACATCGTTGCCGACGACCATCAGCTGGGTCTGGCCGGATATGAAGGCCTGGATGACCGAATTATAGTTCTCGAAACGCTGGATCGCGGCCGAGCCGGGGGCGACGGCCGTCAGCGACGTGTCTTCGAGCGTCCCACGATTGACGGCAACGGTCTTGTCGGCGAGGTCTTCCTTGCCGCTCACCTTCAGCGCTGCCGGACCGATGACGGCGATGTAGTAGGGGGCGTACGGGGCGGCATAATCGATAACCTCGGCGCGCTCCTTCGAATAGCCGACGCTCATCAGCAGGTCGACGCGGTCGTCGTTCAGGTAGGCGATCCTGTTCTGGCCGGTAACGCTCACCAGATTGAGTTTCACGCCGAGCCCGTCGGCGATCTTCTGGGCGACGTCGACGTCATAGCCCTTGATGCTCATATCGGCGCTTGCCGAAGAGAAGGGCGGGAAATCGGAGAAGATGCCGATGTTGATCTCGCCTGCGGCCTTGATATCGGCAAGTTCGTCGGCCTGCGCGGCCCCTGCCAGGATGCCGAACACAGCAATTGCCGCGGTGGCAGTGTAGCGCAATTTCATAAGAGCAGTCATGTCGTTCCCCTTTTTGAGACGTGTTGTGCGACAGGTGATGGATGGCAGCGGGCACGAGGCACGCTGCCGGTGTGAAGCTGGTTCTCAGGTGATCTTTGTCCTGACCGCGGGACTGAACATCGCGAGGCACAGGAGTTCGAACAGGACCTGGGCGGCGATCTGCGCGGTGTTGGTGGTGTTGTCGTATTGCGGCGCGATTTCCACGACGTCGCCGCCGATGAGGTTGATGCCCTTGAAGCCGCGCAGCAGGGTCAGGGCTTCCCTCGGCTGAAGCCCGCCGACTTCCGGCGTGCCGGTTCCCGGAGCGAAGGCCGGATCGAGGCTGTCCACGTCGAAACTGAGATAGGTCGGACCGGCACCGACAACCTCCAGAGCCTTTGCGATCACCGCCTTGAGCCCCATCTCCACCACCTCTTCCGCGTGAATGACGGTCATGCCGGAGGCAAAGGAGAACTCCCAGAGATATTCGCCGCCGCCGCGGATGCCGATCTGGATCGTACGCTTCGGATCGAGCACGCCTGCCAGAACCGCCTCGCGGAAGGGCGCGCCGTGATGGAACTTCGAGCCCTCATAGGGACCAGCGGTGTCGCAATGAGCGTCGATGTGGATCATGCCTACCGGCTGGCCGGCCGCCAGGCCCTTGAGGATGGCGCCGGAGATCGAATGGTCGCCGCCGACCGACAGCGGGATGACCCCGGTTGCCGCGATCATCCGGTAGCAGGCCTCGATGTCGGCATGGCATTCGGCCAGGTCGAACCGGCTGCGCATCGGCACGTCGCCGACATCGGCGACCTTTAGCCCTCCCATTGGCGCGACACGCAGAACATGCTCGTAAGGGCCTATACGCTCGACAGCCCGGACGGCCCGCGGCCCCAGCCGCGCGCCTGCGCGATTGGTGACGCCGAGGTCCATCGGCACGCCGATCAAAGCCACGTCAAGCGCCTCAAGCACCTCGGGCTGCAAGCCGTTCTCGATGAAACGGGCATCCAGAAAGGTCGCAGGATCGGCGAAGGGCCATTTGCGGCTGTCGCCGTCCTTGAATACGCTCGCCGCCACGGCGCGGAAGTGCGGATCTTCCATCTCCCCGCCTGCAGCGCTGCCGAAGCGCTTTCTCAAGTCTTCCAGAAAATCCCGGTCAATGGTCAAGGCAGGCTCCCACGGTATTGATGCTGCCATCATCATCGGCGCCGCCCGCTTCTCTTGGAACCGCGAAAATTCGAGAGGGGATATAACGATTCTTGATAGACCAGGTCTGCCGAGGCTCCGCGAAGCGGGTAATGCGTTCATCCGGACGTTCAGAAAACTTTATAACCCGGCGAGAATTTTCCCACTACCGCGGTTGGTAACCTCCAAGCAGTCTCCGATGCGAACGGTCCGGCAGAGGGCCGACAACAAAGGGGACCTACCATGTTGCACGATATGACACGCCGCCGCTTCCTCGGATCCGCCGCTGCCGCGGGGATTGCCGGCACGATGACCGGGTTTGCGAGATCCGCCGCAGCCGGCAGCGGCAATCTGACCGCCGTCGAATGGGGCGGCGATGTCGTCGAAGCGATGAAACAGATTGCCGCCGACCAGAATGCGGCGACATTCAACTGGGTTCTTCATCAGGGCGGCGCGGGCGCGATCCTGCCAAAGATCAAGGCCGTCTGGCCGAATGTCGACTACGACTACGTCGCCGGCTGGGAAGGCTCGTTCAACAGCATGGTGAAGGAGGATTGGCTCGAGACCATCAATCCTGCCGATATTCCCAATCTTGCGAATATTCCCGAGAAAATCATCATTCGTGACGGCAAGGGCAACATCAAAGCGGTCCCGCGCGCAGTTGGCGGCATGTATTTCGGCGCCCGAACCGACACGGCTCCGATCGCCGTGAAGACCATCGATGATCTGCTGAGCCCCGATCTCAAGGGTGCGATCTGCTGGCCGGGCCCGACACAGAGCATGATGCTCCAGATTGTCGCGCTCGCCCTTCACGCCGGCGGCAGTGAAACGAATATGGAACCCGGGTGGAAGCTCATGACGGAATTGGCGAAATCCGGCAATATCGGCCGCGTCGCCATCACCGATATTGACTTCACCAATTCGCTAACGTCGGGCGAGACCTCCGTCGGCTTCTTCGCTGAGCCCGGCTGGGCGGCCGTGGCGAAGAACTTCCCGGTTACGCGTTTCACCAAGGACAGCAACTTCAAAGCCTTCCTCTACCAGAGCGGTTTCGGCGTGCTGAAGAATAGACCGAACACCAAGGCGACCCTCGATTTCGTCAACTTCGCGATCAGCCCGGACATGAATTCGCTCTACGCCAAGGTGGCTGGCGAAGCGCCATTGAACAGCAAGGCGGTCACGCCCGACAACCTCAAGCATCTGTCCTTCACGTCGGACGAGTTTTCGAGCTTCGTCTATGTGCCGGACTACAATGTCGTTCTCGAACAGCAGGATGCCTGGTCCAAGCGCTGGGAGCAGGACATCGCCCCGTTGCTCTAAAGCGTGTCGCGGCAGGTTGTCGAAGGCGCGGGCGCGGCTTCGACAATCTCCCTTTCTCGTGGCCCGCAAGGGCGAGGAAAAGGCTGTTCCACCATGACCAAGGTAAGGCGGCAACCCGTTGCCATTTCTATTCCGGATCGCCGAGATGCTGCCCTGACGCTCGGGCCAGCCCTCCTGGTGTTCGCATTCGGTTTTCTGTCACCGCTCATCAACCTGGCAATCGAAAGCTTGAAGGAGTTTACGCCGGGGCGCGTCGGCTCCGCGGAAAATGCCGCAGCGACGGTTCAAAACTATTACGAGCTTGCAAACCAGGCGTTTGCAAGCGTCCTGCTGACGACCTTCTGGATCGGTGGAGTGGCCGCGATCATCGGCCAGCTTGTGGCATTCCCGCTGGCCTATTTCATCGTGCGGCGCATTTCGCCGCGGATGCGCACGCTCACCCTCGGCTTTTTGATTACGCTTGTTCTTTCCAGCGTCCTGATCAAGACGTATGCGATCGAACTGACCTTCGGGTCGGTCGGCATCTTCCGACCCTTCCTCTTGACACTGGGCCTCTCTCCCAACAGCCGCGAATATATCAATATCGTCGTTATTGCGGGTCTGGTTCACTCGATCATACCGGTCGCAACGCTAACGTTGATTGGCGCGATGCAATCGATCGATCCGCGTCTGCTCGATGCAGCCCAGTCGCTCGGCGCGCCGGGATGGAAAGCCCATCTGTCGATCACGCTTCCCCTGAGCTTCCCGGCCCTGATCTCAAGCACGCTCGTGTCGCTGACTTTCGCGATCAGCGCCTTCGTCATTCCCATGGTGCTCGGGAGGGGCCGGGTGCTTTTCATGTCGAACGTCATCTACACCCGGTTCAGCGATATCGCCAACTATCCGAGCGGCGCGGCGATCTCGCTCGTCATGCTTGCCGCGGCCTTGGCGGTCGTCGCTGTCATAACGTTTGCGCAGGCGCGGAGGGTTTCCCAATGAGCATGCAGTCTTTTGCAGCGAGAACCGGAGACCGGATCGCCGGTTCCCTTGCCTACGGTGTCATCGGCCTTGGATTGGCGTTCCTCGCCATCCCGTTGGTGATAACCTGCGTCATGGCTTTCGACGCCAGGACCTATCTCGGCCCGATGCCGCCACCTGCCTTGTCGCTTCACTGGTTCGAACGGCTCGTCTCCCAGGCGGATATCCTTGCCAGCCTGCGCACCAGCCTCATCCTGGCGGTACTCACGACGGTTCTGTCCGTCACGATTGGAACTGCGGCGGCTGTCGGTCTTGCCCGGGGCAATTTTCCAGGAAAGGCAGCGCTGACTTCGGCCTTTCTCTCGCCGCTCATCGTCCCGCCTGTTGTCATTGGATTCGGCCTGCTGCTTTTCCTGTCCAAGGCCGGTATCACAAATGGTATGGCGCGCCTGCTCCTCGGCCACGTGATCATTACGTTGCCCTATTGCATAAGGACCAGTCTCGCCAGCCTTCTCGGTAGCGACCAACGATTGACGGAAGCCGCAATGATTCTCGGCGCCACCGAGCGCCAGGCCTTCTGGACCATTACCCTGCCGCTGATGCGGACGGGCGTCGTCACCGGCGCGATCTTCGCCTTCGCAATTTCGATGGATGACGTATCGATCAGTCTCTTTCTGAGCGATCCATCCGCAACGACCTTGCCTGTTACGCTGGTCAGCAACATGCGCGCGGCTTTCGATCTGACGATCGCTGCGGCGGCCGTGGTCCTGATTGCCGTCACCGCGTTGCTGATCGTCGTGCTGGACCGTGTCGTCGGCTTCGACACAGTCGTCGGCCAAGGCCTGTTTCGTTCATGAGGACAATACGATGATTTCTGCCGTGGAATTTCAAGGGGTCAGCAAGCGCTTCGGCGAAACTGTCGCCCTCGGTGATGTCTCCTTCTCGGTGAACCCAGGTGAAACAATCGCACTGCTTGGACCGAGCGGCTGCGGCAAGACCACCATTCTTCGGCTCATTGCCGGATTCGAGCGGCCCGACAAAGGCTCGATCCTGATCGACGGCGAGCCGATGGCCGGATTGAAACCCTATGAACGCAATGTCGGGCTGCTGTTCCAGCACTACGCCCTTTTCCCGCATATGACCGTCGAACAGAACATCGGCTACGGACTTCGCCATCGCAACCATCCGCCGGGGCAAATACCGCGCCGCATTGCCGAGATGCTTGAGCTCGTCCGGCTCGTCGGTTTCGGACAGCGGCGGCCGCACCAGTTGAGCGGCGGCCAGCAGCAGCGCGTTGCGCTTGCGCGGGCGCTTGCCACTCATCCGAGCCTCCTTCTTCTGGATGAGCCGCTGTCGGCCCTCGACGCCAAACTTCGCCATGAGCTGCGCACCGAATTGAAGGATGTGCTCGCCGCGGTCGGCTCGACCGCCATCGTGGTAACCCACGACCAGGAGGAGGCGATGAGCCTGGGAGAGCGTATATTCGTGATGAACCGTGGAACAATCATGCAATCCGGCAGGCCGGATGATGTGTATTGGCGTCCAGACTCGCGTTTCGTTGCGGATTTCATGGGTCGGACGAATTGGATTCATGGCTCGATTTCGGCCGCGGGCGGAACGGCCGGCAAATTTCGCTCCGAATCCGGCTGGGAGTTTCCGGTCGCCTCCACGGCAAGTCTTTCAGGTGCCGCCGAGATTTGCGTGAGGCCGGAAAGCGTCGAGATATCGTCCGGCGCTCCGGCTGCCGGAGCCATGCCCGGACGTGTCGCCGACGTCGTGACACTCGGTGCCTTCAGGCATGTCGTTCTGGACCTTGCCAGTGGCGACCGCATAATCTCGGCTTGCCCGAACCGTCCAGACATAGCCTTCGCTCGCGGGCAGGAGATCAGCGTTTCCATTGCCCCCGAGGCATGCGTTCTCTTCGCGCGATAGGCTGGCATTGATGGGGCGCAGCTTGCGCTGCGCCCGGGCTAAGGGTCACCAGTTGCCGGAAGGACATGGTTCGTCCAATATCCACTTATAGGCGGAGAGGCCCTCGGCTCTCGAGCGCCACAAAGTATGGAATGCGGCCTCTGATGCTTGATCTTGATTCCTATCTGCTTCGTGCATTTCTGACCGTCGCGGAGATCGGCACCGTCAATGGAGCAGCCGTCAAGCTGAACAGAACGCAGGCGGCCGTGAGCATGCAGATCCGCAAGCTGGAGGAGCTTGTCGGCGTTACGCTGTTTTCGCGTTCGTCAAAGGGCCTCGAGCTCACGAGCCATGGGCAGATCATGCTGGCTTATGCCCGCGAAATGGTCGCCCTCAGCGACGAGGTCGGGAAAAGGCTGACAGGCAAGATGATCGAGGACCGCATTCGCCTCGGCGTCGTTGAGGACTTCGCAGCCGGCCACCTGATCGACATTCTTAGTGCCTTCAGAGCCCAGAACCCGAAGGTCGAGATCGACATCATTGTCGAGCCGAATCGCCGCCTCGCCAAACTGTTTGAAGACAGGAAGCTGGATCTCGTGGTTTGCGACATCACCTGCCTCTCGCGAAAACCGACCCTGATCTGGACCGAATATTTGATGTGGACGGTCAGATCCGACTTCGTGGTGGATGCGGAAAAACCGCTTCCCATCATTATGTTCGAGGAGGAGTGTCCCTGGACGCTCCCGACGATTGCGGCTCTGTCCCAGCGGAACGTCAAGTGGAAGACGGCGTGCGTCGCATCGACGCTGGTCGCTATGGCGACCGCGGTTCGCGTCGGTATCGGTATCGCGCCAATGATGCTCACCACGAAACCGGAGGGTTGCCGGACGCTTGACAGATCGGCGGATCTGCCCGGTCCGGTGCGTATCGAGATCGGTCTCTATGCTCAACCCGAGACGGCCGAAGGTGCGCGCTACCTTGTGGACTTCATTTCGCGGCATACGGCCATATTGTCCAGCTAGAGCATGATGCCGAAAAGTGTGATCGGTTTTCGGAAGACATCATGTTCTAGGAGCGTTCAGCTTCCATTATATCGGGTCAATTTAATTCCCTCTACCGGAGTTGCGAGCGAAGCCCCACAGTGATCGGATGAAGGGTCGACGACCCAATCTCAAGCATTCATGGAAGTCTGCGAATACGATGATGGGGCAAGCCAAAGTTGACGAAACTCTCCTTGCGGACGCCGCCTATCTGCCCGGCCAGGTCGCAAACCTGACGAGGGGAGCGAGCGTGACGGCGCAGACCAACGAAATACTGGAGCGCATCAATGACATGCTGCTGCGCGAAGGTACCGACAAGTCAGAGGTCATTCTCGCCAATATCTGGCTCAGGGACCTTGCCTCATTCGAGGAAATGAACAGAGCCTGGGATGCTTGGATGCCGGATAGCGGAACGCCACGGCGGGCGACGTTTGAGGACAAGAATCTCCCGCCGATGTGTGCCATCCGTATCGACGTAGCCGCGTCGCGAAAGAGTGGGGCCGGGCAAATTTGAGCCGCGTTCGTCATCGTGCTCTAAAGTGCGTCGCGATCTTTCAGACGCTCCTCGCGTTTTAGGTCTTTGTTGTTGCGCATGTCGTTATCGCAAAACCGCGGCACACTTTTGCGCGACATGCTCTAAGGCCGGATGACGCAGACATTGGCCTCATAGGTGCAGGGATCGTCCTGTACTGCGATATCGATGACCTTTGCTTTCGGGGCCAGCAGCTCTGGCCGTGCAGAGGGATAGAAGCCATAGCGCTCGCCGCCGACATAGGTTCCGCCATCGGCCTGATAGACGTAAGACGTGCCGGCATAGGTGTCGCCGCCGTCACTCTGTGCCTGGGGTGCGACGACGATGATATTGTTGCGGGTGACGCGATTGGTCGCCGGCGATGAAAAACGTTTCAGGAACGGCATCCGTTCTTTGCGGTTCCCATATCGATAGGCGTTGTCGAAACGGATGCCGCGATTGCGCGAGTTCACACGTTCGCCGAGAAGCAGTCCGCCATGAAAAGCGTGGCGGTGGTCGGAAAAGCGACGATCATGACGGCGGTCGCCGGCTTCGGCGGGTAGTGCCGCAAGCACGGACAGGGCAAGCAGGGCGACTGCGGACAGATTGCGAAACATGGGTGGCCGGCCTCCGGAATTCCGATCCCTAACAAATCGTTAACGCCAGATTGCGCCAAAAGCCGGAGCTTGTCCATTCAGGTCGGACAAGCGGCACAAAATTTGAGCGGAAAAGACCAGTTTCGTTAGCCTGCAAACTTCCCGGTAACGCGAATCGATTAAATTAAAAGCAGACAGCGATTGTGCTTGTCGTCGGCGTTCCCGGTGATTAAACGTCGCAATTGATGCAACGCACACAGAGAATTTTGTCATTCGTGTGGTTGACTGAGCATGCTCCGAAATCCGGGAGCGCAGAGAAGCCGCCGCGAGGTTCTGATGGCGAACGTGACAAATAACCGGCCCCTATCGCCGCATCTGCAAATCTACAAGCCTATTCCCACCATGGTCATGTCCATCGTCCACCGCATTACCGGTGGCGCGCTCTACGTCGGCACGCTGCTCGTCGCCTGGTGGCTGATCGCGGCAGCAAGCGGCCAGGGCTCCTACGACTGGGCCAACTGGGTGCTCGGCAGCCTTCTCGGCAAGCTTGTGCTTCTCGGCTATACTTGGGCGCTGCTGCACCACATGCTCGGCGGGTTCCGCCACTTCATGTGGGATCTCGGCTATGGCTTCGGGAAAGAGTTCTCGACCAAACTCGCTATCGCCAACATCATCGGGTCGCTCTGTCTGACCGTGCTGGTCTGGGTGATCGGCTTCCTCATTCGCTTCTGAAGGTCCTCTCATGGATATGCGCACCCCCCTCGGCAAGGTTCGCGGGCTCGGCTCCGCCAAGGACGGAACGGATCATTTCTGGCGCCAGCGGCTGACGGCCGTCGCCAATGTTCCGCTGATCCTCTTCTTCGTCTTCTTCATGCTCGCCTATGCCGGCGCGCCCTATGCGGATGTGGTTCGCGCGCTGTCGAACCCCTTCGTCGCCGTGGTCATGGGGCTGATGGTGATCTCCGGTGTCATCCACATGAAACTCGGCATGCAGGTCATCATCGAGGATTACGTGCATGGCGAATTCAGCAAGATCGTTCTCCTGATGCTGAACACGTTCTTTGCGATCCTGATTGCCGGCCTCTGTCTCTTCGCCATTCTGAAAATCGCATTCGTAGGATAAGCTGACATGGCACCGACTTCACCCGCCCAGAATGGCAAGGCCTACAAGTATGTCGATCACTCCTACGACGTGATCGTCGTCGGCGCCGGCGGCGCCGGGCTGCGCGCCACGCTCGGCATGGCCGAGCAGGGTTTCCGCACGGCCTGCATCACCAAGGTATTCCCGACCCGCTCGCATACGGTCGCAGCCCAGGGCGGCATCGCCGCCTCGCTGCGCAACATGACGCCGGATAGCTGGCAGTGGCACCTCTACGACACCGTCAAGGGTTCCGACTGGCTCGGCGACGTCGACGCCATGCAGTATCTCACCATGGAAGCGCCGAAGGCGGTCTATGAGCTCGAGCATTACGGCGTGCCGTTCTCGCGCAACGAGGAAGGCAAGATCTATCAGCGCCCGTTCGGCGGCCACATGCAGAATTACGGCGAAGGCCCGCCGGTACAGCGCACCTGCGCCGTTGCCGACCGTACCGGCCACGCCATCCTGCATACGCTCTACGGCCAGTCGCTGCGCAACAATGCCGAGTTCTTCATCGAGTATTTTGCGCTCGACCTGATCATGTCGGAAGACGGCAGCCGCTGCACCGGCGTCATCGCCTGGTGCCTGGATGACGGCACGATCCATCGCTTCGCCGCCAAGATGGTGGTGCTGGCGACCGGTGGCTACGGCCGCGCCTATTTCTCGGCAACGTCAGCCCATACCTGCACCGGCGACGGCGGCGGCATGGTGGCGCGCGCCGGCCTGCCGCTGCAGGACATGGAATTCGTTCAGTTCCACCCGACCGGCATCTATGGTTCGGGCTGTCTGATCACCGAAGGAGCGCGCGGCGAAGGCGGCTACCTCGTCAACTCCGAGGGCGAGCGCTTCATGGAGCGTTACGCGCCTTCGGCCAAGGACCTTGCCTCGCGCGACGTCGTTTCGCGCTGCATGACTCTGGAAATCCGCGAGGGCCGCGGTGTCGGCAAGGCGAAGGACCACATCTTCCTGCATCTCGACCATCTCGATCCGGCCGTTCTTCATGAACGCCTGCCGGGGATTTCCGAGAGCGCCAAGATCTTCGCCGGCGTCGACGTCACGCGCGAACCGATCCCGGTTCTGCCGACCGTTCACTACAATATGGGCGGCATTCCCACGAATTATTGGGGCGAAGTGCTGAACGCCGACGGCGCCAATCCGGAACGGATCATCCCCGGCCTGATGGCTGTGGGTGAGGCCGGCTGTGCCTCGGTGCACGGCGCCAACCGCCTCGGCTCCAATTCGCTGATCGACCTCGTGGTCTTCGGCCGCGCCGCTGCGATACGCGCCGGCGAGGTGATCGACCGCGCTGCGCCGATCCCGCATCTCAACGTCGCAGCCTGCGACAAGATCATGGACCGTTTCGACGGTCTGCGTCATGCCAGCGGCGGCACGCCGACGGCGGAACTGCGCGAGAAGATGCAGCGCGCCATGCAGGAAGACGCCGCCGTCTTCCGCACGCAGGAATCGCTGGAATCCGGTTGCCGGCGTATCTCGGCGATCTGGGGCGAGATGAAGGACATCAAGGTCACCGACCGCTCGATGATCTGGAACTCGGATCTGGTCGAGACGCTGGAGCTGCAGAACCTGATGGCCAACGCCATCACGACCATCTACGGCGCCGAGGCCCGCAAGGAGAGCCGCGGTTCGCATGCCCGCGAAGATTATACCGAGGGTGCATTCGCCGGCCGCGACGACATCAACTGGCGCAAACACACGCTCGCCTGGGTCAATGAGGCCGGCGACGTCAAGCTCGACTACCGGCCGGTTCACACCGAGCTCATCGCCGAAGGCATCGATCCGCATAAGATCGAGCCGAAGGCTCGCGTGTACTGATCTCAAGAGGAACCGGACATGGTTGAACTCGCTCTCCCCAAGAATTCTCAGATGCGCGAAGGCAAGGTCTGGCCGAAGCCGGCGGGTGCCAAGAACACCCGCGAGTTCCGCGTCTACCGCTGGAGCCCGGACGATGGTCAGAACCCGTCGATCGATACCTTCTATATCGATGTCGACGATTGCGGGCCGATGGTGCTCGACGGTCTTCTCTACATCAAGAACAAGATCGACCCGACGCTGACGCTGCGCCGTTCCTGTCGCGAGGGCATCTGCGGATCCTGCGCGATGAATATCGACGGCACGAACACGCTCGCCTGCACCAAGGGCCTCGACGATATCAAGGGTGCGGTGAAGATCTATCCGCTGCCGCATCTGCCCGTCGTCAAGGATCTGGTTCCGGACCTCACCAACTTCTATGCCCAGCATCGTTCGATCGAGCCATGGCTGAAGACGGTGTCGCCGGCACCGGCCAAGGAGTGGAAGCAGAGCCACGAGGACCGGCAGAAGCTCGACGGCCTTTATGAATGCATCCTCTGCGCCTGCTGCTCGACCTCCTGTCCGAGCTACTGGTGGAACGGCGACCGCTATCTCGGCCCGGCCGTTCTGCTGCAGGCCTATCGCTGGCTGATCGATTCCAGAGACGAGGCGACCGGCGAGCGCCTCGACAATCTCGAGGACCCGTTCCGCCTCTATCGCTGCCACACGATCATGAACTGTGCGCAGACCTGCCCGAAGGGCCTCAACCCGGCCAAGGCGATCGCCGAAATCAAGAAGATGATGGTCGAGCGCCGGGTTTGATCAGCCTCGGTACCGATGGCGGAATAGACGGCTTCGATCCCGAAGCCGTCACCGAGATCAGGTCGAGGCTCGCCTCGGTGCGCGAGCAGGGCCTCCGCATCGGTGCTGGTGCAATCCTTCGGCGGGGTTCGCCCGGAGCGCTATTCCGAGACATTGCGCGAGTTCGACAGGGATACTGATAGAGATGAACGCGCATAACACCTTGCTGACAAATTCTGTGTGCAGGAAGTTTTGCAGCGGGACAGTTGAACTGTATCGTTTTTCGGTTAGTTGTTGTCACGGGCAATTTATGCAGCACGACTTGATTAACCAAATCGAATTACGATAATCGGACTTGTCTCACGCCCGTTTCTCTACGGCGATAGCCGAATTCAGGAGTATGATGATGCAGTTGCGATATGCGATGACAGGTCTGGTGGTGGTTCTGTCGCTAGCCGGTTGTCAGCGTACGGCATATGATTACAGCTCCAACGCCAGTGCCGGCCCGGCGCCGTTGACGGCGCAGCCGGTGCCCTCGGTGCAGGGCGGGCAGCTTCCGCCGCCGACCGGCGGCTCGCAGTTTCCGGCCGCGCCGACGACGACGGCGCCGATGCCGGGCGCTGAGCCTGGTGCAATGGCCGCGAATGCGCTCGATATCACCAAGGAATCGATGGTAGGAAGCTGGCGTGTTAACGGCAGTTGCGACATGTTCCTGACGCTCACCAATCTCGGCAGCGGTTCGCGCGGCGGAACGCGTGGCTGTGTCGGCGAGCTGACGGCGATGGGCTCCTGGGAGGTCGCCGGCAAGCAGGTGCTGCTCAAGGACCGCTCGGGCAACCAGCTCGGCAGCGTCTACAAGACGGCCGACAACCGCTTCCAGGGACAGACGAGCACAGGCCAGTCGATCAGTCTCAGCCGGTAAATGTTCCGGCGGGTCTCCGCCGTTGACTTACAGGCGGATATGCCCTCATGCAACCAATGCCGGATTATGCGCTCAGCGTCTGCGAACAGCTTAAAGCGCTGACCGCATCGGGCGCACTCCAGGTCGATTCCGCCCAGATGGACGTGGCAAAGAGCCTCGACCGGGTGCTTGCCGGCCTGAAGCAGCGGCGGCCGGCGGCAAAATCGAGCGCGCTCGGCTGGCTGTTTGCCGCCAAGAAGAAATCCGCCGACGGCATCAAGGGGCTTTACATCCACGGCAGCGTCGGGCGCGGCAAGACCATGCTGATGGACATGTTTTTCGCGATGGCGCCGTGCAGGAAGAAACGGCGGGCGCATTTCCACGAATTTATGGCGGATGTGCACAACCGCATTGCAGCGCACCGGCTGAAGCTCAAGAACGGCGAGACGAAGCAGGCCGATCCGATGCCGCCGGTCGCCGCAGCGCTTTACGACGAGGCAGAACTGCTCTGCTTCGACGAGTTCACGGTCACCGACATCGCCGATGCGATGATCCTGTCGCGGCTGTTCTCCGAGCTTTTTGCGCGCGGATGCGTGCTGGTCGCGACCTCGAACGTCGAGCCCGACAATCTCTACGCGGATGGTCTCAATCGCGGCCTCTTCCTGCCCTTCGTCGCCTTGCTCAAGCAGCATGTCGATGTCGTCAGCCTGGATTCGTCGACCGACTACCGGATGGAGAAGCTGAGCAGCCAGCCGGTCTATCTGGTGCCGATCAACGAGCATAACGACATGGCGATGGATGCGTCCTGGACCCAGGCGCTGCATGGGCGCAAGGCGCAGCCGCTGGATATTCCGATGAAGGGGCGCCACATCCATGTGCCGCTCGCCGTCGACCGAATGGCGCGGTTTTCCTTCGCCGACCTTTGCGACAAACCGCTCGGGGCGGTCGACTTCCTGGCCATCGCCGAGCGTTACGATACGGTCTTCGTCGATCACATTCCCTTGCTCGGGCCGGAAAAGCGGAACCAGATCAAACGGTTCATCATTCTTGTCGATACGTTCTACGATCATGCCGTACGGCTTTACATTTCCGCGGCGGCGATGCCGGAGGAATTGCTGCTGCATCGCCGGGGCACCGAGGGCTTCGAATTCGACCGCACGACATCGCGCCTGTTCGAGATGCGCAGTGCGGAATATCTTGCGCTGCACCATGAGAAACGCGCCGCAGAGTAACAATTTGGTGACAGAATACCTTACGTTTACGTAAGAATTTTTGTATCTAAACGATTGAAAACGCTGCATCAAAAATAATGAATTGCCATTTTTTGGCTTTGGGTCTATGCGATTGCGTCATTGGGCGGTGCCTTGCGCGTCCGTTCGACGAATTTGATCGCAAAGGAAACAGCGAAAATGGCGCGTAACAAGATCGCACTCATTGGTTCTGGCATGATTGGTGGCACGCTGGCGCACCTCGCCGGCCTGAAGGAACTGGGCGACATCGTTCTCTTCGACATCGCGGACGGTATTCCCCAGGGCAAGGGTCTCGATATTTCCCAGTCGTCGCCGGTCGAAGGCTTCGACGTCAATCTGACGGGCGCCAGCGACTATTCCGCGATCGAAGGCGCTGACGTCTGCATCGTCACGGCGGGCGTCGCCCGCAAGCCCGGCATGAGCCGCGACGACCTTCTCGGCATCAACCTCAAGGTCATGGAGCAGGTCGGCGCCGGCATCAAGAAATATGCGCCGAACGCTTTCGTGATCTGCATCACCAATCCGCTCGACGCCATGGTCTGGGCGCTGCAGAAGTTTTCCGGCCTTCCGGCCAACAAGGTCGTCGGCATGGCCGGCGTTCTCGACTCCTCGCGTTTCCGTCTTTTCCTCGCCAAGGAATTCAACGTGTCCGTCCAGGATGTCACGGCCTTCGTTCTCGGCGGCCATGGCGACACGATGGTTCCGCTCGCCCGCTATTCGACGGTTGGCGGCATTCCGCTCACCGATCTCGTCACCATGGGCTGGGTCACCAAGGAGCGCCTCGAAGAGATCATCCAGCGCACCCGTGACGGCGGCGCCGAAATCGTTGGCCTGCTGAAGACCGGCTCGGCCTATTACGCCCCGGCTGCCTCGGCGATCGAGATGGCCGAATCCTACCTCAAGGACAAGAAGCGCGTTCTGCCCTGCGCAGCCCACCTCTCTGGTCAGTACGGTGTCAAGGACATGTATGTCGGCGTTCCCACCGTCATCGGCGCCGGCGGCGTCGAGCGCATCATCGAGATCGATCTCAACAAGACCGAGAAGGAAGCCTTCGACAAGTCCGTCGGCGCCGTCGCCGGTCTCTGCGAAGCCTGCATCAACATCGCGCCTGCCCTCAAGTAGTCGCTGGGCTGAAGTAATCGAAACAGGGATACACCCATGAACATTCATGAATATCAGGCCAAGGCTCTGCTGAAGGGCTATGGCGCGCCGGTTGCCGAAGGTGTGGCTATTCTCAAGGTTGAAGAAGCCGAGGCTGCCGCCAAGTCGCTTCCCGGTCCGCTTTACGTGGTCAAGAGCCAGATCCATGCCGGTGGCCGCGGCAAGGGCAAGTTCAAGGAACTGTCGCCGGAAGCCAAGGGCGGCGTGCGTCTCGCCAAGTCGATCGACGAAGTCGTCGCCCATGCCAAGGAAATGCTGGGCAACACGCTGGTGACGGCGCAGACCGGCGAAGCCGGCAAGCAGGTCAACCGCCTGTACATCGAAGACGGCGCCGACATCGCTCGCGAGCTCTATTGCTCGCTGCTGGTCGACCGCTCGGTCGGTCGCGTGGCTTTCGTGGTCTCCACCGAAGGCGGCATGGACATCGAAGCTGTCGCCCACGACACACCTGAGAAGATCCAGACGATCGCCATCGATCCGGAAGCCGGCGTGACGGCTGCCGACGTTGCTGCGATCTCCAAGGCTTTTGAGCTCGAGGGTGCTGCCGCCGAAGACGCCAAGACGCTTTTCCCGATGCTCTACAAGGCCTTCGGCGAGAAGGACATGGCTCTGCTGGAGATCAACCCGCTAATCGTCATGAAGGACGGCCACCTGCGCGTCCTCGATGCCAAGATGTCTTTCGATGGCAATGCGCTCTTCCGTCACGACGACGTCAAGGTGCTGCGCGACGAGACCGAAGAAGACGCCAAGGAAATCGAGGCCTCGAAGTGGGACCTCGCCTATGTCGCGCTCGACGGCAATATCGGCTGCATGGTCAACGGTGCAGGCCTTGCCATGGCGACGATGGACATCATCAAGCTTTACGGCAAGGAGCCGGCTAACTTCTGCGACGTCGGCGGCGGCGCCGGCAAGGAGAAGGTTGCTGCAGCTTTCAAGATCATCACCGCAGACCCCAAGGTCGAAGGCATTCTCGTCAACATCTTCGGCGGCATCATGAAGTGCGACGTCATTGCCGAGGGCGTCATTGCCGCGGTCAAGGAAGTCGGCCTCAAGGTTCCGCTCGTCGTGCGCCTTGAGGGCACCAATGTCGAGCTCGGCAAGAAGATCCTGAACGAGTCGGGTCTGGCGATCACGGCGGCTGACGACTTGGACGATGCGGCCAAGAAGATCGTTGCGGCGATCAACGGCTAATTTTGAAGGATCTGAAAGAATGTCTATTCTCGTCAATAAAGACACCAAGGTCCTCGTTCAGGGTCTGACCGGCAAGACCGGCACGTTCCACACCGAACAGGCGCTTGCTTACTACGGCACGCAGATGGTCGGCGGTATCCATCCGAAGAAGGGTGGCGAAACCTGGACCGGTGCAAAAGGCGAAAGCCTGCCGATCTTTGCAACCGTTGCAGAGGGCAAGGAAAAGACCGGCGCCAACGCGACCGTCATCTATGTACCGCCGGCAGGAGCCGCCGACGCGATCATCGAGGCGATCGACGCCGAGATCCCGTTCATCACCTGCATCACCGAAGGCATCCCGGTCATGGACATGGTGCGGGTCAAGGCTCGCCTCGACCGCTCCAAGTCGCGCCTGCTCGGTCCGAACTGCCCGGGTATCCTGACGCCGGAAGAATGCAAGATCGGCATCATGCCGGGCTCGATCTTCCGCAAGGGTTCGGTCGGTATCGTTTCCCGCTCGGGCACGCTGACCTATGAAGCCGTGTTCCAGACCTCCAATGAAGGTCTCGGCCAGACGACCGCCGTCGGCATCGGCGGCGACCCGGTCAAGGGCACCGAGTTCATCGACGTCCTGGAAATGTTCCTGGCCGACGAAGCCACCCAGTCGATCATCATGATCGGCGAAATCGGTGGTGCGGCGGAAGAAGACGCAGCCCAGTTCCTCAAGGACGAAGCCAAGAAGGGCCGCAAGAAGCCGATGGCTGGCTTCATTGCCGGCCGTACGGCGCCGAAGGGCCGCACCATGGGCCATGCCGGCGCTGTGGTTTCCGGCGGCAAGGGCGATGCGGAATCGAAGATCGCGGCGATGGAATCGGCGGGCATCAAGGTATCGCCCTCTCCGGCCCGCCTCGGCAAGACGCTGGTTGAAGTCCTCAAGGGCTAAGCCATCTATATAGACCGGGCGGAGGAACGGCATCTGCGTCTTCCGCCCGGCCTCGACAACACGAGACTCAGCAGATGCGCCGCGGACAGGCGGCAATCGGAATGCGGCAGCCGGCCATCAAGCCGGCAAATTCATCAAAGTCAGGAGGCGGACGGAAGCGTCCGCATATCACCATGGCACGGCAAGAAGCCAACGAGCAGTTTCAGATCACCTCGTTTCTGGATGGCGCCAACGCTGCCTATATCGAGCAGCTCTACGCGCGGTACGAAGAAGATCCCGCATCGGTCGACGATCAGTGGCGGTCCTTCTTCAAGGCGCTGGAGGAGGATCCCAGCGATGTGAAAAGGGCGGCCAAGGGCGCTTCCTGGCGCAAGAAGAACTGGCCGCTTCAGGCAAGCGGCGATCTGGTATCGGCTCTCGATGGCGACTGGGGCATCGTCGAGAAGGTGATCGAGACCAAGGTCAAGGCCAAGGCCGAAGCTCACGGCAAGCCTGCTGACAGCACCGAGGTGCTGCAGGCGACGCGCGATTCCGTGCGCGCCATCATGATGATCCGCGCCTACCGCATGCGCGGCCACCTGCACGCCAAGCTCGACCCGCTCGGCATCGCCGCTCCCGTTGACGACTATCACGAGCTCTCGGCGGAGAATTACGGCTTCACGGCTGCCGATTACGACCGCAAGATCTTCATCGACAACGTGCTCGGCCTGGAATACGCGACCATCCGCGAGATGATCGAAATCCTCGAGCGCACCTATTGCTCGACGCTCGGCGTCGAATTCATGCATATCTCCAATCCTGAAGAGAAGGCCTGGATCCAGGAGCGCATCGAAGGACCGGACAAGGGTGTGGCCTTCACGCCGGAAGGCAAGAAGGCGATCCTTGCCAAGCTCGTCGAAGCCGAAGGCTACGAGCAGTTCCTCGACGTCAAGTTCAAGGGCACGAAGCGTTTCGGCCTCGACGGCGGCGAATCGCTGATCCCGGCGCTGGAACAGATCCTCAAGCGTGGCAGCCAGCTCGGCCTCAAGGAGGCCCTGTTCGGCATGGCCCATCGCGGCCGCCTGAACGTGCTCTCCCAGGTCATGGGCAAGCCGCACCGGGCGATCTTCCACGAGTTCAAGGGCGGCTCGGCCGCTCCCGACGAGGTCGAGGGCTCGGGTGACGTCAAGTACCATCTCGGCGCTTCCTCAGACCGCGAATTCGACGGCAATAAGATCCACGTTTCGCTGACGGCGAACCCGTCGCATCTCGAAATCGTCGATCCTGTCGTCATGGGCAAGGCCCGCGCCAAGCAGGACATGAATGCCACGGTCTGGGACGGTGACATCATCCCGCTTTCCGAACGCGCCAAGGTTCTGCCGCTGCTGATCCACGGCGACGCGGCCTTTGCCGGCCAGGGTGTCATTGCCGAAATCCTCGGCCTTTCCGGTCTGCGCGGCCATCGTGTCGCCGGCACCATGCATGTGATCATCAACAACCAGATCGGCTTCACCACGAACCCGGCCTTCTCGCGCTCGTCGCCCTATCCGTCCGACGTCGCCAAGATGATCGAGGCGCCGATCCTGCACGTCAACGGCGACGATCCGGAAGCGGTGGTCTATGGGGCGAAGATCGCCACCGAATTCCGTATGAAGTTCCACAAGCCTGTGGTGCTCGACCTGTTCTGCTATCGCCGCTACGGCCACAATGAAGGCGACGAACCGTCCTTCACGCAGCCGAAGATGTACAAGGTGATCCGCGCCCACAAGACCGTGCTGCAGCTCTACGCGGCCCGTCTCGTCGCCGAGGGCCTGCTCACCGAAGGTGAGGTCGAGAAGATGAAGGCCGATTGGCGCCTCCACCTCGAGCAGGAGTTCGAAGCCGGCCAGCAGTACAAGCCGAACAAGGCCGATTGGCTGGACGGCGAGTGGTCGGGCCTGCGCACGGCCGACAATGCCGACGAGCAGCGCCGCGGCAAGACCGCTGTGCCGATGAAGACGCTGAAGGAGATCGGCCGCAAGCTGTCCGAGATCCCGGCGGGCTTCAATGCGCACCGGACGATCCAGCGCTTCATGGAAAACCGCGCCAATATGATCACCACCGGCGAGGGTATCGACTGGGCGATGGCCGAAGCGCTCTCCTTCGGCGCGCTCTGCGTCGAAGGCAGCAAGATCCGCCTCTCCGGCCAGGATTGCGAACGCGGCACCTTCTCGCAGCGCCACTCGGTTCTCTATGATCAGGAAACCGAAGAACGCTACATCCCGCTCGCCAATCTTTCGCCGACGCAGGGGCGCTACGAAGTCATCAATTCGATGCTTTCGGAAGAGGCCGTGCTCGGTTTCGAATACGGCTATTCGCTTGCCCGCCCGAATGCGCTGACGCTCTGGGAAGCGCAGTTCGGCGATTTCGCCAACGGCGCGCAGGTGGTCTTCGACCAGTTCATCTCGTCGGGCGAACGCAAGTGGCTGCGCATGTCGGGCCTCGTCTGCCTGCTGCCGCATGGCTATGAAGGTCAGGGTCCGGAACATTCCTCGGCCCGCCTCGAGCGTTTCCTGCAGCTTTGCGCCGAAGACAACATGCAGGTCGCCAACGTGACGACGCCGGCGAACTACTTCCACATCCTGCGCCGGCAGCTGAAGCGCGACTTCCGCAAGCCGCTGATCCTGATGACGCCGAAGTCGCTGCTGCGCCACAAGCGGGCGGTCTCGACGCTTGCCGAAATGGCCGGCGAATCCGCCTTCCATCGCCTTCTCTGGGACGATGCCGAGGTGATCAAGGACGGCCCGATCAAGCTGCAAAAGGACAACAAGATCCGCCGCGTCGTCATGTGCTCCGGCAAGGTCTATTACGATCTCCTCGAAGAGCGTGAAAAGCGCGGCATCGACGACATCTATCTCTTACGTGTCGAACAGCTCTATCCGTTCCCGGCAAAGGCGCTGATCAACGAGCTGTCGCGCTTCCGCAATGCCGAGATGGTCTGGTGCCAGGAAGAGCCGAAGAACATGGGCGCATGGTCGTTCATCGACCCCTTCCTCGAATGGGTGCTCGCCCATATCGACGCGAAGTACCAGCGCGTCCGTTATACCGGCCGTCCGGCCGCCGCCTCGCCGGCGACGGGCCTGATGTCCAAGCATCTGTCGCAGCTCGCCGCATTCCTCGAGGATGCATTGGGCGGTTAAAACAAGGGGGCGCAATGGCTTATTTCTTTCTGAGACTGCAGCCGCCGCGCCCCACTTTCCCGCATGACGGGACCGGGGAGGAAATGGCGGCGATGAAACGCCATGCCGAATACTGGCATCGGAACGCTCTTGCGGGATCGGCGATCATCGTCGGCCCCGTCTTCGAGGGTGAAGGCGCCTGGGGCATGGCGATCGTCGAGGTCGAGGATCAGGCGGCGGCGCAGCTTCTTGCCGACGGCGATCCGATCATCGCTTCCGGTTTCGGTTTCCGCTTCGATATCCTGCCGATGCCCTCGATCATCTCGCGGCCGCCCGCCGTCTGAAACGCATAAACGAAAACACACGAAATCAGGATCTGAACAATGGCCACAGAAATCCGCGTTCCAACTCTCGGTGAATCCGTCAGCGAGGCAACCGTCGGCACCTGGTTCAAGAAGGTCGGCGACGCCATCAAGGCCGACGAGCCGATTCTCGAGCTTGAAACCGACAAGGTGACCATCGAAGTTCCAGCACCCGCCTCCGGCACGCTTTCGGAAATCGTCGTTGCCGCCGGCGAGACCGTCGGCCTCGGCGCGCTGCTCGGCCAGATCGCCGAAGGTGCCGCCGCTGCCGCCGCGCCGGCTGCCGCTCCTGCTGCTCCGGCTCCCGCCCAGCCGGCCGCTGCTGCTCCGGCCCAGCCGGCGGTTGCCGCCGCCGCTGCGTCGTCATCGAGCGCCTCCGTCTCCACCATGCCGCCGGCGCCTGCGGCTTCGAAGATGCTTGCCGAAAACAACCTTTCCGCCGATCAGGTCGACGGTAGCGGCAAGCGCGGCCAGGTGCTGAAGGGCGATGTCATCGCCGCCGTCGCCAAGGGCATTTCCGCTCCGGCGGCCGCACCTGCGGCGACGCCTGCCGCCGCGCGCGGCCCGTCGACGGTCGAGGATGCCTCGCGCGAAGAGCGCGTGAAGATGACGCGCCTGCGCCAGACGATCGCCAAGCGCCTCAAGGATGCGCAGAACACCGCCGCCATGCTGACCACCTACAACGAGGTGGACATGAAGGCGGTCATGGACCTGCGCAACAAGTACAAGGACATTTTCGAGAAGAAGCACGGCGTCAAGCTCGGCTTCATGGGCTTCTTCACCAAGGCGGTGACGCATGCGCTGAAGGAATTGCCGGCCGTCAACGCCGAAATTGACGGCACTGACGTCATCTACAAGAACTACTGCCATGTCGGCATGGCCGTCGGCACGGACAAAGGCCTCGTCGTTCCCGTCATCCGCGACGCCGACCAGATGTCGATCGCCGAAATTGAGAAGGAGCTCGGCCGTCTTGCCAAGGCAGCCCGTGATGGCTCGCTCTCTATGGCCGACATGCAGGGCGGCACTTTCACCATCACCAATGGCGGCGTCTACGGTTCGCTGATGTCTTCGCCGATCCTCAACGCACCGCAGTCCGGCATTCTCGGCATGCACAAGATCCAGGAGCGGCCGGTTGCGATCGGCGGTCAGGTCGTCATCCGCCCGATGATGTATCTGGCGCTGTCCTATGATCACCGCATGGTCGACGGCAAGGAAGCGGTCACCTTCCTCGTGCGCGTCAAGGAAAGCCTGGAAGATCCTGAACGTCTGGTTCTCGATCTCTAAGGGAGCGCTTTCGATGCGGAACCGGATCATGCGAGCGGCGCGTCTTCTTCTTTGCGCTGCCGCCGCGCATGTCCCGGTCGCCGCATCGGCTGCCGGCTGGGATATCGCCAAGGCAAGCAGCAATTTCGAGCTGGTGGCGCTTGGTGATGCCGAGCTTTCCGGCCGGTCGATCGGCGTGATCCATATGGGCAATGTCGAGCTGACATCGGGGCGCATCGTTGCAGCCGATCCCCTCGCTCAGCCCGACCGTCCGGCACTCGCAAGAACGGTTGCGCCTGGCGAGTATCCGGTGACGCTCTACCAGGCCTTCGGGCGCATCGCCGCTGCCAGCATGCGGTTTGCCGAGGGCAAGCCGGATCGTTGGGAGCTTGCGGTCCTGCCAGGGCAGGACCTGGCGACGCTGAAGGACGGCGAGATCTTCGGCTACCCCGTCGATGCCGGCCTCGGCTGCTACATGGATGCCGATACGCTTGATTTGATCGGAGAGCGTGAGGCCCAGGTGCAGGTGCAGAAACCGGATTCCGACGTCAACTATTACGACGACGTGCTGGCGTCGGACCTCGACGCCAACAAGGGCATCTATGCGCTGCACCGGCCGGTCGCCGGCAGACGAGGCAATGTCGCGGTGTTCTGGAGCGGCTGGGGCGACGGTTTCTATCCGGTCTTCTGGGGGCTCGACAGGGATGGCCGCGCGCTGGTGCTGCTGACGGATTTCAGCGTTGTCGAGAATGCCGACGGGCGGAAGGAGCCGAAGCTGCAATGAGCGGAAGGACCGGGATCACGACGAGACGGACAGGCGTGGCTGCAATCGCAGCCGCCGCGTTTTTTGTCGTTCCGGCGTCCACCTTCGGTGCCGCATGCAAGCAGGAACAGGCTGTCTACGCCGATCGCGACGGTGCCTATGAATTGCGCTTTTCACCGCTGAATTCTCCATCGGCTGCCGCCAGCAACCAGTTCAAGGTCAGCGCGCTGAAGACACCTGTCGTGATGGAAGGTTATGTCATGCCGTCGGAAGATCCGGTGCGCGCCATCGGCATCCTGATGTTCAACTGTCCCGAGGGTGATGCGACCGGCGCCGATCTCAATGCCTGCACGGTCTGGCAGGGCGCCGTCTATGGCATGGATGCCGAGGGCGAGATGGACAATCTGCAGCCCGAAGGTGCGGCGGCGGCTGAAAAACTCGTGCTTCCCGGCCTTGGTCCTGCCATCCGCGAATCCAGCGCCTGGGGCGAGGGCAAGGCTACGGTGGCACCCTGGGACGTGCTGACATTTAAGGAGTGTGCGACATGAGCGATGCACCTGTTGTTCTCATTACCGGCGGAAGCCGGGGTATCGGCGCCGCGGCTTCACGGCTCGCCGCGCGCCAGGGCTGGCGTGTCGCGGTGAACTACGCCGCCAACCGCCAAGCCGCGGATGCCGTCGTTGCGGCGGTCGTTGGGGATGGCGGCGAGGCCGTGGCGATCCAGGGCGATGTCGGCAAGGCTGCGGATATTGTCTCGATGTTTACGGCAGTCGACCGGCATTTCGGCCGGCTCGACGGGCTCGTCAACAATGCCGGTATCGTCGACTATCCCCAGCGCGTCGACGAGATGTCGGTGGAGCGGATCGAGCGCATGCTGCGCGTCAATGTGACAGGCTCGATACTCTGCGCCGCAGAGGCCATACGCCGCATGTCGAGCCGGCATGGCGGCCAGGGCGGGGCGATCGTCAACATCTCGTCGATGGCGGCGATTCTCGGTTCGGCGACGCAGTATGTCGATTATGCCGCTTCGAAGGCAGCGATCGACACGTTCACCGTCGGGCTGGCACGCGAGGTCGCTGCCGAGGGTATCCGCGTGAATGCGATAAGGCCAGGCGTCATCGAAACCGACCTGCATGCCTCCGGCGGTTTGCCGGATCGGCCGCGCGAGCTGGCGCCGTCGATCCCGATGCAGCGCGCGGGCACGCCCGAGGAGGTGGCGGATGCGATCCTCTATCTTCTGTCACCTTCGGCTTCCTATGTAACCGGCGCGATCCTCAATGTGAGCGGCGGCCGCTAGATCGACAGGGCGAAAAACAGCATGCAATATATTCTCGAATTCCTCGGCCTGATGGCCGTCTTTTCGATCTTCATCGTCGTGCCGGGCGCCGATTTTGCCGTTATACTGCGCCAGAGCATCGTGCATGGTCGACGCGCCGCCATCATGACCGGGCTCGGCATGGGCTTCTCCCTGCTCTTCCACATCAGCTACACCATCCTCGGCCTCGGCCTGATCGTGTCGAAATCACTGATGCTGTTTGCCGCCATCAAATGGGCGGGCGTCGCCTATCTGGTTTATCTCGGCATCAAGTCGTTCCGCGAGCCGGGCTTCAAGGTGCAGGATATCGAGGTGACGGCTGAGGACCGCAAGCCGGTCTCGATGCTGAAATGCCTCGGCATGGGCTTCATCACCAATGCGCTGAACCCGAAGCCGGTGCTGTTCTTCCTGTCGCTGTTTTCGACGCTCGTGCATCACGACACGCCGGCGCTGATCCAGTTCTCTTACGGCATCGGCATGGCGACGGCGCTGGTTGCCTGGTTTGCCGGCGTCTCCTATTTCTTCACGGTCAAGGCGATCCGTGACCGCTTCATCGCCAGCGGCAAATGGTTCAACCGCATCACCGGAGCGGCACTCGTCGGCTTCGGCTTCCGCCTCGCTTTGTCGCGCGCGGCCGATTAAACGAAAAATCCAAAGGGAAAGAAGCAATGTCCTACGATGTGATCATTATCGGAACCGGCCCGGGCGGCTATGTCTGCGCCGTCAAGGCGGCCCAGCTTGGCCTCAAGGTCGCCGTCGTCGAAAAGCGGGCGACCTATGGCGGCACCTGCCTGAACGTCGGCTGCATTCCGTCGAAGGCGCTGCTGCATGCCTCCGAAATGTTCCATCAGGCCGGCCACGGGATGAGCGCGCTCGGTATCGACGTCCCGGCGCCGACGCTCAATCTCGGCAATATGATGGCCCATAAGGATGCGACGGTGAAGTCGAATGTCGACGGCGTCGCCTTCCTCTTCAAGAAGAACAAGATCGATACCTTCCAGGGCATCGGCAAGGTCGTTTCGGCCGGCAAGGTTTCCGTCACCGCCGATGACGGCAAGGTGCAGGAGATCGAGGGCAGGAACATCGTCATCGCCACCGGCTCCGACGTCGCCGGCATTCCCGGCGTACAGGTCGAGATCGATGAAAAGACCATCATCTCGTCCACCGGCGGCATCGCGCTGGAGAAGGTGCCGGAAACGCTGATCGTCGTCGGTGGCGGCGTCATCGGCCTCGAACTCGGTTCGGTCTGGTCGCGTCTCGGCGCCAAGGTCACCGTCGTCGAATATCTCGACACCATCCTTGGCGGCATGGACGGCGAAGTCTCCAAGCAGTTCCAGCGCATGCTCGCCAAGCAGGGCATCGATTTCAATCTCAGCGCCAAGGTCACCGGCGTCGAAAAGGGTGACAAGGGCGCCAAGGTCACCTTCGAGCCGGTCAAGGGCGGTGACAAGGTAACGCTCGACGCCGAGGTCGTGCTGATCGCCACCGGCCGCAAGCCCTATACGGCGGGCCTCGGCCTCGAAGAAGCCGGTGTTACGCTCGACAATCGCGGCCGTGTCGAGATCGACGGTCACTACAAGACCAATGTCGCCGGCATCTATGCGATCGGCGATGTGGTCAAGGGTCCGATGCTGGCGCACAAGGCGGAAGACGAGGGCGTGGCGCTTGCCGAAATCCTCGCCGGACAGCATGGCCATGTGAATTATGAGGTCATTCCGAGTGTCGTCTACACCCAGCCGGAAATCGCTTCCGTCGGCAAGACCGAGGAAGAGCTGAAGGCGGCAGGCGTCGCCTACAAGGTCGGCAAGTTCCCGTTCACGGCGAACGGCCGGGCGCGTGCGATGCTGGCGACCGACGGCTTCGTCAAGATCCTTGCCGACAAGGAAACCGACCGGGTGCTCGGCGGCCATATCGTCGGCTTCGGCGCCGGCGAGATGATCCACGAGATCGCCGTACTGATGGAATTCGGCGGTTCGTCGGAAGATCTCGGCCGGACCTGCCACGCGCATCCGACCATGTCGGAAGCGGTGAAAGAGGCTGCGCTCGCAACCTTCTTCAAGCCGATCCATATGTAATCTTACATATCCGTAACAAAGCATACAGCCGCTTGCCGGAAGGCAGGCGGCTGTTTTAGTTGTTGCGTATCATAGAGTTCAAGCATCCGCGAAGGTCCAGAAAATGCAGCAGCCGTCCATCGTGAGTTACAGCCTGAGCCAGCGTCTTCTTCACTGGGCCGTAGCGCTGCTGATCTTCTTCAACCTGCTGTTTCCCGACGGCATGAATATCTGGCATCGGCTGATGCGCAGAGGCCAGGTACCGACACTGGAGCAGATTTCGTCGGCAAATATCCATGCCTATGTCGGCATCGCCATCCTGCTGCTTGCCGTCCTCAGGCTCGGGCTGCGTTTTGCCAAGGGCGTTCCGGACGAGGTCGCGCAGGAGCCGGCGATCTTCCGTCTTGCAGCGAGGCTTGCCCATGCTGGCCTCTATATCCTGATCTTCGCGATGCCGCTTTCGGGCATCGCCGCCTACTATTTCGGTATCGATCCCGCCGGTTCGTTCCACGCGGATGTGCTGAAGATCATTGTCTGGGCGTTGATCGCGGCGCATGTCGCCGGCGCCCTCGTCCATCAGTTCTATTGGAAAAGCAATGCTCTGCGCCGCATGACGCTCGGCTGACCGCCGGCGGCCTTAATTCACCGCCGTCACGGTGAAGCCCTGCTGGCGCAGCAGTTCGATGACACCGTCCTTGCCGGGCAGATGCAGGGCGCCGACGGCCATGAAGACGTTGCCGCTGTCGAGGATGGGCGCTGCGCGCTCAGCCATCACCTTGTTGCGGTCAAGGATGACGCGCTGTTCGAAGGCGGCATAATCGCTGTTTTCGCCTTCTTCCTCCGGTGTCACGGTTTTCAGCATCGGCATGGTCATGCCGATGTTGCCGGAGAGGTAGAGGTCGGTCATCGTCTCGACGACGTCGCTCATCTTGTCGCCGAGTTCCAACGTTTCGATCAGTGATTTCAGATGGAATTCGACCGGCAGATCGGCCATGGCCTGGATCTGTTCGGCAAGGGTTTCCAGCCCCTTGACCTGCTTGCCCTGAGCAATGGCATCGGTGGCGATCTTCTGGTCGAGGAACTGCGCGCCTTTTGCCTTGCGGGCGATTTCGCAGGCCGGCAGGGCGACGGCGCTGGAAATCATCCAGGGCCGCATCCGGGAAACGGCGCTGATCGGGATACCGCGCTGCTTGAGGCCGGTTTCGAGACGCGTGTAATCCTCGGGGGAAAGCAGCTTGTCGATCGTCGTGCCGTCGGTGAACATCGTCAGTTCCGGCTTTGCGAGCAGGGCGGCGGTCGCCTTCCGCTCATCGAGGATCTCGTCGGATTCGATGATGATCGTGTCGGCGGCGTCGTGGGCTGCCTGGGCGCGCGGCGGCAGGGCAAGCACGCGCGGATCGGTGACATGCATGCTGCCGAGCAGCCACGACGGTGCAAGTCCCGGCTTCTCGATCTTCCAGAAGATGCCCTTGCCGTTCGGCGTGGCGTCGGCTTCCTTCAGCGCCTCTGCGTAGCGGGCAGGGTCGTTCTGCTGCAGCTCGACCATCAGATTGCGGCCGGTGCAGGCGACGTCTTCGGCCGCTGCCGGCCTTGCAGTCAGGAAGGCGGCAAACAGGGCGGCAAGAAGCAGCATGTGAAAGGCTGCGATCAGCCAGAGCAACAGATTGGCCGGCACTGCGAGGTAAGACGTCCGGCGGCCGATTGATGTCGTCATGATGGGTGTTCCGATCACATGCTCTATAGGCTTCATGCTCTACGCCCGGCTTGCGCATATTCCTTTAAGAGAATGCCTTAACGAGAGCTTAAAGCGCCTCACATTCAATCGCATCCATGCGATACGCTTTAAGCCTATCGTTTATGCATGTCGTTGCCCCAAAACCGCTGCGCACTTTTGGGCGACATCCATTACGCTCGCGGATGCGCCCGATCATACACCTCGAGCAGCCGCGATGCATCGACGCCGGTATAGACCTGCGTTGTGGACAGGCTGGCATGGCCGAGCAATTCCTGGATGGTGCGCAGATCACCGCCGCCGGCAAGCAGGTGGGTGGCGAAGGAGTGGCGCAGTGCATGCGGTGTCGCCGTCTCCGGCAGACCGAAGGCGCTGCGCATCTTCTGCATGGTGCGCTGGATGATCGCCGCTTGCAGCTTGCCGCCGCGAGCGCCGCGAAACAGCGGTTCTCCGCTTTCGAGATGATATGGGCAGAGCGCTCGGTATCTCTCGACGGCATCGAAGACCACAGACAGCAGCGGCACCAGCCGCGTCTTGTTGCCCTTGCCGGTGATGCGGAGCGTCGTCGCGCCCTTCTGCAGGTCGGCGGGAGTCAGATCCAGCGCTTCGGAGATGCGCAGGCCGCAGCCGTAGAGCAGCGTCATGACCGCCGCGTCGCGCGCCGCGATCCAGGGTTCGTCATGGAGCTGGGCGTCGTCGCTGACGACGGTGATCGCCTGGGTGTCCGACAGCGGCTTGGGCAGCGATTTCGGTTGTTTCGGCGAGCGCACCGCGCCAGCGCCGGCGGCATTGACCAAGCCTTTCTTTTCGAGGTGGCGCAGCAGCGAACGAAGACCCGCGAGATTGCGGCCGAGCGAGCGAGCGCCGGAGCCCTGCTTGCGCCGGGCCGCCAGGAAGGCGCGGAAATCGGCGGAGCGCAACTCCCTGATATCGCCAAGCGTCACCGGGCCGGCGAGATGGCCGGTCAGAAAGGTCAGGAACTGGCGGGTATCACGCTCGTAAGCGTCGAGCGTGTGCTCGGAAAGACGGCGCTCACTGGCGAGGTTTTCGAGCCACGCGGCCCGTTCCGCCATCAGGCGCTGATCGGCGATAACAAGCAGTTCGTTCACGTTGCGGGCCTTGATTTTGCCTTCAAGTCCGCCAATTTGGAGCAGGAACAGTTATGGAATTGATAATGCCGGCCAAGCCTTTGTCATCCTTCGATCATATTCAACTGCGATAGCTTATACCCCATAGACAGGATCTTTCATGGCACGGCGCGATTCCATGACGGCTTTCGGACAGCTCGCGGAAGCGATCGCTCTCATTTCACAGGGAAAGCCCGGTCATATCGTCGATACGCTGATTGCTGAACGCGGCCAGAGGATCGTGAAAAATCCGCTTTGGCCGGTTATGCGGCCGTTCCTCTACACGCTGCTGCGCTATAACAAGGCGCTCGAATTCGCCAATGCGGTCGCCAAAATGCCGGGCTTCCAGTCGTTCGAATATCTGAGCGATGTGCTGAAGCTCGACATCGGCATCACCAATGGCGAACGCATTCCTGATACCGGCGGCTTCATCCTCGTCAGCAACCATCCGACCGGCATCGCCGACGGCGTTGCCGTGTTCGATCTTTTGAAAACGCGCCGGCCGGACATGATGTTCTTTGCCAATCGCGATGCTATCCGCGTCAATCCGCGCTTTGCCGAGATGATCATTCCCGTCGAATGGCGGGAGGAGCATAAGAGCAAGCTGAAAGCGCGCGAAACGCTGCAGCTAACCAACCATGCGGTGAAGGAAGGCAAGGCGACAGTGCTCTTTCCCTCAGGCCGCATCGCCTATTGGGCGAACGGCCGGCTGAATGAGCGTCCATGGAAGACCTCGGCTGTCGGGCTGGCGCGCAAATACAATCTGCCGATCCTTCCCGTCCATATGACGGCGCGCAATTCCGGCCTGTTCTACTGGCTGGCGAAATGGTCGACGGAGCTTCGCGACATGACGGTCTTTCACGAACTGCTGAACAAACGCGGCGACCGCTTCGATTTCGTCATCGGCAATCTCATTCCGGCCGAACAGCTGGACGGCGACCTCAACGAGGTGACGAAGGCGCTGGAGAAACATACGGTGCATGACATGGCTAGAGATGGTGACGCGAGTTTCGTGCCGGTCGGCCTGCCGGTTGCGGCTACGCACCGCGAGATGCCGGTTCCTGCTATCTAACCACCGGCACCGCCATGACAATCGATATCCGCAGGCTCAGCGATCGATTGCCGCGGGAGATCGCAGATCTCGAAAGCGAAGCTCGACAGGAAGGCTATCGCCATGTCGCCCGCCTTATCGACGAATGGTCGATCGGCGACAACAGGTTCCAGCGTGACGGCGAAAGGCTGCTTGGCGCCTATGCCGATGACGCGCTCGTCGGCATCGGCGGCATGACCGTCGACTCCGACATATCAGGGGCGCTGCGCATGCGGCGTTTCTACATTCGTCCCGCAATGCGCGGGCGCGGCATCGGCCGGATGCTTGCCATGGCTCTGCTTGACCGCGCGTGTTCCTTCTGCACTGTCGTCACCGTTCATGCGGGAAACGAGGGTGCGGCGAGGTTCTGGGAATCGCTCGGGTTTCAGCCCCACGGACGAGATGGACATACCCATCTGCTTGAGCTGCAGCGTCGTAGCGATGATCCAGCAGCTTCGGATTTGCGTCAGCGCGTTACGCCCCGATCTCCTTGAGGCGGATGGCCTGGCGCGCCAGCAAGCGCTCGACATCGGCAATATCCAGTGTCGAGAGCTTGGCGCCCGGCTTGCGCAGGGTGGCGGACTTGATCACACCGCGCTTGGCAAGCACATATTTGCGCGAGGCAAGGCCGATGCCCTGTTGCTGTTCATAGCGGGCGAGCGGCAGATAGGCATCGAAGATCGCATGGGCGCGATCGGGATTTCCGGCTGCATAGGCCTCGACGACACCAACCATCATCTCGGGATAACAAAAGCCGGTCATGGCGCCATCGGCGCCGCGGCCCATCTCTTCGGGCAGGAAAAGCCCGCCATTGCCGCAGAGGATGGAGATACGCCGCATGGCGCCCTTGTCGCTGGCGGCGCGAAGTGCTGAGATTTTCGACAGCCCCGGCCAATCTTCATGCTTGAGCATGACGCAATTCGGTACCTCGTTGACGATGCGCTCGATGACCTTGGGCGCGATCGTCACGTTGGTGGTGAGCGGATAATCCTGCAGCACGAAGGGCGTATCGCCCAGGGCCTCGCCGACCGACTGGTAGAAGGCGAAAGCCTGATCGTCGGTCTTGACGGTCCAGGGTGGCGCGACCATGACGCCGGCGGCACCCCCGCCCATGACGGCTTCGGCGAGTTCGCTCATCGGCGCAAGCCCAGGCGCCGACACGCCGACGACGACGGGAAGGCGCCCGTCGAGGCGCTTCAGCACGCGCTCGACCACGATTCGCGATTCTTCGGCCGTCAGCTTCGGCGCCTCGCCCAGTTGGCCGAGCACGGTCAGGCCGGTAACGCCGGCACCTTCGTAGAAATCGACCATGCTGTCGATGCTGGCGAGATCGAGCGAGCCGTCATCGGTGAACGGGGTTACGGCGATCACATAGACGCCCTTGGCATCTTCAGTCAGTCTGGCCATTGGTGCTCTCCAATTCAGCGGCCGAAGAACAGCGCTTCGGCATTTCGAACAAAAATCTTTTCGGCAATCGCGGAGTCGTCGATGGCGGCCTGCATGGTTTCTATCAGCTCAGCGTCATCGGGCATGCCGTCCCACAATTCGGTGTGCGGCCAATCGCTGCCCCAGAGCAGCCTTTCCGTATGGCTGGCGGCAAGGGCGCGGCCGACCTCGGTGAAACCGTCGTAATTCACATCCTTCAGACGATAGGGCGCGGTCACTTTGACGTAGGCCTCGGCTTTGTCCATCAGCCTTTTCAGGGCATCGACATGCAACGATCTCGTCTCTCTGGCAAGCGGAATGAAGCCGAGATGATCGATGATGATGGGCAGGCGGATGCCGGACAGCGTTGCCGCAATATCGGGAAGTTGTTCGGGATTGATCTGCAACTGCAGCGACCAGCCGAGAGGGGCAATGCTTTCCGCCAGTGTCCTGGCGGCGGCGAGTGGGAGGCCGCCCTTGTTGCGCGTATTGATCCGCACGCCGCGCACGCCGAGCCGGTCAAGCCGCTCTATCTCGGTTTCTGCGGTTTCGGGATCGATGACGACGATGCCGCGCAGCCGATCTGGATAGGCGGCCAGCGCATCGAGTAGCACCCTGTTGTCGAGGCCATAGACGCTTGGCTGCACCAATACGCCCCTGGCGATGCCAAGACTGCCGGAGAATTCGATCCAATCGGCAATCGTCGCTAGGTCAGGCGTGTAGCTGCGTGGGGTGTTGAGCGGAGCGCCGGCGCGAAAGACGTGGAAATGCGTATCGACCGTACCTTGCGGCAGTGTTGCCCGCGGCAGCCGCGTTAGCGGCCGGCGGGGCAGGCAAAGCGGTGCCTCCATCTCAGCGGCGCTCATCGCGCGTCGAGCTCCTCGCTTTGCAGGAAGTCGAAGTCGGCGCCTTCGTCGGCCTGGAGCACGCGCTCCTGGTAGAGCTTCGCATAGCCGCGCGCCGGGGCCGGGGAGGGCCGGTTGACGACTTCAAGCATGCGGCGATCGAATTCCGCCTGGTCGATATCGAGATCGATACGCCGGCCCTCGACGTCGAGGCGAATGCGATCGCCGGTGCGGACGATCGCCAGAGGCCCGCCATCGGCCGCCTCAGGCGCGATATGGAGGATGATCGTGCCGAAGGCCGTGCCGCTCATGCGGGCATCGGAAATCCGCACCATGTCCTTCACACCCTGCCGCGCGAGCTTGCGGGGGATGGGTAGATAGCCGGCTTCCGGCATGCCGGGCGCACCTTTTGGTCCGGCATTGCGCAGAACCAGAACGTCATCGGCATGGACGTCGAGATCGTCGCTGTCGATGCGCAGCGTCATATCCTCGACGGAATCGAAGACGACGGCGCGTCCGATATGCTGCAGCAGTTCCTTGGAGGCAGCCGATTGTTTGATGACGGCGCCGCGCGGCGCAAGATTGCCGTGCAGGACGGCGATCGTTCCGATCGGCTTCAACGGCTTCTCGACGGTGCGGATGATGGTCTGGCCCGGCTCGTCGACGACATCGTCGATGATCTCGCCGATCGTTCTGCCGTAGACCGTCGGGGCGCTGCCGTCGATTTCATGGCGCACCGCCTTCAACAATGCGGGGACGCCGCCAGCCTCGTGGAACTGCTCCATATAATGCTGGCCGGAGGGCTGCAGGTCGACGAGCAGGGGAATGCTCCGGCCCAGCCGGTCGAGTTCGGCCATGTCGAGGCGCAGGCCGAGGCGGCCGGTGATTGCGGCAAGATGGACGACGGCATTGGTCGAGCCGCCCATTGCCTGCAGCGCGACGAGACCGTTGCGGATTGCCTGCGGCGTCAGGATATCGCGCACCGTCGGGGCAGCCTCATCCATGGCGAGACGCGCGGCCACACGCCCCGTCTCCTCGGCGAGGCGGACACGTTCGGATTCGACGGCGGGCGCCGAACCGGCGCGAGGGAGGCAGAGACCCATGACTTCGGTCAGGTTCGCCATGGTGCTCGCCGTGCCCATCACCGTGCAGGTGCCGATCGAGCTGGCCAGCTTGTTGTTGACCTCGGCGATCTCGGCCTCGTCGATCTCTCCGGCGCGGAAGCGTCCCCAGAAACGGCGACAATCCGTGCAGGCGCCAAGCCGTTCGCCCTTGTGGTGGCCGACGGCCATCGGCCCGGTCGGCAGGAAGATCGCCGGTATCTCGCTGCTGGCGGCCGCCATGATCTGGGCCGGCAGGGTCTTGTCGCAGCCGCCGATCAGAACGACGGCATCCATCGGCTGGGCGCGGATCATCTCTTCCGTTTCCATCGCCATCAAGTTGCGCAGATACATCGAGGTCGGCGAGGCAAAGCTCTCGTGGATCGAGATCGTCGGAAACACCATGGGCATCGCACCGGCCAGCATCACGCCGCGCTTGGTTGCCTCGATGAGTTGCGGCACATTGCCGTGACAGGGATTGAAATCACTGTAGGTATTGGCGATGCCGACGATCGGGCGGTCGAGCGCATCGTCCGAATAACCCATGGCCTTGATGAATGCTTTGCGCAGGAAAAGGGAGAATCCCTGATCGCCATAACTCGTCAGCTTGCGGCGAAGACCGTTCGACAAACCTGTTCCTCCCTCGCCAAATTGATCCATGGCCGTGTTGTCAGGGTAGAGGGATACGGATGATTGTCAATAAATAAGATGGCGCCACTGTATCGTATTTTTGGATTTCTTCGGCGATTACCATAAAATACAAGGGTAATCTCGGAAATTGGTGCTTTCGTTCGACAATCAACCGGTTGGCTTTTGCGAAGAAGCAGGGTAGATTATTGATAAAATGGAATTGAATACAGAGGAAGCGCGATGATGGGAACGGAACGACGGCGTATCGGCATTATCGGTGCCGGCTGGGTCAGCGCCTATCATCTGCCTGCATGGATGCGGCAATCGGAAAGAGCCGAGGTCGTGGCGATTGCCGACCCGTCGCCGAGCGCCATCGAGGCCCGGCTTGCCGCCTTCGATATCGCTCGCAACTATACGAGCGTGCAGGCGATGCTGGATGCTGAGCAGCTCGATGCCGTTGATATCTGCGCGCCGCGGGAATTCCATGTCGAACTGGTCCGGCTGGCGGCAGCAAAGGACCTCGACATCATCTGCCAGAAGCCGCTCGCACCCTCCTACGACGAGGCGGTCGACCTGGTGGCAAGCCTTTCCGGCAGGGGCAGGCTGATGATCCACGAGAACTGGCGGTTCCGCGCTTATTATCGGCGGCTGAAGGCGTGGCTCGACGAGGGGCTTGCCGGCGAGATCCGCCAGGTGCAGTTCGAATTCCTGTCCAGCGGCATGATCGCGGATGCCGAGGGAAGAAGGCCGGCGCTGATACGCCAGCCGTTCTTCCGGACACAAAAGCGGCTGCTGGTCATGGAAGTCATGATCCATCATCTCGATACGCTGAGATATCTTCTGGGCGAGATGGAGGTGGTGAGTGCGCGGCTTGAGAGGAGCAATCGCGATATCGTCGCAGAGGATGTCGCAAGCGTCGTCCTGCGCCGGCTTAGCGACGGCATTCTTGTCACCATCAATGCCAATCTCGCCGTGCATGGCGCGCCACCGGCGCCGCGCGATCACCTGCGCATCTTCGGGGCGCGCGGCACGCTCGAACTTAACGGCAATCTGCTCTCGGCCGAGGGTGCGCAGCAGCGCCGGGAAAGCTTCGATCCTGACGAGACCTACCAGGGCGCCTATGACGCGACCATTGCGCATTTTCTCGACAGCCTCGATGGAAAGGTCGCGATGGAGACATCGCCGGGCGATAACATCAAAACGCTTGCGCTTGTCGAGGATATCTATCGCCTGAGCCGGTTCGACCCGGAACGCAATCCACTGTAACATGGCCCGCCGTTAGAGCGCCGCGCGTCCGACAGGACGCGCTAAGGACGCTCTATCACATTAAATTGGCGCATAATCCCTTTCCGAAAATCGACTTCGATTTTCGGGGTTATGCTTCAGAGGAGATGACATTGCAGACGCTCAACGAAAGCCGCGAAGACGGCATCGAGCATGATGATCTAAGTATTGCCCGCGCGCTGGAGGAAGACATCATTTTCGGGCGGCTTGCGCCCGGAACCCGCCTGACCGAAGACACGCTCCTTGCCCGCTTTCATGTCACGCGCCATTTTGCCCGGCAGGCGATCGTGCAGCTCGAGACGATGGGCATCGTGGTTCGGGAGCGGAACAAAGGAGCGACCGTCCGCTCGCTGACTGCTCGCCAGGTTCAGGAAATCTACGATGTGCGTGAGTTGCTGCAACGGCAGGCGGCTCTGTGGATAAAGCTGCCGGCACCCGAGGCATTGATCGAGGAACTGCTGGCGATGCACGAGGAGCATGGCCGGCACGTCGAATCCGGCTATCTCAGGGGTGTGCACGAGGCCAACGACAAATTTCACCTGACGCTCTTTGGCGCCTGCGGCAATGCCCATCTGGTGCAATCGATCGAGCTCTATATGCGGCTCAGCCTGCCGGTGCGCGCCAATTCAATGTCGAGCAAGGAGTCGCTGCGCATCTCGCATGAGCACCACCGGCTGATGATCGAGATGTTGCGCGGTGGGGATAACTGGGTTCTCGCCCAGCTCTGCGTCGACCATTTGCAGCCGAGCAAGAAACGTTATCTTGCCTATGTCAGCGACAATTGACCGGCTCGTTTGAAGGGAGCGCAATCATTCGATTGCGCTCCCTTCGCCTACCGGCTCACCAATCGAGGCGCAGGAGAGACACGCCTTGACGCGGTAGGGAGACCTTGAGGGCGATCCTGCCGTCATCGACCTTGACCGACGCTTCACCGTCGATCTCGGCGAGCTTTCCCGAGGCTTCCAGTCTGGCATAGTCTTCGCCGGCCGGCTCCTGCGGCTTGCCCATCGCCTTCCAGACGCCGAAGGCGTTGGAATGCTCCTCGTCCATCCTGAAATGCTTGAGCGAGGCGGACTTGTCGCCCCAGCCGTCGAGATTGACCGTGATATTGGCGGACGGGCCGGCTTCATCATCGTCGTGGTAGTGCCAGACGAGAATGGAAACGCCCTTGTCGTCGCGGGTCGCCACGACATTGACATCGGGCTTGCCGCGAACGCCATGGCTCATGATATCTTCGATGTCGCGGCGATAATCGCTTTCCGATTCCAGCCATTCGCCGCCGAGTTTGCCAAGCATACGGAAGCCGTTGAGAACAGCCTTGTCGACGCCGTTGGTCGCAAGATCGCGGAAGCCGTCGAAATAGGGCTGGTCGTCGAAGAGGAAGGCCCAGGTGACCGCGCCTTCGATGTGGATGTTGGCGCGTCGTGCAAGCTCATAAGTGCGGATCATGCTCTCGACGACATAGACGCCGTAGAGCGGGCCGTTGCGATAGCCGTTCTGGGGATGAACGCGTGCGGAGCAGGCCGCACAGCCTTCCGGATCGGATTCGCCGATCACCACGGGCAGGTGGCGGAGTTCCGGAAACTCATTGATGATGGCAAGGTTCGTCTCGATGTCGCGGAGCTGCTTGTGCAGGCCCATCCGCACGTGACCCTCGTAGATCACCGGATTGCCCTTGGCGTGGAAGGCGAGGAAATCGATCGGCGACTTGTTGTCGACGACATGCTTGAGGAAGGCACGCAGAAAGGTCTGGGCCTTTTCATTGGCAAAGGCGCCGCAGGTGTGCGGCCCGCCGACGCGGGCCTTCGGAAGCGCGCGCTTCAAGGCCTTGGCGCTGACGTCATACATTTCGCAGAATTGCGGGATGGTGCCGGTCCAATAGTGACCGTCCGGCTCGTTCCACACTTCCCACGGCCAACTTGAAACGACGTCCTCGCCATATCTTTCGGCCAGATGGAGCGCCCATGCTTCGATCAGGTCGCCCCATTTCTTCAGGTCGTTTGGCGGGGCCGTCCAGCCGGTGGTGATCGTTGCGTATTTGTCGGCCGGCTCCCATTGGTGGCGATAGGGACCGTCGAAATCGGAGAGCGCTTCGGGCGTGAAGCCGATCTGGATGAGCGGAATGTTGCCGGCTTCGACATAGGTGTCGAAGATCTTGTCGATGACCGTCCAATCATAGACCGGATTGCCGTTCGCATCCTCGGTATAGGCATTGGTCGAACCCCATTTGAGGGCAGGCAGGCCATCGCCGCTGGTCAGAAGATTGTGCGCGCGGATGCGGGGGGGCTCGGGGCTGAGCTCTGTCAGTTCCTTGAGCAGCTTCCTGCCGTGCGGGGAGTAAGTGTAGTTCGGCTCGTCGTATCCGAACCAGTTCCACAAGGGTTCGTATTTGCCGGTCGGCCGGTTGGCGTGAACGGAGATTGTCACGTCATAGGGGCTGCTCATCCTGGTGTCCTCTTGAACGGTCATGCCAAAGCCTCCTCCCGAAAGCAGGCGACCTGTCTGGTGATGAAGTGCGGCCTCTTGGGAGGGGCGCCGCGCTCGCCGCAAAAGCTAAGCGAAATGCTCACTTTGTCAATAATATAAAAAAGTCGATCGTCGCCACGCGGCAAAAACACCTGAAAATGCGCTATTTTTTATGACCGTCAAAATTATCAGTTGCCGTTTCTCAAAAAATTGTCGATAACTGTGGCGTGAGTTCGCCCGCCGCCGAGGAGTGCATGTGTCCCCGGACACGTGCAGGTGGGGTTCGCTGGACGCTATCGTCAATTGATTACGGGAAGCGCTCGCCGTGGCGAGTTGAGGAGGAGGAACATCCGATGAAGTTCCGTAAATATGCAGCCATTGCCTTATTGTCTCTCATGGCCCTTCCGGCATCTGCGCAGGATTTCATTGCCGGCATACCGCGCAACGAAACGCTGATCATCCAGGGCACGCCGCAGCAGAATGCCGACTGGTTCAACGTCTGGGCTCCGGGCGGCGGGGCGGCGGCAAACCTCAACGGCCTGCAGCAGCTGACTACCGATACGCTGTGGTTCATCAATCCCGAGGGCGGCAAGGATGCCTGGCAGAATGCGCTGGCCAGCGAACCGCCGAGCTACAATGCCGATTTCACCGAGATGACGGTGAAATTGCGCAAGGGCATCTTCTGGAGCGACGGCGTCGAATTCACCAGCGACGACGTGGTCTATACCGTGCAGACGCAGATCGACCATCCCGGCATGGCCTGGAGCGCGCCCTTCACCGTCAATGTCGCGAGCATCGAAAATCCGGATCCGCAGACGGTCGTCTTCCATCTAAAGAAGCCGAACTCGCGCTTCCACACGCTGTTCACGGTGCGCTGGAATGCCGCCTGGATCATGCCGAAGCACGTCTTCGAGAAGGCCGCAGATCCGCTGTCCTTCAACAACAATCCGCCGGTTTCGCTCGGGCCCTACCAGCTGCAGAGCTATGACAAGGGCGGCAACTGGACGATCTGGAAGCTGCGCGACGACTGGCAGCGCACGTCGATCGGCCTGGCTGCTGCACAACCGCCTGAGGTCAAATACGTCGTCTATCGGGCCGCCGGCAATCCGGAAGCGCGCGTCATCGAACAGCGCAACCACAATCTCGACGTCATCAACGACATGGCGCCCGAGGGCATGTTCTCGATCATGCGCGACAGCAAGAGCACGGCCTCCTGGCTAAAGGGCTTTCCTTTCGCGCATCCGGACCCGACGCTGCCTTCCGTTCTCTTCAATACGAAGAAGGCGCCCTTCGACAACAAGGACGTTCGCTGGGCTCTTGCTCTGCTGATCGATATCCGCGAAGTGGCGCTCGGCTCCTACCGCGGCGCGGCCAATATCGCCGCCCTTGCCACGCCGCCGACGGGTTCTGCCCCGGACGATTATTACGCACCGATGCAGGACTGGCTGACGAATTTCGAACTCGACACCGGTTCCCGCAAGATCAAGCCCTACGATCCCAATATCTCGTCGCAGATCGCCAATATGGTGCGCGGCCAATGGGCCGATCAGATCCCGACCGATCCGGCCAAGCTGCAGCGTACATTCGGCTTCGGCTGGTGGAAGAAGGACGTTCAGGCTGCAACCGAGCTGCTGCAGAAGGCAGGCTTCAAGAAGAGCGGCCGCCAGTGGGTGAAGCCCGACGGCACGCCCTTTACGATCCGCCTGCAGGTGGAAGGCGATGCCATCCCAACGCTTGCCCGCGCCGGCACGGTGATTGCCCAGCAATGGTCGCAAGCCGGCATCGCAACCAAGGTCGATGTCGCCGGCCCGACCAATGGCCAGCGCCTCAGCACCGGCGATTTCGAGACCGCGATCTACTGGAGCATCGAGACCTGGGGCGGTCATCCCGACCTCTCCTTCTTCCTCGACAGCTATCATTCGGAGTTCATCAAGCCGGTCGGGCAGATCCAGCCGCCGCGCAATCTTCAGCGCTGGCAGGATCCGCGTCTCGATCAGCTGATCGAGAAGAACCGATCGATCGCCTTCGATTCGCCGGATGTCGCCAAGCTCGGCCAGGACTTCCTGAAGCTTGCCGTCGAGGAAATGCCGATGATCCCGCTGATGGCCTACAACAAGTTCGCACCGCTCGATACGACCTACTGGACCAACTATCCGAGCGCGGACAACCCCTATTCGGCCTCGGGTCCGAACTGGTCGAACATCCGCTACATGGTGGTCGGGCTGAAGGCCAATCCGGATGCGCCGAAGCCTTGATCGAGGCACAACAAAGGAAGCAGCCGGCCGCCGGCTGTTTCCGTTCTGCTATTGAAGGGTCGATGTCATGAACGGCTTTCTGATCTATGCGGCAAAACGCTTTCTGCAATTTCTCTTCGTGGTCTTCACCGGCATCACGCTGGCCTTCCTGATCGCACATTTTTCGCCGGTCGATCCGATCGAGCAGACCGTGTCGCTGTTGACGAGCTTCGGCTCCACCGATCCGCAGGCCGTCGAAATCCTCCGCGAATCGCTGCGCGAGCTCTACGGCACCGGCGGCCCGCTGCTGGAGCAGTATTTCACCTTCTGGGGCCGCGTCCTGACCGGCGATTTCGGCCCGTCGCTTTCCTCTTTCCCGACCCCCGTGATGACCGTTATCGGCCGCGCACTGCCCTGGACCGTCGGGCTCCTGACGCTTGCAACGATCATTTCCTGGATCATCGGGAATTTTCTCGGCGCGCTTGCCGGCTATTTCCGCAGCAGCAAGCTGCTGAAGGTTGCCGGCATCGTCATCATGGCGCTGCAGCCGATCCCGACCTACATCATCGGTCTCAGCCTGGTGATCCTCTTCGGTTTCATCTGGCCGATCCTGCCGATCAGCGACGGCGCGCAGGTCAATCTCGCGCCGGCCTTCAACTGGGCCTTCATCAGCTCGGTGATCGAGCACGGCATCCTCCCGGCCCTAACCCTCGTGCTCGTCGGCATCGGCGGCTGGTTCATCTCGATGCGCTCGCTGGTTTCCAACATCGTCACCGACGACCACGTCGTCTATGCCGAACTTGGCGGCGTGCGCTCGCGCAGCATCTTTTCGCAATATGTGGCGCGCAACGCCATGCTGCCGCAGGTCACCGGCCTGGCACTCAGTCTCGGAAACGTCTTCGGCGGCGCCGTCATCGTCGAGTTCGTCTTCAATTATCCCGGGATCGGCAAGCTTCTGATCTCCGGCATCTATTCCGGCGATTACAGCCTCGTGCTCGGTGTCACCACAATCGCCATCATCGCGGTTGCCGCCGCGGTCTTCGTGATCGACATCATCTATCCGCTGATCGATCCACGCGTGAAACTGGGGTAATCCGTGATGTTCAAAGTCCTCAGAGACCTGCTGCGCTATAACAAGGAGTTCCTGCTCGGAACCATCCTGATCTCTATCATCCTGGCGCTGATCGTGGCGTCGTTCTTCTCGCCCTATGACGAGAATGCCATCTATGTCGTCGCGCCCGACATGCCGCCTTCGGCCGAATTCTGGCTCGGCACCACCTCGCGCGGCCAGGAGGTTTTCTGGCAGATCGCCGCCTCGATGCGCAATACTCTGTTCTTCGGCATCATCGTCGCCTTCGTCAGCCGGATCATCGCCATCGCCGTCGGGCTGATCTCCGGCTATATCGGTGGGCGGACCGACCAGATCATCATGGCGGTCAACGATACGCTCGGCGCCCTGCCTAATATTCCGATCCTGCTGCTTCTGGTCTTCGTGCTCCGCGACCAGATGACGTGGTTCATGCTGGCGATCACCGCAGCGCTGCTCGGATGGACGCACGACAGCCGCCTGATCCGTTCCGTCGCCCTGTCTCTCCGTCAGCGGGAATTCACCCGGCACGCGGTCTTCTCGGGCATGCGCACACCGCAGATCCTCATCCGCGAACACCTGCCCTATGTCATGCCGATCGTCTTCTTCACGACGATGAACAACATGATCTGGGCGATCGGTCTCGAAGTGACGCTCTCGGTGCTCGGATTTTCCGACATCAACCGGCCGACGATCGGCGGCATGATCTACTGGGCCAATGCGCATTCCGCGATGGTATCGGGCATATGGTGGTGGGTCGCCTTTCCGATGCTCTTCGTCGTCATCCTGTTCCTCGGCCTGTTCATGCTGGCCATGTCGGTGAACGAATATATCGATCCGCGCTCGCGGCTCGCCCGCATGGGAGCTTGAGGAGATGCAGAACCTGATGAGGACGCAGCCTTTGACCCTTGCCGAAAACACCATGGACGCACTGACGATCGACGGGCTGAAATGCTATTACGTCAACGACTATTTCGGTGTGCGGCGGGAAATCCGCGCGGTCGACGATATCAGCCTGACCATCCGCAGGAACGAGATCTACGGCATTGCCGGCGAATCCTCGAGCGGCAAGACATCGCTGATCAAGACGCTTGCCGGCGCCATCCGCCCGCCGATGCGCGTCGTCGGCGGCACGGTGAAATTCAATTTTGCCGACGGGCCGATCGATGTCTATGGCGAACCGGCGAAGATGAAGGCGGCACGGTGGCGTCACCTTTCCTACATCATGCAGGGCTCGATGAACGTGCTGAACCCGGTCAGAAGGGTCAAACACGCCTTCACCGATTTCGCCTCCCGCCATATGAACCTCGATCCCGCCGCCTTCCGGGCGCGCGTCGAGGCGCATCTTGCCAGGCTGCATCTCGATCCGCATGTGCTCGAGGCCTTTCCGCACCAGCTTTCCGGCGGCATGCGCCAGCGTCTGACCATTGCTCTCGCGACTGTCTGCGAGCCGGAATTCATCATCGCCGACGAGCCGACGACGGCGCTCGACGTGCTCGTGCAGCAGGACGTTCTGGCGCTGATCAAGGAAGTGCAGGCCCGCTTGCAGTCCTCGGTCATCTTCGTGACCCACGACATGTCCGTGCATGCCGCCATCACCGACCGGTTGGCCATCATGTATGCGGGACGGCTGGCGGAGGAGGGGCCGACGCAGGCGATCTTCGACAATCCCCAGCATCCCTATACCGTTCACCTGATCGGCAGCCTGCCACGCATCGGTGATGTCTCGACGCGAAAGAGCCTTAAGGGCAAGCCGCCGGCACTTTCGGATCCGCCTTCGGGATGCCGTTTCCATCCGCGCTGTCCGATCGCGATCGACAAATGCGCACGTGAAGTGCCGGCCATGCTGCCGAGCGCGACGGGAGGGCGGGTCGCATGCTTCCGTGCCGGGGAGTACCAGATTCAATGAGCAGCAATCTCCTCGAACTCGACCATGTGACCAAGCTCTTTCCGATCGGCGGTTTCTTCTCGCGCGAAAAGATGAAGGCGGTCGACGATGTCAGCTTCGCGCTCAGCGCCGACAAGCCCGAGATATTCACGATCGTCGGCGAATCCGGCTCCGGAAAATCGACGCTGGCGAAGATGATCCTCGGCAGCGAAAAGGCCGATCGGGGCAGTATTCATTTCGACGGCACGGATGTGAAGGCGGTCCGGTCCCGCAGGGATCGCGAGGCTTTCATGGCCAAGGTCCAGCCGGTCTTCCAAAATCCGTTCGAGGCCTTCAATCCGCTGACCCGGATCGACGAGTATCTGCTGGCCACCGCCCATCGCTTCAAGGGAGCAAATAGCCGCGCCGAGAAAGAGGCGCTTGCCGACGTTGCCCTCCAACGCGTCGGCCTGTCGATGGCGGAGATAAAGGGCCGCTTCTCGCACGAGCTTTCAGGCGGCCAATTGCAGCGCATCGCGGTCGCCCGTGCGCTGATACCCGAGCCGAAGCTGATCGTGGCGGACGAGCCGGTCTCGATGGTCGACGCATCGCTTCGCATGTCGATCGTCAATCTCTTCCGCGATCTGCGTGATGCTCTCAACGTCTCGATCGTCTACATCACCCATGACCTTGCGACGGCCTATTACATTTCCGACCGTGTGGTGATCATGCGCAAGGGCGTGGTGGTGGAAAGCGGCGATGCCAGGGACGTGCTGGAAAATCCGAAACACGCCTATTCGATCGCCTTGAAGAACGCGGTCCTGCCGCCCAATCCGCGTGAGGCATCGGCGATCCTGCGCCTGCGGCAGCGCGCTGCCGAGACAAATGAAGCCACTTCCGGCAGTGGCGACCGCCTTGCCAGGTGAAGCGCAGTTTCTGAGCTTCACGGTTTAAATCGTCGCGACGACCCGGAACGCGTCGCTCCGTCTTTGCGGTTCCAATTCCATCGATTTGCGGGCATGGTCTCGCGCGATGAGCACAGATTCGTCCGATCTCTTTGGCGCGCTTTTCGAGGCACCGCCCGCGAACCGAACGGTTCCCGTGCTGGTGCCGATGCCGGCGCCGAAACCCTATTCCTATTCGGTGCCGGATGGCATGGCGGTCGAGCCCGGTTCGGTCGTGCAGGTGCCGCTTGGCCCGCGGCAGGTGATCGGCGTCGTCTGGGACGGCGGCGAAGACGGCGTCGATCCGAAGAAGCTTCGGCCGATCAGCCATGTCTTCGACTGCCCGCCGCTTTCCAGGGAGATGCGGGACTTCATCGATTGGGTGGCGACCTATACGCTCTCGCCGCCCGGCCTCGTCGCGCGCATGGCGCTCCGGGCGCCGAACGCCTTCGAGCCGGAACCGATGGTGGAGGGGCTGAAGCTCGTCGGCGGCGAACCGGAGCGGATGACGCCGGCGCGCGCCCGGGTGCTCGATACGGCCTCCGACGGCTTTTCCTGGACACGCAGCGGCCTTGCGCATGCGGCGGGTGTCTCGACGAGTGTCGTAGACGGGCTGATCACGCTCGGTATCTTCGAGACTGTATTCCTGCCGCCGCCGCCGGTTGTCGCGATGCCGGATCCGGATTTTGCCGCAGCACGTCTCGAAGGGCCGCAGAAGCAGGCGGCCGAAGAGATCGTTTCCGATGTCCGCAAGGGCGAATTTTCGGTGTCGCTGATCGACGGGGTAACCGGCTCCGGCAAGACGGAGGTCTATTTCGAGGCGATTGCCGAGACGCTGAAACGCGGCAAGCAGGTGCTGATCCTGCTGCCGGAGATCGCGCTGACGGCCAGTTTCATGGAGCGTTTCCAGGACCGCTTCGGGGCAAAGCCGGCCGAATGGCATTCCGATCTTGCGCCGCGCATGCGCGAAAAGGTCTGGCGCCAGGCGGTGACCGGCGAAGTGCGGGTGGTGGCCGGCGCTCGCTCGGCGCTCTTCCTGCCCTTCGAGGATCTCGGCCTGATCATCGTCGACGAGGAACACGATCCCGCCTACAAGCAGGAGGATCGCGTGTTCTACAATGCTCGCGACATGGCCGTCGTGCGCGGCCGCATCGGTGATTTTCCCGTTATTCTGGTGTCGGCGACGCCGTCGGTCGAAAGCCAGGTCAACGGCCAGAGCGGACGCTACAGCACCGTCCACCTGCCGACGCGTTTCGGCGATGCGGCGATGCCGGACCTGCATCTGGTCGATATGCGCAGGCATGCGCCGGAGCGGGGCGGCTTCCTGTCGCCTGTGCTGATCCGGGCGATCGGCAAGACGGTGGAGAAGCGCGAACAGGCGCTGCTGTTTCTCAACCGGCGCGGTTATGCGCCGCTGACGCTCTGCCGGGTCTGCGGCCACCGGTTCCAATGCCCGCAATGTTCGAGCTGGCTGGTGGAGCATCGTTTCCGCAAGCAGCTGCAATGCCATCAATGCGGCCATGCCGAGCGCACGCCGGAGGCATGCCCGGAATGCGGCACGCTCGACCATCTCGTCGCCTGCGGGCCAGGCGTCGAGCGCATCGCCGAGGAGGTGGAACGGCATTTCCCGGAGGCGCGAACGATCGTTCTCTCTTCCGATATCATGGGCGGGGTGAAGCGGCTGCGGCTGGAGCTGGAAGCGATCGCCAAGGGCGAGGCCGATATCGTTATCGGCACCCAGCTTGTGGCAAAGGGCCACAATTTTCCGCTGATGACGCTGGTCGGCATCGTCGATGCCGATCTCGGCCTTGCCAATGGCGACCCGCGCGCGGCCGAGCGCACCTTCCAGCTTTTGTCGCAGGTGACCGGCCGGGCCGGGCGCACCGGCCTCAAGAGCCATGGGCTGCTGCAGACCTACCAGCCGCAGCATCCTGTCATGCAGGCAATTGTCTCCGGCGATTCCGACGCCTTCTACGAGCGCGAGATCACCGAACGCGAACGCGCCCTATTGCCGCCCTTCGGCAGGCTGGCGTCGATCATCGTTTCTGCCGAAACCCGCCACGACGCCGAAAACCATGCGCGCGGCATGCGCAACGCCGCACCGCAGGTGTCAGGCATCTCGGTGCTCGGTCCGGCCGAAGCGCCGCTTGCGCTGGTGCGCGGCCGCCATCGCTTCCGTCTTTTGGTGCATGGGCGGCGGAACTCGGACATGCAGGGGTTCCTGCGGGCGATGCTGTCGCAATCGCCCAAGGAGCGCGGATCGGTGCAGGTGCAACTGGATATCGATCCGCAGAGTTTTCTCTAAATCAAGTGAAGTCGCCATTTCCTCCTTTTTCGGCCCATGCCATAAAACACTGATTCATCCAGGTGATTTGGGGCTGATGCATGGAGTTTTACTTTCCGACCGAGCTTGGCGAGCAGCTTGCCTTTTGCTCCGCGGCTTTCACGGCGCTTGCCGGCTTCATCATGATGTTCGCGCCGGGCCATACTTTCCGTCTTCTCGGTTTGCAGGCGCAGGAGGGGCGGCCGGAAGGATATGGAGAGGGACGCTCGATGGGTGGTTTCTATCTCGGCTTCGGCCTGTCGGCGATCATGCTCGCCCAGACCACGATCTATATGGCGCTCGGCGCCTCCTTCGCGATGGCGGCCTTTGCCCGGATCGTCTCGATCCTGTCCGATAAGGGGAGTAATCTCGTCAACTATTTACTCCTGGTTGTGCAGATCGCTTTGGCCGCGCTACCGCTGCTCTACGTTTTCGGCTTCATCCAGACGTGACTCTCGCTGCCCGCAGACGGCTTGTTCGGCCTGCTTTCAGGCCATTGCGCGATTTTGCAGACAGAAATTCATGCGAAAGGCGTATTCGGGCATTACGCGTGTTGCGAGTCCGAACATCCTATGTTAGACGGACCCCGAATTTCGGAAGAAGCAAGAGGCTTCTCTTGTGATTTCTGGGGGAAATCAAAACGAATTCAAGATCATAGGTTCGGCGCCCGCCGAGAGCCGGATTTTGGGTTGAAATCAGGGAAATTTGTGCCAGTGGCAGACACGTCCCAGCTTACTTCTGGTGTTGCCGAACGCTATGCCTCGTCGCTTTTCGAACTGGCGCTCGAGCAGGGCGCCGTCGACAGCGTCACCGCCGATCTTGATCATTTCCAGGCGATGCTGGATGAGAGCGCCGATCTGAAGCGCTTTGTCGCAAGCCCGGTTTTTTCCGCTGAAGACCAGCTGAAGGCGATCGTCGCCATTAGCGAGAAGGCCGGTATCAGCGGTTTCTTCGCCAATTTCCTGAAGGTCGTGGCGCGCAACCGCCGCCTGTTCGCCCTGCCGGGCATGATCAAGGCCTTCCGCATCATCGCCGCGAACCATCGCGGTGAAATCTCCGCCGAGGTCACCTCGGCGCATGCGCTTTCGCAAGCGCAGGAAACCGAATTGAAGGTGGCACTCAAGAGCGTTACCGGCAAAGACGTGACGATTGCCGTCACGGTTGATCCGTCAATTCTTGGTGGTCTGATCGTGAAGGTCGGGTCCCGTCAGATTGATACGTCTCTTCGTACCAAACTCTCTACCCTTAAGCTCGCATTGAAAGAGGTTGGCTGATGGATATCCGCGCCGCGGAAATTTCCGCAATTCTCAAAGACCAGATTAAAAATTTCGGCAAAGAGGCAGAAGTCTCGGAAGTCGGCCAGGTTCTCTCCGTCGGTGACGGTATCGCTCGTGTCTACGGTCTGGACAATGTCCAGGCCGGTGAAATGGTCGAGTTCCCGGGCGGCATCCGCGGCATGGCTCTGAACCTCGAATCCGACAATGTCGGCGTCGTCATCTTCGGCTCCGACCGCGACATCAAGGAAGGCGACACCGTCAAGCGGACCGGCGCCATCGTTGACGTTCCGGTTGGTCCGGAACTGCTTGGCCGCGTCGTCGACGCGCTCGGCAATCCGATCGACGGCAAGGGCCCGATCAACGCGACGCGCCGTTCGCGCGTCGACGTCAAGGCTCCCGGCATCATTCCGCGCAAGTCGGTCCATGAGCCGATGTCGACCGGCCTCAAGGCCATCGACGCGCTGATCCCGGTCGGCCGCGGCCAGCGCGAGTTGGTCATCGGCGACCGCCAGACCGGCAAGACCGCGATCCTTCTCGATGCCTTCCTCAACCAGAAGGCCATTCACGACAACGGTCCGGAAGGCGAAAAGCTTTACTGCGTCTACGTCGCCGTCGGCCAGAAGCGTTCGACCGTCGCCCAGTTCGTCAAGGTGCTCGAAGAGCGCGGCGCGCTGAAGTATTCGATCATCGTTGCCGCCACCGCTTCCGATCCGGCGCCGATGCAGTTCCTGGCTCCGTTTGCCGGCTGCGCCATGGGCGAATATTTCCGTGACAACGGCATGCATGCGCTGATCGGTTACGACGACCTGTCCAAGCAGGCCGTGTCCTATCGCCAGATGTCGCTGCTGTTGCGCCGCCCGCCGGGCCGCGAGGCCTATCCGGGCGACGTTTTCTACTTGCACTCGCGCTTGCTCGAGCGTGCTGCGAAGATGAACGACGACAAGGGCGCCGGTTCGCTGACCGCTCTGCCGGTCATCGAAACGCAGGGCAACGACGTGTCGGCCTTCATTCCGACCAACGTGATCTCGATCACCGACGGCCAGATCTTCCTTGAAACCGACCTGTTCTACCAGGGTATCCGCCCGGCCGTGAACGTCGGTCTGTCGGTTTCCCGCGTCGGTTCGTCGGCACAGATCAAGGCGATGAAGCAGGTTGCCGGCTCGATCAAGGGCGAGCTTGCCCAGTATCGCGAAATGGCCGCCTTCGCTCAGTTCGGTTCGGACCTCGACGCTGCGACGCAGCGCCTGCTGAACCGCGGTGCACGCCTGACCGAACTCCTGAAGCAGCCGCAGTTCTCGCCGCTGAAGACGGAAGAGCAGGTCGCCGTGATCTTTGCAGGCGTCAACGGCTATCTCGACAAGCTGCCGGTCGCTTCGGTTGGCAAGTTCGAGCAGGGCTTCCTCTCATATCTGCGTTCGGAAGGCTCCGCCATCCTCGACGCGATCCGCACGGAAAAGGCAATCAGCGACGATACCAAGGGCAAGCTCAACGCTGCTCTCGATAGCTTCGCAAAGTCTTTCTCGTAATCAGGCCCTAAGTTAGGACGGATCACGGATGCCTTCACTTAAGGATCTGAAAAACCGGATCGCCTCCGTCAAGGCGACGCAGAAGATCACCAAGGCGATGAAAATGGTCGCCGCGGCGAAGCTTCGGCGTGCGCAGGAGGCGGCCGAGGCCGCCCGGCCTTATTCGCAGCGCATGGGTGCGGTTCTGGCGAACATCGCCAAGGCCGTCACCGATGCCGACGGCGCACCGACGCTGATGACCGGCACCGGCCAGGACAAGGTCCATCTGCTGGTGGTCTGCACGGCCGAACGTGGTCTTTGCGGCGGCTTCAACTCGCAGATCGCACGCTTTGCACGCGAACATGTCCGCAAGCTGCTTGCCGAAGGCAAGACGGTGAAGATCTTCACCGTCGGCAAGAAGGGTCACGACATCCTTCGCCGCGAATTCGCCTCGCTCATCATCGAGCGCAAGGAATTGCGCGACGTCAAGCGCGTCGGCTTCGAGAATGCGGACCAGATCGGCAAGCGCATCATCGAGATGTATGCTGCCGGCGAGTTCGACGTCTGCACGCTGTTCTATTCCGAGTTCAAGTCGGTGATCAGCCAGATTCCGACGGCGCAGCAGCTCATCCCGGCTTCAACGGGAGCTGTGCAGACCGAAGATGCCGCACATGCAGGCGCCGTCTACGAATACGAGCCGGATCCGGCATCGATCCTCGAAGATCTGATCCCGCGCAACATCTCCGTCCAGATCTTCCGCGCGCTCCTTGAGAACGTCGCAGGCGAGATGGGCGCCAAGATGAGCGCTATGGACAATGCGACGCGTAATGCCGGTGAGATGATCAACAAGCTGACGCTGAGCTACAACCGCCAGCGTCAGGCGCAGATCACCAAGGAACTCATTGAAATCATTTCGGGCGCGGAAGCGCTCTGAGGCTAGGAAAAGAGGGTCAGAAAATGGCTGAGGCAGCTACCCCCAAGATCGGCTCTGTCGGCAGAGTCACCCAGGTTATCGGCGCCGTCGTCGACGTTGCATTCGAAGGCGAACTGCCGAAGATCCTGAACGCGCTGGAAACCAGCAACAACGGCAACCGCCTGGTTCTCGAAGTTGCGCAGCACCTTGGCGAAAACGTCGTCCGTACCATCGCGATGGACTCGAGCGAAGGTCTCGTTCGCGGCCAGGAAGTCGCCGATACCGGCGCTCCGATCATGGTTCCGGTCGGCAACGAGACGCTCGGCCGCATCATGAACGTCATCGGTGAGCCGGTCGACGAAGCCGGTCCGCTGGTCACCGCTCACAAGCGCTCCATCCACCAAGAGGCGCCGTCCTATGTCGAGCAGTCGACGGAATCGCAGATCCTCGTGACCGGCATCAAGGTCGTCGATCTTCTGGCTCCCTATGCACGCGGCGGCAAGATCGGCCTCTTCGGCGGCGCCGGCGTCGGCAAGACCGTTCTGATCATGGAATTGATCAACAACGTCGCCAAGGCGCATGGTGGTTATTCGGTTTTCGCAGGCGTCGGTGAACGCACCCGCGAAGGCAACGACCTCTACCATGAAATGATCGAATCGAACGTCAACAAGCATGGCGGCGGCGAGGGCTCGAAGGCGGCGCTGGTTTACGGTCAGATGAACGAACCGCCGGGCGCCCGCGCTCGCGTTGCTCTGACCGGCCTGACGGTCGCCGAACACTTCCGCGACCAGGGCCAGGACGTTCTGTTCTTCGTCGACAACATCTTCCGCTTCACGCAGGCAGGTTCCGAAGTGTCGGCTCTGCTCGGCCGCATCCCGTCGGCCGTCGGCTATCAACCGACGCTCGCAACCGACATGGGCCAGATGCAGGAGCGCATCACCACGACGACGACCGGCTCGATCACCTCGGTTCAGGCCATCTACGTTCCGGCCGACGACTTGACCGACCCGGCGCCGGCAACCTCGTTCGCTCACCTTGACGCAACGACGGTTCTGTCGCGCTCGATCGCTGAAAAGGGCATCTACCCGGCGGTCGATCCGCTCGACTCCACGTCGCGCATGCTCGATCCGCTGGTCGTCGGTGAAGAACATTACGACGTCGCCCGTAAGGTCCAGTCGACGCTGCAGCGCTACAAGGCCCTGCAGGACATCATCGCGATCCTTGGCATGGACGAACTGTCCGAAGAGGACAAGATTGCTGTCGCCCGCGCCCGCAAGATCGAGCGCTTCCTGTCGCAGCCGTTCTTCGTCGCCGAAGTCTTCACCGGCTCGCCGGGCAAGCTGGTTGCTCTCGAAGACACGATCAAGGGCTTCAAGGGCCTCGTCAACGGCGAATACGATCACCTGCCGGAAGCTGCCTTCTACATGGTCGGCTCGATGGAAGAAGCGGTCGAAAAGGCCAAGAAGCTCGCAGCTGCTTAATGAGCGATGCGCTAGACGAGATATTCTGCTGCGACTCCCTGAAAGGGGTCGTGGCGGATCTTCCGGAACCGGCAGCGCCGACCGTCTATCGCGCCGATAATGGCGTGCTGATGATGGTGGTGGGGCTGGTCCAGAGCGAGGAAGGTCTCGGTTATCTCGACCAAGCGATAATGCACTGCCCGTTCTGCGGGACTAAATTGCAAGATGCGAAAGCCATAGCCGAGAAGGTAAGTCACTGATGGCTGACAATTTCAACTTTGAGCTCGTTTCGCCGGAGCGTCTGCTGCTGTCGGAGATGGTGACCGAGGTCGTCATCCCCGCGACAGAAGGCGAGATGACGGTCATGGCAAACCATGCGCCGACGATGACGACGATCAAGCCGGGTGTCGTGAGCGTGCGTTCTGCCTCCGGCAAGAAGCAGGACTACGTCGTGTTCGGCGGTTTTGCCGATATCCTGCCGACCGGCTGCACATTGCTCGCCGAATCCGCAGTTCCGGTCGAGGAACTCCACAAGGACGAACTGACGCGCCGCATCGAGGCCGCCCGTAAGGAACTCGAACATGCCGAGCTGCACGAGCACAAGTCGAAGCTCGAACACTTCATCATGGAACTGACGCACCTGCGCGGCGTCGTTCAACAGGATTGATTACAATCGGTAAGATCCATGAAAAGCGGCCGCGATGGCCGCTTTTTTGTTTCTGCCTTTATCTGTCGATGTACGGAAAACAGCGCTATCGGCCGAGTTGAAATTAAGACGCGGCCGCAGCAATTCAAAGGGCTAATGCGACCTTTGCGCGTCTGAAAAGACGCGTGACGCTGCAGGGGTCGCCTACCTCTGGCAGTGATGCCGGATCGTCTCAGAAACCGGTGCCGCCGCGCAGCTCGATGACGACCGTCTTGAACAGGATCTTCACGTCGAGCAGCAGGCTGAAATTCCTGACATAATAGATATCGCAGGCGATGCGAGCGCGGGCTGCCAGCGGCCGCGCCGTCGGGCCGCGCCAGCCGCGCGTCTGCGCAAGGCCGGTGATGCCGGGGCGCATGATGTGGCGGTGGTGGTAGTCCGGCACCAATTCCTCGTAGAGCCGGCCGGCTGCCCGCATATTGATGGCGTGGCAGCGCGGGCCGACCAACGACATCTCACCCCTGAGAACGTTGAAAAGCTGCGGCAGCTCGTCGATATTGGTCTTGCGCAGCAGCGCGCCGACGCCTGTCACCCGGCTGTCGCCCTTGACGGTCTGTTGAATGCCGCTGGGATCGCAAGCTTCTGCGCGCATCGACCGGAACTTGAAGACCGTGATCTTCCGGCCGTTCAGCCCCCAGCGGATCTGCCGGAAAAACACCGGACCGCCATCGTCGAGTTTGATGAAAAGAGCGATTGCCAGAAAAAGCGGCGCCAGCACGATGAGGGCGCTGAGTGAGGCGACGATGTCGATCAACCGCTTCACGCTGAGCCGCACAGCCATCTTTCTTTCGATAAGGGAAAAGCTATCCGGCTGGCGAACGTTGGAGTTCGCTATAACCAGGGTCTTGGTTTTGTCCTGACGCTGAGACGGATCGAAGCGTGGATTCGTCTTCGAAGTAAAAGCATTCATTACGCAAGGTCCACAAGTTTAGATGCGATACTGAACAACATGGAGACAAATACATGGTCACGTATCGTTTGTCATCGGTATAAATAAGAATTTGATAACCCTAAAGATGCCAAAAATGGGAGTATTCCGCGTTAACCTTAACGCCTGTAGTTGCGCTTACGGGAAATTTATACTTTGAAAGGAGTAGCCCGATTGGGTTGACGAGATGTCAGCCGGTTGCCGAAATCGATCGCCGGTTTTTCCAGCAGGAAGTAGCTGAGGGTTGCGACCAGAAGGATGAGCGCTGCCGCCAATCCGCAAGACTGCAGCCAGCCGGTAACGACATTTTCCGAGGAAACGCCGAACGAACCCGGGTCGAGCCTCTGGATCAATATCAGAATGATCTCCTGCCAAATATAGATGCCGAAGGAGATCTTTGCGATATAGCGGACAGGAGCGTTGTCGAGCAGCCTGCCCAGGTGTTGCGAATGGCTGAGCGAAACGAGCGCCGTTGCGACCGCCAGCGGAAAGACCGGAAAACCGTAGGGGATTTCGAGCCAGCCGTAAGCTTCGGCAGAGCCGCCGGGTGATATGACGAGGCGGTAGGCGGCAATGGCGAGGCCGAGGAGCGCTGCGGCATCGAACCAGGAGGAGCGCCTTCTTGGCAGCATGACCTCGACGCCGGCGGCAAGCGCGCCGAGCGCGAAGACGGCGAAGAAGCCGATCGGGTTATATCTCGGCATCCATTCCTTCGCCCCGCCCTGCAGGCCGTACTGCCAGCCGCGTTCGATGTCGTCGAGCGGAAAGAGGGTCAGGATCAGCACATGGGCGAGGAGTACGCCCGTGATGACACAAAGCCAAGCGAAGCGGGTAAGCAATGGGCGCTGCCTGAGGAATGGCAAACGAAACAGCAGGAGAAAGCAGACCGGCAGGAGCACATAGCTGGTGACCTCGAAGGGAATGGACCAGAGCGGCCCGTCGGCTTCGACAGGAAACAAGGTGCGCCAATGCCACTGGCTCATGAACAGCAGCCCGGAGACGTAGCGGAGCACAAGCTCAGGCGTCAGCGGCAGGGCAAGCAGCGTCAGGCTGAGGGCGAAGCCGGTGGTGGCGGCGAACCAGAAGCCCGGAGCGATGCGCGCCATCCTGCGGATCGTATAATGCCGCAGGCTCGGCATGTCGCTGCCCGCGTCGAGCGCGCGCCAGAAGGGATGGGCAAGAAGGAAGCCGCTGAGGACGAAGAAGACGGCGACGCCGAAATTGCCGAAGCGGAGGATGTTTGCGGTCGGTCCGAGTTCATCAGGGATTCTGCGCATATCCAGCCGCAGCGCGAAGTGGTGGGCGAGCACCAGCAGACAGGCCGTCGCGCGCAGAAAGTCCGCTCCGGCCAGTCTCTCTTGTAGTCGCATCCTGCCTCCCCACCTTGCCCAGAGCATGATGCCGAAAAGTGTGAGTGGTTTCCGGACGACATCATGCTCTACTTCTTTGATTTAGATACGGATTCGGACCTTAAGCCGATCCGGCCTAAGATCTGAATCCGTATCTAGGATTTTGCAGCGGAAAGCCGCGACGGGCAAGGCAGGCGTTGGGCTCAGTCGAGAAGTTCGTTGGTATAATAGGTGGAAAAGTCCGGCTTCTCCTTGAGTGCGGCGCCATTCGCATCGACCAGAATACCGTTCTCCATCAGGAAGCTGCCGAGGGCCTCGGCTTTTGCCGGGTCGAGCTTACCGATCACACCGGCTTCGGATTTCAGGAAGTGCCCCTCGATCAATGCCTTCTGAGAAGCCTTTACCAGTTCCGTATTCATCAGTGCGCCGTTGCTTCCAGAGATCAGCAGGTCGCAGGCTTCGTCGGGATGGTCGACGGAGTAGGTATAACCCTTTCGTGTCGCCTGGATGAAGGCGCGGGCGTGTTCCCGGCTTGCGGAGAGATAGGCGTCGCTGGAGACGATGACCGTCGTCTGCTCATCGGGAATGCCATAATCGGAATAGTGGAAGCGGCCGATCTTCCGGTTTTCCAGTTCGGCAGCGATGCCTTCCCAGGTGTAGATCTCCAGCGTGAAATCGATCGAGCCATTGTCCAGCGCCTCGTAAGCGGAGGTGCCGAGGGTGACGGTCTTGACGTCGCCTTTGCCGCCGTCATTGCGGATCATCGCGGAGATCAGCGCGCTCTCCCAGGTGCCGCCAAAGCCGCCATAGGTCTTGCCGTCGAGGTCTTTCGGGCTCTTGATGTCGTCGCGTCCGCCCTTGAAGATCAGGCGTGCGGTTTCCGTCTGGACGACGCCGTAGACCATCTTCACGTCACCGCCGCCAGCGCGCTGCGTCAGGGTCTCGATCTCGCTGCTGATGCCGAAATCGGCAACGCCGTTCGACACCAGCGTTCCGGCGCTGGTATCGGTGAAGGGAAGAATCTCGACATCGAGCCCGGCATCGGCATAGAAGCCCTTCGCCTTGGCGACATAGATGCCGATATGGTTGGTGTTGGGCGTCCAGTCGAGCGCGATGCGAACCTTTGCGGGCGCCGATTGGGCGAAGGCGGGGTGGCCGGCGAGGCTTGCCGCGATGGCGGCGAAGATCGTCTGGCGACGGGTGAGAAGCAGCATGGTGACCTCCTCAGGTCTCTAGAGCATGATGCCGAAAAGTGTGAGCGGTTTTCGGACGACATCATGCTCTAACTCTTTAACTTAGAACAGGATTCAGATTTTAGGCCGACCGGTCTAAAATCATCCTGTTCTAGCGGATGAAGCAGGGTTTGCAGGATTTCGGTTTCGATCGCCTGGGCCGCCGGCGAGCCGAGATCGGCAATGCTTCTCGGACGGGGCAGGGGAACGCGGAATTCGCGGATAATACGCGCCGGACGGGCCGAGAGCACGTAGATCCGGTCGGAAAGGAACACGGCCTCGCGAACATCATGGGTGATCAGCAGTGCCGTCCAACGGTGTTCGGTCCACATGCCCTGCAGCCATTCCTGGATCTGCGTGCGCGTCAGCGCGTCGAGGGCGCCGAAAGGCTCGTCGAGCAGCAACATGTCCTGGGTCTGGACGACGGTGCGCAGCAGCGCGGCGCGCTGGCGCATGCCGCCTGACAGTTCGGAGGGATAGTGATGCTCGAAGCCTGCGAGGCCGAAGCGCTCGAACAGAGGCGCGACGGCGGCGCGGGCCGCGCGGCGGCTCATGCCGCGCACCTCGAGACCGAGTGCGGCATTGTCGATGATCCGGCGCCAGGGCATCAGCGCATCGCGCTGCGGCATGAAGGCGAAGGAATGCGGCGCCTGTTCCAGCGGCGCGCCCTTGAAAAGCATGGTGCCGGAATCGGGCCGAAGCGCCTGTGTCAGCAATCTCAGTACCGTCGATTTTCCGGAGCCGGATGGGCCGACGATCGAAACGAACTCGCCGCTTTCGACAGCGAGTGAAATATCGCCCAGCACCTTCATGCCGTCGAATGACTTCGAGATGTTGTGCAGTTCAACCATTGCATCGCTCATCGGCGCAGCTCCCCGGATTGTTGCCAGGGCATGACGAGGCGCTGGATCAATAGCGTCGCTCCGAAGAGGCAGAGTGTCAGCACGGCGCTGACGACGACGGCGGCGAGCACGAGATCGGGGCGGAAGTTGTTCTTGGCGTTGAGGATATAGATCCCGAGGCCGCGGGCGGCACCGGCATATTCGGCAAAGATCGCGCCGACGACGGCATAGGTGATCGAGATCCGCAGGCCGGCGAAGAAATAGGGCAGCGAGGAGGGAAGCCGTGCCAGGCGGAAAATACGCCAGCGGCTCGCCTTCATCGAATTCAGCAATTCGGCGATGTCGCGATCGGTCGATTCATAGCCCTGCAGCAAGGCGACGAGCAGCGGGAAGAAGGTGACGAGCGCCACCAGCAGGATCTTCGGCAACAGGCCGAAGCCGAACCAGAGGACGACGAGGGGGGCGATCGCCACCAGCGGCAGGGTCTGGCTGGCGATGAAGATCGGCAGCAATGCCCGGCGCATGAAAGGCACGAAATCCATGAGGATCGAGGCGGCGAAGGCGAAGGCAAGCGACAGGGCGAAACCACCGAGTGTCGCGCCGAGCGTCGGCCAGGTGTTTGATATCAGTGACTCGCGGTTCAGCCAGCCCTGGATGACGATGCGCGAAGGCGCCGGCAGGATGGACGGTTTGATGCCGGATAGATCGACATAGAGTTCCCATGCCGCCAAGAAGGCGCAGCCGGCGAGCAAGGCGGGTATGCCCCGGTAGAGAGCGGAGCGGAGCGCGGCAAGGCGCGAATCCGATGGTTTTGACGGTGTCATCAGCGTTCGATTTCAAGCTTTCGTCGGGCACTGCATAATTCCTTAAATCGGAATCGATTTAAGGATAAAATTATGCAGCAATCTAAAGTGTTACAGCGTCCTTTGCGCGTCTGAAAAGACGCGCGGCGCTGTATTGGCCGACACCGTGATGTCGAGGGTCACATGCCCTTCGGGTTCGCCGAAGCGAAAGAAGGCCTCACGAATGGTGGCGAAGACCGCGCCGGCATCGCCAGAGAGCCTGGTGCAGAAATTCTTGGCACGGTCGAAGGTGCCGGAGCGCTTCAGGAAGTCGATGCAGCCATAGATCTCGTCCATATGGGTACCGGTGCCCATGACGTAGAGCGAGAATTGCGCGGCGGTCGGCTGTCCGGTCTCGGCAGTGGTTTCAACGGCGGCAAGTGCGGCTGTTATACGCTCGGCAAGCGGCTCCGCCTGGCCGAGGGAGGGGTTGATGCCGCAGATGGCGTCGTCGGGTTCGCCGGGGCAGCCGCGTGAAACGGCAGCGGACAGCACGCAATGCTCGCCGGTCTTTGCGGCGGCGATGAAAAGATCGTGCATGGCGGCGAAGAGAATGTCAGGCGGGCCGACCAGCAGTGTGGAGATGTCATCGGTCTCGATGCGCAGCCGGTCGCGATAGGGATCTAGCGCCTTGACGGCATCGAGAATGATGCCGACGAAATTGTCGGACATCGGATAGAGTGACACTTGTGCGCCTGAGAACATCTGAACCTCGCTCCGCTGGCATTACCCAGATCAGCTTTGAAGGGTCCAGAGGCTTGCGCCTCACATCTCAGCCCCGGCAATACGGAGCTCCCCTGTTATTTGCGCGGAAACTATCACCGGGGGTTTCTCCCCGCAACCGCAAAATTGCGAACCCGTCCGTGCGGTCGGAATGAGCCTGATGTGACGGGAAACACCCGGACGGAGGTCCTGTCCGGGTGTTCCCAATGGTTCCGTACCTGCCGGGAACGGAACCGGAGCTTCCTGCCTCAGGCGGCTAGCGCATAACCCCGAAAATCGGAATCGGTTTTCGGAAAGGATTATGCGTAGATTCAAAGTGATAGAGCGTCTTTAGCGCGTCTGAAAAGACGCGCGGCGCTCTATGTCGGCATAGGGACGATTGCTGCGGGCGGTAACAAGCGCCCGTGTCCACCATTCCAGCCCTCGCCATCATCTGGTGTTTGCATGCGTCGCTCCTTGTTGCGATTGAACTTTACGATTGCGGGAGCAAGGGTTATAAAACCTCAACTATTCTTGAGGTCAAGAGGTGATGGATACAATTCCGGCAGCGCCGCTCGGCAAGCTCCTGACGGTTGGCGAAGTGGCGGAGCGCAGCGGCCTGGCCGTCTCGGCGCTGCATTTTTACGAGACCAAGGGGCTGATCTCGAGCATCCGCTCCCGCGGCAATCAGCGGCGCTATGGGCGCGATGTGCTTCGCCGGCTCGGGATCATCAAGGTGGCGCAGCGTGTCGGCATTCCGCTTTCGGAAATCCAGGCGGCGTTCGAGTCCTTGCCGCAAGGACGCACGCCGACCGTCGCCGACTGGCAGACGCTGTCGGCGCTGTGGAAGGATGATCTCGACGCGCGAATCAGGCGGCTTAGCCTGCTGCGCGACCGGCTGACCGGCTGCATCGGCTGCGGCTGCCTGTCGATCGAAAGCTGTCCGTTGCGCAACCCCTGCGACCGGCTCGGCAAGGAAGGGCCGGGCGCGCGGCTTCTGGAGACCGAAAACTAACCCCTGTTTTCACCGGGAAAGATCGATACGCGCCTTTCTTTCAGTCGGCGCGCTCATATGTTAATGGCGAATGACACAACCGGCGGCACTGTCCGCGAGGAGGACGGCTTCGTGTTCCATCCCAGACTGTTCGAAAATCGCAATGTCGTGGTGACCGGCGCCGGCCGCGGCATCGGCCTTGAAGTGGCCCGGCAGTTCCTGGACTGCGGCGCGAAGGTGATCGTCCATACCGGGCGCAAGCCGGGACGCGACCTGCCGGATTTCCTGCTGACGGCTGAATCCGAAAGACGGGCGCTGCTGCTTAATGCCGATTTCTCTGCAGTCGGTGGCGCCGCGCAATTTGCCGAGGATACTCTCGCCTTCTTCGATAAGGTCGATGTGCTGGTCAACAATGCCGGCACCATGCTCGGTCGTTTTCCCGCCGCCACACTCACCGATGCAGAATATGAGGCGGTCGTGCGGCTCAACCAGACATCGGTGGTGGCGCTGACGCGGGCGCTGCTGCCAGCATTGAAGGCGGCTGGTGGTGCTGCCATCGTCAACACGGTTTCGATTTCGGCGCTGACCGGCGGCAGCCCCGGTTCCTCGATCTATTCGGCCTCGAAAGCCTTTGTTGCGACCTATTCCAAGGCGCTTGCCCGTGAGCTTGCACCGGACGGCATCCGCGTCAATTGCGTGTCGCCAGGAACGATCGAGACGGATTTCCATGAGCGCTATTCCTCCCGCGAAAAGCTGGAGCAGACGAGAAAATCCATCCCCCTGCAGCGGCTCGGCACGGCGGAGGATTGTGCTCCCGCCTATCTGTTCCTGGCGGCTCCCTCGCTCTCGGGCTACATCACCGGACAGGTGATCGAGATCAATGGAGGTCAGCTTATCTGCTGATTTGTTTGGACTTTTTTTGACATTTCATCACTTTTGACCAATTCGCTTGTGTGAATATGCTATTGTGCTGATCTACTCATTGCCTCCCTTCCGAGATACCCGATGCCGTTGCCCAAACCCGAGCCGGGGATGTCCGGCCAGGAATTGCACAAACTCGCTGGAAAAGCCCATGAAGCGAGCGATCTGCTGAAAGCGCTAGCGCACCCGACCCGACTTCTGATCCTCTGCATATTGGCGAACGAGGAACGCACGGTGGGTGAAATCGAAAATATCCTCGGCATCCAACAGGCAATGGTTTCGCAGCAGCTGGCGCGGTTAAGGCTCGAAGGCCTGGTCCATACGCGCCGCCAGGGCAGGCTGGTCTATTACAGCATCGGCAATGTCAGCGTGCTTGCCTTCCTCGAATCGGTGTTCCATCTTTTCCCGGCTGCAGAAAACAGCTAGAGCATGATGCCGAAAAGTGTGCGCGGTTTTCGGACGACATCATGCTCTATTTCTTTGATTTAGATCAGAATTCAGATTTTAGGCCGATCGGGCCTAAAATCATCCTGATCTAGAGATCGCCCTTGCGGAACACGGCTGCTGCGTCGAAGATAAACTGACCCGGACGATGTCACGCCGGATCGGGAGACCGGATGATCGACAAGCTGGAATTCTTCATCGCCCTTGCCAATGAAAAGCATTTTGGCCGCGCCGCGGAGGAGTGCGGGATCTCGCAGCCGACGCTTTCGGCCGCCATCCGGCAGCTCGAGGATCAGCTCGGCGTCATGCTGGTGCAGCGCGGTTCGCGGTTCCAGGGGCTGACGCCGGAGGGGCAGCGCGTGCTCGAATGGGCCCGGCGCATCGTCGGCGATGCCCGCACCATGCGCGAGGAGATGCGCGCCGCGCGCCGCGGTCTTTCCGGCCACATCCGCCTCGCCGCCATTCCGACCGCGCTCGCGATGCTGTCGCGCATCACCACGCCTTTTCAGGAGCGCCATCCCGGCGTGACCTTCTCGATCGTCTCGCGGAATTCGCTGCAGGTGCTGAGCATGCTCGAAAACCTCGAAATCGATGCCGGCATCACCTATCTCGAAAACGAACCGCTCGGCCGCGTCACGACCGTTCCCCTTTATGCCGAGCGCTATAATCTGATCACGGCTGCCGGCAGCCCGCTATCTGATCGCGACAACGTGACCTGGCGGGAGATCGGCGACCTTCGGCTTTGTCTATTGACTGCCGACATGCAGAACCGCCGGATCATCAACCGCCACTTGACGGAAGCAGGCGCCACCGCGCATCCGACGCTCGAATCGAACTCGATGATTGTGTTGTTCTCGCATGTCAGGACTGGACGCTGGGCGAGCATCATGCCGCGCAACGTCGCCAAATCCTTCGGATTTCCAGTGGAAATCCGCATGATCCCGATCGTCGAGCCGGAGGCGCATCATCTGGTCGGCCTTGTTGCGCCTTATCGCGAGCCCTTCACGCCGCTTGTCTCGGCCTTGCTGCATGAAGCGAGAGTGCTCGTGCAAGATGAAGAACTTTGATAGAGAAAACCTATCAAGCAACGAGATAGCTTTATTGATCGCCGGCTGCTTCCCTGAGATGGTGGTGACGGAATAGCACTCGGCCGGGGGAGGCCCGCTATTCCGCAACGAGCAAGCCGCTGGGAGGGCTGCCTTATGACCATTCATATCGCCGAAGGCGATATTGCAGCACGCACCCGAGCCATCGTCGCCGATCTTCGCTTTCTCGAAGGGCCGCTGCTTCCCATTCTGCACGAGGTTCAGCAAGAATTTGGCTACGTGCCGCAGGAAGCCATGCCTGTTATCGCGGAGGAATTGAACCTCTCTCGCGCTGAGGTGCATGGCGTGGTGACCTTCTATCACGATTATCGCGACCATCCCGCCGGCCGGCATGTGCTGAAGCTCTGTCGCGCCGAAGCCTGTCAGTCGATGGGCGGCGATGCGCTGGCTGAACGCGTCAAGGCGCTGCTCGGCATCGATTTTCATCAAACGACGCTCGATGGCGGCGTGACGCTGGAGCCGGTCTACTGTCTCGGGCTCTGCGCCTGCGCGCCGGCAGTTATGCTCGACGGCGAGGTCTATGGCCGGGTCGACGATCAGACGGCGGCGGAACTCGTCGCGGAGGCACGCCGATGACGGTCAGGATATATGTTCCGCGCGATGCCGCAGCGCTGGCGCTCGGGGCCGAAAAGGTGGCAAAGGCGATCGCCCAGGAGATCGCCGCCCGCGGCTTCGATGCCGAGATCGTGCGCAACGGCTCGCGCGGAATGTTCTGGCTGGAGCCGCTGGTGGAGGTCGAGGTTGCCGGCAAGCGCATCGGCTACGGGTCGGTGAAGGCGAAGGATGTGCCTGATCTGTTCGATGCCGGGATGATTGATGGAGGCGAGCATCGGCTCTGTCTCGGGGAGGTTGAAGACCTCCCGTTCCTCAAGGAACAGACCCGCCTGACCTTCGCCCGCTGTGGCGTCACCGATCCGCTTTCGCTTGGCGATTACGAGGCGCATGGCGGGTTTGCCGGCCTTCGCCGCGCCATCTCGATGACACCAGTCGATATCGTCAAGGAAATCACCGATTCCGGCTTGCGCGGACGCGGCGGCGCCGGCTTTCCCACCGGCATCAAGTGGAAGACCGTTCTCGATGCCGCCGGCGAACGCAAATATATCGTCTGCAATGCCGATGAGGGCGACAGCGGCACCTTTGCCGACCGGATGATCATGGAGGGCGATCCCTTCGTGCTGATCGAGGGCATGGCGATATCAGGGCTCGCGACCGGGGCGACCAAGGGCTTCATTTATACGCGTTCGGAATATCCGCATGCGATCGCTGTCATGACCGAGGCTGTCGGCATCGCACGCCAGGCCGGCATTCTCGGACCATCGGTTCTCGGCTCCGGCCGCGCCTTCGAAATCGAGGTGCGCACCGGCGCCGGCGCCTATGTCTGCGGCGAGGAGACGGCGCTGCTCAACAGTCTCGAGGGCAAGCGCGGTATCGTGCGTGCCAAGCCGCCGCTGCCGGCGCATAAGGGGCTGTTTAACTGTCCGACCGTCATCAACAATGTGATCTCGCTGGCTTCGGTGCCCGTCATCATGGAAAAGGGCGCGGCCTTCTACCGCGATTTCGGCATGGGCCGCTCACGCGGCACCATCCCGCTGCAGATTGCCGGCAATGTCAGATATGGCGGCCTCTTTGAGACGGCCTTCGGTCTTTCGCTCGGAGATATCGTCGACAGGATCGGTGGGGGGACGGCGACGGGACGGCCGGTCAAGGCCGTGCAGGTCGGTGGACCGCTCGGCGCTTATTTCCCCCGGGCGCTGTTCGACACGCCGTTCGATTACGAATCCTTCGCCGCCAAGGACGGGCTGATCGGCCATGCCGGCATCGTCGTCTTCGACGACACGGCCGATATGCTGAAGCAGGCGCGTTTCGCCATGGAATTCTGCGCCGTCGAAAGCTGCGGAAAGTGCACGCCCTGCCGCATCGGCTCGACGCGCGGCGTGGAGACGGCCGACAAGATCGCTCGCGGCATCGAGCCGGAAAAGAACCGGGTGCTGCTTGCCGATCTCTGCAACACGATGAAGTTTGGCTCGCTCTGTGCGCTGGGTGGGTTCACGCCCTATCCTGTGATGAGCGCCATGACGCATTTCCCCGAGGATTTTTCGCCGGCACCTCTGGTGGAGGCGGCGGAATGACGCGTTTTTCATGGAACGCCTGCGCTGACCTCACCATCTCAAGCAAGGAGACCCATCATGTCTCTCATCCATGAAATCGACTACGGCACCCCGGCTTCCAAATCCGAGGCCATGGTGACGCTTACCATCGACGGACAGCAGATCAGCGTGCCCGAGGGCACCTCGATCATGCGCGCCTCAATGGAGGCTGGCATTAAGGTGCCGAAGCTCTGTGCCACCGATATGGTCGATGCTTTCGGCTCCTGCCGGCTCTGCCTCGTCGAGATCGAGGGCCGTAACGGCACGCCCTCCTCCTGCACGACGCCGGTGGCGGCAAACATGGTGGTGCACACGCAGACGGGGCGATTGAAGGATATCCGCCGCGGCGTGATGGAACTCTATATTTCCGACCATCCGCTCGACTGTCTCACTTGCGCAGCCAACGGCGATTGCGAATTGCAGGACATGGCAGGCGCCGTCGGCCTGCGCGATGTGCGCTACGGCTATGAGGGCGACAATCACGTCAAGGCGCGCAGCAATGGCGACATCAATCTGAAATGGATGCCGAAGGACGAGTCCAATCCCTATTTCACCTATGATCCTTCCAAGTGCATCGTCTGTTCGCGCTGCGTGCGCGCCTGCGAGGAAGTACAGGGAACCTTCGCGCTGACGATCGAGGGGCGCGGTTTTGGCTCGCGCGTTTCGCCCGGCATGCATGAGCATTTCATCGATTCCGAATGCGTCTCCTGCGGCGCCTGCGTCCAGGCCTGCCCGACGGCGACGTTGACGGAGAAGTCGGTGATCCAGATCGGCCAACCGGAGCATTCGGCCGTGACGACCTGCGCCTATTGCGGCGTCGGCTGTTCTTTCAAGGCGGAAATGCGCGGCGAGGAACTGGTGCGCATGGTGCCGTGGAAGGACGGTCAGGCCAATCGCGGCCATTCCTGCGTCAAGGGCCGCTTCGCCTATGGCTATTCCACCCATAAGGACCGCATCCTCAATCCGATGATCCGCGAAAAGGTCAGCGATCCCTGGCGGGAAGTGAGCTGGGATGAAGCCTTCGCGCATGTGGCGCTGGAGTTCCGCCGCATCCAGTATCAATATGGCCGCGAGGCGATTGGCGGCATCACCTCGTCGCGCTGCACCAATGAGGAAACGTATCTGGTGCAGAAGCTGATCCGCGCCGGCTTCGGCAACAACAATGTCGATACCTGCGCCCGCGTCTGCCATTCACCGACCGGTTACGGCCTCGGCCAGACCTTCGGCACGTCGGCGGGCACGCAGGATTTCGACAGCGTCGAGCATTCCGACGTCGTCATCGTCATCGGCGCCAATCCGACCGACGGACATCCGGTGTTCGGCTCGCGGCTGAAGAAGCGGCTGCGCCAGGGCGCCAAGCTCATCGTCATCGACCCGCGCCGCACCGATATCGTCCGCTCGCCGCATATCGAGGCCTCCTATCACCTGCCGCTGAAGCCCGGCACCAATGTCGCGGTCATGACGGCGCTGGCGCATGTGATCGTCACCGAAGGCCTCTTTGACGAGGCGTTCATCCGCGAGCGCTGCGACTGGTCGGAGTTCGAGGATTGGGCCGCCTTCGTCGCCGAACCGCAGCACAGTCCCGAAGAGACCGAGATCTTCACCGGCGTGCCGGCGGCGGATCTGCGCGGTGCGGCACGGCTCTATGCCAAGGGCGGCAATGGCGCGATCTACTATGGGCTCGGCGTCACCGAACACAGCCAGGGCTCGACCACGGTCATCGCCATCGCCAACCTGGCGATGGCGACCGGCAATATCGGCCGTCCCGGCGTCGGCGTGAACCCGCTGCGCGGCCAGAACAATGTGCAGGGCTCCTGCGACATGGGCTCGTTCCCGCACGAACTGCCGGGCTACCGGCACATTTCCGACGATGCGACGCGCGATATCTTCGAAAAGCTCTGGGGCGTGAAGCTCAACAACGAGCCGGGCCTGCGTATTCCGAACATGCTGGATGCAGCAGTCGACGGCTCCTTCAAAGGCATCTACATCCAGGGCGAAGACATCCTCCAGTCCGATCCCGATACCAAACATGTCGCGGCCGGGCTTGCGGCGATGGAATGCGTCGTCGTGCAGGATCTGTTCCTCAACGAGACCGCCAATTACGCCCATGTCTTCCTGCCGGGCTCGACCTTCCTTGAGAAGGACGGCACCTTCACCAATGCCGAACGACGCATCAATCGCGTGCGCAAGGTGATGTCGCCGCGCAACGGCTATGGCGACTGGGAAGTGACGCAGAAGCTTGCCCAGGCGATGGCGCTCGACTGGAATTACACCCATCCGTCGGAGATCATGGACGAGATCGCCGCGACGACGCCGAGCTTCGCGATGGTCTCCTACAACTATCTCGATAAAATGGGCTCGGTGCAGTGGCCCTGCAACGAGAAGAACCCGCTCGGCTCGCCGATCATGCATGTCAACGGCTTCGTGCGCGGCAAGGGCAAGTTCATCCGCACCGAATATGTGGCGACCGACGAGCGTACCGGTCCGCGCTTCCCGCTGCTGCTGACAACCGGCCGCATCCTCAGCCAGTACAATGTCGGGGCGCAGACGCGGCGAACCGAGAATGTCCTCTGGCATGCGGAAGACCGGTTGGAAATCCATCCGCACGATGCCGAGCAGCGCGGCGTTCGCGACGGCGACTGGGTGAAGCTCGGCAGCCGCTCCGGCGACACCACGCTCAGGGCGCTGATCACCGATCGCGTCGCGCCGGGTGTCGTCTATACGACCTTCCATCATCCCACGACGCAGGCGAACGTCATCACCACCGATTTCTCCGACTGGGCGACGAACTGCCCGGAATACAAGGTGACGGCGGTGCAGGTCTCGCCCTCCAACGGGCCGAGCGAATGGCAACTCGAATATGACGAGCAAGCGCGGCAATCGCGCCGCATCGCCAGCAAGCTCGAGGCTGCGGAGTGACGATGCGGGGGCGGCTCTTTGGGCAGGAACGCGCATCATGACCTTCACCGTCACCGCCCGTGCGCCCGAAACCGCCCGCCGCAACGGCATCCTCCAGACCGGTTCGCGCATCGTGCCGGAAGAGGTGCCGATCGCCTTTTCCTATGGCGGCAGTTCGCATGCTGTAATGATGGCAACGCCTGATGATCTCGAGGATTTTGCCGTTGGATTCAGCCTGACCGAAGGGATCATCACCGGGCCGGCGGAGATATCAGGCATCGAGGTCGTCCAGGGCGAGCAGGGGATCGATGTGCAGGTGAGCCTGGTCGACGACGTCGCCGATCGGCTGCGGGCGCGACGCCGCAGCATGGCGGGACCGGTCGGCTGCGGGCTCTGCGGCATCGAATCGATCGAACAGGCGGTACGGCCGGTGCCTGACGTTTCGACATTGCCGCTGGCGCTGTCGCATGCGGATATTGTCCGCGCCGTTTCGCTTCTGAACGAGGCACAGCCGCTGCATCGTGAGACGCGGGCGGTGCATGGCGCCGGGTTCTATCTTCCTAGCAGGGGGCTGATTGCCGTGCGTGAAGATGTCGGCCGGCACAATGCGCTGGATAAGCTCTGCGGCGCCGTCATCGGCGCCAGCGAAAGAGGCGGGGACGGCGCCGTTGTCGTCACCAGTCGGCTCTCCGTCGAGATGGTGCAGAAGGCGGCGATCCTCGGCAGCCCGGTGCTCATCGCCATTTCGGCGCCGACGGCTCTCGCCATCCGCACGGCCGAAGAAGCCGGCATGACGCTCGTCGCGCTGGTGCGTGGCGAGGACTTCGAGATTTTCACCCACCCGCACCGCATCTCGCCCGGAAACATTGCCGATGTCGCATGATACCAAGACCAAACTCGTCTATATGGCAAACCAGATCGCCACCTTCTTCAAGAGCCAGCCGGAAAGCGAGGCCGCGCAGGGGGTCGCCACCCATATCAACAAATTCTGGGACCCGCGCATGCGGCGGCAATTGTTCGAAATTCTGGAGAATGAGGAGAATGGCCTGGACGCGCTCGTGCTTCAGGCCGTTCCTCTGATTAGAAAGCCGGAGCCGGTAACACACTAAAGCGCGTTCCTCGCGCTTTAGGTCTTTATTTCAATGCTTTAATTCCAAAATCCAGGATCAATCCGTGCGGGAGGGGAGGCAGGAGCAACCTGCCCGCGCATGTGCCGGTGACAGTAAAAGCTGAAATCAAATCAGATTTGAATCAAGGAGGAGTTTTCATGACTGCAGCGGAAACACGTACAGACGGGGCGTTGGCGGGCCTAGGCCTGCTCGATCGGGAAAGGATCGTCGCAAGGCCCGGGTTCAATCGGTGGCTGGTGCCGCCGGCAGCGCTCGCCATTCATCTCTGCATCGGCATGGCCTATGGTTTCAGCGTGTTCTGGCTGCCGCTTTCCAAGTCGCTCGGGATCACGGCCTCGACGGCCTGCCCCGATCTGACACTCGCCTCGGCGCTGTTCACCACGACCTGCGACTGGCGCGTTGCCGACCTCGGCTGGATCTATACGCTGTTCTTCGTGCTGCTTGGTTCATCCGCCGCCATCTGGGGCGGCTGGCTCGAGCGCGCCGGTCCGCGCAAGGCGGGTGTCGTTTCCGCCTGCTGCTGGTGCGGCGGCATCATTCTTGCCGCGATCGGCGTCATCACCCATCAGCTCTGGCTGATGTGGCTGGGTGCCGGCGTCATCGGCGGCATCGGTCTCGGCCTCGGCTACATCTCGCCGGTCTCGACGCTGATCAAATGGTTTCCCGACCGGCGCGGCATGGCGACCGGTATGGCGATCATGGGCTTCGGCGGCGGTGCGATGATCGGCGCCCCATTGGCCAACCTGCTGATGAATAGTTTCAAAACCGACAGTTCGGTCGGCGTCTGGCAGACCTTCATCGTCATGGCGGCGATCTATTTCGTCTTCATGATGGGCGGCTCCTTCGGCTATCGCATTCCGCCGGCCGGCTGGCGTCCCGAGGGTTGGACGCCGCCTGCAGCCAAGAGCACGATGATCACCACCAAACATGTGCACCTCAGCAATGCCCACAGGACAAAACAGTTCTGGCTGATCTGGGCGGTGCTTTGCCTCAACGTTTCGGCCGGTATCGGCGTTATCGGCATGGCCTCGCCAATGCTGCAGGAAATCTTTGCCGGTTCGCTGATCGGCCTGCCGGATGTCGGCTTCGCCCAGCTCGACGCCGGGCAGAAGGCATCGATCGCCACGATCGCCGCCGGTTTCGCCGGTTTGCTGTCGCTCTTCAACATCGGCGGACGATTCTTCTGGGCGTCGCTGTCCGATAAGATCGGCCGCAAGAATACCTATTATTGCTTCTTCGTCCTCGGCATCGTGCTCTATGCGCTGGCGCCCACTTTCGCAGGCATGGGCAACAAGGCGCTGTTCGTTCTCTCCTTCGGCATCATCCTGTCGATGTACGGCGGCGGCTTCGCGACGATCCCGGCCTATCTTGCCGATATTTTCGGCACGCAGTTCGTCGGCGCCATCCACGGCCGGCTGCTGACGGCCTGGGCAACGGCCGGCATCGTCGGGCCCGTCGTCGTCAACTATATCCGCGAAGCGCAGATTGCCGCCGGCGTTGCACCCGGGCCAACCCTCTATACCGGCACCATGTATATCCTCGCCGGCATGCTGGCGCTCGGGCTGATCGCCAATGCGCTGATCAGGCCTCTTTCGGACAAGTGGTTCATGTCCGATGACGAGGTTGCTGCGCTGCAGGCGAAGTCGGCGGCGGTCAACGCCGGCCCGACGGGTTCCTTCGGCATCGGCACAGGCGGGCTGGACGCCAAGGCGATGCTTGCCTGGGCCGTCGTCGGCATTCCGCTGCTGTGGGGTGTCTGGGTGACGCTGAGGGCAACCTTCGCGCTGTTCGGCTAAGCCATCAAAGCGCGTCGCATGGGTTTCATGCGGCGCGCTTTATCTTCGTATACAGCGCATCTGATCAAAGTGCCGCCTGCACCGGTATGGTTCAGAACTCTTCCCAGCTCTGGGCGGTCGCTGCGCCTGCACTATGCGCCTTTGCGACACGTGAAACGAGGTGCAGCGCCGGTGAGCCCGCCTGTCTTGGCCCAGCTCCGCCGATGGACTGCGTTTGACCCGGTAGGCGGAACCTCGCCAGCAGGACACGCAGCGTTTCGGCTTCTCTCGCAAGGCTGTGGCTGGCGGCGGTACTTTCTTCGACCATCGCGGCATTTTGCTGGGTTGCCTGATCCAGCGTATTGACCGCCTGGTTGATTTCCTTGAGGCCGGTTGCCTGTTCCCTGGAGGCTTCGACGATGGCGACGACATTGCCGTTGATATCGCCGACCTGTGCGACGATCGCCTCGAGCGCCTTGCCGGTCTCGCCGACGAGGCCGACGCCGTTCTTGACATGCTCGCCCGACGTGTTGATCAGTGCCTTGATCTCCTTGGCAGCTTTGGCGGAGCGCTGGGCAAGCTCCCGCACTTCCTGAGCCACGACCGCAAAGCCCTTGCCGGCTTCACCGGCGCGGGCCGCCTCGACGCCGGCATTCAGCGCAAGCAAGTTCGTCTGGAAGGCGATGTCGTCGATGACGCCGATGATGTTGGTGATCTCGCGGGAGGACTGTTCGATCTGACCCATGGCGGCGACGGCATTGCGGACCACGACGCCGGAATGTTCGGCGCCCTGTTTGGTGATGGCGACGAGGCGACCCGCCTCGTCGGCGCTACGGCTGGAATCGTTGACGGTCGTGGTGATCTCCTCCAACGCGGCGGCCGTCTCTTCGATCGATGCTGCTTGCTGTTCCGTTCGCTTGGAGAAGGAGTCGGCCGCTGCGCCGATCTCGCTCGACCCTGCGGCGATCGCACCGGCATTCTCACCGATCGTCTTCATGGTCTCGGATAGGCCTTTGACAGCGGTGTTGAAATCGTGCCGCAGCTCCTCCATCGATGGAACGAAAGGCGTGTCCACCGTTCTTGTCAGGTCGCCTTCGGAGAGATTGCGCAGCGCTGTGCCGAGAAGGGAAATGGCGCTCATGCGCTGGGTAACGTCGGTCGCGAACTTCACGATCTTGTAGACTTTGCCGTCGGCATCGAGGATCGGGTTGTAGGCTGCCTGTATCCAGATTTGCCGGCCACCCTTGCCGAACCTGACAAATTCGTTGGCGATGAACTCGCCCTGCGCCAACCGCTTCCAGAAATTGGTATAATCGGCCGTATCCGTATAGGCACGATCGCAGAACATGCTGTGGTGCTTGCCGGTGATCTCGGCGAGCGAATATCCCATGGCGTTGCAGAAATTCTCGTTGGCGGTCAAGATTTCGCCCGTGGGGGCAAATTCGATCACCGCCTGCGAGCGCGAGATCGCCTCCAGCTTGCCGGAATCCTCCACCGCCTTCTTTTTCGCTGCGGTGATGTCGGCCGCGAATTTCACGACCTTGTATGGTTTGCCCCCTTTGAAAACCGGATTATAGGACGCCTGGATCCATATTTCCCGGTTGCCCTTGGCAAAGCGTTTGTAGGCGCCGGCGTCATATTCGCCGCGTCCGAGCCGCGCCCAGAATTCGCGATACTCCGCGGTTGCCGTATAGGCCCGCTCGCAGAACATGCCGTGATGCTTACCAACGATCTCGCTCAGGCTGTATCCAAGCGCTTTACAGAAATTTTCGTTCGCCTTGAGGATATTTCCTTTGAGATCGAATTCTATGATCGCCTGCGATTTGGAGATGGCATCAAGAATGTATTTCGAATCGGAGCTTAGACCAAACATTCCTGTCCCTTTGAGATGCGCAGCTTTTGCTGCTTAGGCTGGTGGACGCAAGGGTCGACGAGGAGTGCCGGTCCCGGGACGAACCGTTGGCCGGTTCGTAATCCCAAAGTGCCGCAAACGTGTCATCCGAACGCTACACAACCATGCTGACGGGGCATGGTTAATATTGCGTATAAAAGCTGTTGCTAATTTTATGATGTCAGGATGAAAGTCGCAGCTTAACCGTGTGTCTCGCGCAATAAAAAACCGCCCGAGAGGGCGGTTTTCAATAAATTAGTGGTTTTTCAAAGATCAGGCGGCCAGTTCATCCGTCTCGTTTTCCTTGAACATCTTGGCGAGGTTCAGGAAGCAGATCATGCCATTCTCCGAGGCGATGATGCCTTCGCAATAGGCCCGGTCGAAGGAGGCGGTTACCTCGGGCACCGGCTGGACCTGGCTGGACGAGATGGTGAGAATGTCCGAGACGCGGTCGACCAGCATGCCGATGACCATGCTGTGAACTTCGGCGACGACGATGGCGCTGCGCTCATTGGCGACCGTGCTCTTCATGCCGAGCTTGAAAGCAAGATCGATGATCGGGATCACCGAGCCGCGCAGGTTCATGACACCGATGACATCGGCCGGTGCATGCGGGATCGGCGTCGACGGCGCCCAGCCGCGGATTTCGCGGATGGTCGTGGTCTTGACGCAGAATTCCTGATCATGCAGGCGGAAGGCAATAATTTCGAGCGTATCGCCGCTGAAGTTAGTCGAATTGATCGTGGCCATTAGAATTCTTCCCAACTATCGTAAGCCAGGGCAGAAGCGGATGCGCCACCATTGGCGCGGACAAGCTTTGCCTTCATACCACGCGATGGCTTTGCGCTCGGCGAAGCATCGTTATGGTTATCGATGACTTTAGCGAAAGAGTGTTGCCCAAATCTAAATTGGCAGGCGGGATTGCGAAGGTTTTTAACCTTGGATGAAAGCCAGGCGGTTTTGCTGCCGATCTCCTTCGCATTCAAAGTGCTGTAGTCGAGATCGTGAGAAGAATTTTCGCCGATTTACTTAGCTGATCGTCTTTTCGATCTGCGAGACCGCCCAATCCACCTGCTCCCTTGTTATGACCAATGGCGGAGCGAGGCGGATCGTATGGTCGTGGGTATCCTTGGCGAGCAGGCCGCGCTCCTTCAGCGCATGGCAATATTGCCGTGCGCCGCCGGCTTCGGGTTCCAGCTCGATGGCCATCATCAGGCCGCGGCCGCGCACGTCCCTGACGATGTTCGAGCGGATCGACCTCAAGCCTTCGAGGAAGTAGTCGCCCATAACTGCGGCGTTCTCGATCATGCCCTCTTCCGTCAGCACCTTGAGTGCTGCGCGCGCCACTGCGCAGGCGAGTGGATTGCCGCCGAAGGTCGAGCCGTGCTGGCCAGGCTTCAGCACGCCCAGAACCTCGGAATTCGAAAGCACGGCCGACACCGGATAGAAGCCGCCGGACAGCGCCTTGCCGATCAGCGTCACGTCGGCCTCGATGCCTTCGTGCTCCTCGGCCAGCAGCTTGCCGGTACGGCCGAGGCCGGTCTGGATCTCGTCGAGGATGAGGGTGACGTTGTTTGCCGTGCAAAGCTCGCGGATGCGGGTGAAATAGCCCGCCGGCGGGATGATCACGCCGGCTTCGCCCTGGATCGGCTCGATCAGGGCGGCCACGGTATTGCCGTTGATTGCGGCGGCGAAAGCCTCGGCATCGCCGAAGGGAATGATGCGGAAACCTGACGTATAGGGGCCGAAACCGCTGCGGGCGTCGGGATCTGTCGAAAAGCTGATGATGCTCAGCGTCCGGCCATGGAAATTATCGGCGCAGACGATGATCTCCGCCTTGCCCTCCGGCACGCCCTTGACCTCGTATCCCCATTTGCGCACCGCCTTGATGGCGGTCTCCACCGCTTCGGCGCCGGAATTCATCGGCAGGATCTTGTGTGATCCAGTGAGAGCCGCGAGCTCTTCGTAGAGATAGGCGAGCTGATCATTGCGGAAGGCGCGGGAGGTGAGTGTCAGCCTGCCCGCCTGCTCGACCATGGCGGCGAGGATCTTCGGATGACAATGGCCCTGGTTGACGGCGGAATAGGCCGAGAGGCAATCGAGATAACGGTTGCCGTCGGTATCCCAGACATAAACACCTTCGCCGCGCGTCAGCACCACGTCGAGCGGCTTGTAGTTATGGGCGCCGAGCCGTTGTTCCGTGGCGATCAGTTTTTCCGAAGTGTTCATGGCCGTTCTCCCACTAATCTTATTTCAACGCATGTCGTTGTCGCAAAACCGCTGCACACTTTTGCTCGACATGCTCTTACGCGGCGCGTGTCGGACGATCGAAGATACGGCGGCCAAACAGGCTTGCCGTCAGCTCGACCAGGATGCGGGCGCTCTTGCCGCGATCGTCGAGAAACGGATTGAGCTCGACGAGATCGAGCGACGAGACGAGGCCGCTGTCCGAAAGCATTTCCATGACCAGATGCGCCTCGCGAAAGGTCGCACCGCCAGGCACCGTCGTGCCGACGCCGGGGGCAATCTCGGGATCGAGGAAATCGAGGTCGAGGCTGACATGCAGCAGGCCGTTCGCCTTGGTGACGACATCGAGGATCTCACGCATGATGGCGCCGATGCCCTGCTCGTCGATCGCGCGCATGTCGAAGACATTGACGCCGTGTTCGTGGATTTCCTCGCGCTCGCGCGCATCGACCGAACGGATGCCGACCTGGAAGACATTCTTCGGATCGACGAACGGACGGTCGTTCGGCAGGATCTCGGCGAACTCCGCCTCGCCGCAGAAGAAGGCGACCGGCATGCCATGAATATTGCCGGAGGGCGACGTCGCCGGAGAATTGAAATCGGCATGGGCATCGAGCCAGAGCACGAAGAGCGGGCGGCCTTTGCTGGCGGCATAGCGGGCCATTCCGGAGACGCTGCCCATGGAAAGGCTGTGGTCGCCGCCAAGAATCAGCGGGAAACGGCCGGAGGCGGCCACGTCGTGGACGCTGCTTTCGAGGGCGCGCGTGAAGGCGCCGACGATCCTCAGATTGTGGGCTTTTGGATGGTTCGGCAGATCCATCGCCGGCACGATCCTGAGATCGCCGATATCGGCGACGTCATGGCCAAGCTCGATCAGCGTCTGGTCGACGCCGGCTATGCGCAGGGCCGCGGGGCCCATGGCAGCCCCTCTGCGGCCGGAGCCTTCTTCCAGCGGCGCGCCGATGAGGGTGACAGATCGCGATTGCGCATTCATGTGGAGGGCTCCGTGTTGAGGCCTGTTTCGGCCGATAGTGGGACAAAGGGCTGGCGGCAAAAAGATGGAAAAGTGTCAGAAATGGACTATGATTGCGCAGATTGATAAACCCATTTTGACAAAGTGATCAGCGTGGATGATCTCGACACCGAACTTCTGAGTGCACTTCGCCATAACGCCCGGATTTCCGTCTCCTCGCTTGCGGCGATGACCGGCGCATCGCGGGCAACGGTTGCCACCCGTATCGACCGGCTGGTGGCCAGCGGCACCATCGTCGGCTTCACCATCCGCCCCGGCCATGAGACGCGCTCCGCCGGCGTGCGCGCCATCGTCATGATCGAGGTGCTCGGCAAGCTCGCCGACAGGGTGGCCGATCAGTTAAGGGGCCTGCCGCAGGTGCGCGCGCTTCACAGCACCAACGGCAAATGGGATTTCGTCGCCGAACTCGAGGATCGCGACCTTGCCGCCTTCGACGAGACGCTGCGCCGCATCCGGCTAATCAACGGCATCAATTCGACCGAGACCAACATCCTTCTGAAGACCAGCAAAACCGGTTTCTAAGCCGGCTTAAAGCTCGTGCATGCTGTCCTCAAACTGCTGCACAGCTTCTTGCGAGAGGCATCAATATTCCCGTTCGTAGACAATCCCGGCTTCGCCCTCACCGTTGCCACCGGCCCCCCCGCGCAGCTTGACGCCGCGGCCGACATCGAGGTTGATCACCGCCTTGGCGCCAGCCGAACCGCCCTGCTGCAACTCGAAATAGGTGCGGTCGTTGAGGTAGCGGCCGACGCTGACGCTCGTCTGGCCCTTGGAATCGGTGCTGACGTCGAAATCGTCGACGCCGAGCTGGTTGCGCAGGCCTTCGAAAAGCGACGTCGAGCGGTTGCCGGCCAGCTGACTGACCGCGTCGGCGAGCTGAGCGATCTGCACCGGCGAGAGCTTCGACATCGACTGGCCGAAGATCAGCTGCGCCAGCACCTCGTCCTGCGGCAGTTCGGGCGAGGAGGAGAAGGTGATCGCGGGGTCGGTAGCGAGGCCGGCGACGTCGACGGTCAGCGTCGTCGAGCCTGAGGCCGAGGTCGCTTCCATATCGAGCGCCGGCGTCAGGTCGCCGGCGAAGGTGATCCTGCTCTTGTCGGAAAAATCCAGCCGGCGGTTGAGAATGGTCATGCGGCCGCGGCGCATGGTGAAACCGCCGGTCACGATGGGTGCAGCCGCCGTTCCGCGGATCGTCACCAGACCGCCAAGCTCGGCATCGATGCCGCGGCCGCGCACGAAGATATGCGAGGGCGCGTCGATTTCGAGATCCAGCGTGATCACGGAGGATTTCTCTCCGGGTTTCTGCTCGCCGTCATCCCGCAACTGCGCAAGTACAGCCCGCGGCGCATTCTTGTGGCGGATGTCGATTTCTCTCAGCGAGGTGGGCAATTTTTCCGGGACCGTGATCGAGGTCTTGTCCAGTCGAAGCTTGCCGCTTAGCGTCGCATTGGTGATCGGCCCGCGCAGGCCGACCGTGCCATTGACTGTCGAGACGACAAGGGTTCCATCGACATAGACCGCCTTGTCGAGCTTGATCGAAATGTCAGCGGGAAAACCTCCGGCCGGCTGGATGCCGATGGTGCCGCTGGCCGAAATCGTACCGCCGCCGCCAAGGTTGCCGGTGAGGCGCGATATCACGGCCTGGCTGCCATTGAAGGTCACGGTCGCCGTCAGATTGTTGACGGCCATATTGCGCCGAACGTCGACGAGCTTTGCGCCATTGGTCGAGACAGTGCCGTTGATGACGGGTGCTGCGGCCGTTCCGCCAATCTGCAGGTTGACGGTGGCGACGCCGTCCGCGACGAGGCCCTGTTGCGCAAGCGGGGCGCCGAGCACGGCGAAAGGAAGATTGCCTGTGAAGCGCATGTCCATGGCGCGATTGCCTGTGATGACGACGCTGCCGCCGCCCTTCAGCGACATGCCGGCGTCACCGGCAAGACTGGTATCGACCGTCAGCTTGTTTCCGGCAAGTTTGCCTGATGCGCCGATGCTGAACGGCGAAAGGCCGGCACCTTTTGTCTGGCTCGTCGCTGCGTTCTTCCAGTCGACCTTGAAGTCGACGGAGGGCGCCGATAGCGCGCCGGTGGCTTTTACGGTCGCAGAGACCGCGCCCTCGGCTGCAAGGCCGGGAACGAAGCCGTTGGCAATGCCGGCCGGAAGATTGTTGGTATTCGCCGTGACATCGAGCGACCGGATCGACGTGCCGGCGATGGCAAGATTGCCGGCAGCTTTCAGCGCGATGCCGCCGCCGCCGTTGAGGGCGGCATCGAAATCCAGCCTGTCACCGGTGTATTTTCCCGTCGCCGCCAGCGCAAGGCGAGATAGGCCGGCAGCCTTGGTGTGGCTGGTAGCGGCATCCTTCCAGTCGAGCTTGAAATCGACGATCGGATTTGCCGGCGTTCCCGACGTCACGGCGCTTGCCGAAAGCGTGCCTTCGGCACCGAGTCCTGGAACGAAGGCGTTTGCGATATTTGCCGGCAGCGCCGGAATATCGGCATTGATCGAAAGGTCCCGGATGGCCGTTCCCGCGATCGTCACGCCGCCCGTCGCCTTGGCCAACACACCGTCCTTACCGGCGAGATTGGCGTCGAAATCGACCCTGTCGTTGGCGAATTTGCCGGAGGCTGCAGCACTCAGGCCCGAAAGGCCGCTGCTCTTGGTCTGGGCGGTCGCGGCGTTCTTCCAGTCGAGCTTGAAATCGACCGCCGGCTTCGGAAGCGCGCCGGAAGCGGATGCCGTTCCCGAGACAGTGCCTTCGGCGGCAAGACCCGGGACGAAGCCGTTGGCGAGGCCTGCCGGAAGGTTGGCGAGATCGGCCTTGACGTCAAGATCGCGGACCGACGTGCCTGAAATCGCGACGTTGCCGGCGGCCTTCAGCGAGAGGCCGTCCTTGCCGGCGAGATTGGCATCGAAATCGAGCCGGTTGTCGGCGAAGCGTCCCGATGCGGCAAGTGCGAGGCCCGAGAGATGAGCGCTTCGGGTATGGCTGGTCGCAGCATCCATCCAGTCGAGCTTGAAATCGGCTTTCGGTGCGGCGGGTGTCCCGGCGGCGGACAGAGTGCCTGATACCGTGCCGCCGGCCGCCAGATCGGGAACGAAGGCATTTGCGAGACTGGCGGGAAGCTTGGCGATCTCGGCATCGACCTTGATGCTGTCGATCGCCGTACCGGCGAGTGCGACATTGCCCATGGCCTTCAGCGAGAGGTCTTTGTCGCCGCTGACTGCAACATCGAAATCAAGCTTGTTGTCGGCAAGTTTTCCCGATGCGGTCACGCCGAGCGCGGCGAGGCCGGCACGTTTCGTGTGACTCGTCGCAGCGTCTTTCCAATTGAGGTCGAAATCGGCACTCGGGGCGGAAAGCGATCCGCTGGCCGAGATCTTTCCTGAGATCGCGCCTGCGGCGGCGAGATCGGCGACGAAGCTGTTTGCGATATTCGCCGGGACATTTGCCAGCGCTGCATCGACTTTGATGCTGTCGATCGCCGTACCGGCCAATGCGACATTGCCCATGGCCTTCAGTGAGAGGTCTTTATCGCCGCTGACTGCCGCATTGAAATCAAGCTTGTTGTCGGCAAATTTTCCCGATGCGGTCACGCCGAGCGCGGCGAGGCCGGCACGTTTCGTGTGGCTCGTCGCAGCGTCTTTCCAATTGAGATCGAAATCGGCACTCGGGGCGGAAAGCGACCCGCTGGCCGTGATCTTTCCTGAGACCGCGCCTTCGGCGGCGAGATCGGGGACGAAGCTGTTTGCGATATTTGCCGGAACATTCGCCAGTGCGGCGTCGACCGTGACGTTGCCGATTGTCGTGCCCGTGATGGCGACATTGCCGTTTGCCTTCAGCGAGAGGCTGTTGGCACCGCCGATCACGGTGTCGAAATCGAGCTGGTTGTCGGCGAATTTTCCGGATGTCTTGACGGCGAGCTCGGCAAGGCCGGCACGCTTCGTCTGGCTCGTCGCAGCACTTTTCCAATCGAGATCGAAATTGGCGGTGGGATTAGCGAGGGAGCCGGAGGCCGCCAGTTTTCCCGTAATCGTGCCTTCGGCGGCGAGATCGGGAACGAAACCATTGGCGATGCGGGCAGGCAGATTGAGGATATCGGCGTCGACATCGAGCACCGGCGCCTTCGGGTCGGCGAGCGTGACATTGCCGGCAGCCTTGAGCGACAGGCCGTCATTGCTGCCGACCGTCGTGTCGAAATCGAGCTTATTGTCGGCGAATTTGCCGCCGGCGGTGATGCCGAGCGGTGCCAGACCCGCCCCCTTCGTCTGGCCCGTCGTCGCATCTTTCCAGTCGAGCTTGAAGTCAGCGACCGGTGCTGCCGGCGTTCCGGTCACGGCAATGGTTCCGGAGATCGTGCCGCCGGCTGACAGGTTCGGCACGAAACTGTTGGCGAGCGCTGCCGGCAGCTCGCGGATATCTGCATCAAGCTTCAGCGTTTCGCCGGCGGAACCGGTGACGGTCACCGAACCGGCGCCGGTCTTCAGCGTCAGTCCGTTCAGGCTGGCGGCACCGCCGCCGATTGAGACCTGCGTCGGTGCGGCAAGCTCGATCGGGATATTGCGGGGGCTTGCCGAGAAGCGATCGAGGTTCAGGTGCATCGTGCCGCCGGCCGCTTCGATATTGCCGGCGGCCAGTACGGGATTGCCGTCATAGGCAGCATCGAGATCGAAATCGGTATGGTCTTGCTGCTTGGTAAAATCGAGCGAAAGGCCGGCGAGCCTGTTCGTTCCGGCGCTCACCTCCTCGGCCTTGACCGTGCCGTTTGCCGCGAGGGCTTTGAGATCGCTGACCGTGACATCGATATCCGGCTTGACGATCGCAAGAGTATCACGGCGGATCGAGCCGCCGGTTGCAAGCAGCTTGAGCGCAATCTTGCCGCCGTCGCTGCTGACGCCGAGCGAACCCTTGAGATCGCCTTCGGCCTTCTGTCCGCCGAGTGCGGCGAGCAGGCCGACATTGGGGAAATCGAAGGTCAGTGCGGCTGTTGGCTCCAGGGTCGGCGAGAAGTCCGCATTGCCGGTCAGTCGGTTGCCGCCGATATCGGCGGTCAGAGCCGGAATGCTTATCTTGCCGTCCTGCGAGGTGATGTTGCCGTTGATGCCGATCGGTTGGCCATCGATTGTGCCGGTGGCGGCGATCTTGCCCTGCGGCGCCTTGGGATCGGCGAGACCCGACAGGTCGATATTGAGGTTGCCGAGCACGCGGTCGGCCATTTTAAGGCTGGGCGCCTTGAGATTGGCCGTGACGGAGATTGCCGGGAGCTCACCTCCCACTCTCAACGCATAACCCGCCCCGCCGCTGGCGCCGGGGATGAGCTTGCCGATGTCAGGCAACCGGCCGGAGAGATCGGCGTTCAAGATCCCGCCGTCGAGCGCGACGTTGCCGGCGGCTTCGAGCGTGCCGGACTTCAGGACGAGGTTGGACAGCGCGAATTTCGACGGGATGGTGCCGACCACCTGGCTCTCGAGCGAGATCGGCCCGTCGAACTTGCCTGTTGCCGCAGCCGGCAGGGCTGCCGGATTGATCATGAGCTTGAGGTTGCCGGTCAGCGCTTGGTCCGTCAGCCGATAGGAGCCGTTGAGGCTGCCGTTGATATTGGCGCTTTCGACGGTGGTGCCGTTGAAGCCGATACCGGAGGGCGAGATCTGCAGCGGCGAGGCGATGGTGATCGGGCCTTGGACCGCACGATTGAGGTTTGGCTCGGCAAAGGTCGCGTCGCCGGCAACAAGGCGCAGCTGGACGCTGCCGGAACGGGCGGCGAGATTGAAGGCGTCGCTCTTTGCCGTCAGTTTGATGTTGCCGATATTGGCCTGCGGCAGGGTTGCGGTGTCGAGCGAGCCGCTGACGTTCAGTCGGGCGGTCTGCGCATCGCCTGTTAGTGCCAGGTTGAGGCCTGATATCAGGAAGCGGGCTTCGCCTTCGGCGAGCGGCCAGCGGAAATCGACAGGCCCCGACGTGCCGAGCAGATTGGCGTTCAGGCTGTTGTTGCCGGCAGGATCGAGGGTGCCCGAGGCGGCGATCACAACGCTGCCGGTGGCGATATTGCCGGTCTGGATATCGATCTTGCCGTGATTATCGAAGGTGGTGGCAAGATCGATATTGGTCTGGCCGGCAAAAAGCGGCCGGAATGCCGATGGAAGCAGCGAGCTCAGGTCACCGCCGCCCTTGAGGTCGAGGTGGTGCAGCCCGTCTTCCGTAATCTGGTGCCGCGCTTCGATTGCGGCACGCTGCTGCCCGTCGAGGGCAGCCTGCAATTTGCCTTTCCAATCGGATATCGGCCCCTGGCCATCGAGATCGATGTTGACGGCCGGGCTGTCCGGCAGACCGAGAAAGCCTGCCAGCAGCCCGCCCTTCGGCTCGGACAGCTGCGCCTTCAGCCGCAGCCGGTTTTCGGCTGGCGCAAAAGCGATGTCGGCGGCAAGCCGCGCATCCGGAACCGCGTGACGGCTGACATTGACGACGGCCTCGCCGCCATCGCCGTTCGCCGAAAGGCTGCCTTCGGCGGCGAGCGCAAAGGCGCGGCCGGCAACGGGTGCGGCAAGTTTGATATCGGGCAGCGCGATGCGGTCTATATCGACCTTGATCGGAAGGCTGAATCCGCCAGAATTTTCAGCCTTCGGCCGCGAGGGCAGGGTGCGCACCGGCTTGCGCAGCACGTTGATCGCTTCGATCTCGAAGCGTTTGGCATGGAAGGTTCCGGTCAGCAGCGCAAGCGGATTCCAGTCGATCGCGACGCCATGAATTTCCGCAAAGACGCCCCTGGTGTCGGAGATGGAGATCTCGGCGGCGCGAAGCCCGCCGGTCAAAAGGCCTTGCGGTTCGCGAACCTCGATCGTCATGTCGCGATTGGACAGCGTGGAGGCTATCTTTTCGGTGACGATGCGGGCACCAAAACTGGTGAAGCCGAAGATCGCCAGTGCTACGACCGCGAGAATCAACGTGGCGCCGACGACATAGCCGGTGAGCCGTACGACCCAGTTGACGATTTTTGTCAGCGTTTGCATCGGCGCGGACACTACCCCGTTTTCATGACGGCCCACAGATCGGAAAACACGAGCGGAACCGGCAATCCTAGAAAGATTGGCCGATGCCGGCGTAGATTCCGTAATCTGTGCCATCTTCGTACTTGTTCAGCGGCATGGCAAAATCAAGCCGCAGCGGGCCGAAAGGCGTTGCATATCGTATTCCGGCGCCGGCACCGGCGCGAATATCGGAAAAACCCGGAAAGGTGCTGTCCGATACGGTGCCGACATCGATGAAAGGCACGATGCCGATCGTATCGGTGATCTTGATGCGGGCCTCCAGCGAACCGGTCACATAGGAACGGCCGCCGGTGGGATCGCCATCGTCGTTATAGGGCGAGATTTCCTGATAGCTGTATCCGCGCACGGAGCCGCCGCCGCCGGCAAAGAAGCGCTGCGTGGCGGGAATGTCCCCAATGCTGTCGCCGCCGATCAGGACGCCGGCGGCAACCTTGCCGGCAAGCACCACGCCGTCTTCCTGTCCGAACGGCAAGTAGCCGGAGATCGAGCCCTCGAATGCCGCATAGGGCGTGGCGTTGAAGATCTCGTAGCCGGGCTTAGCCGAGAGCGTCGCGCGATAACCCTCCGTCGGGTTGAATTTGTCGTCACGTGCGTCGCGATCATATTGGATCGGCAAGGTGAAGGTCAGATAGTCGTTCGTGCCGAAGGCGTCGTCGTCGCGCTCCCAGCTGACCTCGCCGCTCGCCGAGACGGTGTCCTGGTCGGTCAGTTCGTAGGAAAGGCCGAGCGAGGCGGTGACGAGCGTGGCGTTATAGGCATCCGGATTTTCGGTCTTGGCGACGATGCCGGCCTTCAGCGTGGCGGCGGGAAAGAAGGCGCCGGGCTTGGTGAACAGGATGCCGGCGGAATAGTCGAGGCTGCCGACATCGGTCGTTTCGCCAAGCCGCGAGACCGCTCCCTCGATCCTCAGCGTTTCGGCTTCGCCAAAAAGGTTGCGGTGGCCCCAATAGCCCTGAACACCGAAGCCGTCGGTGGTGGAATATTGCGCGCCGACGCCGAAGTAGCGCCTCTTGCCCTCTGAAACTTCGATCGTCATCGGCAAGGTGCCGTCCGATGCCAGCGCATCTCCTTGGTGAATGGTGACGCTCGAAAAGACGCCGAGGGCGCGAAGCCGCTCGCCGGCTTTCTTCAACGTTTCCAAGGAATAGGCTTCGCCCTTGTTCAGCCGGGAATAACGCTGGATGAAAGCTGGCTTGACGGTCTTCTCGCCGGTGACGCCGACATCGCCGACCGGAGCGATGGGGCCGCCCTCGGCAGCAAGGACGATATCGACGGTATCGCTGTTGTGATCGGCGACCACCTTGCGTTCGGTCAACTTGGCGAAGGGCCGGCCTTCGCTCTTCAATTGTTCGACGATCTTGTCGCCGGCCCTGATGATCGCGAGCGAGCCGGCCTGCGCGCCCGGGGCGAGATCGTAATCGGCGGGATTATGGTTTGCGGCATCGCCGCCGAACTGGACCTCCCTGACCTTGAAAACGGGGCCGGGAGCAATGGCGACGGTGACGGGGATCGGCCCGGACCGGTCGAATGTCGGATTGGGCGGCAGGTCGTCGATATTCTTGCCGTCGATGGTGATCGTCACCAGGCCGCCATAACGGGCCTTTTCATACAGAGTGGCGATCAGCCGCTCCCGGTCGTCGCGCGCCTTGACGACGACGCCGAGATCGCCGGAAACCGGCAGCTTCTGGTCGCTGACGAGACGGGAACTGTTTTCCAGCGCTTCTTTCAGGTCCGGATCGGCGGTATCGGCTTTGAGGTCGACCTGGTAGCGCACCGGATCGGGCACCTGTTCGCCTTCGTCTTCCTCTTTGCCGAAAATGGTGATGCCGAAAAGCTTGAAGGCGTAAGCGTCGCCGATCAGCACCGGTGAGAACGCAGCCGCCGCTGCGACCACCATCATGGTGCCTGTTCGCCGATACGCAGTACCTGTTTTCGGGCCTGTCCCTCTGATCCGCATCCGCCGCTTTTGGTTGTGTCTACATTGAAGCTTCGTTGCCCAGCCATGAACAGCTTAGCGGCAAAATCGCGCGAGGTGTACCATTTTAAATTGCCAACGCGCTAATTTAGCACAAAAAATCCCGGACCTGTGTCCGGGATTTCTTGAATTTGCCGATTTCAGTGCGCTCTCAGCGCGGGCAACTATCGATATAGCGGCGGCCGTAGCGGTCGCGATAGTAGCACTGGCCGGGCTGTTCGGCGACGCTGCCGATGAGGGCGCCGGACACGCCGCCGATAGCGGCGCCGACTGCCGCGCCACGGACGTTGCCGGTGACTACGCCGCCGATGACGGCGCCTGATGCAGCGCCGATGCCGGCGCCTTGCTGCGTCGGCGTGCAGCTTGCGATCGACAAGCCGATCAATGCGAGTATGACAACTTTCTTCATCTTTTCTCTCCGAGGTTGTTGCCCAGCGGGCAAAGGCCGTCCCTTTTATTTTTTGTCAGGCTAGACCGAAAACTATGTCGGAAGAAAGGGTTGTCCACTGCTGTCCTGATTTTTTTCGATACAGGATGTTGTCGCCAGCTGCACGGTTTCGCGAATTTCCATTATGCTTGCCACATCAATTTCGTTGATCGCGGCTCGCATATTCTTTATCTGGAATCATTCAAAACTCTGCGCCTTTTGCCGCAGTTGATGTTAAAGCAAAGGGCAAGGGTTGACGCGCGAACGTCCGGTCAGCAAGAACGGTCGCGTGATACTGGAGCATATGATGGATTTCGAAGCGTATTTTAAAAGCGAGCTGGACGGGCTTCACATCGAGGGCCGTTACCGCGTTTTTGCCGATCTCGAACGTCACCGCGGCAATTTTCCGCGCGCGACGCGCCATACGGCCGATGGCGCAAAAGAAGTTACCGTCTGGTGCTCCAACGACTATCTCGGCATGGGCCAGCATCCCAAGGTGATCGAGGCGATGAAGAACGCCATCGACCACTGTGGCGCGGGTGCGGGAGGCACCCGGAATATCTCTGGCACCAACCATCACCACGTCGTGCTCGAACGTGAGCTTGCCGATCTGCACGGCAAGGAAGCGGCCCTGATCTTCACATCAGGCTATGTTTCCAACTGGGCGGCACTCGGCACGCTCGGTGCGAAGATTCCCGGGCTCATAATCTTCTCCGACGCTATGAACCATGCCTCGATGATCGAGGGTATTCGCCACGCCAAGTGCGACAAGGTGATCTGGAAGCACAATGACGTGGCCGATCTCGAGGCCAAGCTCGCTGCCGCCGATCCGAGGGCGCCGAAGCTGATCGCCTTCGAGAGCGTCTATTCGATGGATGGCGATATCGCCCCGATCAAGGAGATCTGCGATCTCGCCGACAAATATGGCGCGATGACCTATCTCGACGAAGTGCATGCCGTCGGCATGTACGGCCCGCGTGGCGGCGGCATTGCCGAACGCGAGGGGCTGATGGACCGGTTGACCGTCATCGAGGGCACGCTCGGCAAGGCTTTCGGGGTGATGGGCGGCTATATCGCCGCTTCGACGGCGCTTTGCGATTTCATTCGCTCGTTTGCCTCCGGCTTCATCTTCACCACGGCGCTGCCGCCGGCACTTGCCGCCGGCGCCGTCGCCTCGATCCAGCACCTGAAGGTCAGCCAGTTCGAGCGCGCCCGCCATCAAGATCGTGTCCGCAAGCTGAGAGCGCTGCTCGACCAGCGCGGCATTCCGCATATGCCCAATCCGAGCCATATCGTGCCGGTGCTGGTCGGCGATGCGGCCAAGTGCAAGTGGATCTCCGATCTGCTGCTCGACAATTGCGGCGTCTACGTCCAGCCGATCAACTATCCGACCGTGCCGAAGAAGACCGAGCGCCTGCGCATTACGCCGACGCCGCTGCATTCCGACGCCGATATCGCCCATCTGGTTGAGGCGCTGCATTCGCTCTGGTCGCGCTGCGCACTCGCAAGGCACGTCGCCTGATTTTTCGATGATCGCTCGGTTCGAACCGTAATTCAGGGCCTCCACCGGAGGCTCTGATAGCGATCGGTCTTGCTCCCGCAAGACGCTGGAACAAACCTCCCTTGCCCGTCCAAGATCGTCCGCTCTGCGCTTGGTCTTAACACCGATGACACATCGCAATCGGCCTGACCGATGCGCATCGATCTTTCCCTGTGCTTGCCTCTTGCCGCAACTGTGTTGCCGATCCGAGCTTTGGTGTGGCGTGAGAAAACCTTTTCTCACTTGACATAAGGATTGGTAAAAGCTTTTCTCAGATCACTTCAGAAGGAGGACGTTCTGAACATATCGGGAGGAAAAAGAGGCAGGATCACCATCCACGAGGTGGCGGCGGCTGCCGCGGTCAGCATCTCGACGGCGTCGAAAGCTCTCAACGATACCGGCCGGATGGGGTCGGAAACGCGCGAACGGGTGAAACGGATCGCCGCCGAGATCGGATACCGGCCGAATGCTCTGGCGAGAGGTCTTCTCAGCAAGCGCAGCTTCACCATCGGGCTGCTGACGAACGATACTTACGGCCGTTTCACGCTGCCTGTCATGGCGGGTATCTCGGATGCTCTCGTCGATCACGGCGTTTCGGTCTTCCTGTGCGCCATCGAAGACGATCCGGCGCTCGCCCAGATCCATGTCGATGCGATGCTGGACAAACAGGTCGACGGCATCATTGCGACGGGAAAACGCCTGGATCGGCGCCTGCCTGTCGATCTTTCGAATTTGCATGTGCCTGTCGTCTACGCATTCACGGAGGGGACGCAGAACAGTGTCACCTTCCGTTCGGACGACGAACAGGGTGCGCGGCTGGCGGTGGAATGGCTCGTGAAGATCGGACGGCGGCGGATTGCGCACATCACCGGGCCGGAGGACTTCTTCTCAGTGCGGGAACGTGCCGGCGCCTATCACGAGGTGGCAGGTCACCGTGAGCCGGTGCTCTACGGCGTCTGGTCGGAAAGCTGGGGGCATGATGCGGTCGAACAGCTTTGGAAGAGGTCGGGAGAAAAACCGGATGCTCTCTTCTGCGGCAATGACCAGATCGCCCGCGGCGCGGTGGATGCGTTGCGCGAGCGCGGCGTCAAGGTGCCGCAGGACGTCTCGGTCATCGGCTTCGACAATTGGGAGATTGTCGCGGCCCAGACGCGGCCGCCGCTGACGACGGTGGACATGGAACTGAAGGAGCTCGGGCGGCAAGCCGGATTGACGGTGCTCGCGCTTGCGGAAGGACGGCCTGTCGAGCCGGGAGTGAGGAAATTGCCGTGCCGGCTGATCGTCCGGCAGTCATGCGGGGGTACAGCCCCGAAGGAATGAGAACAAGAGAATGAGCAAAGGCGCGAGGAGATGCGCCATATCGGGAGGAGTGTCATGATCAAGCGTCTATTGGCGGCGACCAGCATCGCTACCTTGTGCCTGTTTTCGGCCGCGTCAGCTGCCGAGAATGTCGAAATGTGGGTTCGTACGGGGATCGGCGACGCCTTCAAGAAGGTCGTCGAAGCCTATAATTCCGGTCACGAGAACAAGGTCGTGATGACCGAGGTGCCGTTCTCCGAACTCGTGCAGAAATATGCGACGGCGATCGCCGGCGGACAGGCGCCGGACGCCCTGTCGATGGATCTGATCTATAATCCGGCCTTTGCTGCGGCCGGCCAGCTGGAAGACCTGACGGACTGGGCAAAATCCCTGCCCTATTTCAACTCGCTTTCGCCATCGCATGTTCGCCTCGGCACCTATCAGGACCGGATTTACGGCCTGCCGCTTTCGGTCGAGACCTCCGTCTTTGCCTGGAACAAGGATCTCTACAAGAAGGCAGGTCTCGACCCGGAAAAGGCACCTGTAAATTGGGACGAAATCACCGCCAATGCCGAGAAGATCCGGGCGCTGGGTGACGATACCTACGGCTTCTATTTCTCCGGCGGCGGCTGCGGCGGCTGCATGATCTTCACCTTCACGCCGTTGGTCTGGGGTGCGGGCGCCGATATCCTGTCGGCCGACAGCAAGACGGCGACGCTCGATACGCCGCAGATGCGCAAGGCCGTCGATATCTACCGCAACATGATCAAGAAGGACCTCGTGCCGGCAGGAGCCGCCAGCGACAACGGCGCCAACTTCCTGACCTTCACCAACGGCAAGATCGGCCAGCAGAGCCTTGGCGCCTTTGCCATCGGCACGCTGGTGACCGAGCATCCCGATATCAACTTCGGCGTAACGCTCATTCCTGGCGTCGACGGGAAGCCTTCGTCCTTTGCCGGCGGCGACAACTTCGTCATCACCAAGGGCACGAAGAAGATCGACGCGGTGAAGGAGTTCATCGAATATGTATATTCGATGGACGGCCAGAAGATCATGGCGAAGTATGGCAGCCTGCCGACGCGTGGCGATATCGCCGACAAGGTGCTTGAGGGCCTCGATCCGCGCATGCAGGTCGGCCTGAAGGCGATCGGTGTGGCCAAGACCCCCTATACGCTGCAGTTCAACGATCTGATCAACAGCGCCAACGGGCCATGGGCAAGCTTCACCAACGCCGCGATCTTCGGCGAGGACGTCGACGGCGCGTTTTCGAGTGCGCAATCGGAAATGCAATCGATCATCGATAGCGGCCAGTAAACTCTCCCCCGGCCGCGGCCGGGGAGCGGTGGCAGCTTCCCGGCCAATCCCACTCGACAGATGCGGAGCGTTTGATGACCGGTTCCGGTTCAGAGATTCTATTGCCTCGACGCAGGCGACGGCGCCGATCGAACTGGCGCGGCCTCGTCTACATCGCACCGGCCATGGCGCTGGTCATCGTCTTCTTTATCATGCCGGTTCTCTTCACCGGATGGATGAGCCTGCACAACTGGCCGCTGATGGGGGCGTCCCGCTGGATCGGCTTCAACAATTATTTCCGCATGGCCAACGATACCCGTTTTATGACGGCACTGAATTTCACGGCCTATTATACCGTGATCGTCACCATCGCGATCTTCGCGATCGCGTTTCCGCTGGCAATCTTCGTCGAGAAGGAACGGCAGTTCGTCGGCGCCTACCGGACGATCATCTTCCTGCCCGTCGTGGTCGGTCTTGCGACAGCCTCGCTGCTGTGGGTCTGGCTCGCCAATGTCGATAGCGGCTTCATCGGCCCGGCCTTGAAGGCGCTCGGCCTCGTCGAAAAGAGCCCCAATCTTCTTGCGACCTTCGACACCGCCTTTCTGACGATCGTGGTGATGGTCGTCTGGAAGATCGCCGGCTTCACCATGATCATTCTTTTGACCGGGCTTCAGGCCATTCCGTCCGAGCTGACGGAGGCTGCCCGCATCGACGGCGCCGGCCGCTGGCAGCGTTTCCGGCATCTGACGCTGCCGCTGATGCGCAAGACGATCGCACTGGCGCTGATCGTCTCCGTCACCGGTTCGATCCTCGCTTTCGATCAGTTCTACATCATGACGTCAGGCGGACCGCAGAACAAGATGATCTCGGTGGTCTACTACATCTTCAATCAGTCGTTCGTGTCGTTCAATCTTGGTTATGGCGCAGCGCTGTCGATCGTGCTTCTCGCCATCCTAATGGCGATCAGCATCGTGCAGCTCTGGCTGCTTCGCGTCGGGGAGGAGCGTCCATGACCACTTCAAGGGAGCGCCGCGCGCGCAAGGCCATCCGGACGAAGTCGGCCTATCACCTGACCGGCATCGCTATCTCGATCTTCTTTCTCGCCCCCTTCGTGATCACCTTGTTGTCGTCCTTTCGGCATGGCACGGAGGCCAGCCTGCCGCCATTGCCGCCATGGCCGACATCCGGCGTCAGCATTGATTCCTACGCACTGCTCGATACGTTCGGCGCCGGTATCTGGCGGCACATGATCAATTCGCTGTTCGTTTCGGTCGCCACGGTGGTGCTCACCGTCGCCGTCAGCCTGCTCGCCGGCTACGGCTTCTCGCGGTACCGATTCCCGATGAAGAATGCGCTTTTCGTGCTGATCATCGCGACGCTGATGATCCCGTTCCAATCGATCCTGACGCCGCTCTTCATCATCCTGGCAAAGCTCGGCCTCAACAATTCGCTGCTTGGGCTGACGCTCGTCTATGTGACGCTTCAACTGCCCTTTTCGGTGTTCATGATGCGCAACGCCTTCGATGCGGTGCCGAAGGAGATCGAAGAGGCCGCGCGCATCGACGGCGCACGCGACCTCAGGCTCTTGGTCCGGGTTCTGCTGCCGCTGGTGCTTCCCGGTGTCGCGACGGTGGCGATCTTTGCCTTCCTCAATGCCTGGAACGAGTTTCTGGCCGCCCTCGTGCTGCTCTCCAGCAACGAGAAATACACCCTGCCGGTGCTGATGACGGCGGTTCGCGCCGGGCGGCTCGGCGCCATCAACTGGGGAGCGGTGCAGGCCGGTGTCGTCGTCATGACGATCCCTTGCCTGATCGTCTTCCTGCTCCTGCAACGCTACTACATGCGCGGGCTGATGGCCGGCGCCGTGAAATGATCCCAAGAAGGTAGAGCCCATGACCAAATCAACCAATGACCGCCAGTTTCGTCCCGTCGCCGTTCCCGATGTGGAGCTCGGCGGCTTCTGGGGAAAATGGCAGGATGCCGTCTGCAATTCCACGGCCGAGACCCTGCTCGACCGCTGCGTCGAGGCCGGCATGCTGAAGGCGATCGACGTCAACCAACCGAGCCCCGGGGTTGTCATTCCCATTCAGCCATGGGGCGGGACGACGCAGATGTTCTGGGATTCCGACCTCGGCAAGTCGATCGAAACGATCGCCTATTCGCTCTATCGCCGGCCGAACCCGAAGCTCGAGGCCCGCGCCGATGAGATCATCGACATGTATGAGAAGCTGCAGGACGAAGACGGCTATCTGAACGCCTGGTTCCAGCGCGTCGAGCCGAACCGCCGCTGGACCAATCTGCGCGACCATCATGAGCTCTATTGCGCCGGCCATCTTATGGAAGCCGCCGTCGCCTATTATCAGGCGACCGGCAAACGCAAGCTGCTCGACATCATGTGCCGCTATGCCGATTACATGATCAAGATTTTCGGCCATGGCGAAGGCCAGATATCAGGCTATTGCGGCCATGAGGAAGTCGAGCTCGCGCTGGTCAAGCTTGCCCGCGTGACCGGCGAGACGAAATATCTCGAGCTTTCGAAATACTTCATCAACGAACGCGGCACCGAGCCGCACTTCTTCACGGCCGAGGCCGCTCGCGACGGCCGGAGCGCTGCCGACTTCCATCAGAAGACCTATGAATATGGCCAGGCACACCAGCCGGTGCGCGAGCAGACGAAGGTGGTCGGCCACGCGGTGCGCGCCATGTACCTCTATTCGGGCATGGCCGACATCGCCACCGAATACAAGGACGATAGCCTGACGGCAGCGCTGGAAACGCTCTGGGACGATCTGACGACCAAGCAGATGTACATCACCGGCGGCATCGGGCCGGCGGCCTCCAACGAAGGCTTCACCGATTACTTCGATCTGCCGAACGATACCGCCTATGCGGAGACCTGCGCCTCGGTCGGCTTGGTGTTCTGGGCAAGCCGCATGCTCGGCCGCGGTCCGGATCGGCGCTATGCCGATATTATGGAGCAGGCGCTTTACAACGGCGCGCTGCCGGGGCTTTCGACCGACGGCAAGACATTCTTCTACGACAATCCGCTCGAAAGTGCCGGCAAGCACCACCGGTGGAAGTGGCACCATTGCCCCTGTTGCCCGCCCAACATCGCCCGGCTGGTGACCTCGATCGGCTCCTACATGTACGCCGTTTCGGACAATGAGATCGCCGTGCACCTCTATGGCGAGAGCACCGCAAGGCTGAAGCTGGCCAACGGCGCCGAGGTCGAACTCGAGCAGACCACCAACTATCCGTGGGACGGTGCCGTCGCCTTTACCACCAAGCTGGAGAAGCCGGCGAAGTTTGCACTGTCGCTGCGCATTCCGGACTGGGCTGAAGGCGCAACCCTCAGCGTTAATGGAGAGATGCTCGATCTCAACGCCAATATGCAGGACGGATATGCCAGGATCGATCGTGAGTGGGCTGCGGGCGATCGTGTCGCCCTCTACCTGCCGCTGGCGCTTCGGCCGCAATATGCCAACCCGAAGGTGCGCCAGGATGCCGGGCGCGTCGCATTGATGCGCGGCCCGCTGGTCTATTGCGTCGAAACGACCGACAACGGCGAAGACCTCAACGCCATCGTCCTGCCGCGTGAGCTCTCCACAGCCGAAACCGTCTTACTGAAGGATCTCAATGATGCCGTCGCCCTCGATCTCAAGGTCGAGCGCGAGGAAACATCGAACTGGGGAACGGCGCTCTACCGCAAGGCGCCTGCCGAAAGGCAGGTCGCCACCGCGCGTTTCGTGCCCTATCATCTCTGGGACAACCGCGCGCCCGGAGAGATGCTCGTCTGGGTCCAGTCGGACAGATAGGTCTTTTTGGGGATGACGAACGGTATGGGTAACAAGAGCGTCGTGCTCCAGGACGTGCGAAAAAGCTATGGCAATCTGCAGGTGGTCCACGGGATCGACCTGACGATCGCGGAGGGTGAATTCGTCGTCTTCGTCGGCCCTTCCGGCTGCGGAAAATCGACGCTTCTTCGCATGATCGCCGGCTTGGAAGACGTGACCGACGGGGAGGTCGAGATCAAGGGACGTGTTGTCACCGATCTCGATCCATCCGAGCGCGGCATCGCCATGGTCTTTCAGTCCTACGCGCTCTATCCGCATATGAGCGTGCGCGACAACCTAGCCTTCGGTTTGAAGATGGCGCGCACCAATGCCGCGGAGATAGAGACGCGCGTCAAGGCTGCTTCCGCGATCCTGAAGATCGACCATCTTCTCGACCGGCGGCCGGGACAGCTTTCCGGCGGCCAGCGGCAGCGTGTGGCGATCGGCCGGGCAATCGTGCGCAAGCCCGACGTCTTCCTGTTCGACGAACCGCTGTCCAATCTCGATGCGGAACTGCGCGTTTCGATGCGCATCGAGATCGCCCGCCTCCACCGCGAACTCGGCAACACGATGATCTATGTCACGCACGACCAGACGGAGGCGATGACGCTCGCCGACAAGATCGTCGTGCTGCGCGACGGCCGCGTCGAACAGGCGGGAACGCCGCGGGAAATCTACGAGAATCCCTCGAATACCTTCGTGGCGGGCTTCATCGGCTCGCCGAGGATGAACCTGCTCAATGCCCGCTGGGGTGAGGGGGGCCTGGTCGAGGTCGCCGGCCGGCAGATCGAAAGCGGCCTGCCGCCGGCAGACAGGCCGGTTGGTGGCGCGGTGACGCTCGGCCTGCGGCCGGAGCATCTAAAGGTGGCATCCGACCTATCAGGCAGCCTGACGGCCAGGGTGGATTTTTCAGAGTATCTCGGGGGAACGCAATATCTCTATTGCCAGCTTGCCGATGGCCAGTCACTGACCGTCGAACATCGGTCACCGATCAGTATTGCGGCGGCCGAGCAGGTGAGCCTGCTGTTTGAACCGTCGGATTGCCGATTGTTCGACGAGGGTGGGAACCGGTTGCGCTAATCGCGGGCGTCAGGATCACAGGCGGGCGACCACTCGGCGATCGGCCCGTCTGAACTTCACTCGGCGATCGCGAGTGTCATGAGCTCCGCCGCCCTTTGCCGGGCTTGCCTGTCGGCGGCGAAGACATCGTCCATGGTGGAGGCCGGCGGCAGGCCGGCCAGATCGTCCATGACCCTCTCGGTGACCTCGGCCATGGCGAGGAAGGAGAGCTGCCCTTCGATGAAGGCTTCGAGCGCCACTTCCTTGGCGCCGTTCAGCACCGCGCCCTGAACACCGCCGCGCGTCATCGCCAGGCGCGCGAGCCGCAGCGCCGGAAACCGCACCTCATCCGGTGCCTCGAAATCCAGCCTGGCGAGCTTGGCGAAATCCAGCCGCTCGACCGGCAGGTTCGGCCGGCGCGGAAAGGACAGGGCATAACCGATGGCGGTGCGCATATCCGGCGCGCCGAGCTGCGCCAGCACCGATCCATCGGTATAGCCGACCATGGAATGAATGATCGATTGCGGATGGAAGATAACCTCGATCTGTTCGGGTCTGAGACCGAAAAGGTGCCGGGCTTCGATCATCTCCAGCGCCTTGTTGAACATCGAGGCGCTGTCGATCGAGATCTTCAATCCCATCGACCAGTTCGGGTGGGCGCGCGCAGTTTCCACCGTCACATCCGCCATGTCACGCAGCGAGGCGGTGCGGAAGGGGCCACCCGACGCCGTCAGGATGACCCGCTCGACGGCGTGGCGCTGGTTCTCTTCCAGCACCTGGAAAATCGCGTTGTGCTCGCTGTCGACCGGAAGCAGCTTGCCGCCGCCCGCCCGGATCGCTGCGATGAACAGGTCGCCGGCCGATACCAGGCATTCCTTGTTGGCAAGGGCGATATCGGCGCCGCGGCGGGCAGCGGCAAGGGTGGGCGCCAGGCCAGCAGTGCCGACGATTGCCGCCATCACCCAGTCGGCTTCGCGGTCCGCGGCTTCCATCAGGCCGGATTTTCCTGAAGCGACCGCGATGCCGGTGCCGGAAAGTGCGCTCTTCAGTGATTCGTAATGCCGGTCATTTGCCGTCACCGCCAGCCGCGCGCCCGATGATTTCGCCTGCCGGGCCAACAATTCGACATTGCCGCTGCCGGTCAGCACGGAGATTTCGAAGTTCTCCCGTCCGCCCAGATGATCGACGACATTGAGTGTATTCTGGCCGATCGAACCCGTCGAACCGAAGATGCTGAGGCGCCGCGGCGCGCTTTTGCCGGTCATCATGTAGAATTTCGCGAAATTTTCTCTCGTAGGCTCAGGCTCTACTAGGCTTTGGGGGGGGCGGCAAGTGTGCAGTGCAGCAGATTTCAACCCCTGAGGGGTTTACAGAGCAGCGGCCGGATGTGATCCTTATAACATTGCTGGTGGATTCGGTTCCGCCGCGGCCGGTCGCGGTCGCAGGGCAAGTCGGGGCGCTACGGAGCCCATCGAAGAACAGGCACTCGGTGCCGCCGGCCTTTCGGCCAACCATTAAATCGAGGATGAAACCGGGATGGGCGGCTTGGCCGTGATCCCCATCGCGTTCGCTGCTGCTTCGGTTTCGGAGCCGCAGCCCTGTGTCAGGCAAAACGTTCGTACTTCATGACGACATTCAAATTAGCATGCATCCTTTTCGCCATCCTGCCCTCGCTCACAGCCGCAGCCAGGGCAGACGACCTGCTGATCTGGTCGCCGGCCAAGCTCTCGGACCGGTCCTACAAAGCGACGATGGGTTTTCGCCTGCCGGCGGAATGGGAAACGAGTGCCGGCGCCGACATCGCGCTTGCCTCGACCAAAGGCGGGGCGCTGCTGCCCGATTCCGAACAGGCAATGCTTTGGGGCAGGATCAGCAGAACGAGCGTTACCCCGGCAGGCCGGTCACAGCAGGGTGCCAGCGTCAGCGTCGATACGCTGCGCGGCAGCGGCGCGCTGACCCTCAGCCGCTCGCGCAGCTGGATCCTGTCCGATTCGCTCGACATGCAATCGAGCCGATCCATCAGCGTGCAATATGACGCGGTCGAGGCCCGGCAGGCTTCGGTGACGGCATCGCAGGCGCTGAAGCTGATTCATCCCTGGACGGGAACCTCGCTTTCGGCAGGGACAGGCGTCAGCAATGCCAGCGGCGACTTCTCGAGCACGGTAGGGGTCAGCCAGACCATTCTGCCGAACCTCAATCTCGATGCCTCGGTGAGCAATCCATTTTCGGGAGGTGAGGCGGGCAGTGTCAATCTCCGCTATCGCGTCAACTGGTAGCGGGGACTGAACCAAACTCCGCCGATCAGCGTTTCCTACGAAGCTTTCACGGAGGAACGGATCATGGTTTTCAAGGAGCAGACATTTCACGGGCTCGAACCCGAGATGGAGATAGAGATCGCCAATCGCGCAACGGTCGAGTCAGCCGTTGCCAATGCGCTGGCGATTGCCGGCGGCATCGATGCGTCGGATGTCGAGGTGACGATGGAAAACGACCAGATCATGCTGAGCGGCACCGTCGGCACGGTGGGCGAAATCGAACGGGCAACCGCGGTCGCCAAGGCGGTCGAGGGCGTGCATGCTGTGCAGAACCGGATCCTGCTTGGCGGATCCTCGCTCGACGGCTCGCACTAACCAACGGCGGGCCGCTCCGAGCCTGGACCCTGCCGGGCGAGGACTATTTCCACATCGTCGCCTATAAGCCGCCGATCAACCGGCGAAGCGTTCGACGAGGAAGGACGAGCCCGCCAGACGATCCGTTTTCTGCGCGGCGCCCGATCCCTGCGGCTGGTAGGCGATGGCGAGCAGCAGGACACTGACGGCGACATAGGCGATTGCCAAAAGAGTCATCTTGATACGCATGATGAATACTCCTGTTTCGCGATAAACGCAGCTGGTATGGCGAAGTTCCGCATCGGCGAGATCAGAAAGAAAAAGCCCGGCCGAGGAGGATCGGCCGGGCTTTTCCTGCATGGATTGCCTTATCGGCAGATTCGGGTTTCCTTGACGACCGTATGGCCGTGACGGCGAATCTTTTCCGTCTTGGTGAAGCAATCGCGGGAAACGTGGCGCGCCCTCATGTCATGGCGGTAATTGGGCCTGTCCGAATGGCGGTAGTAGGGGCGCGCGTCATCGGTGGTGATCGTCACACTTGCTGCCTGGGACGGCATTGCGGAAAAGATGGACGCAGCAGCGAGCGTGCAGGCAAGGATAATCTGTTTCATGACAAGCCTCTCTTTCTGAGTTGGTCACGGCATCAACTCGCCGGAAGCGCCGTCGGTTCAATCACATAGAGTTACCGATTGTGTCGACGGCAGAAACCTTTGACGCGCCGGATCGTTAGCGCAAGGGGATAGCCGGAGGCATAGATCATGGGACCGATTGCAAGGATCATCACCATCGTCGCCGGGCTTGCCGGCGGCACGGTTTTTTCGCAGGCACCGGAATTTGCGCAGCAATACCGCCAGCGGATCGGCGGGGCGATCGACGAATTGCGGGTCATCGTCGAGGATTTCAATGCCCAGGCCGCCGAGCACCATCTCGATCGCCAGCAGGCGCTGAGCGCCTATGCGCAATCATCCGACGATTTCCTGCGCGACCGCGGCGTCTCGATGCAGAGCACGATCTCGCGCTACGAAACGCTGCTGTCGCAGCAGCTCCACCTCGGCACCGCCGCACCCGTCGTCAAGCCGTTCGTGCTGATGCGGAATGCGGATGATGTGGTTTTCGCCAATACCTGGCGGGACTTCGTGCCTGGGGTGCCGGTGAGCTTCGCCGGCCTCGTCTGGGGTGCGATTGGATTTCTCGGCGGCTGGGTCGTGGCGGCGCTGCTGGGATTGGGGGCGCGGCGGGTCACGAGGGCACGGCGCGTCCATCGTCAGGTGCGGTGAACCAATCGGTGGCGAACGTGGCACTGGCCCCGGAACGCAATGATATCAGCCAAGCTTTGCGCTGAAATGACCCCCGCCAAACTTCGGCGGGAGTCGTCGATATTAATCGGAACCGGTTCGTCCAGTTGCTTTCCCGGTGATCGGGCCAGAGAGCCTTGTTACGTGGACGCTGCCGCTTCCTTGGCGATGCCACCTGAAAGCAAACGCCAAATGCCGAATGCCACCACGCCCATCGCGAGGAAGATCACAAAGATCAGGAAGTTGTAGTAGATCATCGCTGCCAGCGCGACGAGGGCGAGCCCGAGAGCAATGGCTGGCACCACGGGATAACCCCAGGCCCTGAAGGGTCGGGCGAGTTCAGGTTCGGCCTGACGCAGCTTAAACAGCGACGCCATCGAGACGATGTACATGATGATCGCGCCGAACACCGACATGGTGACAATATTGGCGGTTAGCGGCAAACCTCCGATCTGGATCAGGCTGTCGGAAAAGATGGCTGCGATGCCGACGGCGCCACCTGCAAGGACTGCGAGATAAGGCGTGCGGAATTTCGGATGGATTTTTGCAAGGACTTCCGGGAGGTAGCCGGCGCGGCCCAGCGCAAAAATCTGCCTGGAATAGCCCATGATGATGCCGTGAAAGGAAGCAATCAGGCCGAACAGGCCGATCCAGACCAGCATATGCAGCCAACCGGAGGATTCGCCCACGACCGCCTTCATCGCCTGCGGTAGCGGATCGTTGATATTGGACAGCGTACGCCAGTCGCCGACGCCACCGGCGAAGATCATGGTGCCGAAGGCGAGGAAGACGAGTGTCAGAATACCCGCAATATAGGCAATGGGAACGGTGCGGGTGGGGTTCTTGGTCTCTTCAGCCGCCATCGCCGCGCCTTCGATCGCCAGGAAAAACCAGATGGCAAATGGAATGGCGGCAAAGATGCCTCCAATGGCACCAACCGAGAATTCAGGGGCGCCAGCCCAGCCATTGGCCGCGAAATTGGCAAAAGAGAAGCCCGGCGCGACGACACCCATAAAGATCAGCAATTCGGCAATCGCCAGAACGGTGATAAAGAGTTCGAAGGTTGCCGCGATGGTAACTCCGACAATATTGAGCGCCATGAAAATGATATAGGCGCCGACGGCCGCCATTTTCGGATCAAGCCCCGGGAACTGCACATTGAGATAGGCGCCGATGGCGAGCGCGATGGCCGGAGGGGCGAAGACGAATTCCACCAGTGTTGCAAAGCCCGCAACGAAGCCGCCGAGCGGCCCGAAAGCCCTGAGCGCATAGGCAAAAGGGCCGCCCGCATGGGGAATAGCCGTCGTCAACTCCGTGAAGGAAAAGATAAAGGTGGTGTACATCACGGCGATCAGGATCGTGGTGATCAAGAAGCCGAGTGTGCCGGCAGCCGCCCAGCCATAGCTCCAGCCGAAATATTCGCCGGAGATGACGAGGCCGACGGCAAGTCCCCATAAGTGCAGCCCGGTCAGGCTTTTGGCGAGCGTCGGTTGCGAATTTGACATGATTGTTCCCCTTTTTGTAAATTGAACTATGCTTCTTGGTGTGGCAGCGCTTCTATGGCGCCTTCGGCATTTTCCTTGAGATCGACACCGGTCAGCTGCAAGCGAAGCGCCTCCCGGACGATCCAAACGATCTTGTCGGCTGCGACCTCGTAGCCGAGCCCGTCGGCATGAATATTTGAAATACAGTTGCGCTCGCTGTCACGCCGTCCCGATTGCGGACGGAACGTGATGTAGGCGCCGAGGCTGTCAGGCACGCTTAGCCCCGGCCTCTCGCCGATCAGCACGATGGCAACTTCTGCGCCAAACGCCGCCGCCGCCTCATCACCAAATGCCACACGCGCCTGCTCGCCCAATATCACCGGGGCGACGCTGAAGTCGCCGAGACGCTTCATGCATGCCTTAAACAGCGGCACCGCGTGGTGCTCGACCGCCGAGGCCGAAAGTCCGTCTGCGATGATGAAGGCGATATCATAACGATCGCCTGGGCCTGGCAGATCGGCTGCATGGGTCTGACGGCCGAGATCCGGACGCGCCAGATAGATCGTGCGGTCTTTGGCGCGAGAGCGAATCCGGACCGTAGCCACGGGCGCAAGTGCCTTAGCGAGGGCGACAAAATCCACTTGACCATGCACGGCATCGCGCGCCCGGGCATGGGCGAGCTGGAAGTCGAGGATTGCCGATGTCGGCAAGGCGTCGCCCGCCCTGCCAAGCCCAATCCGGGCGCGTGTGGCATTGCGGAACCGCGCAAACGGATCTGGTTCGATGGAATTCATGCCGATGCCCTGTAGCTCAAGAGATTGCGGGAGAAGGCGCCCGAGGCGCTGGCCGGTGCAAGACGACCCGTCTGATCAAGCATGCCCATGCGGTGGAGCCAGGCTTCGAATTCTGGGGCGGGCGGGCGATTGAACTGGTGCCTGAGGCCGACAATATCGTGGTAGGAAAGGCTCTGATAATTGAGCATGACGTCATCGGCGCCGGGCACCGCGATGAGAAAACTGACGCCCGCGACAGTCAGCAACACCATCAGATTGTCCATATCGTCCTGGTCCGCTTCGGCGTGGTTCGTGTAGCAGACGTCGACCCCCATCGGCACGCCAAGCAGTTTGCCGCAGAAGTGATCTTCGAGCCCGGCGCGGATAATTTGCTTGGCGTCGAAAAGGTATTCGGGGCCAATGAAGCCGACCACCGTATTGACGAGCAACGGATTGAGTTCACGTGCAACGGCATAGGCCCGCGTCTCAATCGTCTGTTCGTCGACTCCGTGATGGGCGTCCGCCGAGAGAGCGCTGCCCTGGCCGGTCTCCAGATACATGACATTGTTTCCGACCGTGCCGCGTTTCATGGAAAGTGCTGCCTGCTGACCTTCCCTGAGGACGGCGAGATCGACGCCGAAACCCTTGTTAGCGGCTTCCGAGCCGGCGATTGACTGGAACACCAGATCGAGCGGCGCTCCAGCCTCGATCGCCTTGATTGACGTGGTGACATGGGTCAACACGCAGGATTGGGTCGGGATCTCGAACCGTTCGCGCAGCCGGTCGAAAAGAACCATCAATCTTGTGCAGGCCTCAAGATTGTCGGTAGCCGGGTTGATGCCGATCACCGCATCGCCGATCCCATAAAGAAGTCCGTCGAGCGTCGAGCCGGCAACGCCTTCAGGATCATCGGTGGGATGATTGGGCTGAAGACGGCTCGATAGTCGGCCGGCGAGACCGATCGTGGAACGAAAGGCCGTGACCACCTTACATTTGCCGGCGACGGTGATCAGATCATGGTTGCGCATGATCTTGGAGACCGCCGCGACCATTTCGGGCGTGAGGCCTGGTGCAATGGCAAGCAGTTTTTCGGCGGTCGCGTCATAAGAGAGAAGCCAATCGCGAAACTCACCGACCGTCATATGAGATACCGACGCGAATGCCATCCAATCATGGCGGTCGACGATCAGTCGGCTGACCTCGTCGACCTCGTATGGGATGACGAGATCCTCCAGGAAAGTTTTGAGAGGCATATCCGCGAGCAGGTAGCGGGCGGCCACCCGCCGCTCGTTGCTTGACGCTGCGATCCCGGCCAGCACGTCACCTGATTTCAGCGGCGAAGCGCAAGCCAATACCGATTTCAGATCCTGAAAGACATGGCGTTCGCGTCCTAGAACGATCAAATATGTTGTCATCTGCTCCTGGCCGTCGGGGGCTTCCGCCGAGTATGCTCGGCTCTACGTCAAGCAAGGCAAGAAGCGTGCCATTCTTTATGGGCTGGGATGCCGAGGCAGCCGTGCCAAGGACCTCGCATGGCTGGACCATGAGGCCTGCCTGCGCGCGGCTATCGCAGAGACTGTTTTCAATTTAGGGTAGCTAATTCGCTAGCGTGGTTGTATCCACTTTACGATAGCATGCTCCGATGTGCGCAGATTTGCGCCCGGCTCCACACCGATTTCGAATATATTCGTTGATCGTCCTGATCCAGTGGTTCTGGCCCGAGTGCTTTTTCGGTGGGGCAGTCTGCGCTGAGACGCGATCGTCAACCATGAACGAACTGACCGTGGATCGACGCCGATGTTGAAAAACTAGCCAGTTGAACGAGTCTAATCGATCGCCCAATTTCCTCGGCCCGAAGAGCTTGGTCATGCGGCCTCAACGCGACACTCGGCCTCGCTACTGCCAATCAAAGGCCGGTTTCTCATGACGTCGTTATTGCGTTCTTGCATGTCTGCAGGAACGTGCGTTCTATCGAGATAAGCATCTGATTGACTGGTGATCCCGGCGCGATTCGAACGCGCGACCCCCAGATTAGGAATCTGGTGCTCTATCCTGCTGAGCTACGGGACCACTTGAGTGCCATGCATACAAAAGGCTTGGCGGGAAGCCAAGCCTTAATTGTTGTCAGAGGCCGAGGCGCTGTTCGGCGAGGCGGACCCAGTAGGAGATGCCGTGGGCGATGGCTTCGTCGTTGAAGTCGTAGGCCGGGTTGTGGAGGCCGGCGCTGTCGCCGTTGCCGATGAAGATGAAGGCGCCGGGCCGGGCGTTCAGCATGTAGGAGAAATCCTCGCCGCCCATCATCGGATCGATCTCGGCGTTGACGTTGCCTTCGCCGGCGATGGCGCTGGCGGTGGCGACCGCATGCTCCGTCTCATCCGGGTGGTTGACGGTAACGGGGTAGTTGCGGTGGAAGCTGATTTCGGCCTCGGCGCCGTGGGCCGCGACCAGGCCCTCGATGATCTGCCGGAACCGCGTCTCGGCGAGCGTGCGCACCTCGGGGTCGAGGGTGCGGACCGTACCGGCGAAGGTCGCATCGTTCGGAATGACGTTATGGGCGAAGCCGGCATTGAACTTGGTCACCGAGACGACGACCGAGCGCAGCGGATCAGCGCTGCGCGAGGCGATCATCTGCAGATTGGCGATGATCTGGGCGCCGATGGCGATCGGGTCGATCGTCTTATGCGGCTGGGCGGCGTGGCCACCGCGGCCCTTGACGGTGACGGTGAATTCATCGGTCGCCGCCATGATGGCGCCCTTGCGGGTGGCGAACTGGCCGACCGGTAGGCCCGGCAGGTTGTGCATGCCGTAGACCTCTTCGATATCGAAGCGCTCCATCATGCCGTCCTTGACCATCAGATTGCCGCCGCCGCCGCCTTCTTCTGCGGGCTGGAAGATAACAGCGACATTGCCGTTGAAGTTGCGGGTCTCGGCCAGGTATTTTGCGGCGCCGAGCAGCATGGCGGTGTGGCCGTCATGGCCGCAGGCATGCATCTTGCCCGGCGTCTTCGAAGCCCAGGGTTTGCCGGTGATTTCGGTGAGCGGCAGAGCATCCATGTCGGCGCGCAGGCCGACCGTGCGGCGGCCTTCGCCCTTGCCCTTGATCAGGCCGACGACACCGGTTCGGCCGATGCCGGTGACGATCTCGTCGACGCCGAATTCCTTGAGTTTTTCGGCGACGAAGGCGGCCGTGTTTTCCACCGCGAAGAGGAGTTCGGGCCGAGCGTGGATGTGGCGGCGCCATTCGGCGACCTCGTCCTGCAACTCCGCGGCTCTGTTCAAAATCGGCATATCGGCGTTCCTGTTATGAAATCTCGACAATCTTTCATCGCATCACAAGGGTGTGAGGCTCACGGAAATTACTTAGTCAATGACCTTTGCCATGTCATAGCCATATAGGCTAAATAGGGGAAGATTTCGAGATTTTCCTGATATCCGAAGGACGAACCGTGTCGACGAGCCACTTCCGTTTGTTTGCTGCCTTGCGGCCGCTTTCTTTCGCGTCAGCGGCGACGGCCGTTTTTCTGGCCTCCGTTCCGCTGGCCCAGGCCAATCCGCATATTCTCGTCGATGTGCAGACCGGCCGCGTGCTCGAGCATGAAGAAGCCTTCCGCAAATGGTATCCGGCCTCGCTGACCAAGCTGATGACCGTCTATACCGTGTTCGATGCGATCCGCGCCGGTCAGATCAGCCTTGATACGCCCGTCGTCATCAGCAAACGCGCCGCCGCGCAGCCGGCCGCCAAGATGTATTTCAAACCAGGCCAGAAACTGACGCTCGACAGCGCATTGAAGATCCTACTGGTCAAGTCGGCGAACGATGTGGCTGTCGCGGTCGCCGAAGCCATCGGCGGTACGCAGGAAGGCTTCGTGACGCGGATGAACGGCGAGGCGCTGAAGCTCGGCATGACGGATTCGCACTTCGTCAATCCGAACGGCTTGCCCGGCAAGGGCCAGTATACGACGGCGCGCGACCTTGCGGTGCTGACGGTGGCGCTGCGCCGCGATTTTCCGCAATATGCCGGCTACTTCTCGCTGGAGGGTTTCACCAACGGCCAGCAGAACGTGCCGAGCCTCAACATGCTGATCGGTCGTTTCGCCGGCGCCGACGGCATGAAGACCGGCTTCATCTGTGCCTCGGGCTTCAACCAGATCGGTTCGGCGACGCGCAATGGCCGCACGCTGGTCTCCGTCGTGCTCGGCACCGACAGCCTTGCAGCCCGCGCCGATGCGACGGCGAATCTTTTGCAGAAGGGCTTCACCACCCAGCCTGCCAGCAACGACACATTAGGTTCGCTGAGACCCTACGGGTCGGGACAGGACCAGGTGACCGACATCAGTGCCGATATCTGTAGCGCCAAGGGCGCCAAGGTGCGCAGCGAAACGCGAGACGAAGTCGGCCGCATGAAGGTACAGTCACCCTATATCCAGCCGATGGATCACGATCCGCAATTCGTCTTTGCCGGCCTCATTCCGGGCCAGGATCCGCAGCCGGCCGCGCAGCCGGAAAAAATGGCGCGGGGCGATACGGCGGGAGCGATTGCCAACGTGCCGGTGCCGATGCCGCGCCCGACATCCTTCTAAGCTTTTAAGGTAAAATGACATGAGCGCGCTCAACGACAGGATTCCGGTCACCATCCTGACCGGCTTTCTCGGCGCCGGCAAATCGACGCTGCTCAACCGCATCCTCAAAGATCCTGTCATGAAGGATGCGGCCGTCATCATCAACGAATTCGGCGATGTCGGCATCGATCATCTTCTGGTCGAAAGTTCCGGCGATTCGATCATCGAGCTGTCCGATGGCTGCCTCTGCTGCACCGTGCGCGGCGAGCTTGTCGATACGCTCGCGAACCTGATGGACGCCGTGCAGACGGGCCGCGTCAAACCGGTCAAGCGCGTCGTCATCGAGACGACCGGTCTTGCCGATCCTTCACCGGTCATGCAGGCGATCATGGGCAATCCTGTCATCGCCACGAATTTCGAGCTCGATGGCGTCGTTACCGTCGTGGACGCGGTGAATGGGCTACAGACGCTCGACAATCACGAGGAAGCGCGCAAGCAGGCGGCGGTCGCGGACCGGCTGATCGTCTCGAAAAAGACGATGGCCGAGGCAAAAGACGGGCTGGAAAAGCGGCTGCGGGCGCTCAATCCGCGCGCGACGATGATGGATGCCGACAGCGCCCAGGCGGGTAGTGCCGCGGTGCTGGTCAACGGGCTCTACGATCCGGCGACGAAGATCGCCGATGTCGGCCGCTGGCTGCAGGACGAGGATGCACACGAGGCGCATCATCATCATGATCATGATGGCGATCACCATCACCATGGTCACCACCATCATGATCATCACCATCTTGGTGAACAGGGGCACGCGCATCAGGATCCGCACGACGTCAATCGTCACGATGCCTCGATCCGCTCTTTCTCGATCATCGAGGAAAAGCCGATCGATCCGATGGCGCTTGAGATGTTCATCGATCTTCTGCGTTCGGCCCATGGCGAGAAGCTGTTGAGGATGAAGGCGATCGTGTCCGTCTCCGACCGGCCGGATCGGCCGCTGGTGCTGCACGGGGTGCAGAGCATCTTCCACCCGCCGGTGCGGCTTCCCGCCTGGCCGGGGGAAGACCGGCGCACGCGCATGGTGCTGATCACGCGCGATCTGCCGGAAGCCTTCGTGAAGGATCTCTTCGACGCCTTCCTCGGCAAGCCGCGCATCGATATGCCCGATCGTGCGGCGCTGTCGGACAATCCGCTCGCCATTCCCGGCATGCGGATTTAAACCGTTGGTTTTGTTGTTGCGCGATTTTCTTCAGGTCTTGCGTTTAAGGATACTTGAAAGCCACTTGGCCTGCTGGCCGCTGAGAAGGCTGCGATAGCGCTCCTGGCTTGCCGCCAGATGGGCGCGCATGGCGGCGCGGGCGGCTTCCGGGTCCCCGGCAGAAATCGCCTTCAAAATCGCCAAATGCTCGCGCTGCAGGCCCTCCTGATAGTCACGCGACAGGGTGCTATCTGTACCCCAAGGCGAGGCGACGTCGCAGGGGATGGCCCGCAGGCCAAGCGCATCGAGAACTTCGACATAATATGAGTTATTGGTGGCAGCCGCGATTTCTCGGTGGAAGGCGAAGTCGCTTTTGCCGGTTGCTTCACCGCGCTCGAGCAGCCGGTCGAATTCGAAGAATGCTTCCTGAATCTGCGCTTCCTGAGCTGCATTGCGCCGTAGTGCAGCAAGCCCTGCGCTCTCGATTTCCAGCCCCATGCGCACCTCGATTATGTTGAGTGCATGGGAAACCTTGTTGCCGACATCGGCGCTGATCGAACCGAAGGCAATCGTCGGATGGTTCTTGACGAAGACGCCGGCGCCTTGCCGCGCCTCGACGAGGCCGTCGGCGGCAAGGGTTGCAATCGCCTCGCGGACAACGGTGCGGCTGACGCCGAAGAGTTCGCCCATCCGGATCTCCGTCGGCAGCTTTTGGCCGGGCGCGTACACTCCGGACACGACCTGAGCGCGGATGGCCGAAACGACGCCTTCGGAGAGTTTCGGTCTTCGCTCGACCCTGAAGTCTACGGCTGTGTCGGTCGCCATGTCGCACTCCTATTTGAACACGCTCGGCAGCCACAGTGAAATCGCCGGGATGTAGGTGACCAGCCCGAGCACCACGATGCCCGCACCGTAGAACGGCCAGATCGAGCGCATGGCCTCCCAGACCGTGATCTTGCCGACTGCACAAGCCACGAATTGCACCGCGCCGACTGGAGGCGTGTTCAGCCCGATGCCGAAATTCAGGATCATGATCACGCCGAAATGCACCGGGTCGACACCGTAGGCCTGGGCAACCGGCAGGAAGATCGGCGTGCAGATAATGATGGTCGGCCCCATGTCCATAAAAGTGCCGAGCACAAGCATGAGGACATTCAGCAGGAGCAGCACCGTCAGCGGATCGTCGGCGACGCTCTTCATCCAGATCACCAGCGAGGCAGGCACCTTCAGGAAGGCCATCAACCAGGAGAAGGCGGCAGCTGTGCCGATAATCAAAAGCACCATTGCCGTCGTGCGCACGGCACCCTGTGTGGCGTGAACGAAGTCTCTCCAACTCATCTGCCGGTAGACCAGGAGAGTTATCAGCAGCGCGTAGAGCACCGCGATGCAAGAGCTTTCCGTCGCGGTGAAGACGCCGGACCTCACCCCGCCGAAGATGATGGCGATCAGCAGAAGCCCGGGCAGTGCGACGGCGAACAAATGAGCCACCATGACAAAGCCCGGAAAGGGCTCTGTCGGATAGCCGCGCGAGCGCGCAACGATGTAGGCCGTCACCATGAGCGCGACCGCAAGCAATAGTCCGGGTAACACGCCGGCGGTGAACAGGTCGGCGATGGAGATCTTGCCGCCGGCAGAGATCGAATAGATGATCATGTTGTGGGAGGGCGGCAGGAGCAGCGCGATCAGCGCTGCCATTGACGTGACGTTCACCGCATAATCGGCGCCATAGCCGCGCTGCTTCATCTGCGGGATCATCAGGCCGCCGACGGCTGCGGCTTCTGCCACGGCCGAACCGGAGATGCCGCCGAACAGCGTGGCGGTGACGATGTTGACCTGGCCGAGGCCGCCGCGCACGTGGCCGACCAGTGATGCGGCGAAGGCGACGATGCGGCTGGCGATGCCGCCGCGCACCATCAGGTCGCCAGCGTAGATGAAGAAAGGGATGGCGAGGAGCGAAAATACGCTCATGCCGGAATTCAGCCGCTGGAAGATGACCAGCGGCGGCAGGCCCATGTAGAGCACCGTGGCGAAGCTGGCGACGCCGAGGCAGAAGGCGATCGGCGTGCCTATCAGCATCAGGGTGGTGAAAACACCGAACAGGATCCAGAGTTCCATCGCGCTACACCTTCAATTTGACGTTCGGATCGGCATTGATGTTTTCGATCTCGACGGCGATTTCCGCCGGCAGAATCTCATCCAACGCATCGTCAATCGGTTCGCCGGCGAGGCGGAGCACGATGCGCTCCAGCGAGAAGACGACGGCAAGCACGCCGCCGCCTGCGAGCGGCAGATAGTCGAACGCGCCGGAAATACCCAGCGACGGCAAGGTTGTGTTCCAGGTCAGGCTTATGAGCGCGCCGCCGTACCAGACCATGCCGGCGCCAAAGGCGAGAATGACGACGTCCGAGATCATGCGCAGGACGCGCTTGCCGGATTTCGGCAGCACATAGAGCAGCACGTCGAAACCAAGATGATTATTCTCCCGGATGCCGACGGCGGCGCCGAGGAAGATGAACCAGCTCATCAGCATGACCGAGCCCGGCTCCGTCCAACTCGGCGAGTCGTTCAGCACATAGCGGCAAAATACCTGCCAGGCGACAAAGACCGTCATCAGCACCAAGCCGGTGCCCGCGAGCCAAAGGGCGGCGTTGCTCAGGCGTGTCAGAGAATTGACGACGGGTGTCAGGTTGTTCGACATAAGGGCCTCGTCGAAATTGGGCGCTCACTCTCCCTTGTCGGGAGGATCGAGAAAGATGTGCACGAAACGGCGGGTGAACCGGGGTGGCGATACCTGTCCACCCCGATAACCGACGCCGCTTTCCGCAAAAAAGGAAGGCAAGCTATGGCTATTGCACAGCCTTTACATCCTCGACCATCTTCTTCAGCACGTCGTCTTTCACGTGCTTTTCATAAACCGGGGCCATGGCGTCGATGAACCCCTGTTTGTCCGGCGTGCTGATCTGGGCGCCGAGCTTTTCGACATTGGCGCGCGATTCAGTGACCTTGGCTGACCACAGCTCGCGCTGCTTGGCGACGCTGTCCTTGGCTGCCTGTTTGAAGACCGCCTGATCCTCAGGCGTCAGCTTGTCGAACGCCGCCTTGTTCATGACGAACACCTCCGGCAGGATCGTATGCTCGTCGAGCGAGTAGTTCTTCGCTACTTCGGCGTGCTTGGCGGTGTCGTAGCTCGGGAAGTTGTTTTCCGCGCCGTCGATAACGCCCGTTTCGATCCCCGAGTAGACTTCTCCATAGGGCATCGGCGTGGCATTGGCGCCGAGGGCCGCCACCATGTCGACGAAGATATCGGACTGGATAACGCGGAACTTCAGACCTTTCATATCGGCAACCGAATTGATCGGCTTCGTTTTGTTGTAGAACGAGCGCGCGCCGGCATCGTAGAAGGCAAGCACCACGAGACCGGCCGGTTCGAACGCCTTCTTGATCTGGTCGCCGATGGCGCCGTCCATGACCTTGTGCATGTGCTCTTCCGAACGGAAGATATAGGGCAAAGCCGGAACGATCGATTCCTTCACCGTGCCGTTGAAGGGCGCCATTGACACGCGATTGAGCTCGATTACGCCGGAGCGCACCTGCTCGATCGTGTCTTTCTCCTCGCCGAGCTGGGCGGAATGATAGACTTCGAGGGAATAGCGGCCCTGCGTCCGCTCCTTCAAGAGCTCGCCGAAATATTTGACGCCCTCGACTGTCGGATAGCCGTCCGGATGCGTATCGGACGATTTCAGCACCGTTTGAGCGCTGGCCGCGCCACTCATGAATGAAGCGGCAACCATAAGACCGGCCGCCAGTTTAACGAAATTTTTCATGCTCTCCTCCCGTTTTGCATGACGATGAATTCTCAGAGTCGGTATCCCGGCTTTGCGACTTAGAGGAAGGTCCTCTGCACGCTTCGCCTCCTTCCAGCGATATTTCCACAATCGGGCACTGATGGTCCGGCACGAAAAGTTGCGCGAGTTGGAAGAGCCTCATCGAGACATACCGACATGGCTCAGCGGTGCCCATCGGGTTCGATGGAGCAGCTGCTGACCTCTACACGCGAACACTGTCGCTCTTCTTGTGGAAACAGAAGACTTGGATCAATAGCCTCCTCTATTCTTGCCGTTCCTCCGACCGGCTCACTATGGCTAGAACCTGTAAAGTATAATGTCAACATACAAAAGCTGTGTAGTTGTATGATGAATTTTCACCGCGCCTGGTCTCAGATCGGCAGCTGCGGAAGCGCGAGCAGGCAAGGTTGGAGATGCGGACGACGGCCTTATGGTGGAGGCGTACGCTTCGGCGAACTTTCGGATTTAATCGTCGCGTTTTAGGTTTTTGTTTTTACGCATCTCGTTGTCGCAAATACCGCTGCACAGTTTTGCGCGACGCGCTTTAGCGCTTGCGGATCAGGAAGCGGTGGCCGTTTTCGGTCTTTTCCGTCTCGACCAGTTCGTGGCCGTCCTCATTGCAGAAATGCGGCATATCGATCACGGCCAGCGGGTCGGTGGTGTCGACGCGAATGAGCGTGCCGCTCGCCATGGCGGCGAGCTTCTTGCGTGTCTTGATCACGGGCAATGGGCATTTCAGGCCGCGAAGATCGTAGAGAACGGGGTTCAAGCCGTTCAGTTCCTCGCCCAGAATTTCCAGAACGGCTTCTTTGCCGTGGCTTCCGCCGTTTCCTGCGGTTCGGGCGCCGCAAAGGCCAGCGGGTTCTGCATCGGCACCGGCACGACCGCAGGTGTCGCGGCAGCGACGGCCGTTGCCTGCGGCTGGGCAGAGATTGCCTGCGGCCCGGCAGGTGTTGCCGGCGTGGCGCCCGGCGCGCTCTTGGCGGCGAGGCCCTGCGCGGTGCGCTTGGCCATCATGTCTTCGAGTTCGGCGACCTTGACCATGCGGCCGGCTTCCAGCGAGGTGCCGGTCGGAGCGTAAGCAAGCTCGCGGCCCTTACGCTGCTTGGCGACCACGGCCTTGCGTTCGGCTTCGGTGGGATCGTACCAGGCCATGCCGTCAAATTTGCTCATCGCCTTGGCATAATCGGCATCGTAGGTCTTGCCGTAGGAGGCAAGGGCGGCCGTCAGCGCCGGCGGCGTCGACATTGCCGGGCATTTGCCGGCGGCATTGAAGGCGTTGCCGTCGGTTGCCTGCTGATTGAAGACGTATTTCTTCTCGCAGACATTCACCTCAGGCGGGCGCTTCGTCACTTCGAAATTGTCGTAGCCGACCTTCAGCATCTTCCAGAAGTCGTAATTGCCGTCGAGGCGATGCTTCACCATGTTTTCCGCCGTCATGCGGAAGGGGAAGGCCTGCAGCTGCACCGTCGCCTGGCCGCCCTTGAAGGCGTCGCGGGCAAAAGCGTAGATCTCCAGCACCTGCTGGTCGGTCATCGAATAGCAGCCGGAGGACGAGCAGGCGCCGTGGATCATCAGATCGGAACCGGTGCGGCCGTTCGCCGCGTCGTAGCGGTTCGGGAAGCCGGTGTTGATCGCCAGATAATATTTGGAATTGGGATTGAGGTTGGCGCGCGTCAGGTCGTAGAAACCTTCCGGCGCCTGCCGGTCGCCGGTCTTTACCTTCGGGCCGAGACGGCCGGACCAGGCGCAGATCTTGTAATCGGCGATCTTGTCGAAACGGTTGTCGGTTTTCGCCTTCCAGATCTCCATGGCACCTTCTTCCTTGAAGATGCGGATCATGATCGGCGAATTACGGTCCATGCCCTTGGCGGACATCTGAGCGAGGATATGGCTGGGAAGCGGCTGCTCGACCTTGTTCTTGACCTTGGAAAGATCGACCTGCGCGGTTTCCAACGCGTCATTGCAGCCGGACAGAGCCAGCGCCATGAGGGAGATATAGGCAAAATGACGTATGCGCATCCCAACTAGCCCATAAAGATAATGCGACCCGGTCCGCCCATGGAGTCCAGGCATCAAACGGAATCATAGACGGTTTATACTTTACAAGTCCTTACCAGCCTATGACGTGCCTGGAACATCCCCGCAAGCGCGAATGCTACAGATAACATCAATGTGGCCAAGATTTGGCCCCAATCGATGAGAAACCGAATGTCCGTTAGAGATTGCGGCCCATGGCGAGGAATTTCTGGCGGCGGTCGTTGCGCAGCTGTTCGCCGGAGCGGGGTGCCATCTCAGCCAGCGCACTGGCGATTACGTCGCCGGTTGCGGCTATCACGCTGTCGGGATCGCGATGCGCGCCGCCGAGCGGCTCGGAAATGATGCCGTCGATAACGCCGAGCGACTTCAGGTCCTCGGCGGTGATCTTCATGTTGGTCGCCGCTTCCCGGGCGCGGGTGGAATCGCGCCAGAGGATGGAAGCTGCCCCTTCGGGCGAGATTACGCTGTAGATCGAATGCTCGAGCATATAGACCTTGTTGCCGGTGGCGATGGCGATGGCGCCGCCCGAGCCTCCTTCGCCGATGACGACGGAGACCAGTGGAACCTTGACGCCGAGACACATTTCCGTTGAGCGGGCGATCGCCTCGGCCTGGCCGCGCTCTTCGGCGCCGACGCCGGGATAGGCGCCTGCCGTATCCACCAGCGAAATCACCGGCAGGCCGAAACGATCGGCCATTTCAAGGATGCGGATCGCCTTTCGATAGCCTTCCGGACGGGGGCTGCCGAAATTGTGCTTGATGCGGCTCTTGGTGTCGTTGCCCTTTTCCTGGCCGATGACGGCGACGGGTTGGCCGCGGAAGCGGGCAAGGCCTGCCTGGATCGCGGCATCCTCGGAAAATTTGCGGTCGCCGGCGAGCGGTGTGAATTCCTGGAACAGGGTCTTGGCGTAATCGATGAAATGCGGGCGCTGCGGATGGCGGGCGACCTGCGTCTTCTGCCAGGGATTGAGCTTGGAATAGATTTCGACGATCGCCTCACGGACGCGAACCTCCAGCCGGCCGATCTCATCGGTGGTGTCGATGCTCTCGTCTTCCGTTGCGAGCTTCTTCAGCTCGATGATCTTGCCTTCGAGGTCGGAGATCGGCTTTTCGAAGTCGAGATAATTGTGCATGAGGTGCGTTTCCGTTCCTTGTGCCCGGGGCGTTTTCCTGGCTCCGCCCCATGTCGCCGGTCCTATTCGTGCTTTTTCGCCTGTTTGGCAAGGGGGTGATGCGTCTGGACAAGCTGCTGCAGCCTCTCTTCGAGGACATGTGTGTAGATCTGCGTGGTCGAAATGTCCGAATGGCCGAGGAGTTCCTGTACGACGCGCAGATCGGCGCCGTTGGCAAGCAGGTGGCTGGCAAAGGCGTGGCGCATGACATGCGGCGAGATCAGCGACGGCGTCAGGCCGGCGCGGATCGCGAGGTTCTTGAGGTCGCGGGCAAAAACCTGGCGCGGCAGGTATCCCTCCTTCGAGGCGGAGGGAAACAGCCACGGGCTTTCCTGCTGTTCCTTCACGGCTGCATTTTCGGCCGCCAGCAGGCGCCCGTAGGATTTCAGGGCTGATATTGCCGAATGCGACAGCGGCACCAGCCGCTCCTTGTTGCCCTTGCCACGGATCATCAGGAAACGGCCTTCCTGATCGAGCACGCGGGCGGGAAGCGAGACGAGTTCGCTGACCCGCATTCCGGTGGCATAGAGCAGCTCCAGCAACGCCAGCATGCGCAGGCGCTGCAACTGGCCCGGAGCCGGATCCTCGGCTTCGGCCTCGGCCTGCGAAAGCAGCCTGCCGACCTCGTCGACGCCCATCGTCTTCGGCAGCGGACGGCCCTTCTTCGGCGCGTCGAGAATGCCAGTGGGGTCGTCGGTCCTCAGGCCCTCGGCATAGAGGAACTTGTAGAACTGCCGCATGGCGGCAAGCCGGCGCGCCTGGGACGAGGGTTTGAAACCCTTTCGGGCGAGCGAGGAGAGATAGGCGGCGAGATCGGCGGAGGCAGCTTCGGTGAGCCGTATGCTGCGCTCCGTCAGGAAGGAGCAGACGTCGTCGAGATCGCGTTCATAGGATTGCAGCGTGTTGGCGGCAGCGCCGCGCTCGGCGCTCATCATCTCCAGGAAGGATTCCACATGGACGCGGCCGAGATCCACCATGCCGGTCACTTCCTGGTCGTGTCGATCGCGCCCGTCGCGGGCGGATTGACCCGCTCGGACGGAATGCGGATCGTCACGTCGCGCTGCTGCGGCTCCACGAAGGTCACAAGCGCCAGCATCGCTCCGTAGACCGTCCCGGCGAGGATCGCGCAGACGAACAGGAAACGGAACAGGGTCGGCATCCAGCAACTCCTTCATGCTCTGCTTCTGTTATAAGAAGCCTATCTGCAAGTGCAAGAAGCGGTATTCAAGCCATGATTCCCTAGTCCGCGACTTGACGCTCCATCTGCATTTGTCGATACCGTTTGCAAACAAAGTGTGAATGGACCGATGAGTGAACAACTGCTGACCGTTGCTGAAAGCTTGAAAGACAGAGCTCGCGCCGCGCTCGGTTCACGCAATCTCATCCTTGTCGGCCTGATGGGCGCCGGCAAATCCTCTGTCGGGCGCATCGTCGCCAGCCAGCTCGCCATTCCCTTCATCGACAGCGATCTCGAGATCGAGCGGGTGTCGCGCATGACGATCGCCGAGCTTTTCGCCGCCTATGGCGAGCAGGAGTTCCGGGCGTTGGAAGCGCGGGTGATCAAGCGGCTGCTGAAGAGCGGGCCGCGTGTCGTCTCCACCGGAGGCGGCGCCTTCATCAACGACCGGACGCGCAAGCATATCAAGAAGGGCGGTCTTTCCGTCTGGCTGAAGGCCGATCTCGACGTGCTCTGGGACCGGGTCGCCAAGCGCGACACACGGCCGCTGCTCAAGACCGAAAATCCGAAGCAGACGCTCGAGGGCCTGATGAATGCGCGTTATCCGATCTATGCGCAGGCCGATCTGACCGTGCTTTCGCGCGACGTCCGCAAGGAAATCATGGCCGACGAAGTCTTAAAGGCCTTGATCGAAGCTCAGAAGGAAAGTGCAGCGTCATGAATGCGATAACCTCCGCCTCCGCCATCCGAACGGTGCATGTGCCGCTCGGCGAGCGCGCCTACGACATCCTGATCGGGCCGGGGCTGATTACGCGGGCCGGTGCCGAGATCGCCTCTCGCCTCAAGGGCCGCAAGGCGGCTGTTGTCACCGATGAAAATGTCGCGCCGCTCTATCTCAAAGCCCTGGTCGCAAGTCTGGATGAAGCAGGTATCGCCTCGGCTGAGGTCGTCCTGCCGGCCGGCGAGAAGACCAAGAGCTTCGAACATCTGATGACGGCCTGCGACAAGGTGCTGGAGGCGCGCGTCGAGCGCAATGATTACGTCATCGCGCTCGGTGGCGGGGTCATCGGCGATCTTTCGGGATTTGCGGCCGGCATCGTCCGTCGCGGCGTGCGCTTGGTGCAGGTACCGACCTCGCTGCTGTCTCAGGTCGATTCCTCCGTCGGCGGCAAGACCGGGATCAATTCCCGCCACGGCAAGAATCTGATCGGCGTCTTCCATCAGCCGGACCTGGTTCTGGCCGATACGGATGTGCTGAATTCGCTGAGCGAGCGCGAATTCCGCGCAGGTTACGCCGAGGTCGCTAAATACGGGTTGATCGACAAGCCGGATTTCTTTGCCTGGCTGGAAGCGAATTGGAAAGCGGTTTTTACCGGCGGCTCCGCCCGCATCGAGGCGATTGCCGCAAGCTGCCAGGCAAAGGCCGATGTCGTCGTTGCCGACGAGCGTGAGAATGGTCAGCGAGCGCTGCTCAATCTCGGCCATACCTTCGGCCACGCGCTGGAAGCGGCGACCGCCTATGACAGTTCTCGCCTCGTGCATGGCGAGGGCGTTTCGATCGGCATGGTGCTGGCGCACGAATTCTCCGCACGGATGAACCTTGCAAGCCCGGACGATGCGCGGCGCGTCGAGCGGCATCTGAAGGAGGTCGGCCTGCCGACCCGCATGTCCGACATTCCAGGCGACCTGCCGCCGGCCGAAACGCTGATGGACGCGATCGCCCAGGACAAGAAGGTCAAGAGCGGCAAGCTCACCTTCATCCTGACACGCGGCATCGGCCAGTCCTTCGTCGCCGACGATGTTCCGGCGTCCGAAGTGATCAGCTTTCTCCGGGAAAAACACGCCTGATGTCGGTCGAAGGCGCTCTGGCATTTCTTTCGACATATTGGCCGGAGATCCTTTCGATCACGGCGCTCGTGCTCATGTCCGCCTTCTTTTCCGGCTCCGAGACCGCGTTGACCGCCGTTTCGCGCAGCCGTATCCATACGCTCGAGGTCAACGGCGACGAACGCGCCAGCGTCGTCCGGCAGTTGATCGAGCGGCGCGACCGGCTGATCGGCGCGCTGCTCATCGGCAACAATCTCGCCAATATCCTGTCCTCCTCGATCGCCACCAGCCTCTTCCTCGGGCTGTTCGGCAGTTCCGGCGTGGCGCTGGCGACGCTTGCGATGACCGTCATTCTGGTGATCTTCGCGGAAGTGCTGCCGAAGAGCTGGGCGATTTCGGCGCCTGAGCGCTTCGCACTCGCCATCGCGCTGCCGGCCAAGCTTTTCGTCGCCGTCGTCGGCCCGGTTTCCTCCTTCGTCAATGCGATCGTCCGGCAGATTCTTTCGCTGTTCGGCATCAATCTCTCACGCGAGACATCGATGCTGACGGCGCATGAGGAGCTGCGCGGCGCCGTCGATCTGCTGCACCGCGAGGGATCGGTGGTGAAGGCCGACCGTGACCGCCTCGGCGGCATACTCGATCTTAGCGAGCTCGAACTCTCCGACATCATGGTCCACCGCACCGCGATGCGGGCGATCAACGCCGACGATGCGCCGGAAGCGGTGGTGCGCGTCATCCTCGAAAGCCCCTATACGCGTATGCCGTTGTGGCGCGGCACGATCGACAACATCATCGGCGTCGTCCACGCCAAGGATCTGCTGCGGGCGCTCGCCGAGCCGAACATGGAGCCGCAGAACCTCGATATCGTGAAGATCGCGCAGAAGCCGTGGTTCGTGCCCGACAGCACCAACCTCGAGGACCAGCTCAACGCTTTCCTGCGCCGCAAGCAGCATTTCGCCGTCGTCGTCGATGAATATGGCGAGGTGCAGGGCATCGTCACGCTGGAGGATATTCTCGAGGAAATCGTCGGCGACATCTCCGACGAGCACGATATCGAAATACAGGGTGTGCGCCAGGAGGCCGACGGTTCCGTCGTCGTTGATGGCGGCGTGCCGATCCGCGACCTGAACCGCGCGCTCGACTGGAACCTGCCGGACGAGGAGGCGACGACGATCGCCGGACTCGTCATCCACGAATCGATGACCATCCCGGAAGAGCGCCAGGCCTTCACCTTCTACGGCAAGCGTTTCGTCGTCATGAAGCGGGAGAAGAACCGCATCACCAAGCTGCGCATCCGCCCGGCCGGGGAAGACGGCGCAAAGCCAGGCTGATTATGCTTGGATCTTAGACGGCGAATGCCCATATGGGTTGCGTGCCGCTACCAGCGGGTCGGTTCATCAGGTGCAGCCGGTTCGACGGCCAGCGCATGCAGGCCGGCATCGAGCTCCGGTTTCAACAGGTCGGTGATGGCCCGGTGGCGCGCCAGCCGCGACATGCCGGCGAATTTTCCGGAAACGATCCTCACCCGCATATGGGTTTCGCCGGTGCCCGTGATATCGGGCTGGTGGCCGGCATGCAGATGGCTTTCGTCGATGACGCTCAGGCGGTCGGGCGCGAAGGCTTCGACAAGTTTTTCTTCGATGCGGGTTCGCAGGGTCATCATCCGGTCTTGCTGTTCGCGAAAAGGGTTCCTACCAAGCCAGCAACATTCCCGTTTGTCAATTCTTGTTGTCGCTTCGCGACAGCCCCATAATTAGCGCCGTCATGAGACTTGATTCCAAATATTTCGATCGCATCCGAACACGCCGCAAACGCGAGCCAGAGACAGAGCAGGCGCCGCCTACCTGTCAGTGGGACGGCTGCGACAAAAAGGGGGCGCATCGCGCTCCCGTCGGCCGCAATGCGGAAGGCCAGTTCTTTTTGTTCTGTTTCGAGCACGTCAAGGAATACAACAAGGGCTACAATTATTTCTCCGGTCTTTCGGACGGCGAGATCGCGCGTTACCAGAAAGAGGCGATCACCGGTCACCGGCCGACATGGACGGTCGGCGTCAACAAGGCGGCGAAGGACAGTCCGCTGCATTCGGAGATCCGCTCCGGCGCCTATACCCGCGTTCGCGATCCCTTCGGCTTCGTCAAGGAAGGCGGCAAGGGCAGCGGGCCGCGTTTTCCGCAGGCACGCAAGCTGAAATCGCTCGAAACCAAGGCCTTCGAAACGATGGGCCTCGACGCCAATGCGACATCGGCGGAGATCAAGAGCCGCTACAAGGAACTGGTGAAGAAACACCATCCGGATGCCAATGGCGGCGACCGCGGCTCGGAGGAGCGTTTCCGCGCCGTCATCCAGGCCTATCAATTGTTGAAGCAGAACGGTTTTTGTTAATTCCCGTCCTTGCTCTTGGGCTTCAATCGGGTATGGTCCAAATCGGCTGAGGCCGCAGGCAAACGCGGCTCATATTTGTGCGTTTTCCCGACATCGCCTCCGCCGACCTTCCGGACGCGGCGTTTCTTGTCCGGGACTCTTTCAAGAATGCTCGCACGCGGTCATTATCCCGCCGAGGTTTCGTTTCAGTCCCGGAGAAGCATCGCCGACGTTCCGACCTGGACGGGCGCGGAATAAAAAAACGCGGCGTCACGGTTGCGACATGGCCTGAGACAGTATGGCCGGGTGGCATCACCCGCCTTGGAGACATGATGAGCAAGATCGACCTTGATATTTCCGAACTGCCCGATACCACCGTTTCGGTTCGCGAGGCCTTCGGCATCGATTCCGACATCCGCGTTCCCGCCTACAGCAAGGGCGACGCCTATGTGCCGGACCTCGATACCGACTACCTGTTCGACCGCGACACGACGCTCGCCATTCTCGCAGGCTTCGCCCATAACCGCCGCGTGATGATCTCCGGCTACCACGGCACGGGCAAGTCCTCGCATATCGAGCAGGTGGCGGCGCGGCTCAACTGGCCCTGCGTGCGCATCAACCTCGACAGCCATGTCAGCCGTATCGATCTCGTCGGCAAGGATGCGATCGTCGTCAAGGACGGGCTGCAGGTCACCGAATTCAAGGACGGCATCCTGCCCTGGGCCTATCAGCACAATGTTGCGCTCGTCTTCGACGAATATGATGCCGGCCGTCCCGATGTGATGTTCGTAATCCAGCGCGTGCTCGAATCCTCCGGTCGCCTGACGCTGCTCGACCAGAGCCGCGTCATTCGGCCGCACCCGGCATTCCGTCTGTTTGCGACCGCAAATACGATCGGCCTCGGCGACACGACCGGCCTCTATCATGGTACGCAGCAGATCAACCAGGCGCAGATGGACCGCTGGTCGATCGTCACCACGCTGAACTATCTGCCGCATGATCATGAAGTGAATATCGTCGCCGCCAAGGTGAAGAGCTTCGGCAAGGACAAGGGCGGCCGCGAGACCGTGTCGAAGATGGTGCGCGTCGCCGACCTGACGCGCGCTGCCTTCATGAACGGTGATCTCTCGACCGTCATGAGCCCGCGCACCGTCATCACCTGGGCCGAAAACGCTGAGATCTTCGGCGATCTCGCCTTCGCCTTCCGCGTCACATTCCTCAACAAGTGCGATGAGCTGGAGCGTCCGCTGGTCGCCGAGCACTATCAGCGGGCCTTCGGCGTCGAGCTGAAGGAAAGTGCCGCCAATATCGTTCTCGGAGCTTGAGACCGACCGATCATGGCAGCTCGCGGTGACAATTCGAAAGCAAAGCCCGGCGCGCCTGTCGACGTCGAGCCATTGCGCCGGGCGATAACCGGCTGCGTGCGCTCGATCGCCGGCGACGGCGACGTTGAGGTGACCTTCGCCAATGAACGGCCGGGGATGACCGGCGAGCGCATTCGGCTGCCGGAACTTTCCAAGCGGCCGACGGCGCATGAGCTGGCGGTCACCCGCGGTCTCGGCGATTCGATGGCGCTGCGGCTCGCCTGCCATGACGAGAAGGTGCATGCGACGATGGCGCCGCAGGGCTCGGATGCCCGGGCGATCTTCGATGTGGTCGAGCAGGCGCGTGTGGAATCGATCGGCGCGCTGCGCATGGAGGGCATGGCGTCGAACCTGCGCTCCATGACGGATGAGAAATATTCCAAGGCGAATTTTACCGGCATCGAGCGCCAGGAAGACGCACCGGTCGGCGAAGCCGTTGCGATGATGGTGCGCGAGAAGCTGACCGGCCAGCGCCCGCCGGCCTCTGCCGGCAAGGTGCTCGACCTTTGGCGCGACTTTATCGAGGACAAGGCAGGGTCCGAACTCGACAATCTGTCGAGCGCGATCAATGACCAGCAAGCCTTCGCCAAGGTCATCCGCAACATGCTGTCGGCCATGGAAATGGCCGAGGAGTACGGCGACGACGACAGCGACGCCGACAATGATGACCAGTCGGAGCAGGAAGACCAGCCGAGCGGCGATGAGCAGGACCAGGACGAGGTCGACGAGGATGCCGGCACCGATGCCGCCCCCGTCGAGGACAGTGAAGTCGCCGACGAGCAGATGGAGGACGGCGAGACCGAAGGCGCCGAAATCTCCGACGACGATATGATGGAAGAGGGTGAGGACGATTCGGAAACGCCGGGCGAGACCCGCCGGCCGAATACGCCTTTTGCCGATTTCAACGAGAAGGTCGATTATCACGTCTTTACCGAAGAGTTTGACGAGATCATCACCGCCGAGGAACTTTGCGACGCCGCCGAGCTGGAGCGCCTGCGCGCCTTCCTCGACAAGCAGTTGGCGCATCTCCAAGGCGCCGTCGGCCGTCTCGCCAACCGGCTGCAGCGCCGCCTGATGGCGCAGCAGAACCGCTCCTGGGATTTCGACCTGGAAGAGGGTTATCTCGATCCGGCCCGGCTGCAGCGCATCATCATCGATCCGATGCAGGCGCTCTCCTTCAAGATGGAGCGCGACACCCAGTTCCGCGATACCGTCGTTACCCTGCTCATCGACAATTCCGGCTCGATGCGCGGCCGGCCGATCACGGTTGCCGCCACCTGCGCCGACATTCTCGCCCGCACGCTGGAGCGCTGCGGCGTCAAGGTCGAGATCCTGGGCTTTACGACCAAGGCCTGGAAGGGCGGGCAGGCGCGTGAAAACTGGCTTGCCGGCGGCAAGCCGCAGACGCCAGGCCGTCTCAACGACCTGCGTCATATCATCTACAAATCGGCCGACGCGCCGTGGCGGCGCGCGCGCGCCAATCTTGGGCTGATGATGCGCGAGGGCCTGCTCAAGGAAAATATCGACGGCGAGGCGCTGATCTGGGCGCATAATCGCCTGCTCGCGCGCCGTGAGCAGCGCCGTATCCTGATGATGATCTCGGACGGCGCGCCGGTGGACGATTCGACGCTGTCGGTCAATCCGGGCAATTATCTGGAGCGGCACCTGCGCGCCGTCATCGAACAGATCGAGACGCGCTCGCCTGTCGAACTGCTGGCGATCGGCATCGGCCACGACGTGACGCGCTACTATCGCCGCGCCGTGACGATCGTCGATGCGGACGAGCTTGCCGGTGCGATGACCGAGCAGCTTGCCTCACTGTTCGAGGACCAATCCGTCCAGCCGCGCGGCGGCCGGATTCGCCGTGCCGGCTGACGTCGCTGGAAGAATGACAGTCAAGCGCCTCTGCCGTGCGGCGTCGATCGCTCTCTGCATCGCGGCCGGCGCTTCCTCGTCATGGGCCGGCGACGACGTGCCGGTCATTAGCCGGCAAATCTCCGATTTCAGGATCGGCTCTTCGGAGACGCAATTCGGTTCGCTGGAATTTCTCGGCGGGCTGGAAATGGTCTCCAGCCGAGCGCTATTCGGCTCGCTCTCCTCCATCCGTTTCCGGCCGGACCAAAAACATTTCGTCGTCGTGCTCGACACCGGCCAGTGGCTGACCGGCAGCATCGAGCGCGACGTCAAGGGCAGGCTTTCCGGCCTTTCGGATGTCGAGATCACGCCGATGAAGAACAGCGCCGGGCGCAGCTTCGAGGGCAAGGGACATATGGATGCCGAAGGCCTGGCGCTCGACGGCGACCGGATCCTGGTCTCCTTCGAGCAGGCTCATCGCGTCGATGTCTATCCCGATCCCGGCTTTGCCGGCTCGGGAGTGATCGCCACCCTGCCGATCCTCATCCCGCGAAAGATGCTGGACGACAACCGCGGCATCGAAACCATCGCCGTGGCGCCGGCATCCAGCCCACTCAAGGGCGGCGTGGTCATCGTCTCCGAACGCGGTCTCGACAGTGACGGCAATCGGCTGGCGGCCATTCTCAGCGGGCCGCTGAAAGGCCGTTTCTCGGTTAAGCGAGACGGCAGCTTCGACATCACCGACGGTGCCTTCCTGCCGAACGGCGACCTGCTGCTGCTGGAGCGCCGCTTCAACATGGCCGAAGGCATCGGCATGCGTCTTCGGCGCATCAAGGGCGCCGACATCAGCCCCGGCGCCGTCGTCGACGGCGACTTGCTGCTGGAAGGCAATTTCAACTCGCAGATCGACAATATGGAAGGGCTCGATGCTTTCCAGGCCGCCGACGGCACGACCCATATCATTCTAGTGTCGGACGACAATCATTCGATCCTGCAGCGCAATCTGATGCTGGAATTTCGGCTTTCGGAAGAGGCCGCGTGGTCAGCGCCGAGTTCCCGGAAGCGGAATTGATCCTAGCCATCGGCCCGAAAATCGGAATCGATTTTCGGAAAGCACGATGCGTAGATTCAAAATGTTAGAGCGTCCTTTGTGCGTCCGAAAGGACGTAGACGTCAGACTGATGTCATATGCCTCGGCTATCCCGCCGCAATCGGTCGGCTTGCGACATCGGGAAAGCAGCCTCGGAGGGAAGTTCGTGGTGCATATTCATGTCATGGGCGCGTCCGGTTCAGGCACGACATCACTCGGCCGTGCGCTTGCCGAGAAGCTCGATATCGCCCATCTCGACACCGACGATTTCTTCTGGTTACCGACTGATCCGCCCTTCGCGACGCCGAGGGATGCCGACGAGCGCATCGGGCTGCTCCTCGATGAGGTGGCGCGGCATGACGGCTGGGTCCTCTCCGGATCGGCGCTGAAATGGGGAAGGCCGCTCGAGCCGCTTTACGATCTGATCGTGTCCCTCAGGATCGACTCGGAGCTTAGAATGGCGCGCATCCTTGCGCGGGAGATTGCCCGATACGGCAATAGAATCAGGCCGGGCGGCGACATGGCCGTAAAAAGCGGGGAATTCCTGGAATGGGCGGCCAGCTACGATACGGCCGGCCCCGAACGCCGCAGCCTTGTGGCACATGAGCAATGGCTGGAAACACAGACAGCGCCGGTGCTGCGGCTCGATTCATCGCTAGGTATCGACGATCTGACGGCAGAGGTGCCGCTGCATCCGGCCCTCGCCGCCGGTGCGGTCCGGCGGCGTCCGTAACTTCAGCTAGCTGGCGCGAGCAGCCTGCATCGGCCGCAGCACATTCATCAGTGCGCCATAAGGCAGCAGCATGACGAGGCCGACGATCATCTTCACGGCGAAATCGCCGATCGCCCAGGAAATCCAGCGCGGAGCCTCCGCGGCGAAGACGCCGAGGATGGGGGCTGCTTCCAGCGCAAAGGGATCGTTCGGGCCGAGGAAGACGAAAAACGCCGCGAAGGACAACGAGAAGAACATCACCGTATCGAGCGCCGAGCCGATCAGCGAGCCAACCAGCGGCGCGCGCCACCAGGCCTGGCGGCGAAGGCGGTTGAAGACGGCGATATCGAGCAGCTGGCCGGCGAGATAGGCCGAGCCGGAGGCGATGGCGATACGCGGCACTGAGGTGAAGAAGGAGAGCGTCACGCCGACGACGAAGCCGGCAAACACGACCTTGCGGGCTGCCTGCGGGCCGAACTGACGATTGGTCAGATCGGTGATCAGGAAGGCGATCGGATAGGAGAAAGCGCCCCAGGTCAGGATGTCGGCAAGGTTGATGCCGGCGACTTCGGCGTTCAGCGGAAACTGGACGAGGAAGTTGGAGGCGACGACGACGAGCGTCATCAGCGCGACATAGGCGATGGTATAGCGGGTCTTCAGCATTTTTTTATCCTGGGTGATGCCACCAGTTGGAGGAGCAAACCGGCAAAGCAAAAGGCTTGTCCGGTATTATCCGTTCAAGCCTTTTGAAGCCGTATAAAAGAAGGGCAGAAGCTTACGCAGCAGCGGCTTCAGCAGTCTTCTTGGCGATCTGACGGCGCAGCAGGCGAGCGCGCATCGACAGTTCGTTTTCGCTGGCCTTCAGCAGGAAGGCATCGAGGCCGCCACGATGCTCGACGGTGCGAAGAGCGGCAGCCGAAACGCGAAGACGATAACGCTGGTTGAGAGCGTCGGAAATCAGCGTTACCTGGCACAGGTTCGGCAGGAACCGGCGCTTGGTCTTGTTGTTGGCATGGCTGACATTGTTACCAGTCAGGACGGCCTTGCCGGTCAATTCGCACACGCGGGACATGGAACACCTATTCTTGTTTTTCTCGGGCCATCGAATTGCCATTCCCGGCAAAGCCAGGCGCGCAATCCAACGGGCATGATTGGAAAGTTGCGGTTCTATAGTCAGACAGGCTGCTCGCGTCAAGCCAAACCTTGGCCTTTCCCGCAATTCTGTCAAAAAGCTGCTGTTTTCTTCCCTTCGCGGCAGGAGTATAGAGCGCTCAGCAAGGGCCTGCCAGCGCGCAGCAAGACAAGGCTTTTTTCCATGGCTCATTCGGGCAGACGGATTTTCATTTCGGCCATCGCCGCACTTCTTGCCATACCGGCATCGGCGGCCGAAATCCAGCATCGGACGGAATACCGGGTGGCGCTCGCCGGCCTGCCGATCGCGCGCGCCGCGTTCCTGACGCAGATCGAGGACGATCACAGCTACAAGATCGCCGGCGACATCAATTCTGCCGGTCTTGCCGATCTCGTCACGACGATTTCGGCCAAGACCAGCGTCACCGGCGTAGTTCGCAATGACAGATTGCAGGCGCAAAAATACTCTCTCTACTACAAGAGCGGCAAGCGGAAGGCCCGCTTCTACGAGGTCAGCTACCGCAACGGCAACATCATCTCGGCGACGACGACACCGATGCCGAAGCGTCCGAAGAACTGGATCGACGTCACGCCGCGCGACATGCGCTCGGTGCTCGACCCGATCTCCGGCCTGGTCTTCACCGGCGACACCAAGGTCTGCTCGCAGACGCTGCCGATCTTCGATGGCGAGACACGCATGGATCTGGTGCTGTCGCCGAAGGGCGACGAGGATTTTTCCACCAATGGCTTCAAGGGCAAGGCGACCGTCTGCAGCGTGCGCTTCGTACCGCGCTCGGGCTACAAGAAGGGCCGCAAGGACATCGACTATCTCAGCAAGAGTAACCGGATGGAAATCTGGTTTGCCAAGTCGGACGCGGCAAATGTATACGCTCCTGTCTATGTGCGCATTCCAACCGAATATGGAATGGTGACGATCACTGCCGTCAAATACGGCAGCAACAGCTGACGGGGCTTCTGCCTCCGTGAAGGGGGACAGGTGAAGCTTCGCGCGACGTTGATCGGTTTTACGGCCATTCTGATGTGGTCGTTCCTGGCGTTGTTCACGGCCGCCTCCGGCAAGATGCCGCCGTTCCAGCTTTCGGCCGTCTGCTTTGCGATCGGCAGCCTTCCCGGCCTTGTGGTGCTTATCCTCAATCCCGCGCGGCTGGCGCTGCTGAAGCAGCCGGCCAAGGTCTGGATAACAGGCATTGCGGGGCTGTTCGGTTATCATTTTCTCTATTTTACCGCGCTCCGGAACGCGCCGGCGGTGGAGGCGGGGCTGGTCGCCTATCTTTGGCCGCTGCTGATCGTCGTCGGTTCGGCGCTGCTGCCGGGCGAACGGCTGCGCTGGTATCATGTGGCGGGTGCGCTTGCCGGACTTTGCGGTACCTTCCTGATCGTTGGCCGCAACGGCGTCGATTTCGACGGCGCCTATGCCGTCGGTTACGGTGCCGCCTTTCTCTGCGCCTTCACATGGTCCGGTTATTCGCTGCTAACGCGGCGTTTCGACGCCGTCTCCACGGATGTCGTCACCGGCTTCTGCCTTGCGACCTCCATGCTGTCGCTCTTCTGCCATCTCGGCCTTGAGACGACCGTCTGGCCGGAAACGATTTTCGAATGGGTCGCCGTCGCCGGGCTCGGGCTCTTTCCGGTCGGTGCTGCCTTCTACGCGTGGGATTACGGCGTCAAGAACGGCGATATCCAGATTCTCGGCGCGGCAAGTTATGCAGCACCTCTGCTTTCGACGCTTATTCTGGTGCTGTTTGGATTTGCCGAGCCGAGCTGGCGCATTGCTCTCGCCTGCCTGCTCGTCACCGGCGGGGCGGTGCTCGCCGCTCAGGACATGTTTCGCCGCAAAGTTCCGGCGCAGCCTGCGGCTGCAGCATAGGCCTTAGAACAGGATGACTTTAGGCCCGGTCGGCCTAAAATCTGAATCCTGTTCTAAATTAGATAGTTGGAGCATGATGTCGCCCGAAAACCGCTCACACTTTTCGGCATCATGCTCTAGCCGCCTGGCTTCCAACCGGGTGGAGCCATCTCGAAGCTCGAGAATTCGAAGCCGGGTGAGACGGTGCAGCCGACCAGGGTGAAATCGCCGAGGGTTTCGGCCGATTGCCACCAATTGGCGGGAATGATTGCTTGCGGCCGCTCGCCGGCAGGAAGATTCGTTCCGAGCGTCAGGGTCTCGCTTGCCGTTCCGTCTTCCGACCGATGCAGCGAGAGCGGCGCGCCGGCGTAATAATGCCAGACCTCGGCCGCATCATGGACACGATGCCAGTGCGAACGTTGCCCCCTGGTCAGCAGATAATAGATCGCCGTCGAATGGCCGCGTTCTCCGCCCGCCGTATCGCGGAACGTCTGCACGTACCAGCCACCTTCGGGATGCGGCTGCATGCCGAGTTCGCTGATGATGTCCTCAGGCGACATCAGAAATGGTCCTTGCGCTTGCGGATCTCTGCAAAGACTTCCTCGTTGGTCTTACCTTCCATCAGCAGATTGCGGCGGATCGCCGGATCGGCGGCGCGCAGAAACGGGTTGGTTTCCTTTTCCAGCCCCAGCGTCGTCGGGATGGTGAATTTGCCGTCGGCGCGCAAGGCCTCGATCTCGGCGGCGCGGTTCTTCAGTCGCTCATTGTCGGGATCGACGGTCAGCGCGAAGCGGGCATTGGACAATGTGTATTCATGGCCGAAATAGATGGCGGTCTCATCGGGCAGCACGGCGAGTTTCTGCAGGGAATGCCACATATCGGCGGCCGGGCGTTCGAACAGCCGGCCGCAGCCGAGCGCAAACAGCGTGTCGGCGGCAAACAGCAGCTTGTCATCGGCAAAGTAATAGCAGATGTGGCCGGCGGTGTGGCCGGGCGTCTCGATGACGTTGACCGTGTGATCGCCGAAAAGGAAGCTGTCGCCATCGGCCATCGTCCGATCGAGGCCGGGAATGGCAATGGCCTCGTTGATCGGGCCGATGATCTCACAGCCGAACTGTTCCTTCAGTGCCAGGTTGGCAGTGACATGGTCGGTGTGATGATGCGTGGTGAAGATATGGGTGATTTTCCAGCCGCGACGTGTCGCCGCTTCCAGAATCGGCGCCTCCTCCGGCGCATCGATCGCCGCGGTAAAGCCTGTCTCCGGATCATGCACGAGAACGCCGAAATTGTCGGTGCGGCAGAGAAAAACGTCTAATTCCAAAGGTTTCATCGTTCAATAATCCCTTATCCCAGGAGTCTCGCGGAAATGTAGAGGTTCCGGCCTTGAAGTCCAACCGCCCGCTGATAACATTTGTCGCAATGCACGCCGATATCGTCGACTTACGCCAGTTCTATCATTCCGAGCTCGGACGTCTTGCCGAGCAGTCGATCGCCATGGCGCTGTCCTCGCTCTGGGTGCGGCTGCCGCAGGAGCGTCTGGTCGGTCTCGGTTATGCCGTGCCCTTCCTCGATCGCTTCCAGGCCGATACCGAACGCACCTTCGCCTTCATGCCGGCCGGGCAGGGCGCGGTGAACTGGCCGATGGGCTCGCTCTCGACGACGGCGCTGGTTTTCGACGAGGAATTGCCGCTGCCGGATTCCTCGATCGACCGGGTGCTGATGGTGCATTCGCTGGAATTTGCCGAAAGCCCGCGCGAGACGCTGAAGGAGCTCTGGCGGGTGCTGGCGCCGGGCGGACGGCTGGTCATCGTCGTGCCGAACCGGCGCGGCGTCTGGGCACGCATGGAGCATACGCCCTTCGGTTCGGGCCGGCCCTATTCCCGCGGTCAGCTGACAAATCTGCTGCGCGAGACGAATTTCACGCCGGGCGCGACGGCTGAAGCGCTGTTCTTCCCGCCTTCGAAGCTCAGAACCATCCTGCGCCTGCGGCGCGCCTTCGAGCGGATCGGCCGAACGCTTTGGCCGGCCTTCTCGGGCGTCATCATCGTCGAAGCGCAGAAGCGGCTCTATCAGGGGCTGCCGGTTGCTGCGCGGGCCTCCCGCCGCGTCTTCGTGCCGGTTCTCGCACCTCATGGCGTGCCGACCACACGCACGACAGCGCCGCGCGTCTTTTAAGACGCGCAAAGGACGCTGTAGCACTTTGAATGCTGCATAATTTTATCCTTAAATCGATTCCGATTTAAGGAATTATGCGGGAGCTGACGTCGCTCCCGGCGGTGTCCAACTGCTTGTGTCACGCCCATAGCTCTCGACAACAATCGCATTCCGCTTTAATGCCACTTGGTGTTTTTCAGCCCGGATTTACCGGCAATTCCAAGGTCGAACCCATGAGCGTTGAGATGAGCAAGCCCGTTCCGCGTCCCGGTATTCTCGATATCGCAGCCTATGTGCCGGGCAAGGAACATGCGCCGGGTGTTGCCCGTGTCTACAAGCTCTCGTCCAACGAAACGCCGCTCGGCGCCAGCCCGAAGGCAATTGAGGCCTTCAAGACGGTTGCCGACAATCTGGGGCGTTATCCCGACGGGCAGGCGATCGAACTGCGCGAGGCGATCGCCGCCGTGCACGGTCTCAATCCGGCAAACATCCTCTGCGGCAACGGTTCGGACGAGCTGCTCGGCCTGCTCTGCCATGTCTATCTCGGCGCCGGCGATGAGGGCATCATCACCGAGCACGGCTTCCTCGTCTACAAGATCCAGATCCTGGGCGCAGGCGCCACGCCTGTCGTCGTCAAGGAGAAGGACTATACCGTCGATGTCGATGCGATCCTTGCCGCGGTGACGGAGAAGACGAAGATCGTCTTCATCGCCAATCCCGGCAATCCGACCGGCACCTATGTTTCCGTCAGCGAGATCCGCCGCCTGCAGGCCGGACTGCCGAAACATGTCGTCCTGGTGCTCGATGCGGCTTACGCCGAATATGTGCGCCGCAACGATTATGAAGCCGGCATCGAGGTCGTATCCTCCAATGCCAACGTGGTGATGACCCGCACCTTCTCGAAGGCCTATGGTCTTGCGGCGCTGCGCGTCGGCTGGATGTATGCGCCCGCCGAGATCGTCGACGCGCTGAACCGCGTGCGCGCGCCGTTCAACTTGAACGCACCGGCAATCGCCGCCGCAGCCGCTGCCATCCGCGATCAGGCCTTCATCCAGCAGGCCGTCTCCTTCAACCAGATGTGGGTGGAGACGCTGACCCAGGCGCTCGAAGCGATCGGGCTGAAGGTGACGCCGTCCGTCGCCAATTTCGTCCTCATCCATTTCCCCGAGATCGACGGTAAGCGCGCCGCGGATGCCGACGATTTGCTGACGAGCCGCGGTTACATCCTGCGCGCCGTGCGCGGTTATGGCTTCGCCAATGCGCTGCGCATGAGCATTGGCCCCGAGGAGGCCAATCGCGGCGTGATTGCCGCGCTCACCGAATTCATGGGTCATCAGCCATGAGCGTGCAGTTCGATCGTATCGCGCTGATCGGCATCGGCCTGATCGGATCGTCGCTCGCCTATGACATCAGGCGGCTTGGTCTTGCGAGGGAGATCGTCGTCGCCACACGCAGCCCCGATACGCTGAAGCGCGCGGAAGAGCTTGGCCTCGGCGATCACTATACGGCGTCGTCGCAGGATGCCGTCACGGATGCCGATCTGGTGATCGTCTCGGTGCCGGTCGGCGCTTCGGAAAGTGTGGCGAAGGAGATCTCGGGAAACCTGAAGCCCGGGGCCATCGTCACCGATGTCGGTTCGACAAAGGCTTCTGTCATTGCGCAGATGCTGCCGCATATGCCTGATAATGTGCATTTTATCCCCGGCCATCCGCTGGCCGGCACCGAGAAATCCGGCCCGGATGCCGGCTTTCCCGGCCTCTTCGAAGGTCGCTGGTGCATTTTCACGCCGGTCGCCGGCACCGATGAGACGGCGCTGAAGCGGCTTCGCAGCTTCTGGGAAGCGCTGGGCTCGAAAGTCGACGAGATGGATGCCGAGCATCACGACAAGGTGCTCGCCATCGTCTCACACCTGCCGCATATCATCGCCTACAATATCGTCGGCACCGCCGACGATCTGGAGACGGTGACGGAATCGGAAGTCATCAAATATTCCGCCTCCGGCTTTCGCGATTTCACCCGCCTTGCTGCCTCCGACCCGACGATGTGGCGCGACGTCTGCCTGCATAACCGCGATGCGATCCTCGAAATGCTGGCACGGTTCTCGGAGGATCTCGCCTATCTGCAGCGCGCCATCCGCTGGGGCGAGGGCGACAAGATATTCGAACTCTTCACCCGCACGCGCGCCATCCGCCGTTCGATCGTCCAGGCTGGCCAGGATGTCGACGCGCCGGATTTCGGCCGCCATGCGCTGGACAAGAAGTAGCCGCGGCGATGGTGGAGGTGGCACGTGCCGGCCGGGCGGATATCGACTGGCTGGCGCGCGAGGATGCTAGCGCCGGTGCGGCATGGGTATCGCGCTGCGTCGCGCTCGGCGAATATCTGGTTGCCAGGGAGGCCGATGAGATTGTCGGTTTCCTGCGCTTTTCCCGCTTCTGGGGCAGGGTTCCCTATATGGAAATGATCCGCGTCCTGCCCGGTCACCGCCGGTCGGGCGTCGGCACGGCGCTGTTTCTCGCCTGGGAAGACGCTATGCGCGGCGACGGCGCCCGCCTGCTGATGACGTCGAGCGAATGCGACGAAAGCCGGCCTCAGGACTGGCATCGCCGCAACGGATTTTCCGAAACCGGTGCGATCGAGCTGCCCGACCTGCAATCGGTGCCGGAAGTCTTCTTCATCAAGCGAATCGCCTGAAGCGCCTCGCGTCGAGCCGGAATCATGCGACGCGCTTCAGGCCTTTCCTATGCATCCCGTTATCCCAGAAACCTCTGGACACTTTTGGGGGGATGCATCAGATCGGCGGAATCCGGCCGAGCGGGATGAAACCGCTGACGGTGGCATTGCCGCGATCGACGACGAGATCGACAGAGACTTTGTCGCCGCCGCCGGCAAGCGCCTTCAAGAGCTTGGTCGCCGTATTGACGGTCGAGGCGATATCCGGAAAGGCCTGTTTCAGGCTGTCCCCCCAGGGGCCGAGCTGTTCGATCTCCAGCTTGAATTTTCCCGAGAGCAAGCCCTGCTCATCGAAGGAGAAGGGGCCGGTGAGCGTCATCACCTTGCCGTCGCCGATGTCGGCGACGATGCGGCGCAGGTCGCCGGTGGCACCATTGAGGCCGTTCCGGTCACTGCCGTCGATCAGGCCGGCCTTGCCGGCGACGGTCAGATCGATGCTGGCAGACAATTTCGGGAAGATCTGCGGCCAGTCCTTGATCGCCGCGTTGGCGTCCTGCACGGAAATCGCACCGTCGAGATCGGCACCATTCTGGCGCAGATGGATTTCGGTGCGAGCGGCATCGAAGCTCATGGTCTGGCCGGTGTAGGAGGAGACGGCCATCGCCTTCAGACCTTCGATGACGGTCGAGCTGCGGTCGACGCCCTGCAGCCTGGTTGCAAGACTTGCCTGCAGGTCCGTCCATTGGGCCGAGATCGAAAGGCCGTTGCTGGTGCGGATTTCGGCCGGCGAATCGAGTTCCCAGACGATATTGCCGGGCGCATAGACCTGGGCTGCCGAACGCAGTGCGCCGAAGGTGGCGGAGACGCCGTTGACATTGTCGTCGACGTCAATCTTCGAGCAGAACAGACCGATACGGAAGGGATAGCCGCGGAATTCGATATCGGAGCATTCGCCGCTGACGCCTGCCTGATCGCGCGGCGCGATCGCTTTCAGCACTGTGTTCTTCAGCGCCGAGGCCGCATAGAACCAGCCGCCGGTATAAAGCGCAATCACCAGGAGGACGCCTCCACCCAGCAACCAGAATTTCTTGCCGCTGCCGGATTGGCTGCTGCCGGATTGGCTTGACGCTGCCATGATGTTCTCCGATGGTGAATCGCAAATGTGAATCCCGGTCTGGCGTGCGATATGGACGAATTTTGGGTATTTGGCTACGGTTCGCTGATGTGGAATCCGGGCTTCGAGTTCATGGAGCGGGCAGAGGCCCTGGTCTACGGCTACAGGCGTTCGCTCTGCGTCCGCTCCTTTGTCCATCGTGGCTCCCGCGACAATCCGGGCCTGGTTCTCGGCCTCGACAGGGGTGGCGCCTGCCGCGGCATGGCTTTCCGCATTTCGCCGGAAAAATGGGATGAGGTGATCGATTATCTCCGCGCCCGCGAGCTGGTCACCAATGTCTACCTGGAGCGCCGGGTGCGGCTGCAGCTTGCCGGACGGCGCCGGGTGGAGGCGGTCGCCTACATCATCGACCGCGAGCATGAACAATATGCCGGCGCGCTCGATGCGCTGGCGGCGGCGCGCGTGGTGAACGAAGCAAAAGGCCAGTCTGGTCCGAATGACGCCTATGTCTTCAACACGCTGACGCATCTGAAGCAGATGGGCATTCGCGACCATTGGCTGGAGCAGGTCGTCAACGAAGTGGAGCGGCTACGCGCCGCCTGATCTCAGCCAGTTGCCGCGTTCAGCTTGCGCAACTCGACCAGCCTTTCGACCGCCGTCGGCGGGAGCGGCAGATGCGGATTTCGCTCGACGGTTTCGAGCAGAAGCTCGTCGCTTGCCCGCTCCGATACCTCGATCAGATGGGTAAAAAAGGCGTCCGGATCCATTCCCGGCATGATCGGCGGCAGGATCCTCACCTTGAAATGGCCGGGATAACGACGAATGCTCCGTCGCGGCCAGAAGAGGCCGGGATGCATGGCGACCGGCACGACGGGGAGGTTAAGATCGCGGTACATGCGGGCGATGCCGTATTTATAGAGCGGTTCTGCGCCCGGCGGGCGGCGGGTGCCCTCCGGATAGATGATGAGCTGGCGGCCGGTCGAAAGCTCTTCCTTCGTGCGTTTCAGCACTTCCACCATCACCTTGCCGCGGGCGCCGCGATCGACCGGGATCATGCGCTGTTTCTTCGCATACCAGCCGAAGAGCGGAATCCACATCAGTTCGCGCTTCAGGATATAAACCGGATCCTTCAGCCAGGGCAGCAGTGCGTAGGTATCCCAGAAGGACTGATGCTTCGGCGCCAGGATGTAACTGCCGTCAGGCAGGTTCTCCAGGCCCTCGATCTCGAAGGTGGTGCCGACGATCACCCGCATCAGCCAGTGGTTGGAGCGCGCCCAGTTCTTCGGGATCGCATAGGCGATCTTGCGCGGCACCACGAAATAGTAGGGCGAGAGCACAATCATCCGGATGATGAGGTTGGCGTAGAAGATCGTGTTGAAGAGAACGGAACGCAGGGCGATCATGAAACTTTCCCGAGGCATGCTCACGCGACCGGCCTACACGATATTGCCCGCCATAAAAAGCATTTGATGACGCCTTGAACTAAAAGCCTAGCGCATGACCCCGAAAGTCGGAATCGATTTTCGCAAGGGATTATGCGCGACTTTCAAAGGGATGGACCGTCCTTGCGCGTCCTATCGAAGCGCGGCGCTCTATTCTTGGCCGGACGCACTTGCCGAGCGCAAGCCAGTGTGGCGGCCGAAGCCGGTGATGTTGCGGGCGCCAGTCAGCAGCACTTTCACATATTCGGCCAGCATGACGCGCATCGCATTCGGGTCGGTGAACCAGTTGCGGCTCTTCAAATCCGAGTTGACCACGGGATAAGCGATGAACTCGATGTCGGGATCGACATAGGAGAGCTCGGCGAGGCTTCGCGGCATGTGGTAGTTGTTGGTGACGATCAGAACGCTGCGGTATCCCTTGGCGTGGATCCAGTTCGAAGCTTCCTCGGCATTGCCGATCGTGTCGATCGCATCGTAGCCGATATCGACACAGCAGGAGAAGAGATCGGCCGAACCCTGCGTCATCTTGCGGATCTGTGCCGGTGTCGTCGTCGGGTGGGCGCCGGAAATGAGCAGGCGCTTGCCGGCACCCTTCTGCAGCAGCTCCACGGCCTGGTCGATGCGCTGGTAACCACCCGTCAATACCACAATGGCATCCGCTTTAGGCTCGGCCGGCGGCCTGAGTGTCGTCACCGAATCGGCAAAACGCAGAAAGCCGCCGAACACCAGGGCGATTACCAGCAGGCAGCCAAAGCCGCCCCAGCGCAGCAGGCGGCGGATCGGCCCACGCCGCGGCGGCAGACCCGCCGGGCGATCAAGCTCCGGGTCCTGATGAATCGGGTTGGGTGTCGTGTGTCCCATCGTCATGAATCGTGATTATACGCTGATTGCGGCGCGGAACAGACGCTTTCATGGCAAAACGGCACGGTCACGATCAACTTCCGATGCCGTCCGTGCGTGTCGGGTCCGAGCGTAGCGTATCGATTTCGTAGATCGTCCGCATGACGGTGAGCCGGGCGGTGAAGGTGGTGAGCAGCGCGATGACGATCATCGTTGCGAAGATGCCGGCATAACCGAGCACGCCGACGGAGAAGGTGCCGAAGAGCGCGGTCGCCTGGTCCGTTTCGGGGGTGGCGAGGGTGCGGCTCTGCCAGAAACCGGCGGTGGCGAAGAAGAGAGCGGCAAGCGCGCTGCCGATCGCCGAGCCCTTGAGGCTGATCTTCAGGAAATGCTTTTGGAATTCGGTGGCGACGAAGGAGCTTTCGGCGCCGACGAAATGCAGCACTTCGACGACGTGACGGTTGCCCGACAGCGCGCCGCGCGTGGCGAAGACGACGGTCAGCACCATCGCCGTGAAAACCAGGAGCAGGATGCCGGTGCCGATCATGACAGTCGTGTGCGCCATGGATACCAGCCGGTCGACCCAGGTGCGGTGATCGTCGAGGGTGGCCTGCGGGATACTGTCCTTGAGCAGCGCCCGCATCGAATCGAAATCCGGCGGATTACTCTCGTCGATGGTGATGATGACGAGACGGGGAACGGGCAGATCCTTGAGATCGAGACCGGGGCCGAGCCAGGGTTCGAGCAGGCGAGCGGTCGCCGCCTCGTCGACGATCTGGCCGCTCTTGGTGCCGACGAAGGTCAGCGCCAGGTCGCGCGCCTGGGCCAGCGCCTTTTCCATGTCGAGATTGTCGTCCGGCTTGATCTGGATGGTGATCTCGCGCGAGATCTGGCTCTCCCAGCTGGCCGCCGTCGAGCGCACCATGCTGACGCCGCCGAGCGTCAGGCAGGCGAGAAAGGCCATGATTGATATCACCACCATCAAGGCGCTGCCCTGGATGTTGGAAGGCGGCAGGATAGGCGCGGTCGGACGCACGCGCAATTCCGGCCGCTTCTGCTGGGTCTTGGCAGACGCCTTCTCGGGGTTTCTGGACGGGGGCTCAGTCATAAATATCGAGATGCCCCTCTGAGAGGATCATGCGGCGGGCTTCCACCTGCTCCATCAGCGCCAGGTCATGCGTGGCGATCACGACTGCCGTGCCGAGGCGGTTCAGCTCGAGGAAAAGGTTGAGTAGGCGCTTTGCCATCGGCGGGTCGACATTGCCTGTGGGTTCGTCGGCCAGCAGCACTTCCGGCCGATCCATCAGCGCCCGGGCGATTGCGGCGCGCTGCTTCTCGCCGCCGGAGAGTACGGGCGGCAGCACGTTGATGCGTTCGCCGAGGCCGACCCATTTCAAAAGTTCCAGGACGTCGGTCTTGTAGGAGCTCTCATCCTTGCCGCGCACCCGTAAGGGCAAAGCGACATTCTCATAGGTGGTGAGGTGGTCGAGGAGGCGGAAATCCTGGAAGACGATGCCGACGCGGCGGCGCAGAAGCGGCAGTTCGGGGCGGGGGATTTCGGAAATGTCGCGCCCGAACATGCGGATCAAGCCGCGCGTCGGCTGCAGCGACATGAAAAGCATCCGCAGCAACGACGTCTTGCCGGCGCCCGATGGACCAGTCAGGAACTGAAAGGATTTCTTCGGAATGTCAAAGGTCAGGTCCCGGAGGATTTCCGGGCCCATGCCATAACGCAAACCGACATTCTCGAAGTGGATCAACGGGCAGCTCAGTCTGTTGTGGGTTTCACCGCACGACTTGTTAACCAACACCGTTAACAGCCGGTAAATTTTGCTGGAAAGACGCCCGTTTGATGGCGATCTTTGCGAAGCATTAACCATTAAAATTTACGACTGAGCAGGATTCGTTTCAATGCCAAGATTTCCCCTGGCAGCGAAACCATGTGGACATCTGCGAGGCAGCCACCATGGAAGCATCCTCCTTCAGTCGCCGGACGGGCCAGGCCTATGATTTCCTGCCGCCGGAACCCACCAACCGTCGGTACCGCTCGGCGCGTCCTGCCGATATCTCCGACGCCGAATTCGTCACCCTCGGCAAAGTTCGGCCCAGGGAATTCAATGCAAGGACCTATAACGACAACCGCAAACGTATGGCTGCCGCAAACGCCGCACCGCCGCCGTTCATGCCGGCAATGGCTGCTTCCGTTCTGCAGACCGTGGAATCCTGGCTGCAGCGCGCGTCGATGCGGAGCTTCGCAGCGCTGGTGCTGGCGCTCGTCGTGCTCGTCTTCGGGCTTGCGGGTGGTTTTTCCGGCCTTTCCGGCGAGCGAGCCACTTCCGGCGCATCGCTGCATTTCACCCATGTCACGGTGACGCCGCGTGATGCGAACGGCATGCGCGTGCTCGTCATCAACGGCATCATCGAAAACGAGAGCGGCACGACGCAGACGGTGCATCCGATCCGTGCCGATCTCGTGACCGACGAACGGTTGACCGCAAGCATCGTCATCAACCCGCCAGCCGATGTGATCTATGGCGGCCAGAGCCGGGGCTTCTCGGCGCGCGTCCAGCATGCCGGCGGAAAAATGCCGGAGGTCCGGCTTTCCTTCCTGCCGCAGACGTAACAGGACATGGATTGCCGATTTTCGCGTCGCAGGTCGCGCCAATCGCGTTAATTTCATAGCCGGCGAGGCTGTTTCAGGCTCGCATATGTGCTAACGGCTTACCCTTCTTTTCATGGAGCAAGCCCTTATGCCTGTCGTGCGCGGAAAAAACATCGAGCCGCTCTTCACCGCCGAGCAGATCGCCGAGCGCAATCATTCGATGGCGCGGGAGATCGCCAGCGGCCCGACCAAGGACCTGCTGGTCATCGCCGTGCTCAAGGGCTCCTTCATCTTCGCCGCCGACCTGATCCGTGCCCTGCATGATAGCGGGCTTGCCCCGGAGGTCGAGTTCATCACCCTGTCGAGTTACGGCATCGGCACGGTTTCTCAGGGCGTGCGCATCGTCAAGGATATCGACAGCGACGTGCATGGCCGCGACGTCCTGCTGATCGACGATATCCTCGAATCCGGCCGGACGCTGCTCTTTGCCAAGGAGCTGCTGTTCGAACGTGGCGCGCGCAACGTCACGATCGCCGTGCTGCTCGACAAGCGCGTCAAGCGCAAGGAAAAGCTGGAGGCCGACTATGTCGGCTTCGAATGCCCCGACTATTTTGTCGTCGGCTACGGCATGGATGTCGCCTATGCCTTTCGCGAACTGCCCTTCGTCGGCGTGGTTACCGGGGACGCCTGAGCTGTTGCCTTCAAGACGGGTTGTTAACCATCTCGTCCATCGCTTCACCATCTTTACCGATCGAAAAGGAAAGTCTGGTGATTTCCGTCGCGGGGCTGATACGGAGCGATGCACATATGGCAAGAATTCTGATTACGGAAGACGAGGACTCCCTGCGGTCCTTCGTGGCCCGGGCCCTGCGGCTTGATGGCCACGAGACCGATGAGGCGGCCGATGGGGCCGAGGGCTTGGAGAAGCTCAAGGACGGGGTCTACGATCTGCTGCTTTCAGATATTCGCATGCCCGTGATGGACGGCATTGAACTCGCCCATCAGGCAAAAGACGCTTTTCCCAGTTTGAAAATCCTGCTGATGACCGGTTATGCCGAACAGCGCGAACGAGCCGACGATCTTGCCGAAAAGATCATCGATGTCGTTGCCAAACCATTCGCGCTTCCCGATATCCGCAAGGCTGTTGCCCGGGCGCTCGTCGCCTAGGGCTTAATGCCGAAAGGTGTGAGCGGTCGTCGGACGAGATGGTGCTCACCTTCCTCGATTGATATCCGGATTTAGATTTTAGGCCGATCCGGCCTAAAATCATTCTGTTAGAGCGACTGCGATCCATTATGTGGTGGAGTAGGACCTACTGGATGTCCAGCAGCCGCTCGAGATAGCGCCGTTCCATTTCCTGCGGCGGATTGTTGCCAAGCTTTTCGCGGATCGCGTCAAGGATTTCTCGCGCCCGCTGAACGTCGATTTCGTCAGGCACCTTCACGTTATCGCCGAATTCAGGTCCCTGGGTCCGGCGTGGCCGGCCGAGCGGGTCGCGGCCGTTCTGGTCGCCCTGGCCAACCTGGCCGTTCGGACCTTGACCTTGTTGGCCCTGCTGCGCCTGCATCATCTGGTTCATCATGTCGCGGGCGCCCTGGCGAAGTGCTTCGAGCGCGCGGCCCTGGCCCTCGACGGCCGGCTGGCCGCGGCCCTGGCCGAGTTCACGGCCGGCGCCTTCCATCTCACGCTGCGCCTGGCCGAAGCCCGGGCCGGGCTTCATGCCCATCTCGCCGAGGCTCTTCTGCAATTCGCCGAGCTGCTTGCCGAGCGCATCCTGCTGGGCGCGCAGCTGTTTCAGCGCCTCCCGCAGCTGCTCGGCCGTCATCTGGTCGGAGGGCTGCTCACCTTCCTTGCCTTGCTGGCCCTGCTGCTGGTCCCGTGGCTCGCCGTTCTCTCCGGGATTCATCTCGTCGAGCAGCGGATCGTTTTCGCCCACGTCAGGCTCGCCGCGCTGCATGCGGTCCCTGAGCTGCTGGTCGAGCCGGAAGGTCTGTTCCATCAGCTTCTGCTGGTCGCGCAGGATCTCGCCGAGCTTGTCGATCTGTTTGCGGGCTTCGCTGTTTTCCTGGCCCTGCTGACCGCGCTGCGGGCGGCCCGCCTGCAGGTTGTTCATCATCCGCTGCAATTCCGACAGCATCTGCTGGGCCGCGTCACGATTGCCGGAGCGGGCGAGATTCTCGATCTGGTCCATCATCCGTTCCAGATCCTGCTGGCGCAGGATATTCTGCGCATTCTGGTTCGGTTGCATCGGCGCGTTCTGCATGCGCTCTGCAAGCTCGGTCATATAGTCCTGCATCGCCTTGCGCAGCTCGTCCATCAGCTTCTTGATCTCCGCGTCGGGAGCGTTGCGGTCCAGCGCGTCGGCAAGCTTCTGCTGGGCTTCGCGCAGCTTGCGCTCGGCAAGCGAGAGATCGCCGTCCTCCATGCCGAGGGCGATCTCCCAGAGATATTGGGCCGTATCCTTCAGCGCATCCTCGCCCTTTGCGAGCTTCATGCGCGTCAAAGCGGATTCGAGCAGCAGATAGTTGGTGAGCTTGGGGATCGTCTCCTCGGGGCGGATGGTCAGCGCCTCGTTCAGGGCGATCGCCTGCGGCATCTTGCGCGTATCGAGCGCGAAAACCTGCCGCTCCTCGGCGACGGCCGCGGCAAGCGGCTCGTTGAAGGGCCGCGACGGCAGCACCATCTCATGCGGCGGGCTGCGGCCGGTCTGGCCGGCGGCATCCTTGGCGACGAGGGTGATGCGCACGCGCTTGCCGGCGAGCGGATGTTCGGTCAGGTTCCGGCTGGTCACGCCCTTGGCGTCGCGGGCGTTGCGGCGGGGGACATCCAGCCGGTACTCCGGCAGCGGATAGAGCGGCGTTGCCGTCGGATCGTTTTCCAGAGGAACGATCTCCGCATGCGCCTCCTGGACGCCGTAATCGTCCTTGACGGTGAAACCGATTTCGAGCGCGCCGTTGACGCTGGGCTTCGGCAAACCGTCGAAGGCAATCTCAGGCGCCTTGTCGGGGAGAACGTCGAAGCTCCAGCGGCGGCCATTGACCTCGAGTGCACCATTCTCCTGAAGCTTCATCATATGCGTCTGCGCGACGAGAGCCTGGCTGGTGGGTGCCGCCGTCGGCTGCTCGCTGGCTGATGCCGCCGTCTGCTGCGGCTTGGTATCGGCCTGCACGGCGATATCCTGCGCCTCGCCGTTCGCCTTGCGGAACACGACCTTTTCGGCCGTCTTTCCGCCGCTGACGCGCACAGTGAGGCCTGAAAACTGCGGAATGCCGATCGGCGCCTGCTCGCTGCCATCGGCGGTCAGATAGATCGGGGCGCGGCCGGTATAGGAAGGCGGCGTCACCCAGGCGTCGATGCGCACCGCCGGATCGCTGACCACCTGCTCGGGTGCTGCCTGCAACGCGTCGCGGATCGAGCCGCCGTTGATCGACAGCGAATAACCGAAGGCCGTGACGAGCAGCAGCGCCGGGACGGCGCGCAACGCGAAACGGTCATGCGTGGCAATATCAGGCCGCGGCAGTCCGGCATCGAGTGCCGCGATCTTTTCGGCCATGCGCGTCTGGTGCTCGCGCCAGAGCGCCCGGCCGAAGGGCGTATCGAAGGCCGGCTCGTCTTCCTGGACGGTGACCGGCTGGTGCGGCAGGCCGTTGCGCTCTTCCAGCATGCGGTCGGCTTCCGCGACTTTCGGCCAGCGCAGGGTGCGGAAGGGGAGGAGTGAAACCAGAAAAGCGGCGGCAAAGGCAATCAGCAGCAGGATGCGCAGCCAGTCCGGCACGCTGCGGAAGAGGCCGAACCAGGAGGCAGAGAGATAAAAGGCGATGACGGACAGTACCGGCATCAAAGGCGGCAGCAGTTGCTCGAAAAAGAGCACGATTCGCGCCAGCAGTCGTTTCGTCGTCACCAGCCGGGCAAGCGAGGGACGATAGGCAAATGCGCCTTTCTTCTGCAGCGAGGGGCTTGTCATCGGTCCGGTCTCCGCGATCTGGCGTTCTGGAACAGAGGGCGCTTCCGGCGATTGCAGGGCAATACGCTCATGAACGAAAGGATAACACTCTTTGTGGCGAAGGCGAGGGCGAGCGGCCGGCAATACCGGCTTTTCACGTTTATTCGCCAAAAAGTGATGGCTACTTAAAGCGCGTCGCGATCTTTCAGATTGCTTCGCGCGCTTTAAATCTTTGTTTTACGCATGTCGTAGTCGCAAAATCGCTGCCCACTTTTGCCCGAAAATCGATTCCGATTTTCGGGCCGATGCGCTAGAACAGGATGATTTTAGGCCGGGTCGGCCTAAAATGTGAATCCTGTTCTACATTATATAGTTAGAGCATGATGTCGTCCGAAAACCGCTCACACTTTTCGGCATCATGCACTAGTCGAGCCAGACCGGAACGGAGTCGAGGCTGATCAGTTCGGCATAGGTTCTGCGCGGTCGAATCGTGTGGAAATCGCTGCCCCTGACCAGAACTTCGGGCACCAGCAGGCGGCTGTTATAGGTGCCGGCCTGGACCGCGCCATAGGCGCCGGCGCTGCTGACGGCCATCAGGTCGCCGGGCTTCGGCATCGCCATCTCGCGGTCGAGCGCCAGATAGTCGCCGGTCTCGCAGACGGGACCGACCACGTCGGCGCGGATGCGCGGCGCGTTTGCCGCCGAAATCGTTACCGGGCGAATCTCGTGATAGGCTTCGTAGAGCGTCGGGCGGATGAGATCGTTCATCGCGCCGTCGACGATGACGAAGGTCTTTTCGCCGCCGTCCTTCACATAGAGGACCTCAGTCACGAGGATGCCGGCATTGCCAACGATCAGGCGGCCGGGTTCGGTGATGATCTTGCAGTCCAGGCCGCGCAACTGGTTCTTGACGATTGCCGCATAGGCATCCGGCAGCGGCGGCGGATTGTTGTCGTCCTTGTAGGGAATGCCGAGGCCGCCGCCGATATCGACGTGGTGGATGGTGTGGCCGTCGGCGCGCAGCGTCGCGACAAGGTCGTGCAGTAGCTTGAAGGCGTCGTCGAAGGGCTGCAATTCGGTGATCTGGCTGCCGATATGCATGTCGATGCCGGTGACCTCGATGCCCGGCAGCTTGGCGGCATGGGCATAGATGGCGCGGGCGCGCTCCCAGGAGATGCCGAACTTGTTTTCCTTCTTGCCGGTCGAGATCTTGGAATGCGTCTTTGCATCGACATCAGGGTTGATGCGGAAGGAGACCGGCGCTTTCTTGCCCGCGCTGACGGCGCGCTGATTGAGGATCTCGAGTTCAGGCTCGGATTCGACGTTGAAACAGTAAATGCCGGCTTCGAGAGCGAAATCCATCTCGGATGGGGTCTTGCCGACACCTGAGAACATGATGCGATTTGCCGGGATGTCGGCGGCAAGCGCGCGGCGCAGCTCTCCCTCCGAGACGACGTCGATGCCGGCGCCGAGGCGGCCCAGCGTCTTCAGCACCGCCTGGTTCGAATTCGCCTTCATCGCATAGCAGACCATGGAGTCCATGTCGGCGAAGGCTTCCGAAAAGACGCGGTAATGGCGCTCCAGCGTTGCGGTGGAGTAGACGTAGAAAGGGGTGCCGACCGCCTTGGCGATCTCGGGAACGGGGACGTTCTCCGCATGAAGGACGCCGTCGCGGTACTCGAAATGGTTCACGGGTTTATGCCTTAAAGAAGGGGATCGAGAAGGAAGGGCTTGTCGACGGTTCCCGGCCGTTTCGTCGGCTTGGAAACGTCGCCTTCCTTGGTTGCCGCAGCGCTCGGCGGATCGAGGTCGCCCTTGCGCCCGCATCCGGCAACGGCAAGGCCGATGACGGCGAGAACCGCCGTCAGGCGGACGAGGTGCGGCAAGCTCTTCATGGATATCCTCTTCTGCGGCATGTGATGGCATCATTCATATCGAATAATGGACATCTTCATAGCGAAGTTTATCCGCCTTGTGCACCCTGATTGTTGGCGGTCTTTGCGCGCCCCGCAGGAAGGGCGCGGCGGTTTTTCGCCACGCCTGGTATCTCTTAGTTGCGGGCGCGCCAGAAGGCGATCTGCCTGCGCACTTCGGACGGCGCGGTGCCGCCGAAGCTCTTGCGACTGGCGACCGAGGCCTCGACGGTCAGCACGTCGTAGACCTTGTCGGTGATGTCGGGATGGATCGCCTGCAGATCGGAGAGCGGCAGCTCGGCAAGGTCGCAGCCTTTGCTTTCGGCGAGTGCGACGGCGCGGCCAGTGACGTGATGGGCGTCGCGGAAGGGAAGGCCCGCTTCACGTACCAGCCAGTCGGCAAGATCGGTCGCCGTCGAATAGCCGGAGCCGGCCGCCGCCTTCATGCGCGCGGTATTGACGGTCATATCGCGCACCATGCCGGTCATGGCGGCAATTGCCAGTTCCAGACTCTCGGCGGCGTCGAAGACCTGTTCCTTGTCTTCCTGCATGTCCTTGGAATAGGCGAGCGGCAGGCCCTTCATGATCGTCAACAGCGCCACCAGCGAGCCGTTGATGCGGCCGGTCTTGGCGCGCACCAGTTCGGCCGCATCCGGGTTCTTCTTCTGCGGCATGATCGACGAGCCGGTCGAGAAGGCGTCGGAGAGACGCACGAAACCGAATTGCGGGGTCGACCATATGACGATCTCTTCCGCCAGACGCGACAGATGCATGCCCGCAATCGCCGCGATCGACAGGAATTCGATGGCGAAATCGCGGTCGGAGACCGTATCGATGGAGTTGCGGGTCGGCTCGCGGAAACCGAGCGCCTTGGCCGTCATGTGGCGGTCGATCGGATAGCCGGTGCCGGCAAGTGCGGCGGCACCGATCGGGCTTTCATCCAGATGCTCGATAGCGTGGCGCACACGCGAGCGATCGCGGCCGAACATTTCGACATAGGCCATGCAGTGATGGCCGAAGGTAACGGGCTGGGCTGCCTGCAGATGGGTGAAGCCCGGCATGACGCTTTCGGCATGTTCTTCGGCGCGGTCGAGGAAAGCCGCGATCAGGCCGGTCAGCATCTGCTCGGTCTTCTGCAGCTCTTCCTTCACCCAGAGACGGAAGTCGAGCGCCACCTGATCATTGCGCGACCGGGCGGTGTGCAACCGGCCGGCCGCCGGTCCGATCAATGTCGCCAGGCGTGCTTCGACATTCATATGGATATCTTCGAGCTGACGCGAGAATTCGAAATTGCCGCTTTCGATCTCTGACAGGATCGTGTTTAGCCCGTGAACGATCTTGTCCTTATCTTCGGCGGAAATGATCCCCTGATGGGCGAGCATTGTCGCATGGGCAATCGAACCGCGGATATCCTGCGCGAATAGCTTCTTGTCGAAACCGATCGAGGCATTTATCTCCTCCATGATCGCGTCCGGGCCGGAGGCGAAGCGACCGCCCCACATCTGGTTGGAGGATTTGGTGTCCGTGGTGTCGTCGGCCATGAAGGTGTCCGCCTTGAGGATGCATGTCCAGGAGAATGAAATGACGACAAGAAAACCCCTCGGGCTGCCATCCCTGAAATGGATCGCGATGGCCGCCGTTGCGGGTGTCGTTGCCGGTGCGGCAGCGGTATACGTGAAGGAGACGGGGATTGGCAATGGCGGCGGCGAAACGGCGTCAGCCGAATGCAAGCTTGCCAAGGATCGCGTCGCCAGCGTCACACCACTGATGAAGGGACAGGTGGCCGCGATGGTCGCCGCCTACGAGCCGCGCAAGCTGACCGCGGTCTCCTTCAACGGGCCGGATGGCAAGCCGCTGACGCTCGATCATTTCGCCGGCAAGACCGTGCTTCTCAATCTCTGGGCGACATGGTGCGTTCCGTGCCGCGAGGAGATGCCGGCGCTGAACGCGCTTGAGAAGGAGATGGGCAGCGACAGGTTCCAGGTCGTGCCGGTCAATATCGATAGCGGCGACGACGAGAAGCCGAAGACCTTCCTTGCGGAGATCGGCGTCGATGCGCTGCAGCTCTATCGCGACAATACGATTTCGGTGTTCAACAATCTGAAGAAAGAGGGCCTCGCCATGGGGCTGCCGGTGACGCTGTTGATCGATGACAAGGGATGCCTGATTTCAGCAATGAACGGGCCGGCTGCCTGGGACAGCGAGGATGCCAAGGCGCTGATCAAGGGCGCGATCGGGTCGTAGCGCCGCGGGCGCTGATGAGGATGCTTCGAGCAGCAGAAGTTTACCGCGTCGGGACCGGCACTTCACCGCGATAGTCATAGAAGCCGCGGCCGGACTTGCGTCCGAGCCAGCCGGCTTCGACATATTTCACCAGCAGCGGGCAGGGACGATATTTCGAGTCCGCCAGGCCGTCATGCAGCACCTGCATGATCGAGAGGCAGGTGTCGAGGCCGATGAAATCGGCAAGCTGCAGCGGTCCCATCGGATGGTTGGCGCCGAGCTTCATCGCCGTATCGATGGCGTCGACCGTGCCGACGCCCTCATAGAGCGTGTAGATCGCTTCGTTGATCATCGGCAGCAGGATGCGGTTGACGATGAAGGCCGGGAAATCCTCGGCGACGGTGATGGTCTTTTCCAGCGTGCCGACGAATTGCTTGGCGGCGGAAAAGGTCTTCTCGTCGGTGGCGATGCCGCGCACCAGTTCAACCAGCTTCATCACCGGCACTGGGTTCATGAAATGTATGCCCATGAAGCGCTCGGGGCGGTCGGTGGCGGCAGCAAGCCGGGTGATGGACAGGGAAGAGGTGTTGGTGGCAAGCAGTGCTTCCGGCTTCAGGACCGGACAGACCTGGGTATAGATCTTGCGCTTGACCGTTTCATCCTCGGTGGCGGCCTCGATGACGAGATCGGAGGGGGCGAGATCATTGACATCGGACGAGCCTGTGATGAGCGACAAGGTCGACTTGCGCTCCTCTTCGGTCATCTTGCCGTTCGTCACCAGGCGGGCCAGGTTGCCGTTGATGGTGGCAAGACCGGATTCGATGCGGTCCTGCGAGAGATCGTAAATGTGAACCCTGTAACCTGCGGCGGCCGAAACATGCGCGATGCCGCAGCCCATCTGGCCGGCACCGATAATACCAATATTCTTCAACACCGCATTCATCTCCAAACCCCCGCACGGCATTCGCCCCCGCGCCGCCGCATTTTTCTAGCAATGCTGCCGGACGAAGGATCGCCCGGCAGCAGTAGTAGCCCGATAAAAGATAATTTTCCAGTCATTCGCAAGTGCGAAAGAAAAGCATTTGACGCGGTCAGAGCGCCTTTTGCAATTCCGGCAGGGCGTCGAAGAGATCGGCGACCAATCCGTAGTCGGCGACCTGGAAGATCGGCGCCTCCTCGTCCTTGTTGATGGCGACGATGACCTTCGAATCCTTCATGCCGGCCAGATGCTGGATGGCGCCTGAAATGCCGCAGGCAATGTAGAGCTGCGGCGCCACCACCTTGCCGGTCTGGCCGACCTGCCAGTCGTTCGGCGCATAGCCGGCATCGACGGCGGCTCTGGATGCGCCGACGGCAGCACCGAGCTTGTCGGCAAGCGGCAGGATAACTTCCTTGAACTTCTCCGCCGAGCCGAGTGCGCGGCCGCCGGAGATGATGATCTTGGCAGAGGTCAGTTCCGGACGGTCGGAGGCCGACAGCGCGTCCTTGACGAAGGTCGAAAGCCCCGGATCGGAAACCGCCGAGATTGCCTCGACGGTCGCCGAACCACCTTCCGGTGCGGAGGCAAAGGATGCGGTGCGCACGGTGATGACCTTCTTGGCATCGCTCGCCTGTACCGTCT
>NZ_JACCEY010000002.1:0-35581 GCF_013591995.1 Rhizobium sp. WYCCWR 11146
ACCTGCGACATCAAGGATCCCAACCAGAACATCAACTGGGTGCCGCCGCAGGGCGGCGAGGGGCCGGTCTATCCGAATATGTAGCAGCCATTGCGGGCTGCTTTTGACTATGAGAGTTTAAGAGGAGTATCGATGCAATTTCCGCTTCAAGGCATCCGGGTTGTGGAACTCGCGCGAATTTTGGCTGGCCCTTGGGCAGGTCAGACCCTTGCGGATTTGGGAGCGACGGTCGTCAAGGTGGAAAGCCCAGAGGGCGACGATACACGTCGCTGGGGCCCTCCTTTTATCGAAGATGGAAATGATGTCGCCGCGGCCTACTTCCATAGTTGCAACCGAGGAAAGCTCAGCATCACCGCCGACTTCAAGTCTAAAGAAGACACCGCAAAAGTTCGCGAACTGATTGCCAATGCCGATGTCGTCATCGAGAACTTCAAGGTTGGTGGGCTTAAGAAGTTCGGCCTCGACTACGAGAGCCTCAAACGGATCAACCCGCGTCTAATTTATTGCTCGATCACCGGTTTTGGCCAGTCAGGCCCTTATGCCGAACGTGCCGGATACGATTTCATCGTTCAGGGCATGGCGGGGATCATGGATCTGACCGGCGAGCCCGGTCGGGAGCCTCAAAAAATAGGCGTGGCGTTCGGCGATATATTCACAGGCCTCTATTCGGTCATTGCTATTCAAGCAGCCTTGCTTCTTCGCAGTGCCACGGGAGAGGGCCAGCACATAGATATGGCTCTCCTGGACAGTGCCGTGGGAGTGCTCGCCAATCAGGCGATGAATTTCCTTGCGTCCGGGAAGTCACCGACACGGCTTGGCAATGCGCATCCTAACATTGCGCCCTACCAGGTATTTCCGGTCTCCGACGGTAGCGTCATCATCGCTTGTGGCAATGACGCTCAATTCTCTCGGGTTTGCGATGTTCTGCAGATAGCGAGCTTGGCTGACGACATCCGTTTCAAGACAAACGCAGACCGCGTACATCATCGAGCCGATTTGACATCCATTCTAGAGGCGCGGACGAAACATTTTAATCGCGCCGATCTGCTCGCCGAACTTGAACGTGTGGGCGTGCCCGCTGGGCCGATCAACACGGTGAAAGACGTTTTCGCGGATCCGCAAGTTGAGCACCGCGGAATGGCGATCATGAATGACGGAGTACCGGGCATCCGGACACCGATCATCTTTTCAGGAATCCCGATGACATCTCACAACAAGTCGCCCAAGCTGGGTGAGCACAATGGAAAGATTCAGTCGGACTGGTCGCCGATACCCGATGCTCGTCAGCCTGGCCGCGAAGGAGCATCTCTACCTCCAAGTTCTGTATGAAACCTGCTCCAGCGTCAGCAACGCCGTGCCGCATTTCGGCGTTCACAGTGCCGATGTCAGCCGGGTTCTACGCTTCGCCTATCTTCTGCGAAATTACCGAGGCGATGAGAACGGCGAAACCGTCGATGTGGCGACTGCAAGCGATGAGGTTGAAGGTAAGGCCCGGTGGAGCCGTCCGATGTGGACTATCTGCCTAATAGCGCGACAAGCGATATCGGCATTTCGACCGCGAAAAAATCCATTGCTGCACCGATAATCATCACCCACGCGACTATCAGGAAAATGAGCGCTGCAATCCTGATGTCTACAGGCTGCATTATTTGCGCCGTCCCAGCATATGCGTCCCCCCGAGACAAAACCCTGTTATCCCTCGTGCAAATTCCCTATGGCGAGGGATGATGCGCAACGGTCGAGAGCGTGGGCGCATGCGGCGCCGAACCCTTCGCTTTCTCGAAACTGATGTCGCTTTGACCGATCAAGTCGCCGGACGTAGCTCTGTCGCTGCGTTCGAGATGATGGCCATCAAGGAAGGAGCGATAGGCATCTGCGATACCCTCCTTCAGACCTATCTTAGGAGACCAGCCGAGAGTGCGAAGCTTGTCGACGCTCAGGAGTTTACGTGGCGTGCCATCTGGCTTGGTGAGGTCGCGCGTGATCTTGCCTTCGAAACCAACCATCTCGGAGACGAGGTATGCCAATTCGAGGATGGTAATGTCTTCGCCACAACCTACGTTCACATGACTTTCGGCGGAATAGGTCTTCATGAGCTGGACGCAGGCGTCGGCGCAATCGTCAACATGCAGGAATTCGCGCCGCGGCGTGCCGGTACCCCAGACGCATATCTCTTGTTGCTGGTTGACCTTGGCCTCATGTGTCTTGCGTATGAGCGCTGGCATGACATGGCTTGACCCGAGGTCAAAATTGTCGCCTGGACCGTAAAGATTGGTAGGCATGGCCGAGATGAAATCTCTACCGTACTGTTTGCGATAGGCTTGGCAGAGCTTTAATCCGGCAATTTTGGCGATCGCATACCATTCATTCGTGGGCTCAAGCGATCCGGTCAGAAGTGAGTCCTCAACGATCGGCTGATCGGCGAATTTCGGATAGATGCAGGACGAGCCCAGAAACATCAGTTTTTCGACTTGAGTTCTATGGGCGGCGTGGATGACGTTCGCCTGGAGAATCAAGTTGTCGTAAAGGAAGTCGGCCGGATAGGTAGCATTCGCGAGAATACCGCCGACCCTCGCAGCAGCCAGGAAGACAGCATCGGGACGATGCTTACTCATCCAGGCCTCCACCTGCTCCTGCCGTCTGAGATCGACCTCGGCGCGGGTGGCCGTCAAAATCTCGCAGCCCTCGGAAGCGAGACGCCGCACGATCGCAGAGCCCACCATTCCGCGGTGGCCGGCGACATAGACCCTCTTTCCGGCAAGGCTGTAAATCACCTCAGGCATAGGCAAAACCTTTAGTTACACCGACCGACGGAACATTTCGTGCCATGAGTTTCAGATCCTCGCGAACCATCTCCGCAACCAGCTGATCAAGATTGGTCTCATGTTTCCAGCCAAGCTTCGTGTGCGCCTTCGTCGGATCGCCAATCAGAAGATCAACTTCGGTCGGACGGAAGTAAGCTGGATCGATCTCCACCAAACACTTGCCGGATGTCTTATCGTATCCCTTTTCCTCAACCCCGTTCCCACGCCAATCAATCGGCATGCCCACCTGGGCAAAGGCCTTGTCGACAAAGGAACGAACCGAGTGCGTTTCGCCGGTCGCAAGGACATAGTCCTCCGGTTCATCCTGTTGCAGCATCAGCCACATGCCGCGGACATATTCTCGCGCATGTCCCCAGTCGCGCTTGGCGTCCAAGTTGCCGAGATAGAGCCTTTCCTGCAGCCCAAGATGGATCGCAGCCGCCGCCCGGGTGATTTTGCGCGTCACGAATGTTTCGCCGCGGATCGGGCTTTCATGATTGAACAAAATGCCGTTCGAGGCGTGCATGCCATATGCTTCGCGATAATTGACCACAATCCAATAGGCGTAGAGCTTGGCCGCGGCGTAGGGGGATCGAGGGTAGAAGGGCGTCGTTTCGCTCTGCGGGACTTCCTGAACTTTGCCGTAGAGCTCTGAGGTGGACGCTTGATAGAAGCGGGTCCTCTTGGTCAGTCCCAGGAGGCGAATTGCTTCAAGGAGCCGAAGGGTGCCGGTTCCATCGGCGTTAGCCGTATATTCCGGCGTCTCGAAAGAGACTTGAACGTGGCTCTGTGCGGCGAGATTGTAGATCTCGTCCGGCTGCGTTTCCTGAACGACGCGGATGAGGTTCGTTGAATCGGTCATGTCCCCGTAATGCAGAATAAAGCGAGGATTTTCGACATGGGGATCCTCGTATAGATGCTCGATGCGACTGGTGTTGAACGACGATGAGCGTCGCTTGAGGCCGTGAACATTATAGCCCTTCTCCAGGAGCAATTCGGCCAAATACGCACCGTCCTGGCCAGTTATACCCGTAACCAGCGCAACCTTATTTTCGTTTTTCAATGCGGTCTCCATAATTTATTTCGGAGAATCAGGCGAACATGCTGTTCGAACTCATGTGTACTCGTGGTACTTCCTCAGTGAGCTCACAAACAGTTCTGAATCGCTGAAGTTGTACATGGCGTGTTGTTTCGGATTGACGTTATTTATGGCAACGGCAATCTCTGCGTTGCGCGCGGTCTTCAGCTGATGTAGGCAAAACTCTACCGCGCGACGGCTCGTCTTTCCCCATTTTACGACCACCAGCGTTCGTTCTGCTAACGCTGTCAGATGCATCGTATCAGCCGAGGCGAGCACCGGCGCGCTGTCGAAGATGACGATTTGGCCGAGTGAGGCGGCCCTCGCGATGATGTCAGCCGCATCAGTCAAACGAACGCGCCGATGGAGACCGGCATTGCCAGCCGGGATGAAGTCGATGCCGCTTGGATGGTGATGGATGATGTCCCGCATTCCGGCCTGTCCACACAGGAATTCGTTCAACCCCTGCTTTAGCTCTGATTTGAAAAACGAGTCGAGATTTCCGAGTCTGAGGTCGCCATCGACAAGCAGCACCGGAATTCCGTTGGCGGCGAGATCGATTGCCAGGGATCTGGCGACAAGTGACTTGCCCTCTCCGCTGTGAGCCGACGTCACAACGATACTGTTGGGCAACTTTCCGCCGTTGGATTGTTTGAGCGAAGTCATGACGGAGCGAATTGCTTCGTCAAACATCCCGTCTTGGATGCTCCCGAAGAGCATCGACGGATCTCTCCGGTCTTTCCGTTTCAGGTGTGGGATGAATCCGGCGGGTACGATGCGCGACATTCCGGCCATCTGGTCGAAGCTGCGGACTGAATTGTCCAACATCTCGACCACGAAAGCGGCCGTCACCGCGATCGATATCGAAGCCAAAAGGGCGCCGATCAAATAGAAAAGCCGCCCGCGTCCCTGCGGCGCCAGCGGCACCGCGGCCGGTGACAAGACTTCCAGTTCCGCGCCCGGCAACATGGCTTGCGCAGCCAGGCCACGGCGCTGCTCCTCGAGCTTGTCCAGCGCCGTTTGCTCTTTGTCAGCCATGCGCTGGAGTCGGGCCAACTCGGTTTGCGCCAGGGCAGAGCGAGTGCGTTTCTCATGAGCAGTCGCCAATGCCGACCGGATTGTGTCGTCCTCATGATCGAGCGCCGCAAGCTTGGCGTGTATCGATTGGAGATATCGATCGGTTGCAAGGCTGAGATCGGTGCGAGTTTTGAGGATCTTGGCGCGCGCGTCGACCACGGCTTCGGCGGTGTTGCCATATGTCTCAAGAAGGCGCTCGAGATCTTGCTCCTTCGCACGAAGCTCGCGTTGCATTGCAACAATGCTGTCGGGAATGACCATATTCTGCAGGACGAGCGAGGGGTCGTCGGCCGCTTCGAGTGCGGATATCGTTGCTCTCGCTTCAGCGCGGCCTTGTTCGATTTTTGTCCGCCGCTCGCCCAGCTCCATGATCGACTTGATCTGTTCAACCTGATCGTCGTCATTTGAGGCAACGTCGGTAGTTTTCTGGTACACGTCGGCGGCATCGCGTGCTGCCTTGGCGCGCCCCATCTGTTCGTCGATGCGCAGCAGAAGCCATTCTTCTGCTGCGTCCACTCGACCACGCAGGCTGTCCTTGCGCTCTTCGAGGTAGATGCTGATGAGCCGGTTCGGGACAGAAGCGGCCCGTTCGGGGTCGCTCGCATCGAAACCGATCTGAATGACGTCACCCTGGCCATCGCGCCAAACGCGGAGGGCCTTGTAGTACTTCGGGATTATCGGCTCGATGCTGTCCCGTATCGGCAAGGACGGTTTTTCACTATCGACCCAACCGCGCAGCATTGATCGGATCTTGTCGATAGGCGAGATTTCTTGCAGCGCCGGATTGAATTCCGGCCATTCATTGAGCCGCAGGTCGCGGATTACCCGCTCTGCGATGCTTCTGGAAAGAAGCCGTTCGGTCTCAGATGTGGCGTCCAGCGGATCGTTGCGGCCGGACTCGTCGGTGCCGAGCTTTGTCGCCAGAGGCGTGTGGATGATCAGCCGGGACTCGGCATGATAAGTCGGCTTCAATCCAGAAATCACGGTTACGGCAACCGCCATAAATACCATGATGATGGCCATTATCATGACCATCCGTCGCCGGATAAGGCGCAGGCCTGAAGTCAGATCAATTTCGTCCGAACGAGTCTCTACCTGAAGCCGGGGATCGTAGCGCATCGACGAGAGCGAGGGGTTGCGGTCTGGCGGCACAGTCGAAATAGTCATCGTTCACCAGCCGTTGTTTGAGGTTGCGCGGAGATAGCGTCGTAGAGTTTGTCCAGCGATCGCATGTAAGCCTTCATACTGAAATTGTTGAGATAATGAGCACGGGCCTTGGCCGACAGATAGTTGCGGACTTTCGGGTCGGTGACGAGCTTAGCCAGCGCCGCAGCCAGGGCATCCTTGTCTCCGACAGGTACGAAGACGCCGGTTTCACCATCGGAGATGACTTCGCCATGCGCGCCGACGCGCGTGGTGACGACGGCGAGCCCATGGGCAAGCCCTTCGACCACAGCCATTGCCAAGCCCTCGGCATGCGAAGGTAAGACCAGGATATCTGCCCGTGTACACAGCGCTTGGGCCTCGTCGGCGCCAAGCCAGCCCGGCATTTTCACCAGATCTGAAAGCCCCATGGCGGCAGCCTGGCGCCGGTAGTCTTCCACAGGTCCATCGCCTGCCAGCACGGCTCGCCACCGGAGTTCTTTCATGATCGGATGACTTAAGGCAAGCAGAAGCTCCTGAACGCCTTTACGTTCGCTCAGCCGGCCGAGAAATATGATCAACGGCATCTCGCCGACATGAACATTGCGCGGCCCGGGGTCGGGAACACAATTGCCGATGACGACTACGCGGCGCTCTTCTACGCCGAGAAGCGTCGTTAGCGTGATGCGGTCGCGCTGGCCCAGTGCCACGACCTGGTCGGCATGTTGGAACATCCGGCGTACAAGCATTTGTTGACGTGGCGAGCGTGCGGCAAAGTCGGTCGCGTAGTCGTAGTCGTGCAGGTGCAATATGTGAGAGCATCCGAGGAGACGGGCAGCCTCGGTCAGGATCAGTTTTCTTGCGGTGCTGCCGCGACCCGCGACATGAATATGGTGAATGCGTGCCGGAGCAACTATCCGATCCTTTGCCATCATCAAGACGGCGCCGAGCAGGCGCATAGGCGACGCAACTGAGGACCACCGAGGCCCTCTGGTGTCGGTGACGAGGTGTGTTTCGCCGGCCTCCTTCGCCGTGTTCGATATGTATCCGACGAGCCTGCCAATTCCGCCACCGTTTTCGCAACCACCCGGGACGTAGTGGCGGACGGTTGCTGCTGCGTTGCGCGTCGCTACCCGATTCCCATCCGTGAGCGCGTTCATCAGCATGCCCCGATCACCTTACGATAAACGGCCGCAGCCTGTGCTCCGACCTGTTGAGGCGAATTCGGACCTGTAGCCCATGCGAGCGCGTTGATCCCGAAGCTGCTTCTGAGCTCGCTGTTTTCCGCCAGTGTCCGTATGGCTATCGCGAGCTGTTCCACATCCCCGGGTGGAACCACCATTCCCAGTCCGTTTGGCAGAACGGTGGCTCGCAATTCGCCGACATCAGTCACGATAACCGGTTTGCCAAATGCCGCGGCAAGATTGAGGACTCCGCTTTGAGAGGCTTCCGTATAGGGAAGGACAACGATGTCGGCATCCAGAAAGAGCTGGGCGACCTCCATATCCTCGATAAAGCGGTTGCGAATATCATAGCGGACGGCGTCCCCCATAAGGGGCTCGAAGATCCACGGATCATCGCCGCGGCCTGCCACCGTGATGCGTAGATTGGGGAGCAGGTCCTTGAGCATCGCCTCGGCACGGATCAGATGCTCCAATCCCTTGTAAGCAAAAATCCGTCCGAAAAGCAGAACGCGCAAAGTTCCATCTGCGCCGCGCCGCGCCATCTTGTGCCGCCGAGCGAGCTCCGCGTAGCGATGAATGGCGGGATGCGACAGGACATGGACACAATCAGGCGATTTTGAATATCGCTCGAGGACCATTTGTTTCAGCCCTTCGCCATGGACGACGACATGACCCGATTGCCGCACCATCAATTGGGGAGCCCAGGCGGGCAGCGTACGGGTGTCGGAATCGCCGGGATGCACTTCCACGTCATGGACGGTGGTCACGATCGGGATCGGACGCCAGAACGGCGCGGCGAAGTTCAACCAGAGCGTCGAGTTGCTCAGAAGGTGAATGACGTTCGGCCGCTCCTGCCGGATAAGACGCGTGAGTTGGTGCAGGAACCAGGGATTGGAGAGCGAGCGGTGCCTTGGCCAGTCCATGAGGTGCAGATCGACAGCCGGATCGATCCATGAAGCAAGGTGTGCGTAGCGCCTGCGCGGAACCGCTAGGACGACGTGCGCATGTCGCGCAACGCCGCTAGCGAAGGAGATGGTGTAGTCTTCCAGTTCGGAAACCAGCAGCAGTGCCTTCATCCCGCTGACTCCGACACGCCGACATCCTGACCAAGTCGAGGCAAGTTGTAGGCTGTGCGCAATGCATCACGCGTCCGCCTCAGCAAGTTTGGTTCTCCGGCGAAAAAGAGCCCTTCCACAGCAAGGCTGAACCGGGTGCGTGTATCGGCGCCCTGCAGCTTGGCTGAGGCGACCCGGTACGGATAGTGATCAGTCAGACGCAGCCTTCCCGCCAGATCGTGCGCGGAAAGAAACCGGTTCGTCGCTTCAACGGTAGCCTGCCAATGGGCCATCCGCTTTCGCAGCATGGCGGCGTCATCGACTGGCCGATACCAATTATTGTTGTGAATCCGATAGAAACCGAGTGAATCCGACAAGGCGACAACGCTCCCCAGAAATGGATAGATGCCTGTGAGCCAGGCATCGGCAGACATGCGGAACTGCTCGGGAATATCCCCTGCAGCATCCCACGCGCTACGTCTTACAGCGATGGCTGATGTCATCGGGAAGGGCCACCAACCAGCCGATCTGGCGAGCCGTGGCGACAAATTTCCTGAACACAGGGTCCGAGGGATCGGCCTGAAGGCTGGTGAGCCATCGTTCTGCGTTGGCTGAAGTCGGTGATAGACAAGCGATGCCTGAGGATTGGATTGGAAAGCAGCGGCGGTTGCCGACAGCTTGCCTGGCGCCCACCAGTCATCGGCATCGAGAAAACAGAGGATGTCGCCACTGCTTAACTTCACAGCAGCATTTATGGCGGCGGCCTGTCCCTGGTTCTCCTGGAAGAGCACCTTCACCCGCTTGTCATAGCCGTCGAGAACAGAGCGCGACTGGTCGCTCGAGCCGTCGTCGACGACGATTATCTCGACATTGGACGCCTGTTGGCTCAAGGCGCTGTCAATTGCCCGGGCAACGAAGCGACCGTAGTTGTAGTTATTGATAAGGACGCTGATTGTGGGCCGCTCCATGACACCCCTCAAGCGCGTCGCTGGGCGACACGTCGGTGCGCCGGAGTTGCGAACGCTCGCGCGTTTGGCAGCGCGAATTGATGGAAGGAGTTCTGCTCGATCAGGATTTCGCCTTGAGCCGGTAGGGTCACCGCCGAAAACGCCGCAACGCGTGACGCTCCCTTTATATAACGTACAAAACCAGGACCATGACGCAGAACCATTGCAATCCCAACCCTTCTAAGCGTCACCTGCCAACAGCCGGCTGCGCCAGAATTATTGCCTCACTTCACCGGAAACTGCGGCTCAGCGCGACGTGTTTCGCGGTATGCTTTCATCGTCAAGCTACCGGTGATTGGTCACAGGTGACATCTCCTCTTATGGGCAATGTCGTGGGCCCCAGCACCAACTTTTGGGGGAGGGGTAGACCGTAAGCTTAATCCAAACAACGTCCTTGGATGGTGGGTATGGACGTTAGGCTTAGCCCCGCCTTCGTTTGCGTTGGTTGACCGGGGACGTGGCGGGATGATTGTTCGTTGGTAAGCAGCGCAGCTATGAAAGGGGACCCATGTCTTTCCAAATTGCAGCGATCAACAACCTCTCATCTGTCCAAGCAAGTCGGGACGGGTAATGCGAGCGTATACGCTTAGGATAGCGAATGGGCCGACTGTCAGTTGGCGGGCAATAGAGTGCTGGGGCGCCGGCCTATGCCTTTTTCTTCAGACAGGCGCGCTTTTCCCGCTCATGCTGGCGGATGCCGACGGAGGCCTTAGCGATCATGCCAAGTCTATGTTGCGTCTGCTTTGTTTACCCGTATACGGGTTTACATTGCTGATGCTGGCACGAAATTTTCCGCAATTTCTCACCGCGCTCAAGCGAAATTGGCTTGTCCCGCTGATGGTCGCCATGCCCTTCGTGTCTGTCTTCTGGTCGGTTGGCCCGTCGACGACTCTCAGGCGTGCCATCGGCCTGCTCTTCACCGTACTTCTGGCTTATGTGTTGGCGATACGCTTTACACCAAGGCAGTTACTTCTCATTGCATTTGCGACCTTCGGAGCATGTATCGTCCTCAGCCTGTTGATTTTTCTAGTATCACCGGGGCTCGCTCGCATGCCCACGGACAGCGCGATGCGCGGCATATTCATCCACAAGAACAGCCTTGGTTGGTACGCCGGCATGATGATACTGGTGTCGACCGCCGTCGCAATGGACAGCAACCGAGGATTGCGGCGAACCGCTTTGATCTTGTTGGCGGCGGGCGGGGCTTGTCTCTTCCTTTCCGGATCGATGACCGCGACAATTGCGACGGTATCGGCATATTGCCTGATCGGGTTCTACTCCATGTTGCAGCGAATCCGTGGCATCGGTCGCATCGTCTTCATCCTGTTTTTCTTTCAAATGTTCGTCGGGATCCTCCTTTTGCTTCACGAATTCCTGGTCCCATTCCTTGAGGCGCTTGGCAAGGATGCCACTTTGACGGGCCGAGTGCCCTTGTGGGAGCTGGTCGATGGCCAGATCGCCGATCATCTGCTGCTCGGCTTCGGCTACCAAGCGTTTTGGACAGAAGCGAATCCCGAAGCCTGGATTATCTGGTCAAAGATCCAATGGATGGCTCCTCACGCTCATAATGGATTCCGCGATACGCTGCTGAGCTTCGGAATAAGCGGAATGACTTTGTTCGCTCTGATGCTTTTGCAGGCACTCCGCCAAGGGGCGGCCCTCCAATGCGGGGACCCGCATTATGGCTGGCTCTGGCTGAACGTCTTCATGGTTGTGATTTTGGTGATGAACCTGACCGAGACAATCTTCCTGATCCAGAATGACGCGATTTTCATTCTGTTCACAACAGCCATCATCATGTTCTCTCTATATGAGCCTGTTGTTACTTCGACGGCCCCCGGCCGGCAATTGCGAGTACGGGCCCGCAGCAGAACGGCGGAGCTGCAAATCTCATGAGGCAGCGCTTCGCACCGATCTTGAGCATTTTGCTTGCGATGCTCTTTCCGCAGCCGGGCAAGCTGGCCTCGGTGAGCCCGGACGCAGATGCGCCCGACAGGCTGCGGACGGCGGTCAGGGAGGCAACCTGCGCGGAAGCCTCGCCGGCGACCTTTTCGGACAAGCTGAAGGGGACTTCACTGAGCAACATATTGACCGGAGCACCCGCGGCCCGGGCAGTATTCTATGTCTCTCCCGATGGCAAAGACACCTGGAGCGGGCACCTTCCTAAAGCAAATTCTCGGCGTACAGACGGTCCTTTTGCCAGTATTGAAAGAGCGCGGGATGCTGCGCGCCAGAAGGGCGGCCAGAATACGATCGCAATGGGCAATGGGGATTACTATCTTGCTGAACCGATAGTCTTCGATGCTCGCGATGCGGGCCTGATCATCGCGGCGAGGTGCAACGAGGCGCCGGTTCTGCACGGCGGCCCGATTGTGCGCAATTGGACGGCGCAGGCCGATGGTCGCTGGAAGGCGTCACTGAAGCTGCCTGCGGGCCGGGATGTGGGCGATCTTTTCGTCAGCGGCGCGCGCCAGATGCAGGCTCGCTTTCCCAACGCTCCACTCGATGGAGACCCGCGCAAAGGGTGGCTTTTCGCGGCCAAGTGCACGCAGGACGACGATGAATGGCATGGTAACACGCGCTTTTGCTTCCATGCCGGCGATCTTCCGATCTCAAAAAATGCAGCAGGGCTTGTCGCCCACATCGTCGGTGGTTTTCACCCCGGCAGCCAGTGGGGCAGTGACACCCTCCCAGTGGTTTCAATCGACACCGCGAACCGGGCGATAAATACCCAAGGCACCAGCTATTTCTTCACCGCAGAAGGCAGCCGCTATTTCCTGACCGGGGCGGCGGCGCTGCTCGATGCGCCCGGGGAGTGGTGGTACGACCGAACCAAAGGTCAACTCGATTATATCCCGGCCGATGGACTACCAACAAGTTCTACGGCTGTGGCCGGCATCCTGCCGACCCTCTTCAGGCTGGATGGAGCCGACGGGATGGTTGTATCGGGGCTCCAGTTTCGGGATGGGGATCCGCGGGGCAGCGGCAAGTTCGGTACCGATACCAGAAGCTTTGGGGCCATACGGCTCGATCACTCGGACGGTGTTCGGCTGCTCGGCAACTCCATCGACAATGTCGGCGTCGGCATCCATGTTTCCGAGAGCAAAGATGTCTTGATTGCCGGCAACGTGATTGGAGATGTGGCTGGCAACGGGATTTACGTTGGCACGACCTATGGCAGCTTCGGCAAATCCGACGGTGCCATAATCCTGTCGAACCATATTCATGACATCGGAAGGGTTTACTTTGAAACCGCGGGGATATGGTTCCAGGCGACCGACAGTATCAGGATCGCTCATAACCTGGTCGAAAATACTGCGCAGTTCGGTATCGCCGGCGGCTCACTGTGGGGAGCACAAGACGCAGTCCACGACGCAGTCATCGAACATAACGAGATCCGCAATGCCAATCAGCAGACGGCAGATGGCGGTGCAATCAAGCTGATGGGCGAGCAGGCTGACCTCCTGAACAGCAGCATCCGCTACAATCTGGTCACCGGGACAGGTCAACTCATGAACAGGGCCGATGGGACGTTTTGGCCTCCCGGATATGAAAATATCAATGAATGGCCGACTCCCATTAGTTGGGCGATCTACACCGATGGCAAGGCCAGTGGTGTGCGCATCGAAGGAAATACGCTGTCGGACAATATATCGGCGATCGGCATCAACGGCGGCTGGAGCAACTTGGTGACCGGAAACGTTATCACGCACGGATCGGGCGCGGCTTTTCGCGTTGATGACGGTACGGGCAGGGGTTGGCGTCCGTCATGGGCACGTCCTAATCGTATCGAGAGCAATATCGTGTCGATCGACGGTAGCAACGGGCTTGCAGCCTATGTCTACGCTCCTGACCATGGGCCTGGATACGTGCAGTTCGCGAATAACCGCTACGCCGGCAATTTGAACGACAAGAGCTTCCGAATACATCCCGGGATCATGCCTTCGGGAGAATTTGGCAGTTTACAGGATCTTCAGAAGGCTGGGGCGGACACCGAAAGCGTAGTCGCGCGGCCCGAGTAACGAAAGGGCGATACGACGAGCGGTGTTCCCGGGGCGTTCCGGTAGTCACTGGCGAGATCTGCCCGAGCGGCTTGGGAAGGCGATGAGGAAATTCGCCCAGGCCCAGACGACATTCGCCGTCGGTGAGCCGAGCTTTGCCCCTTGCGCGAAGGGAATGCAGAACGGCCTGCCGCTGACCCCGTTGACGAAATGCGGGATGCCGTTGGTCAGAAATGCCGCGGCGATGAAATGGGCAATCTAGGCGATCCAGGGCAAAGGTTTCTCCGTTGCGGCCTGAGTGGCGTCAACGGAGAATGTGGCCGGGTTTTTTTCGTGCCGGCAAGCGGAGAGACACGACTACCCGTGACGCTGTAGGCCCGCCGCCTGAAAGGCGACGGGCCGACCTGGTTAGACAAGCAGGAAATCTTTGAAGTGAAGTGCTGCGGAATTATCGAGATCCGCGACATGGACGGCCGCGCCCGCTGCGCTTCCATCCGCGTCATAGGATAGAATGCCGCTCTTCTGATCGTAGATCAGCTTGTCATCAGCCTCCAGCGCTTTTGTTCCCAGAACGAAATTCTCGTCCGAAAATTGGGATAGGCTGAGCGCGGCGAAAATCGAATGATCGAGCATCAGCTTGTCGCCCGCCGCGGAGGAAAAATCCCGGATGTGGTCGACGCTGATATTGTCGGGCTTCACATTGAAGACGAAGGTATCGCCGCCGCCGCCGCCGGTCAGAATGTCTGCGCCGGCTTTTCCGAACAGCTTGTCGTTGCCGAGTCCGCCGTTCAGCTTGTCCGCGCCGGCCCCGCCATCGAGAATGTTGCTGCCGCTATTTCCGGTCAGCACGTCGTTGTAGCTGGAGCCAGTCAAGTTTTCGATGCTGACGAACTTGTCACCGGCGGCATGGCCGCCCGTTGCCGCCCCAGTCGCCAAGTTGACGTTGACCCCGCCGGAGCCCGCATAGCCGGCCGTGTCGTTGTCGGCACCACCATTGAGGACGTCCCCGCCGGCGCCGCCGCTGAGCTTGTCCGCGCCAGCCCCGCCATTGAGAACGTTGCTGCCGCCATTGCCGCCGGTCAGCACGTCGTTGTAGCTGGAGCCAGTCAAGTTTTCGACGCTGGCGATCTTGTCACCGGCGGCCTGCCCGCCCGATGCGGCCTTGGTCGCCAAATTGACGCTGACCGCGCCGGAGCCCGCATAGCTGGCCGTGTCGTTGCCGCTGCCGCCGTCGAGCACGTCCGCGCCGGCGCCGCCCTTCAACACGTCACTGCCGCCGAGACCCTTGAAGGTTTCGTTGCCGCCGTTGGACTGACCGGTGTGTGGCAGGATGTCGTTGCCGTTGGTGCCGGTGAATACCTTCGTCGGTGTGGTTGGCGTTCCCGGTTGCGTCGGCGTGGTTGGCGTTCCTGGGTTCGTCGGCGTAGTTGGCGTTCCCGGTGTCGAGCTGGAGCCAGATTCGTAGGCACCCATGTCGACAGTTCCAACGACGCGAGCGTGGCCGTCCAGATCGACCGAGCCGACGCCGTACTTGCTGGTTCCGCTGTCGATCGCCGACGAGCCGGAGCCGAGGTGGAAGTTGTCGCTCGCTGCCCCCGCGAACTTCGGGTCGATGCCGAGCTTGTTGCCGTTCGCCGCGCTTGGCATCGCGTTGCCGCCGTCGGTCTTGACCGATGCCTGACCGGCCGTGCCGTTGTAGGTGATGTTGTTGGCCCAGACGACGTTAGTGTTCTTGTAGCTGTCGGTCGACGTGTTATCGATCGCGGTGTTGTTCTTGTTCAGCGATGGGTCCGCCACGGCGATGTTGTTGACCCAGGTGTTGTTGCTCGACGCCGAATTGCTGAGCTCGCCGCGCCAGGTGCCGCTGTTCGCCGGGTCCTGATTGTTGTGGTATGCGGTGTTGTTTTTCACCGTGACGGAGTCGCTCCAGGTAACCTGGATGCCTTTGCCGCCGTTCTCGTAGACGAGGTTATTGTCGACCAGGGTCTTGAACGTGTAGTTCGGATGACCGCTCGTCTGCGTGCTCTGGAAATCGTCGATGATGATGCCGTTGCCGTCGGTGTGCGCACCCGACTTCGTGACGTTGTCGTGCGAGATGTTGTCCCGAACGATCGTCCGGTAGCCGTCGGTCGAGGTATCGCCGGTGATGTTCCGGTTCTGGTAGATCGAGATGCCCGAGAACCAGCCCGTCGACGCGTTATTGTAGGTCTCGTTCCCTTCGATGCGAATGAAGTCCGACCAGTTGAACTGAATGCCCGACTCCCCGCTGCCGTGGACCTTGTTGTTGAGAACTGAGATGTGGTGGACATTGTTCGCTTCGATGCCGTCGCCTTTGGCGCCGCCGATGTCAAAGCCGTCGATTGTCACGTAGTTGGCGTTGACACTGATCGCGTTCCACGAGCCCGCGGGCGGCCGGATCAGCGCCCCGCCAGGCACTTCCGAGCGCAGTGTGATGTCGGCTGCCGCCGAGCCGTCTTTGTCGATGTTAATAGCCTCGTTGTAGGTCCCCGCCTTCACCACGACCTCGTCGCCGGGCTTAAGGTTCGACGCCATCGCGTCGCCGATCGTGCGGAAAGGAGAGGAGGTACTGCCGTTACCACCGTTGCTGCCAGTCGTTGCTACGTAGTATGTTGTCATGGTCTTGTTCCTCAACCCCCGCCCGTTAATATTTGCGGTTAATCCTGCGTTACGGCGGCAGGTTATAGGGCGACATTCTGGAGGGCGCAACAGCAACGCAACAGTAAGTGCTTGAGAAGCATAGCCTTATTGCTGCCACAATATCTTAATCGATCCAAAGTTACGTTTTGAAATATTTGGTGAATTTCGAGTCGCCCAAAATGTGGCAGCTTTAATATCTCGCTTGCCGCGAGTTATTCTTTCTACAACCATGGCGACATGCATCCATTGAAAACTTTAGAAAATCCTGATGGGCGTGGCTGGATTGTCCCCGCCAAATGCGGAATCGACATTTTTTTCAGAATTCGGCAATTTTGGGCAGTATCGCCTTACGATTGGTGCTGATCGAGATGGCAATGTGAGGTCGACCGTAGCGATTCGACCAACCCATTGCCCAGCATTTCAAGCGCCACCGCTTTCCCGCCGAGATCATCGGGCATGCGGTGTGACTACACTTTCCGTTTCCGCTGGGCCTGCCTTATGTCGACAATCTGCTTGCCGAGCGTGGAATCGATGTCTCGTTCCAGACCGTGTCTGAGTGGGCGATCAAGTTCGGCCGCTGGTGCGAGACCTCGGAACGGTGGCGCTTAGATCGGTGGCCTGGGAAGTCCCTCTCTATGGAATCCGGCTTGCTCCGTCGGCTGACCCGGCTTGGATCGATCCGGTGTGCAAGATGCATGCACCATATTCATCTAATAAGCGGGCCGCCCCGCAGGGTCCCTGGTTTTTCTCGCCGCGTTGTAAAGAAGCATATCGACGGTTGCCGCAGACCTATGAGTTGCCCCGGTCGCAGTAAACGGATGGGGACAACTGTTTAACTCGGATGGCAACGGTGATGGCCGCCGCTTCGATCTTGCTCTGCATCCGGCAGTCCCGGTAGAAGATCAATGGTAGCGGACGCTTTGCCTCCCTAGAGCGTGGCGACGATTTAACTATTTGAGCCACATTGCGATTGCGGCGAGCTTGGCCAATCCCATGACGTTCACGAGCAGTTTGTCGTATGGGGTTGCGGCGCGTCGAAACTGTTTGAGCTTGCTGAAGAAGCGCTCGATGCGATTGCGCTCCTTGTAGAGGTCTGCGTCGTGGGCGCGCTGCACATTTCGGTTGCGCTTTGGCGCGATGACGTGCTGCGTTCGGCTTTGCCGAGATCAAACCGCTCTTTCGGGACAGCGCTCATCAAAAAGAGCAGCCTGGCAAGCAGTGGGGGTACGTTGCCTTACTTCGAATATGTAACCGATCTCGGCGTAAGACGTAGAAACATGAAGTCTCTTCTACGTCCAATAGTTAGAGCCGCAAGTATGGAGGCAATCGTCTTGGCAGCATATTCTGATGACAGTTTAGATCGCGAAAGCGTAGGTCATGAGAAAGCAATCAGCAGACGGAAGCCAAGATTCAGTTCTCAATCAAACGAGTTCTTTGGAATGTATTAATGTCCTTGGTGTTCGCATTTCGGCAGTTAATCTCAAAAGCGCGACTGGATTTATTCAAAAAGCGATCGAAGACGGCAGGAAGGAATATGTGTGCGTTCGCGACGCGCACGGTGTGGTCCGGTGTCAAGATGATCCCGAGCTCCGGTCGATACATAACCGGGCTTTCCTCGTAACACCCGATGGCATGCCGTTGGTATGGGCATTGAAGCGTGCCGGTCATGCTGAAAGCGATAGGGTCTATGGACCTGACCTGATGTTATCCGTTTTCGATGCCGGCAGCTCCAAGGGCTTGCGCCACTTCCTTTATGGCGCAACGGCCGAAACGCTCGAACAGCTGCAGGCGCGCCTTCTCGCAAAATTTCCGCAAGCACGGATCGTCGGCTCCTATGCGCCACCTTTTCGCAAACTGTCGACGCGGGAGGAAACGGAGATTGCTGACCAGCTCAATCGATCGGGCGCCGATATCATCTGGGTCGGGCTGAGCAGTCCCAAGCAGGAACTCTGGATGGCGCACATGCGCGATCGTCTGGAAGCATCGATGCTCATCGGTGTCGGAGCCGCATTCGATTTCCACGCCGGCCTCAAGCGGCAGGCTCCAAGGTTCATTCAAAGAAGCGGCTTCGAATGGGCGTTTCGTCTTTTATGCGAGCCGCGACGGCTGTGGCGGCGCTATGCGGTCGTCGTGCCGACCTTCATCTCACTGACGGCATTCCAGAGACTGGGGCTTCGGAAGTTTCCGATCGAAGACGCGGTTTTTGGATCAAGCGCGCCAAAAGCAGCAGCTGTAAAGGTGTAAAGCCATCATGTCCTTATTTGCGTCGCCAGCAATGACACCGGGTCCGTCGAAGGCAGCCACATCAAATGACATGACCTCGCGGGCGAATGCGGCAGGTTCCGTGCCGCCCATAGCAGCTAAGACCGCCGATCCCTTTGACCGGGCAGGGCTGAATATGCCCGCCGCACTACAGCGCCGGCTTCCTCGGCTTGCAACTTCGTCCTTGCTGGTCGCCGGCGACATTGCAAGCTATTTGGTTGCTTATTTTGTTGTCCTGTCCTTTTTCCCCAGTGGTTTGGAGGGCACGCTGGCGGCGCGTACGTTCACGATCGCAGCACTCGCCGCGATTATTCTTTACGCATCGGCCGGCCTCTATCCTGGATATCGGTTGCATGATCACGAACATCTGCGGCGGCGCACTGTAGCTGCCGTCAAGGTGGCTGTCCTGGCGGCGTTTGGAGCAATTATCCTGCCGGAGGGGGAACGACTGCTGCTTGCCGTCATTGGGTTCCTCGCTCTCGGGCTGATTGTTCAGCCATTTGTGCATTGGCTTGCACAGGGCCTGTGCTGGAAACTTGGAGTCTGGGGGGAGCGCGCGGTTGTCATAGGGGGAGGCAACCTTACTCCCGCTCTCGTGGCCCATTTCAAGAACCACTGGCAGTATGGCATCAGGCCGGAGGCCATTTCCCCCGATAGTTTGGAGGCATTGCCCGACGGCGGGCCATCCATTGCCGTGATTGCGGGCGACAGAGGCGCGCTTGCACCCGATTTGGCGGCTATGCGTCGGAAGTTCGCCGAAGTCATTTTGCTGTCCGATACGCCGAGCCTCAAGGTAAGCGGATTGCGACCTGCGGATGTCGGCGGAGAAATCGGTATTCGCCTCACCAACAGTAGGAGTTCAGTGAACTCGGACCTGGTTCGCCGGATCCTCGATCTCGCAATCGCCATCCCTGCAACAATCGTGGTCGCGCCATTCATCGCGATTGCAGCGGCCGCAATCTATGCCATCGATCCAGGCCCCGTCTTCTTCCGGCATACCAGGGAAGGGCTGTCCGGTAAGCCGGTGCACGTCCTGAAATTGAGGACGATGTACCAAGATGCAGAACAGCGCCTTGAAGCACTATTCCGAGACGACCCTAACATGCGCGCCGAGTGGTTGAGTCACTTCAAGCTCAAGGACGATCCGCGCATCCTTCCGGTTATAGGACATATGCTGCGCGCTTCGAGCATCGACGAGCTCCCGCAACTGGTGAACATCATTGCAGGGGATATGGCCTTCGTCGGACCGCGTCCGTTTCCAGAATATCACCTCTCAGCGATGGATAGCGAATTTCGTGACAAGCGGCGTTCGGTAACACCGGGGCTGACGGGCCTCTGGCAGATATCCGAACGAAGCAATGCGGATATCGAACTGCAGCAGCAACTCGACGAGTTCTACATCGACAACCGGTCTCTGTGGTTCGACTGCCAAATTATTCTCAGCACAATCCCTGCGGTCTTCAAACGCAGGGGAGCCTACTGACCATCCTCGCTTCCGCGAGGCAACCATCAACAACGGAGCATACCAATGCACGGACAAAAGCGAATTATGGTAACCGGCGGCACCGGGTTTTTGGGATCATTCCTGTGCGAAAGGCTTTTGCGAGAGGGCAATGACGTCCTCTGCGTGGACAATTACTACACCGGTTCGCGCGACAATGTGCTGCATCTTCTTGACGATCCTCGCTTCGAGGTGCTCCGCCATGACATTACCTTCCCGCTCTATGTGGAGGTCGACGAGATTTACAACCTCGCCTGTCCGGCATCTCCGGTCCACTATCAGCACGACCCCGTGCAGACCGTGAAGACCAATGTACACGGGGCCATCAATATGCTCGGCTTGGCAAAACGCACCAAGGCGAAGATCTTCCAGGCATCCACAAGCGAAGTTTATGGCGATCCGGCAGTCCACCCTCAACCCGAGGAGTATCGAGGCAGCGTCAATCCCATAGGACCGCGGGCATGCTATGACGAAGGCAAGCGGTGCGCCGAGACGCTGTTCTTCGACTATCATCGTCAATATGGCGTGGAAATCCGGGTGGCGCGGATCTTCAATACCTACGGTCCGCGCATGCAGACCAATGACGGCCGTGTCGTCTCCAATTTCATCGTTCAGGCGCTTCGAAACGAGCCGATCACCATCTTTGGCAACGGCAGGCAAACACGATCGTTCTGCTATGTGGACGACCTGATCGACGGCTTTATCCGTCTGATGGGCGCGCCCGCTGGGGTCACGGGGCCCATCAATCTCGGCAACCCCGGAGAATTCCAGGTCCGTGAATTGGCGGAAATGGTGGTCGAAATGACCGGATCGAAGTCCGGCATCGTCTTCAAGGATCTGCCAGTTGACGATCCGACACAGCGCAAGCCCGATATCAGCCGCGCAACGCAACAACTGGGCTGGCAGCCGAAGGTGAACCTTCGTGAGGGGCTTGAGAGAACGATCGCTTATTTCGAGTGGAAGCTTTCCGGCGGCGCAAGGAACTGGCCCAGCGCCAAGTCCTCGCAAGAGGCTTATCCGCATCTGGCGTCCGCGAACGTCGAACTCACTGCTCCTGAAGCCATTCGATAGGGACATGAATAGCAACGTTAATAATCGAAAACCGCGGCTCGTTTTTTTTCAATGGGACCATCAGCCCAATGCGACCGCGGCCGGTTACCTGCTGCTGCACATGCAGCAGCAGGTCAAATGCCTCGCAACACATTTCGATGTCGTCGTCATTAACCGCGACTGCGACTATGCAGAGATATGCGACAGGTACGAGCCGGATCTGACGCTGTTTGAAAGCGGTTATCGGTCGCATGGGTCGCGTCGGATAAAAATCACCAACACCAATACCCATATCGCCGTTCCGAAGCTTGGCCTTCATAACGCCGACGCATGGTGCGATCGACGCGCGGGCTTCCTTTCCGATATGGAGCAGTGGGGCATCGAGACGTATTTCGCGATCGCAACGATGACTCCGGAATATATGCCGGCGGTGAAGGAGAATCTGTTCGTCTGGCCAAATTTCATCGATCCCGAAGTCTACCACGACTATGGCCAGCAAAAGGTCATCCCGGCCATGCTCACAGGTCAGGCCTACGGCCTTTATCCCTGGCGACAGACGGTCTTTCCGATGATCCGCGACCGTTACCCCTGCCTGGTCTCGCCGCAACACGCCTATGAGAGCAAGCTAGCTTCCCAGCTCCTGTCTGGAGAGGCTTATGCGCGCGCGCTCAACGCGAGCCTCATCGTCCCCACATGCGGCACTATGGGCGGCGAGGTCGTACGCAAGCACTTCGAGATTCCCGGGGCAAATGCCTGTCTCGTGACCGAACGCACGGCAGCAGTGGAGGCAGCCGGCTTTGTCGACATGGAAAACTGTGTCTTTGTTGACGGCCACAACGTCGTCGAGCGACTAGATTACCTTTTTGCCCATCCCGACGAAATACGGCGTATCACGACAGCCGGTTACAGTTTGATCCATGCGTGTCATACACTGAGCCACAGGCCGCAAATATATCAGTGGTTCATGCTGAACAAAGGCCTGCAGTTCGGCGAAAAGATCATCCAGTCCGGCCCCTTCGGCGATCTTACAAAGGTCCAGCGGATCTCCAAGCAAGAGAGCGTCCATGTCGTGGGGGAAGCGAGCGATCGCGCTTTGCTGAAGCAGGGCGACCTGCTTCTCGAGCAGGGCAGGGTGGAGGAAGCCAAGCAGTGCTACGCGCGCTGCCTGGACTATGTATCCTACCTGCCCGAAGCCAAATTCCGCCTTGCCATCTGTGCATTGCAGGAGGGCGACGCCGATCGCGCCTATGACCTTCTGGTGGATCTGGTCAAGGTGACCATGACCGAATATGGGGCACTCACCCCGGATCCGGCCGAGTGGGCGTACTTCCTTCTCGCTTTGATCTGCAGAGGCCAGTTTGAGCGGGCGCGGAGGCTGCAAGATTTCTATCCATCTCTATCCCACGACGAATTCAGGCGCGCGCGCCTCGTCATCGCGCAACTCGGTGGCTCAGGCGATGGGGTCGTGTCGGGACGGTATGGCAGGGATCGAAAAAGCATTCATCAGATTCCCGATCGGAGCGATTCCGATTGGCTTGCATGGTTCTCCGATATTCTTGAGCGCTGTCAGCAGCCAGATCTTGCAAATGTTCTTCGTCGCGCTCCCGTCGGCGGAAGCAACGCTGGCGAGAAAGTAACATTTCTACACTTCAAACGTGACGCTGGTTGGCGTCTGCGACTATATTCAGGCGTCGATGGCCTGATGGTCAGACTGCGCCTGAATGGCCTGCGGCCGAATGTACCGCCGCTGCCTGAGTTCCGATATTTCTGGCATCTTGCGCGGGGTCTGGTCCCCCATTCGCAGAGAGGCCCGTTGCGCAGGATCCGAACAGCGCTTTCCAGGCTTCCTATGGGCACCGGCAATTAGCTGTGGGAAAATTGCACATGCAGACAGTCTCACCTGGAGAGGCGTGCATGACAAACTTTCCAGGTGAGGCTGAAGATGCAATCGCGGACTCGGTGGCGTATTTGCCGTGCAGCCACCGAGGATGTTTAGAGCGAGAATGCGCTCCTGATGCGATCCAAGATCTGATCGGCCGACCGCATCAGCACAGGCTGTTTGTCGCAGAGCCGCCCGAAAGAAAAAGATCGTTGAGCTTGAACACGACTTCCGTTCTGTTCGTCGCTTTGACCTTTTTCATAATATTGCGAACATGCACCTTTACAGTGCTTTCTCGCAGGTTGAGCTCATAAGCGATAATTTTGTTTGCCTTTCCGCGTCGGAGCGCCTCCACGACTTCGACCTGACGATCCGTGAATATGCCGGATAGCGGGCGTGCGGTCGAATTGCTCGAGTCCAGCAAGTGACGCATGGCAAACAGGGCGCTTGCAGGCACAAAAATTCCTCCTGCCACCGACAGCGCGATCAGCTCCATACAGACGCTGACGCTGACTGAGGCGGGTATGAACCCTTTGGCTCCGTACTCAAGTGCCCTAACGATTTGACCGAAATCGTCGCTATCGGCCAATACGATGAGTGGCGTCGATGCGAATTCCGACGAAAGCTTCCGGATTTGCTCCGAAACGGTCGGTTCATCGATCTTTTTGCCGCCGACGTTCAAGAGGATTGCCGAAAGCGGAGGATATTCGTCGCGCTTCTGCTTCCACTCCTCAATTGATCCAAAAGCCAGAATCTGCAAATCCGCTTTTTGGGCAGCCATGCATTGCGCCAGGCATTGACGATCGAGCTCACGATTATCGAGAATGACAAGAGAATGCGTGTGTCTTCCCGGCACGGCAGATGTGTTCGGATTATCTATCCTGAGGGGAAGAGCTACGTTCTCCTGCCTGAGGTCCAAATTCGATATAAGTGCTGAATTCACAGCTTCACCCTCCCCTAACACGTTACGCTCAACTACGACCCGAGTACCGACCCCTCTCAATACGGGGGTTTAGGAAACTCTAAAGTAGGAATCGAATACCACAATTCGCGGAGCGTTACAGTAGCTAATATAGGCTAAGTAGCGCGCAACTTCCATTGTAAGCCGGAAATAGAAAGATAAATCTGAAGTAGTCTTGAGTGTTACTAGATAGATTGCAGAATAAACTTCATCGTTACACCGTGCTTTGCGACGGGCCACTAAATGCATGGAAACAATCGCAGTCTCCGGCGTAGGACCGGCAACGGATGCGGTAGGTGAGCCCGCCACCAACGTTGGTCTATGTATGAACATGGGCGTAAGTCATCATAAGTAGATACGCCTTTAGGTGAATAACCTTAAACGTTTTGTTTCTTTACTCAGATGCAGAAAACAATTCTCTTTGGGATGTAGAAAAATATTAGTCCTGTCGGTGTGAAACCTTGGGTGCAATTAGGCGATTGTTGGTTTCAACTGAAAGTCTGGACCTGTTCAAGAGTTAGGGGTTTTGCAGGGATGATTGCATCAAACGTCAAGCTGGATGACGGCACCATTATCCACCATCCGGACCTCGTGAATCTTTACGGTTGTACGATCGGTGCCGGAACGCGCATCGGCACCTTCGTTGAGATTCAGAAAAACGTCCTAGTCGGAAAAAGCTGCAAGATCTCCAGCCATTCCTTCCTCTGTGAGGGCGTGACGCTGGAAGACGGCGTTTTCATAGGCCACGGGGTCATGTTTACGAATGACATATACCCGCGCGCCGTCAATCCGGATAGCAGCCTTCAGACGGAGGCCGACTGGATTGTCGTCCCGACCCTGGTCAAGCGCCATGCGTCGATCGGCAGTAACGCCACCATTTTGCCTGGCGTCACGATCGGAGAGGCTGCGCAGGTCGGCGCTGGAGCGGTTGTAACAAAGGATGTGCCCGATGGCGCCATTGTCGCTGGCGTTCCGGCCAGGATGATCGGTCGCGTTAATGACGGGCCAGTCGACATGCACGCGTTGGGAGGAATGAAATGATCGGCATCGCTGTTGTTGGGTATGGGTATTGGGGCCCGAATCTGGTTCGCAACATCTCGGAGGCGGCCGGAGCGCAGCTCATTTCTGTCTGTGATCTCAATGTCGAACGGTTGGCGGCTGTCAAAAGCCGGTATCCCGCGGTGACGATCACCGATGATTTCGAGGAAGTGCTGCGCGATCCAAGAGTGGATGCCATCGCTATCGCGACGCCAGTCTTCACCCATTTCAAGCTCGCAATGCAGGCTATGATGGCCGGAAAGCATGTCTTCGTCGAAAAGCCGATGGCATCGACGACGGAGGAAGCTTCGCGGATGGTCGAAGAGGCCACACGCCGACGCCTCGTGCTGGCGGTGGATCATACCTTCGTCCACACCGGCGCCGTCCGCAAGATGCGCGAACTGGTCGAGAACGGCTTAGGCGACATGTATTATTATGACTCGGTTCGGGTCAATTTGGGGCTCTTTCAGCATGATGTCAGCGTCATCTGGGACCTCGCGGTGCATGATCTCTCCATCCTGGACCATGTTGTGCAGGAAAGGCCGGTGGCTGTTTCAGCGACAGGCATGAGCCATGTACTCGGCGAGCCGGAAAACATCGCCTATCTGACGCTCTTCTTCGAAAGCAAGCTCATCGCACACATCCACGTCAATTGGCTGGCGCCGGTCAAGGTGCGCCGCACGCTGATCGGTGGCAGCAACAAGATGGTCGTCTACGACGATCTGGAGCCCAGCGAAAAAATCAAGGTCTACGACAAGGGCATCACGCTGAACCCCAATTCTCAGGCTTATGGCGAGAAAGTGCATCAGATGATGGTCGGCTACCGCAGCGGCGACATGTGGGCGCCCAAGCTCGATATGACCGAAGCACTGAAACGCGAACTGGATCAGTTCGTCGAGTGCATCGAGCAGAATTCGCGGCCCATTACGGACGGCCATGCCGGCCTGCGCGTCGTTCGCATTCTGGAAGCAGCAAGCCGGTCGTTAGCCCAGCGCGGCCGCATCATCGAGCTCGAAGAGGCAAGGCGCATCGCATGATCCCGTTCCTGGACATTAAGGCACAATATCAATCAATCAAGGGTGAGATTGACGCCGCCGTGCTCGGCGTCCTCGCCTCGGGGCAGTACGTATTGGGCGACGAGGTCGCGCATTTCGAGCAGGAATTCGCCGACTATTGCAACGTCAAGCATGCGATAGCCGTCAACACCGGAACGAGTGCCCTGCATCTTGCCCTGCTTGCGACGGGCGTTGGTCCCGGCGATGAGGTCATTACGGTGCCATTCACGTTCGTCGCAACCGTGTCGGCGATCTGCTACACGGGCGCACGACCCGTGTTCGTCGATGTTGAGCCCGTGACACTCACGATGGATCCGGCGGAGGTCGAGGCAAAGATTACTCCCCGCACCAAGGCCATTGTTCCCGTCCATCTCTACGGTCAAATGGCCGATATGGACGCGATCAAGGCAATTGCCGACCGCCACGGGATACCCGTCATCGAAGACGCCTGCCAGGCCCATGGCGCGCAATACAAAGACCACCGCGCCGGCAGTATCGGCCTATCCGGCTGTTTCAGCTTCTATCCGGGCAAAAACCTCGGCGCCTGCGGCGAGGGGGGTATGGTCGTTACCAATGACGATGATCAGGCCAAGACGATGCGCATGCTGCGAGACTGGGGCCAGGAGCAGCGCTATCACCATCTGCTGAAGGGCTTTAACTATCGCATGGACGCCATTCAAGGCGCGATCCTACGTGTCAAGCTCCGGCACCTTGAAGCCTGGACCGAGGCGCGTCGCAGTCATGCGCGCCGCTATTCTTCGCTGCTTGCCGGATCGACGGATTTGACAATCCCTGTCGAAGCAGCCGACCGGCGTCACGTCTATCATGTCTATGCCATAAGAAGCCGTGATCGCGATGGGCTTCAACGCCTGCTCAGCGCGGAAGGCATTCCGTCCGGGCTCCATTATCCCATCCCTGTTCATCTGCAGAAAGCCCATGCCGACCTTGGTTACCAGGCCGGGGATTTCCCGGTCTCGGAAGCCGCGGCACGGGAGGTCCTCTCGCTGCCGATCTATCCAGAGATGCCTTTACGACACGTCGACCAGGTGGCCGCCGCACTGGAGTATGCTTATGTCAGTTAACCGCGCCGGCGAGGCTCGACTGGTGCAGGCGGTCCATGGTCGCCATGAAAGGCCGGCAGATCCTGGCTACCAAACTGGGTTGGTCGAAGAGCTCAGGCAATCATACGGGCGCGCTGGTCTGATAGACCTTTACGGTCGTTTCGCCACGGGCGACGGTGTCGTCGACACACTGATGCGGAAAGCCATCTGGCAAGCGATCGCGCGGAGCTGCGGCGCGGGACTGCAGGTTGCGGGCGGCGCCGGTTTCAAACATCCTGAAACGTTTGAAATCGGCAATGGCGTGTTCATCGGCGCTCAGGCCTATATCCAGGGACGCTTCGACGGCACTTGCGTAATCGGCGACAATGTCTGGATCGGCCCGATGGCCTATTTCGACGCACGCGACCTGGTTATCGAGGATTGTGTCGGCTGGGGCCCTGGCGCCAAAGTGCTTGGGTCGACCCACACCGCACTGCCGGTGGATGTGCCGATCATTCGCACGGATCTCGAAATCAAGCCGGTTCGCATCGGCGCATGGGCCGATATTGGAACGAATGCAACTATTCTTCCCGGCGTGAGCATCGGAAAAGGGGCGATCGTCGGAGCAGGCGCAGTCGTTGTTTCCGATGTCGAACCGTTTTCAGTCGTGGCGGGTGTGCCGGCGAAGTTCATACGCTGGCGCACGGAAGCCGATCCTGTGCTGGATATATCGCATGGAGGAAGATCGTGAGAGATCAACGGGTACTCATTACCGGCGGGGCCGGCCTGATCGGGTCGCATATCGCCGATCTCGTCGCATTGGAGAAGCCGCGCGAGATTATCATCCTCGACAACTTCGTGCGTGGACGCCGGGACAATCTCAGTACGGCAATAGCTGGCGGGTCCGTCAACATCATCGAGGGAGATATTCGTGACAGAGCGTTGTTGGCGAAAACCTTCGAGGGCGTGGATATCGTCTTTCACCAGGCGGCCATCCGCATCACGCAATGCGCCGAAGACCCACGGCTTGCCTTCGATGTACTGGCCGAAGGCACGTTCAATGTTCTCGAAGCTGCCGTAAAGGCAGGTGTGTCGAAGGTCGTCGCTGCCTCTTCTGCCTCTGTGCTGGGTTTGGCCGAGAGCTTTCCGACCACCGAAGCGCATCATCCCTATAATAACAGGACGATCTACGGGGCGGCCAAGACGTTTAACGAGGGGCTGCTTCGCAGCTTTGCGGAGATGTACGGCCTGCGCTATGTGGCGCTGCGCTATTTCAACGTATACGGGCCGCGAATGGACGTTTACGGCGCCTATACCGAAGTGTTGATCCGCTGGATGGAGCGCCTGGCGACCGGAATGCCACCCCTTGTCTATGGAGATGGCAGCCAGACGATGGACTTCGTCGATGCACGTGACATCGCCCGGGCAAACCTGCTGGCTGCGAAGAGCGATGTCACGGATGAAGTATTCAATGTCGCGAGCGGCGAGGAAATAAGCCTCCTGCAACTTGCGCAGATGTTGAGCAGCATCATGGGTGTCTCACTCGAACCGCAGCATAAGGAAGCCCGCACGGTCAACGGCGTGACCCGTCGTCTTGCTGATATCAGCAAGGCCGAGAAGCTTCTGGGCTTCAAGGCGGAAATATCGATGGAACAAGGGCTTCGCGACCTTGTCGCCTGGTGGCAGTCGAAGACCGATGCGGCAGGAGGGCAAGCTGCATGAGCCCGTCTCTATCAATAATTCCGGTCGCCAAACCCGTCCTCGGAGAAGAGGAGGCCGAGGCCGCGCGCCGCGTTATCCTGTCAGGATGGGTGACGCAGGGACCGGAAGTCGCAGCCTTCGAGGGCGAATTCGCAGCCTTTGTCGGCGCTGCACATGCCTGCGCCGTTTCAAACTGCACGACCGCACTGCATCTCGCCTTGATGGCGGTCGATGTCGGCGCCGGCGATGAAGTCATCACGGTCAGCCATTCGTTCATCGCCACCGCGAATGCTGTTCGATACTGCAATGCGGTGCCTGTCTTCGTCGACATCGAAGCAGATGGTTACAATATCGACCCCAGCCTGATCGAAGCAGCCATCACGCCCCGCACCAAGGCAATCCTATGTGTGCATCAGCTTGGCATGCCTTGCGATCTCCGCTCCATCGTGGAGATCGGCAAGCGCCATCAGCTCCCGGTCATCGAAGATGCGGCATGCGCGACGGGAAGCGAAATCCTGTGGGACGGGCGTTGGGAAAAGATCGGCAAGTCGCATGGCGACATTGCCTGTTTCTCCTTTCATCCCCGGAAGGTCGTCACGACAGGTGATGGTGGCATGCTGACCACCGCCAATCCCGAATATGACCGGAAATTCCGGCTGTGGCGTCAGCATGGCATGAGCGTTACCGATGCTGTTCGCCATGGCTCGAAACAGGTGATTTTCGAAGACTATGACGAACTGGGCTACAACTACCGTATGACGGACCTTCAGGCTGCCGTCGGAAGGGAACAGTTGCGGCGGTTGCCGGGCCTGATTGCACAGCGGAGGCGGCTTGCTGAGCAATATTGTGAGCGCCTGTCTACGATCCCTGGGATCTCACCGGTCGAGCCGCATTGGGCTCGCAGCAACTGGCAGAGCTTTTGCGTGAGACTGCCTGATGCCGTCGACCAGCGGACGGTCATGCAGGCATTGCTCGATCAAGGGATCTCGACCCGGCGCGGTGTGATGAATATTCATCTGGAAGGTGCCTATTCCGACCAGAGTTCTCATCGCGCCGCCACAAGTCTGAAGCGAGGCGTGGCAGCGCAACGGCAAACGATAGTTCTGCCACTTTATGCTCAGATGACGGATCTCGACATCGTCAGGGTTGTCGAAGCACTTCGAAGCTCATTGGCTGAGGCTGCCGTCATACCCGCCGCCGCACAGCACGATCGGGACATCGCGCTTGTGTGATTTCCTGATTGCGTGATGCAATCTTCGTTGTGCCGCAGGGCCATTTTTTGTTAGAGCCTTTCCTGGTCAGATTGCAGCATTCTGTTGGCTCAAACGGAGTCGGATGATCGACCGGCCGGCGCGCGTCGTAGCCCAGCTCTACGGCCAAGCCGGCCGGTCGATCAGGCGGCCCGTTTCAGCCAACCCGAAGGGCCGGGCATCTTTCCGCCAGGATCAAAGAGCCCCACGCCTTCTGGCCCAAGCAGAACGGCCAGGGCCTTGTTGCGAATGATGCTCAAAGCGACGTTCACGAGCGAGAAACCGCCCATCAGCATCGTCGACTTGAGGTTCTGGGTATAAGTCTGCCCACTGGCTGGGATCATGCGCAAAGTCATCAATTATCCTTAGCCGCTATGCTGTGGGACGGGATCTCCGGCGCGCTGTCGCCGACATGTTGCCCAACGCCACTTCGAAGATACGCGGCACAGGCATTGCTGTTGGGGCAGGAAGCGAATTCAAGACCTGGTCGGGTCTATGCCAGCTTGTATCAAGAGCGATTTCTCTCGCGCTGGTGGTCTGAGCGCCTCGGCGCTGCTCGATCGCCCACTGGGGGTTCGTTTGCAATACGTGCTTTTCGCGGGTCACTGGCTTGCCTGACTGGCGTGTGTCTCAGTTTCACGCGGCAGGTCGGCAGGGGCGGCCCGAGACACGCCATCCGCAATGCGGGTTCGGACGATCCTCACCACATCACCCGGTATCAGCGCCGTTGTTTCGGAGGCCTGGAACTGCTTGATTTGCCCTTCGTTTCGCCGGCTCACCGTAAAGGTCAGCGGGAGCTCCTCGCCGCTGGTATTCGAGCTTCCCCCTGCCGCGAGCTCATCGAGAAGCAGTTTTTGCGTTATCTCGCGCTTCAATTTGAACTGATCGAGACTTGCCTGTTCCGACTGCAATTCGGAAGCGACTTCGCTTCGCCGCGTGTCATAAAGCCCCTCGAGATTTCGCGTTGTCTCACTGATCGCCTGACGGCCCCGCATGATGGCGGTGACAAGGTCGAGCCGATTGGAGCGGTAGGTGGTGAGCAACCGTTCCAGATCCAATTGACGCGACGAAACGGTGAGGCCTTTCGTGACCAGCGTTTTGACGCTGGTCAGCTGGTCCTCGATCGATTTGATATTGTCTTCCGAGCCTTGCACCTTCTCGCCTAGCATGCCGACTTCACTGTTCAAAAGATCACGCAATTCCGTGAGCGCCTTCGACTGCCTGTCCAGCGCATTTGCACGAGCCTGAAAAATGACCCGTTCCTCGTTGTATATTCCCGCAGCGTATTGCTGATCGACGCCGAGCGTCTGATCGAACGTTATCTCCTTCGCCCCGGTCATCTCTGCTTGGAGCCGTGCTAATTTGGCAGTGCTGCGCAGCAGCGAGTGGTCGACGTCTCGCAATTCGCCTGCGAGTTTGATCGTCTGCGATTGCTGCAGACTTGGGGCGCGCAACGGGCCGCCGCTCAGTGCCAGTGACTGCAGGACGGTCAGTCCAGGGCGGAATTTGTATTCCCCGGGCTTGGTTACGTCTCCGACGACGTAGATTGGTGGGTATTCGAGAATTTCGATGGTGACCGCAGGTGCCTGAACCAATCCGATTTTTTCTTGCAGACGCTTGGCAATCTCGTTGGTGAGGCTGGTGTTATCGCGATTGCCGACGGAAAGGGATCCAAGAAAGGGCAAAAAGACAGCGCCTTCATCCGAGACGGTGTATTCGCCGCCAAGCGCATCCCAGCGTTCATATTGGCCTTTGGACTGCATCCATTGGACAATCGTCAGGCGGATTTTCGTTTGCGGAGTCAAGGGGGCGCTATCGGCGAGAGCTGGCGACACAGCTCCGGCAAGAAAGGCGAGTGCACCGATGACAAACGTCGCGCGAAAGAACACGTGTGGGGCGCGGTGCGATGAATTCATATACATATATCTCGCCTGCAAAACATCCTTAAAGGGATGCTGGTCCAACTGCCTTGATTCTGTTCGCACGCCGGACGACAAGTCCGAAGCCGCGTCCCTAGTGTGCAGTCTGGCGACGCCTTGAGGAAGGTGGAGATCGTTTATTTTGCCTCATCACTATTGATGAGGTGGGGCGGGTACTTCAGCCTAAATCCAACAGAAACACATATCTTCGGCGCGACACCGAGGCATCGCCCGGGAAAATCAACAGGTCATGAGATCCCAGCGGCTTATGCCATTGCACGAACGGTCCAGTGCGTGGCTTCCTGCTTGGGGGGCCAGCCATGCGGCGATGTCGAAAAAAGACACCGCTTGCGGCTTCAGGCCTTGTACAGGATGCGGCGCATCTTGCCGACCTCGCGCATCTCGCCATCACCTGGGCCATGCAACACGCCCGTTTGCCCAAAGGATGCCGCCCTGCAGAGCGAAATTCGTAGGATATACTCTCCCATTTTCGACTATACTTCACAGTTGCGTATCGCATGATCCTCATACATTCGACCCTGACAATCTCGCGAGAGAGGTGCCTGCCATGTATCGCAACGCTCGTCAGTGGACTTCGCGCTCACTCCTGGTGGATTCCTTGGTTCCCCGATGGTTGACCGTCGGCGGAAAGGGAAGGCAATCGAGTGCGGCGGCTGGCGGCAATGGTGTCTATGCGTATGGCGGGTCCGCCACCACAGGTCTCTTCCCGACCAGCACCTATGATCCAGCGAACTGCTATGCCGATGTGGTCTTCCGGCCGCAGCTCGTCGCGTGAAGTGTCTTCATCGGGAACCTCCTTGGGCAACAGGAGTGGCCGCGATATCTGTTTTGTCGTCTGGGCTTTGGAAATCCTCGCGGAAGATCTCGGCCTCCAGCGTCTTGCGGCCGAGCATGCGTTCCAGCTCACGCACCCGCTCTTCGAGCGTCTTGACCTCGGAATTGCCGACGACAGGTTCGTTGGACATAAGCCTGTCCTCAAGCCTGTGCTTGAGCCTTTCTGCTTATGCCGACTGTCTGGTCGAAATGGGGGCAGTTCACAGGAAGAGCGAATTAGCAGACCCCCAATTGGAGGATGAATGGCCGCGCCGATGCAATCAAACGGGCAGTGATAGCCCCCGCTACGTAGCCGAAAAGCGGTCTAAGTCGGGCCAATGGGCCGTTGAGGGAAACCTACTAAGGGTCTATAAAGCTTCGCGATAGGTCGTTGCAGAACGCTGGTTTCGTACTGTCATCGGAAGGCTCTGAAATTATAGGCTCCCGAAACGCGGCCACGCCCAGCGAATAAATAATCACTACGTACCAATGTGGGATAACGGTCAGGGGGACCCATGCAAGGCAGTGTCAAGAGTGGCGCGCAAAAGATACCCACTTCGTCGAACGAGGAACACACCTATTATGTTCTCCTTAGAGGGAGCGCCACTGTTGGAAATACGCTGACCGCAAATGTTTTCAATGAATGCGGCCAAAGTCCTGAGAAGGAGGCGGCTTACGGTTGGCAGCAAGAAGTTGACGGGGCATGGACGAATATTGCCGGAGAGACGAGTGCTCGCATCAGAATACCGTCGGGTCTTCTTGGCAGACAAATCCGAGCTCTAGCAGTCGTATCCACGACCGAGGGCCTTAACAACTTCACCAGTCAGGGCATCAGAGTGGACGCTCAAAACTCAATTGTAATCGAAAATCTAAATGCCGGAACAACTGATTGGAAGATTACAAATTTGGCGACGAACCACGAGATCGAGGCTTATGCGGATGCAACAAGTATAAATGCAGGAGACCCCTTGAACCTAAAGGTTTCTTTGTCTTCCGCTGGACAATATAATCTTGAGGTCTATCGCCTTGGCTACTACGGCGGTGCAGGCGGTCGACTTATAGCCAGCGCGCTCGGTCTAGACGGGTTAACTCAATCAAGCCCCACCATGACCAATCCTGGCACGCGTTTGATCGAATGTGTATGGGACGTATCGTATGAACTGAAAACATCTGCAGCTTGGACAAGCGGGCTTTATGTTATCAAGTTAACTGATTGCAGAAGCGGCAAGCAGTCGCTTGTCCCGTTTGTTCTGCGCAAAGACAATCACCCCAGCGACATAGGCTTTCAGGATGCAGTAACGACTGCTCAAGCGTATAATATATTCGGAGGCTTCAGTGTATATGATGCTAATAGCACCAGTAACACAAGAGCATATCAGGTAAGCTTTGATCGCCCCTATGATGCCACACATCTCGGATTCAGCAATACTGATGGTTTCAATTGTAATAATATGCTCACTTGGGAGTACAACATGGTCCGCTGGTTGGAGTCGCAGGGTTACGACATATCCTATTACACCAATGTGGATGTTCACAGCAACCCTTTACAAATTCTTTCGCACAGAATATTTCTTTCGGTAGGTCATGATGAGTATTGGTCGATGGAACAGCGTAATAGAGTTGAGTCGGCACGCGATAATGGTATTCATCTCGCCTTTTACTCTGCTAATACTGCTTATTGGCAGGTTCGGTTCGACTGCTCAAGCCGGGGGCAGTCGAACCGCGTTGTTACCATATACAAGGATTCATCGGGTATTGGCGCCGGCCTATCTCTCGATCCGGTGGCTCAGCTAGATCCTCCTGCGTCAACTTCAGTGTTTCGCTCTAAGGAGGTCAATAGACCGGAGAATGCACTGATGGGGGTGGGCTATGTATCCGATCAAGGTAACATCTATGAGGGGTTTGATTTCATCGTTTCTAATGCTGCTAACCCTATCTACGCGCACACAGGTTTAAGAAACGGCGATAGGCTGAAGGGACTGGTCGGGTACGAATGGGATGCGGTTCTAGACAACGAAGAATCTCCCGACGGGCTCGTCATTATTTCGAAATCCTCTACACGTGCCAACGAAATTCTCCCACCACTGCCGGGTGGCACACGTCCAAATATCTCTCATGCTATCTGTTACAGAGCAGTGAGTGGAGCGCGAGTGTTTTCGACTGGATCAATTCAATGGGTATGGGGCTTAGACAACAGCTGGGCTTTCCAACCGCCTCAGTTCACGAGAAGTTGGCGGAGAAGAATAAAGAACTGGATAAAGGGTTTGGTGTCTCTAGTCGTTACTGTTCCGATAAGGAATATGCCATGCGTAGATAGCCGCGCGCAGCAGATGACGGTCAATCTTTTTTCCGAAATGGATGTAAGACCGCAGACCCCCTCCTCTTGGCTTACTTTGTCGTGATGAACCGCCGAGTTATCTGCCAACGCTTTGAAGGTATGCGAGTGAGGACCAGAGATGATCGTATCATGAAAACAGATCAGCTTTGCCAACGACGAGTACGTCGATGAGAAGGGCAAGACACGACGCTAGCGGGTTTCCCCCGCCAAGGGAGTCGTAGGGAGTTCAGTAAGGCTTCGCCGAGGCGGACGCTGTTGCGGGGAGATGGAGGCGTTATGAAAGCAGTAGATAGAGTTGCGCGTGGGGCGCGTTGGCGCCTCAACGCGCTTTTGGAACGCGCCCGTCGGACCGCCTACCCAGGGACCGTTCGGCAGGCTTGGTCAAGGGTGCGCGCCGAACACCTTTCTTACACGACTGATCGTCAACTTAATCAATTGCTTGAGGTAGTGCGTCGTACCGCCCCGAGCGGAGCGCTGATCATTGAGGCAGGTTGCGCGCGCGGCGGTTCAGCAATTCTCATGTGTTCCGCCAAGTCGCCTCAGCGCGCTATACGCGTGTACGACCTGTTCGAGATGCTCCCTCCGCCTTCGGAGCACGATGGCGACGACATGAAAGCTCGGTACGCTGAAATCACTGCCGGCGAAGCCGTCGGCCTTGGAGGCCAGCAATACTATCTCTATGATGATGACCTGATGGCGACGGTGACGAACAACTTCGCTAGGTTTGGTTATCCCGTCGAGTCCAA
>NZ_JACCEY010000020.1:0-10465 GCF_013591995.1 Rhizobium sp. WYCCWR 11146
TTAGAGCCTTTCCGGGTTAGATTGCAGCATTCTGTTGGCTCAAACGGAGTCGGATGGTCGACCGGCCGGCGCGTGTCGTAGCCCGGCTCTACGGCCAAGCCGGCCGGTCGATCAGCCGGCCCGTTTCAGCCAACCCGAAGGGCCGGGCATCTTTCCGCCAGGATCAAAGGCGATCGGCTCGGACGTACCTAGGGGTATGCCCGTCGCCAATCGCCTTTGCCCTGACGAAAACCTGCTCCGGCAGAATGCTGCAATCTAACCCGGAAAGGCTCTAGGCCGGCCCGGCTTAAAATCATCCGGATCTGGGGCAAGATTCGGCTAAATTGAAACTATTGTCTGAGGCAATGCGTTGGAATCCACGGCGAAGGCCATGACGAAACGGCGGTTGCTTCATAAGACCTTGCTGATATGTCAAAAAAAGGCCATTCTGCCGCGGTTTCATCTCCAGATGCAGAGGAGAGACGGGATGATTTCACCCGAGATTGCAGCAAGACCGCAGGCGTCTGCGCTTGGCGGGATCGACCATCAGTCCGAGCCGATGCTGCCGATGGAGCTGCTTGAGCTCGAGCTTTCGCTCGAAGGTTACGCCGGCGGCGATGCCGGCTTCTGCGAGGCGGTGCGCCAGGCGGCGGCACGCTCCGGCGGCGAGCTGCTGTTCGACCTGCCGGCCGGCGGTCTCATCGACGATTGCCGGCGCATCGCCGTGCTGCGCATTCCTGGTGACGGCCAGGAGATGCGCGTCGTGCTGGCGCTGCTCGACGGTAACGGCACCGAGATCCGCATGCAGGCGCCGGATGAAGAGACAGCGCCGCTGGTGCGTTTCGCCGATGCCTTCATCGAACTGCTGGAGCGGATCTAATTCTAGATCATGATGTTAGCGGCGCTCGGCCGCAGCTTCCGCAACGCTGCGGAACGGGAACTTGCGCCCGCATTCGCATTTGATGACGAAATTTTCCTGGTGGTTGGAAGGCCGCTGCACGCCAAAGCCGCGCGGCAGCTGATCGACCTTGAAATCCGGGTGCTTGCGCTTGGGATCATCGACTTCCGAGGCCTCGGCAAAGCCCTCATTGCCGCATTGCGGACAGTTCAGTTTTTTCGAAAATCGATCGCGAAGGGCCATGCTCGTTCCAGTTTTGCAAGCTTTCCTCATACATAGGAATGGCCCTCATGCATAGAAAGGTTGGCAAGCGAAAGTGGAACCAAGTGCCAAGCCTGCCGTTCCTTTTTCGAAAAGGAGGCGATCATGCCCAACAGAGACCCGATCCCGACACCCAATGCCGATACCCCGCGCGGCCCGACCCCTACCCCCGGCATTCCCGACCCCATCCAGCAAAAACCGCCGCTGACACCGGCGCAGGACCCGGGCGACACGAAGAATCCACAGGATCCGCCGCTCAATCCGGCGCTGTTGCCGATTGGGGATCCGGCGGGGGCGGCGTGATTCTGTTTCTCGGTTTCGGACTGGTGGTTGCCCCTCACCCTAACCCTCTCCCCGTTCTGACGGGGAGAGGGGACGTGCCCTGCGAGAGGTTGGTGGGGAACGGAGAGGTCGCGGCATGGTCCCTTCGCCCCGCGAGCGGGGGTCCGAAGGACGGGTCGAGACCCGTGGCTCGACCCCGGTCAGTGGCGGCAGCCGGATGAGGGGCTGATCTCAACGATCTCCCTGGCAAAGGATGGCTTGACGCCCTCGCCCGAATGGCCTTTCCTCTGAGAAAAGCATTCCAAGGACCAAACCAATGCGCATTCGTCTTCTCATCACCGTCATGGCCACCATCGTTGCCGGGCTCTCGGCCTGCCAGACGATGACGCCGGAGGAGCGGCGGGCGGCGGATGAGCAGCGGTGCATGAGCTATGGCTTCCGGCGCGGCACGGATGGGTTTGCCACCTGCCTGCAGCGCATCGATCTCGACCGGCGCGCCGAATCGCGGGCGCAAAGTGCGGAGATGATGAACCGCATGGCCTGGGATCTGAACGGGCCTTATATCTACCGCGATCGTTGGCGGTATCGTTACTGAGTTGCCACGGGCGCCCTGCCCGCACTCCACCGATATTTTACACGCTCGCCCGCAGGTCTTTCGGACCGCGGCGGATCTCTTCCAGACTGCCTGCAATCACCGCCTGCGCTGCCGCCAGCCTGGCGATCGGCACGCGGAACGGCGAGCAGGAGACATAATCGAGGCCGATCGTCTCGCAGAAGCGGATCGAGGCCGGGTCGCCGCCATGTTCGCCGCAGATGCCGAGCTTCATGTCCTTGCGGGTGCGCCTGCCGCGTTCGGCGGCGATGCTGATCAATTCGCCGACACCGTCGAAATCGAGCGAGATGAAGGGATCGTGCTCGATGATGCCCTTGCGCTGATAGGTGGGGATGAAGGCCGAGGCGTCGTCGCGCGAGATGCCGAAGGTGGTCTGCGTCAGGTCGTTGGTGCCGAAGGAGAAGAATTCGGCGGCTTCGGCAATCACATGGGCGCGCAGGGCAGCACGCGGCAGCTCGATCATCGTACCGACGAGATAATCGATCTTCATGCCGGCTTCGTTCATCACGTCGCCGGCGACGGCATCGATGTGCGCCTTGACGTAATCGAGCTCGGTGCGGAGGCCAACGAGCGGCACCATGATCTCCGGCACGACGGCGGCCCCGGTCTCCTTAGCTGCGGCGACCGCCGCCTCGAAGATGGCGCGGGCCTGCATTTCGACGATTTCGGGATAGGAGATCGCCAGCCGGCAGCCGCGATGGCCGAGCATCGGGTTGAACTCGTGCAGCGCATCGACGCGCTGGCGAAGCACGGATGCCTCCATGCCCATGGCGAAGGCGACCTCTGCCACCTCGTCGTCGGTCTTCGGCAGGAATTCGTGCAGCGGCGGATCGAGCAGGCGGATCGTCACCGGCAGGCCGTGCATGACGGTGAAGAGGCCGGTGAAATCCAGCCGCTGCATCGGCAGCAGCTTGTCGAGCGCCACTCGCCTGCCCTTTTCATCGACGGCAAGGATCATCTCGCGCATGACATGGATGCGCTCACCCTCGAAGAACATATGCTCGGTGCGGCAAAGGCCGATGCCTTCGGCGCCGAAGGAGCGGGCGGCGAGCGCATCGGCCGGCGTATCGGCATTGGTGCGCACCGTCATGCGCCGGGCGCGGTCGGCCCAGCCCATGATGCGGCCGAAATCGCCCGACAACGCCGGCTGGATCATCGGCACCTCGCCCTTCAGCACCTGGCCGGCCGAGCCGTCGATGGTGATGATATCGCCCTTCTTGAGCGTGACGCCGACGCCAAGCAGCCGCTCGTTGCGCACGTCGATGCGCATGGTGCCGGCGCCGACGACACAAGGGATGCCCATGCCGCGGGCAACGACCGCCGCATGGCTGGTCATGCCGCCGCGGGTCGTCAGAATGCCTTCGGCGGCATGCATGCCGTGAATATCCTCGGGGCTGGTCTCGACCCGGAGCAGGATGACCTTGCGACCTTCGCCTTCCGCCTCGACCGCCTCTTCCGCGGTGAAGACGATGGCGCCGGTGGCAGCGCCCGGAGACGCCGGCAGCCCGGTACCGATCACCTGGCGGGTGACGCGCGGATCGATCGTCGGATGCAGCAGCTGGTCGAGGCTGGAGGGCTCGATGCGCAGCACCGCCTCGTCCTCGGTGATCACGCCCTCGTCGACCATGTCGACGGCGATCTTCATGGCCGCCCGCGTCGAGCGCTTGCCCGACCGGGTCTGCAGCATCCACAGCTTGCCGCGCTCGATGGTGAATTCGATATCCTGCATGTCGCGGTAGTGGATCTCGAGCTCGGTGCAGATGCGGCAGAGCTCGCGAAACGCCTCCGGCATCAGCTTTTCCATCGAGGGTTTTTCGGAGCCGGAGGAAATCCGCCCCTCCTCGGTGATGCTTTGCGGCGTGCGGATGCCGGCCACGACATCCTCGCCCTGGGCATTGACCAGGAATTCGCCGTAAAGCGCGCTTTCGCCGGTCGAAGGGTTGCGGGTGAAGGCAACGCCGGTGGCCGACGCATTGCCGAGATTGCCGAAGACCATCGCCTGGATGTTGATCGCCGTGCCCCAGCCTTCCGGAATATTGTGGAGCTGGCGGTAGGTGACGGCGCGGGCACTCATCCAGCTGGAAAAGACAGCGCCCACCGCGCCCCAGAGCTGGACTTCGGGATCCTGCGGGAATTCCTGCTCCAGCTCCTCCTCGATCAGCTTCTTATAGAGGGAGACGATATGCTGCCATTCCGAGGCGTTGAGTTCGGTATCGAATTCATGGCCGAGCTTGGCCTTCTCGTCTTCCAGGATCTCCTCGAAGGCGTCGTTGCCAAGGCCCATGACGACATCGGCATACATCTGGATGAAGCGGCGGTAGCTGTCCCAGGCAAAACGCGCATCGCCGGCATCATGGCCGAGCGCCTGCACCGTCTCGTCGTTGAGGCCGAGATTGAGCACGGTGTCCATCATGCCCGGCATCGAGACGCGGGCGCCGGAGCGCACCGAGAGCAGCAGCGGCTGGCTGACGGAGCCGAAGTGGCGGCCGGTGATTGCCTCGATCGCCGCTATGCCGGCGCGCACTTCCGCCTTCACCGCATTCTCGATGTGGCGGCCGTTCTTGTAATAGGTGTTGCAGGCGTCGCTGACGATCGTCAGCCCCGGCGGCACCGGCAGTCCCAGGGCGCACATCTCCGCGAGATTGGCGCCCTTGCCGCCCAGAATCTCGTGATCGCGCGCCCGGCCCTCAGCCTGCCCGTCGCCGAACCTATAGACCCACTTGGTCATCTTCCCCCCAACACCAAATCAGGATTAGCTTAATCCGTTGGTGTTGAAATGAAAATCGACAAATGCGGCAGAATGTTGCGCTGCACAATAAATCTTCGGCGCAGCCGAGGTCGAAACGATTGAAACAGGGCCGAGATGAAAAAAGGCACAAAAAAAGCTTTGCGGGACTGCAACAATGTCCCGCAAAGCCTTGTTTCCGTCCAGCCAGGAAAACCGGACGGGGGGTCCCTCAACCCAGGAACGATTCAGCTTTTTCTCAAAACAGAACCGTTCTGACCTTCGTTCTACGCAATTCCTGGAAAATAGATCGCTACTTCCCTGGATTTGCTCCAACGGTTTCCGGTTCTTGCCCTCGCCCGGAAAACCGCACGCAAATTCGACAATACGCAGCGTTTGCTCACCCGCTTTTTCAGCAGAGTAATTAGGTTGCGTTGAAACAACTTCTAATGCAAGTCAGCGAAAAGAGCATCACCCAAATGGGGTACAAGCGACAAGTGAGCCGACCTTTTTTGGTGTTTATTGCTCGGCCCTTGATTTTACGCAATTTCTGGACGCAAAACCGCGCCGCACCTTTGCTGAAATTGCGTCTGCGCTCGGCGTCTAAATGAATGCTCGGGTCAAGCCCACTGTTGTCCGGTTGGCGTTAACGACTGCCCCTCACCCTAACCCTCTCCCCGTTCTGACGGGGAGAGGGGACGTGCCATGCGAGACACGGCGGGGAACGGAGAGGCTGCGGCATATCCCCTTCGCCCCGTTTACGGGGAGAAGGTGGCGGCAGCCGGATGAGGGGCTGCTCTCGCCCATCCCCTGGGCCGGCATGTCGCGTGACAATCCGCCCTGCCCCGACGCAGAAAACGCGTTCGTCGAAAACCTCAGGCAATCTCGCGCAGACGCTCGGCCATTTGCAGGTCGACAGAGACGAGCTGGGAGACGCCCTGCTCGGCCATGGTGACGCCGAAGAGGCGGTTCATGCGGGCCATGGTGATCGGATTGTGGGTGATGATGACGAAGCGGGTTTCGGTGGAGGCCGCCATTTCGTCCATCAGGTTGCAGTAGCGCTCGACATTGTGGTCGTCGAGCGGCGCGTCCACTTCGTCGAGCACGCAGATCGGCGCCGGATTGGTGAGGAAGACGGCGAAGATCAGCGCCATCGCCGTCAGCGCCTGTTCGCCGCCCGATAGCAGCGTCATGGTCTGCGGCTTCTTGCCGGGCGGACGGGCGAGGATTTCGAGGCCGGCTTCGAGCGGATCGTCGGATTCGATCAGCTGCAGTTCGGCGGTGCCGCCGCCGAAAAGATGGGTGAACAGCCGCTGGAACTGGGCGTTGACGATGTCGAAGGCGGCGATCAGCCGTTCACGGCCCTCGCGATTGAGGCTCTGGATGGCGCCGCGCAGCTTGCGGATCGCATCGATGACGTCGTCGCGTTCCTTGATCAGCGCTTCGAGCTTCTCGCTCAGTTCCTTCTGTTCCTCGTCGGCGCGCAGGTTGACGGCGCCCAGCCGCTCGCGCTCGATCCTCAGGCGTTCCAGCTCGCGCTCGACTTCGCGCGGATCGGGAAGCGCCTGCATGGTCGGGCGGCCGGTCAGCTGCAGCGCCTCGTGCGGCGCGACGTTCAGGACCTCGCGGATGCGGCCTTCGCTTTCCTGCCGCTTCTCGCGGGCGGAGACAAGGCGCTCCTCGGCGCGGCCGCGGCGTTCTCGGCATTCGGCAAGTTCCGACAGCGCCGTCGTTGCCTTCTGGTCGGCTTCGCGCTGGATGCGCTCGGCCTCGGCCAGAAGATCGCTGGCCTGGCGGCGCGCCTCCTCGGCCTTCTGCAATTCGCTGAGCAGAGCGCGACGCTTGTCGTCGAATTCATCCGGCGCCAGTTCGAGCTCGGCTGCCTCGTCCCGCGCCTCTTCCTCACGCTCGCGCAGCGTCGCAACGTGATCCTCGGCGCTTGCCGCCCGCTGGCGCCAGGTCTCGCGCTCCTGGCCGATCGCCATGATGCGGCGCTGGCGGGCTTCGTTTTCCCTCGCCAGGCTTTCATGGCGGGCGCGGCTTTCGGCCAGCGCGCCGCGATCGGTCGCAACTTCTGCCTGCTGGAACCGCAGCCGCTCGTCGATCGCAGTCAGGTCGGGCGCGTCTTCCAGCTCGATGCGGGCGTTTTCTTCCTGGACGGCGATTTCCTCCAGTTGCGCGCGCAGCTGGCTGGCAGCCTCGCTGACGACATCGCGGCGGCGGATGAGATCGCCGGAGGCACGCTCAGCGGCAACGAGAGCATCGCGCGCTTCGGCCAAATGACGCGCCGACAGGCGGCTCATGTCGCGCGCCTCGGCAAGCCGGCGCTCCTCGGCGCGGATCGCTTCGGCAGCGGCAGCCTGCCGCGCGTCGGCTTCGGCAAGCACGTCGCGGGCAAGTGTGGCTTCGCTTTCGAGTTCGGCCAGCCGGTTCTTCTGGGCAAGGCGCAAGGCCGCTGCACTCGGGGCATCGGCACCGGTGACATGGCCGTCCCAGCGATAGACCGCACCCTCTTTGGTCACCAGCCGCTGGCCGGGCTTCAGCGCCGCCATCAGCCGCTCCGCATCGCCTTCCACAACCAGGCCGATCTGGCGCAGGCGGCGGGTGAGTGCTGCCGGCGCGCGCACATGTGTCAGCAGCGGCGCAACACCGGATGGAAGGGCGGGATCGCCGGCGCCATCGCCATTGTCCGACCAATGGGCCGGCGCCTCGGCATCGAGCGGCGATTCCAGATCGTCGCCGAGGGCGGCACCGAGTGCGGTTTCGAAGCCGCGATCGACCTTCAGCTCGTCGGCAACCGGCGGAAATTTGCCGGCCGCAGCACCGGCGGCGAGCATGCGGGAAATGGTGCGGGCCTCGGTCTCCAGCGCATTCAGGCTCGAACGGGCCTGATCGACCGGCGCGCGCGACAGCGCCTCGGTCTGGCGGGCGCTAGCCAGCGCCTGGTCGACCACCTGAACCGCCGCTTCCGCGTCGGCGACGGCGATCTCGCCGGCCTCGACGATGGCGCGTTTTTCGTCGGGATCCGGCAGGCCGGCGATCTTTTCGCCGACGGCTGACAGTTCCTGGTTTGCCTCGTCCATCTGGCGTTCGAGGCGCATCCGCCGGTCCGTGAGATCGCGGATGGCGCGTTCCAGCTGGTTGCGGCCGGCAGCGGCTTCGGCGCGCTCGGCCGTCAGCTGGGTGAAGATGCGTTCGCTGTCGGCCAGTTTTGCCGCCGCGCCCTCGAAGGCCTCGCGGGTCTCCTCGGCATAACGGCCGGAATCGGCGAGAATTTCTGAAATCTCCGCCTCTTCGGCATCGAGCCTTGCCAGGATGACGGCATTGTCGGCCACCAGCCGCTGCTCGCGGCTTATATCCTCGGCAAGCTGGGCGAGGCGACGGGTCAGCTCGTCGCGGCGGCGCAGGATGCGGCCGGCATCTTCCTCCAGCTGGCTTCTGGCGATCTGCAGGCGCTGCAGGGCGGCGGCGGCACGCGCCTCGCCCTCGCGCAGCTCCGGCAGCTTCAGGCTGGCGATGCCCTGGTTCTTCGCCGCCTCCATCTGCATCTGCGCCTTTTCGGCGACGACGGAGGTCGCCTGGTTCAGCGCACTGTCGGCCTCGGCCTCTGCTTCCTTGGCCTGCACCCAGCGGATATGCAGCAGCATCGCTTCGCGGGCGCGGATATCGGCAGACAGGGTCTTGAAGCGGTTTGCCTGGCGGGCCTGGCGCTTCAGGCTCTCGATCTGGCTTTCGAGCTGCGAGGTCACGTCATCGAGGCGCTCGAGATTGCCTTCGGCGGCGCGCAGCCGCAGCTCGGCCTCGTGGCGGCGGGAATGCAGGCCTGAAATGCCGGCCGCCTCTTCGAGCAGCTGGCGGCGGGCCTGCGGCTTGGCCTGGATCAGCTCGCCGATACGGCCCTGCCCGACCATCGAGGGCGAACGCGCGCCGGTGGAGGCGTCGGCAAACAGCAGCTGTACGTCCTTGGCGCGGCTTTCCTTGCCATTGATGCGATAGAGCGAGCCCTGCTCACGCTCGATGCGGCGGGTGACCTGGATCTCGTCGCTGTCGTTGAAGGCGGCAGGCGCGGTGCGCTCGCCATTGTCGAGATAGAGCGCCACTTCGGCAGTGTTGCGCGCCGGGCGGTTGCCGGAACCCGAAAAGATCACGTCGTCCATGCCGGAGGCGCGCATGTTCTTGTAGGAATTCTCGCCCATCACCCAGCGCAGCGCCTCGACGAGGTTCGACTTGCCGCAGCCGTTCGGGCCGACGACGCCGGTCAGCCCGCGTTCGATGATGAATTCCGTCGGCTCGACGAAGGATTTGAAGCCGACCAGGCGCAGCTTGTTGAACTTCATGCAGAAGCTCCGCAGCGCAGGGAGGGTGTGGCACCCCCCTCTGCCCTGCCGGGCATCTCCCCCACAAGGGGGGAGATCGGCAAGTGGTTAGGGCTTCCCCAAACAAGGGAGCGCTTCCGCAGGGCAGTCATGAAGGTCGAGACATTCCTTCCAGCTGATCTCCCCCCTTGTGGGGGAGATGTCCGGCAGGACAGAGGGGGGTATTCCCCACGCAGCCACAAAAAAACGGGCGCACAGCTTTCGCCGTCGCCCGTTCTATCGAAACGATCCGGTTCAGAGCAGGCTGTCGATGAGCTTCGACAAAGTGTCAACCGGCATGTCTCCAGAGTAGCGCTTGCCATTGATCAGGAAAGTCGGGGTGGCGTTGACGCCGAAATCCTTGGAACCTCTTTCCCGCGTGGCGTTCACTTCATCCAGAAGCTTCTGGTTCGTCAAGCATTTCGTGAAGCTATCCTCAGTAAATCCGGCAAGCTTCGACATCTGCAGCAGTGCGGCGCGGCCATCATCGGCGGCCGCCCAGACCTGCTGCTGCTTGAAGAGCATGGAAACCATCGGGAAATACTGTTCCGGCGTGCTCAACTGCTCCGGATTGGAAGAATTGCAGCGGGCGAGCATGAAGGCTGCGGCGGCGCGCGGGTCGAAGGGGAATTCGCGGATGATGAACTGCACCTTGCCGCTGTCGACATATTTCTGCTTGATCGTGTCGAAGACGGTGTTGTGGAAATGGGCGCAATGCGGGCAGGTCATCGACATGTATTCGACGATCTTGACCGGGGCATCGGCCTTGCCGAGCGCCATCTCCGGCAGCACGCCGGGCTTCAGCACCTCAGCCATGTCGACATCGCCGTCGGACTCCGGCATTTCGGTCGCCGATGTGGCGGCCGTCTGCATGGTGTCGACATTGGTGCCATCAGCCATGGTCTTGCCGGAGGACGAAGCATCGGCAGCGTCCTTGCTGTCGTTGCAGGCGACAAGCGCTACGGCAGCGGCGGCGATGGCGATACCGCTGAGCAGGCGGCGTTTCGTCAGTTGCATTTCGGACATCTGCATGGATTCCCCATAACTAATGAGATTGACGGCGTGACTGTGCGATATAACGGCTGGCGGCCACTCACAAGGCACGGTTCGCCAACTTCCTTCAAAGAATTGTGACCGCGGGAAGACGACTAGACCAAAAATTGCAAGAATTCCTACCGCCCCGTCCCTTCATCCGAACAACGGTGGTTCGCAGTTCGCAACCATTGCCGTCCGGTTCGCGCCGATGGCTGCCCCTCACCCTAGCCCTCTCCCCGTAAACGGGGCGAGGGGACGTGCCCTGTGAGAGGTTGGTGAGGAACGGAGAGGTCGCAGCATGTCCCTTCGCCCCGTTT
>NZ_JACCEY010000021.1:0-53821 GCF_013591995.1 Rhizobium sp. WYCCWR 11146
CCATCCACCACCGCAATAGGCATTACAGCGCCAACAGCGGGTAAAGGGAAGTTACAAAGGTGCCGGCAGGCGGATGAGGGGCAGCCATCGGCACGAACCAAAATCGCATAAAAAAAACGGGCCACTCGGCCCGTTTTTCGCATTCCAACGATGGTTGCCTGCGTTCAGCTGGCCCGCGCCGCCGCCCGGCGGCGTTCATTCACCGGCTGGTAGGCAAGCTTCTGGTGATAGCCGCAATAGGGCGAATTGTCGGGGGACTCGCAGCCGCAGAAATGGAAGTCGTCCTTCAGCGGATCGCCGACCGGCCACTTGCAGGTGCGCTCGGTTAGTTCCGTCAGGCCGAGGCGGCGCGAAATCGGCACCACCACATTGCCTCTCGGCACGTATTCCATTTCCTCGATCGTTTCGATCTCGATCTCTTCCTTCAGCATCGTCGCGCCCTGCTGGCGGGTGACGGTGCGGGTGGTGATGCGAGAGGCGAAGTTCGGCGCGCGCGGCGCCGATGTATTGCGCTTCGGCGTTCGCGCCGCGGTGTTGGTGCCGCCGGCCTTGGCACGGCCGGGAAGGCACAGCCGGTGCACTTTGCCGATGACCGCGTTTCTGCTGACCCCGCCAAGCTGCGCAGCGATCTGGCTGGCGCTCAGTCCTTCGGCCCAAAGTTTCTTGAGTTTCTCGACCCGCTCGTCTGTCCAGTTCATGCCCTGTCTCCACCTTTTGCGTTGGTGATGGCAGAATCCCTCACCGTTGTCCCGGGAGCTCCGAAACAAGAAACGCTTGATCAATTTTGGTGACTAGTTCCGCCGCATGCAGTCTAGTAATTGATCTTTAACCTAGTGTGAGCCTGACTCCGTGACAAGAGTCGCATGAATCCGGATGAATCGAATTCGTAGTTTTCCCCAACTTGCTGCCCCTGCGTGTCATTTCTGCAATAATGCCTGTTGAAGACTGAAAATGCCGCTGTACACCTGTGCTGCATACGCTAAGGGCGCCGTTTTGTTGACATTGCAGCGCGAAAAGGAAATAGTGCCACTCGCCGCCGCAAGGCGGCATTTTTGATTTTTCGGGCCTGGTTTCCTTAGCCGGAGTCATTGCCCGGCAACTTTGATGGAGATCGCGCCATGGCTGAAGCCGCGCCGCTTTATGACACCTATTCTCGTGCCCCGCTGCGGTTCGAGCGAGGCGAGGGCGTATGGCTGATCACCGAAACTGGCGAGCGATATCTCGATTTCGGCGCCGGCGTCGCCGTCACCTCCGTCGGCCACAGCAATCCGCATGTGGTCGGCGCGCTGAAGGAGCAGGCCGACAAGGTCTGGCACCTGTCGAACATCTACGAGATCCCCGGACAGGAGCGTCTGGCAAAACGCCTGACGGACGCCACCTTCGCCGACAAGGTGTTCTTCACCAACTCGGGTGCCGAGGCGCTCGAATGCGCGATCAAGACGGCGCGTCGCTATCAGTTTTCCAAGGGCCATCCCGAGCGCTTCCATATCATCACCTTCGAAGGCGCCTTCCACGGACGGACGCTGGCGACGATCGCCGCCGGCGGCCAGGAGAAATATCTCGAAGGCTTCGGCCCCAAGGCGCCGGGTTTCGATCAGGTGGCTTTCGGCGATATCGAAGCGGTCCGCGCCGCGATCACCGAGGCGACGGCCGCCATCCTCATCGAGCCGGTGCAGGGCGAGGGCGGCGTCCGCCCTGCCACGCCTGAGTTCATGAAGGCGCTTCGCCAGCTCTGCGACGACAACGATCTGCTGTTGATCCTCGACGAGGTCCAGACCGGCGTCGGCCGCACCGGCAAGCTCTTCGCCCATGAATGGTCGGGCATCACACCCGACATCATGGCGGTCGCCAAGGGCATCGGCGGCGGTTTCCCGCTCGGCGCCTGCCTTGCCACATCAGAGGCCGCCTCCGGCATGAAGGCCGGCACCCATGGTTCGACCTATGGCGGCAATCCGCTTGCCATGGCCGTCGGCAGCGCCGTGCTCGACATCATCCTGGCCGATGGCTTCCTCCAGCAGGTGCGCGATGTCGCGCTTGTCTTCCGCCAGGGCCTCGCCTCGCTGAAGGATCGTTATCCCGATGTGATCGAGGATATCAGAGGCGAGGGGCTGTTGCTCGGCATCAAGGCTGCCGTTCCCTCAGCCGAACTGCTGCAGGCGATCCGCGCCGCCCATCTTCTCGGCGTACCCGCCGGCGACAACGTCATCCGCCTTCTTCCGCCGCTCGTGGTCACCGCCGAGGAAGCCCGCGAGGGTCTTGCCCGCGTCGAACGCGCCGCCGAGAGCATTCGCGCCTCCAAGGTCAAGAAGACGGCTTGAAGAGATTGCCGCCTTCGGGCGCAGCACAGGTAAGAAGACGATATGAGCCCTAAACATTTCCTCGATCTTTCGGCAGTCACATCAGCCGATCTCAGAACCATCATGAACGATGCGCTCACCCGCAAGCAGGCCTTCAAGGCAGGCCAGGGCGACAAGCCGCTCGCCGGCAAGATGCTGGCGATGATCTTCGAAAAGCCCTCGACGCGCACCCGCGTCTCCTTCGACGTCGGCATGCGCCAGCTCGGCGGCGAAACGCTGTTCCTGTCCGGCACCGAGATGCAGCTCGGCCGCGCCGAGACGATCGGCGACACCGCCAAGGTGCTGTCGCGTTATGTCGATGCGATCATGATCCGCACCACCGAACATTCGCGGCTGGTCGAGCTGGCCCAGCATGCGACCGTGCCTGTGATCAATGCGCTGACGGATGACACCCATCCCTGCCAGATCATGGCCGATATCATGACCTTCGAAGAGCACCGCGGCCCGATCAAGGGCAAGACCATCGCCTGGACCGGCGACGGCAACAATGTGCTGCATTCGCTGGTCGAGGGTGCCGCGCGCTTCGGCTACCGCATGAACATGGCCGTACCCCTTGGCTCCGAGCCCAAGGATCACTATCTGAACTGGGCCCGCAATGAGGGTGCCGAAATCATGCTCTGCCATGATGCCGACCGTGCGGTCGCCGGCGTCGATTGCGTGGTGACCGATACCTGGGTCTCCATGAATCAGGAACATCGGGCCCGGGGTCACAATGTCTTCCAGCCTTATCAGGTCAACGCGGCCTTGATGGCGAAAGCCGGCAATGATGCATTGTTCATGCATTGCCTGCCCGCCCATCGCGGTGAGGAAGTGACGGATGATGTGATCGACGGTCCGCAATCCGTGGTCTTCGATGAGGCGGAAAACCGTCTTCATGCGCAGAAGTCGATTCTTGCTTGGTGCCTGGGCGCGATCTGAACCGGACGTCGCGAGTCACAAACTCGCGACCGCGTGAGCGAAGGGCACGCTGGCCCATCGCTCTGAAACTAGGAGTGAAAAGCCATGGCAGAAGCTGCAGCCGCCCTCGGCCAGTTCGATTTCGCCGGCGATGACCATGTCGTCCCCTTCCAGGTGGAGGGGCTGGATGTGCGCGGCCGCGCCGTCCAGCTCGGCCCGATGCTCGATGCGATCCTCGAGCGTCATCATTATCCCGCACCCGTTGCCCGGCTGCTTGCCGAAGTCGTCGTGCTGACGGTGCTGCTCGGCACCTCGCTAAAGTTCGACGGCAAGTTCACGGTGCAGACCAAGGGCGACGGCCCGGTCGATCTTCTCGTCGCCGATTTCTCGACGCCGGAAAATGTCCGCGCCTATGCCCGTTTCGATCAGGCGCTGCTCAACAAGGCCGTTGAATCAGGCGAGACCGAGCCGGAGCAGTTGCTCGGCAAGGGCGTGCTCGCCTTCACCATCGACCAGGGCAAGTTCAGCCAGCCTTACCAGGGCATCGTTCCGCTCGACGGCACCACGCTGGAAGAAATTGCCGGCGTCTATTTCCGCCAGTCGGAGCAGATCCCGACGCGCGTCCGCCTCGCCGCGGCCGAACTCTTCGACCGTGACGATGCGGGCAAGCCGCGCCATCGCTGGCGGGCAGGCGGGCTCGTCGCCCAATTCCTGCCGGAAGCGCCGGAGCGCATGCGCCAGCCGGATCTTCACGGCGGCGACGGCGACACCGGCAGCCGCCCGCATGGCGAGGACGATGCCTGGCTCGAAGCGCGTTCGCTGGTCGAGACCATTGATGCCGATGAACTGACCGATCCGCTTGTTGGCACCGAGCGGCTGCTGTTTCGCCTGTTCCACGAGCGCGGCGTGCGTGTCTACGAACCGCGCGCCGTCTTCGACCGCTGCAGCTGCTCGCGCGACAAGATCAAGGGCGTGCTGAAGGGCTTTTCGGCCGAGGAGATCGAAGCCAGCCAGGAAGATGGCGAAATCGCCGTCACCTGCGAATTCTGCTCGACCACCTACCGCTTCGAGCCGGCCGAGCTTCAGCCGGCGGAATAGGCTCAGTTCGCATGGACGGCTGCCCCTCACCCTAACCCTCTCCCCGTAAACGGGGCGAGGGGACGTGCCTTGCGAGAGGTGGGCGAGGAACGGAGAGGTCGGCGGCATGGTCCCTTCGCCCCGCTTACGGGGAGAAGGTGGCGGCAGCCGGATGAGGGGCCGGTATCGGCGATCTCGTGGGCCCGAGGTGTCGTACCGCCTGTGGCTTACACGTCAGTTAAGCACGCGCAGCAGCCCTGGTGAATCCAGCGAGAAGGCGGGGATGTCGACATCGAACATCTCGCCGTCGTCCGTTTCCATCTGGTAATGGCCGAACATCAGCCCGGAGGGCGTGTCGAGTGGGCAGCCGGAGGAATATTCGTAGGTGTCGCCGGGGCTGAGCCGCGGCTGCTCGCCGACGACGCCGGGGCCGGTCACCTCGTCCACCTGGCCGTTCTGGTCGGTGATGTTCCAGTAACGATTGACCAGCCGAACGGCTATGCCGGAATTGTTGCTGATGACAATCCGGTAACCCCAGACATAGCGATCGTCTTCCGGATCGGATTGCTCCTCCAGATAGAACGGCTCGACGACTACTTCGATCTCTCTTGTGAGGGCGCGATACATGCCTTGCACCTTAGTCAAGATATGTTACCCGTATCTTATAAGAGGCCCTGTCCGTCAAGAAACGGAACAATTATCATCGCTGAAATGGCTGTGATCCCCAGGGCTTTCGATCGTTAAGCCTAATTGTCAGTGTTAATTCCGTTTCGGAACGCCACGGCGGGCAAACTTGTTCCCCCGGTCTCACCTTGGTGAGATCCGGAACGGCCGAACCCCAAGCATGGCGCGCAAAAGTGTGCAGCGGTTTTGCGCGACATGCGTAAAAACAAAAACTAAAGCGCGAGGAGCGAATCTGAAAGATCGCGACGCGCTTTAATGAGATTCGGCCGAACCCTGGTGAGGTCCGGCCGTTTATCTGTCGATCAGGCCGAGACCTTGGCGAGCGCCCGAGCGAAATCCTCGATCAGGTCATCGGTATCCTCGATACCGGCCGAAAGGCGGACCGTGCCCGGAGAAATGCCGAGTTCGGCGCGCGCCTCTTCGGTCAGGTTCTTGTGCGTCGTCGTTGCCGGATGAGTGATCAGGCTCTTGCTGTCGCCGAGATTGTTGGAGATCTTGATGATCTCGAGCGCGTTCTGCAGCGCGAAGGCCGCATCCTTGCCGCCCTTCAGCTCGAAGGCGACCAGCGTCGAGCCGCCGGTCATCTGCTTGGCGATGATATCGGCCTGCGGATGGTCCTTGCGGCCGGGATAGATCACCTTGGCGACCTTGCCTTGCTCGGCCAGGAAATCGGCGATCTTTGCCGCGTTCTCGGTCTGCTGGCGCACGCGCAGCGGCAGCGTCTCGATGCCCTTCAACAGCGTCCAGGCATTGAACGGCGACATCGCCGGGCCGGTATGGCGGAAATAGTCGTGCAGGTTCTCGTCGATCCATTCCTTGTCGGAAAGTACGACGCCGCCGAGGCAGCGGCCCTGGCCGTCAATATGCTTGGTGGCGGAATAGACGACGATATGGGCGCCGAGCTCCAAGGGCTTCTGGAAGAGCGGTGTCGCAAAGACGTTGTCGACGACGACCTTGGCGCCGATCTGGTTGGCGAGCTTGGCAACGCCTGATATATCGATCACTTCGAGCGTCGGATTGGTCGGGCTTTCCAGGAAGAACACCTTGGTCTTCGGCGTGATTGCCTTTTCCCAGTTCGCCAGATCCCGGCCGTCGATCAGCGTGCAGTCGATGCCGTATTTCGGCGCCAGCGTCTCGACGACCCAGCGGCAGGAACCGAAGAGAGCACGGGCGGCGACGATATGATCGCCTGATTTCAGCTGGCAGAGGATCGCCGCGGTGACGGCTGCCATGCCGGAAGCGGTGGCGCGGGCGTCTTCGGCGCCTTCGAGCATGCACATGCGCTTTTCGAACATGTCGTTGGTGGGGCTGCCGTAGCGGGCGTAGATGAAGCCCTCCGTCTCGCCCTTGAAGCGGGCTTCGGCCGCCTCCGACGTCTCATAGACGAAGCCTTGGGTGAGATAGATTGCCTCGGACGTCTCGCCATATTGCGAACGCAGCGTGCCGCCGTGGACGAGTTGGGTTGCCGGGCGCCAGGTCTTGCTCATGCCATCACCTTCACATAACAAAAAAACCGGTCGCAAAAGCAGACCGGTTTCAACCCGGTCTTTTTAGCCACTTGTTTAACGTGGCTGCAAGCCGACCGGCCAAATCACCACGGGATAATTCTGCAATACTGCTGTTAGCTGCTTGCGTCAATTCCCCGAGTTTGGTTTTGTCGGCGGCAAATGATGGATGAGGCATGATGGCTCGCGAAACGGGAATTCTGGCGGATCGCGCGATCTCCGCGCTGTTCGAAACGGGGCGTCTGATCTCCGAGCGGGAGCTGGACCGCGACCAGATCCAGCCGGCAAGCCTGGACCTGCGCTTGGGCGGCAAGGCTTTTCGCGTGCGCGCCAGCTTCATGCCAGGCCCCTCGCATCTGGTGTCCGACAAGCTCGACCGGCTGAGCCTGCACGTGATCGACCTCTCCGAGGGGGCGGTGCTCGAAACCGGCTGCGTCTATATCGTGCCGCTGATGGAGAGCTTAGCGCTGCCGGTCGACATGTCGGCCTCGGCCAATCCGAAAAGCTCGACCGGGCGCCTTGATATCTTCACCCGCGTCATCACCGATTACGCCCAGGAATTCGACAAGATCCCGGCAGGCTATTCCGGCCCGCTCTATCTCGAAATCAGCCCGCGCACCTTCCCGATCGTCGTGCGCCGCGGCTCGCGCCTGTCGCAGATCCGTTTCCGCGTCGGCCAGGCCCTGCTCGGCGAACCGGAACTTTTGAAGCTGCATGAGAGCGAGACGCTGGTCGCCAGCAAGCTGCCGAACGTATCCGGCGGCGGCATCGCCCTGTCGATCGACCTCGCCGGAGACAAGGACGGCCTGATCGGTTATCGCGGAAAACATCACACCGCCGTCGTCGACGTCGACAAGAAGGCCGAGCACGACCTCTTCGATTTCTGGGAACCGCTCCACAGCCGCGGCCGTAACGAGCTGATCCTCGATCCCGATGAGTTCTATATCCTCGTCTCGCGCGAGGCCGTGCACGTGCCGCCGGATTACGCAGCCGAGATGACCCCCTTCGATCCGCTGGTCGGCGAATTCCGCGTCCATTATGCCGGCTTCTTCGATCCGGGCTTCGGCCATGCGCCTGCCGGCGGACGCGGCAGCCGCGCGGTGCTCGAAGTGCGCAGCCACGAAGTGCCCTTCATCCTCGAAGACGGCCAGATCGTCGGCCGCCTCGTCTACGAACATATGCAGGAAAAGCCCGCCAGCCTCTACGGCTCCGGCCTCGGCTCCAACTACCAGGCCCAGGGCCTGAAACTCTCGAAACACTTCCGCATCTGAAGCGTTGCACCCGGCGCGACTTGACAGCGGCCCCCATCTGTTGGAAATCTCGCATCATCGCGGGTGTAGCTCAATGGTAGAGCAGCAGCTTCCCAAGCTGAATACGAGGGTTCGATTCCCTTCACCCGCTCCAGCTGCCCCGGCCGTCCGTTCGCCGCCTTTTGAAGGCGCTTCGCAATCTTTTATGAAAAGGGTTGCGCGCAGGCATCGGCTCCTACAAGGATACAGATGGCGCCTCGGCCGCGCGCAACCCCTAGCTTCGCCTTTATTTGGTCTTACTGACGCTCGTCTCAATCCTCCCCAATTGAGACCTCACGTAGTCGCCGTGGCGAAGCTTTGCGAATTCGTCGGTGGCTTGTGCCGGTGCGCTCTTGAAAACGTACCATTCACCGTCCGGTTCGCGTTTCTGATAAATCAGGCCACCCTTCTTGCGGTGGCTGAAGCAGGTGATCGCCGTCGCCGTTCCGGTCTTGGCGTGCCAGTCGGCGTTGAAGCAGAGTTTACCCGACTCCGTGATGAACCAGCGGCCCGTGCCGAAGGACGGCGAGCCATTTTCCCGCGACCAGGCGGTAAAGCGACGCGCCTTTGCGGAGAAGTAGCCGGCGCCGGCTTTCCACATCCAGGAATTCTGGTTGTAGAGCCGATAGATTTCCGCGCTGCTCATCGGCTTTGCGGTCTCGATCCCCGCAGGCTCATTGGTTCCGGCAGCGGACGCGGCCGTGGCGATACCGCTGGTCAGGGCCACGGCCAGGAACATTTTTTGAAGCATGGACATGTTCAGGTTCCTTGTTGTTCAATTGATGCTTTCGCGGACGACCCGCCAGTCGGGGCGGCCATAGCCGTCCGGCCACGGATAGACTTCACGGTCGTTGAAGTAGATAACGGCGCTGAGGGCCGGGAACTGGGGATAGCGTTTCGTTACGCTCTCAGCCCAGTTTCGCACGAAGGAATCGCCGCCTTCGTAGCCGAGTTCGGCAACCATGATGGGCTTGCCGTAACCAGCGACACGGGCGTATCCGGGCGCAAGGTGCTCGGCAAACGTCTGGTCACGGCCAGTCTTGTCCCTGTCGTATTGCTCCAGGCCAAAGACCGAGAGCCCGATAAGATCGACGACATCGTTGCCGGGATAAAAGGCTTGAAGCCCCTCATTGCCCTTCGGTGACCACATGTATTTGGCCGTCTTCAGGTGGACCTTGCAGACCTCCACCATCCGGCGATAGGCCTTGGCATAATCGTCGCCCTGCCAATGCGACCAGGAGAACTGGCTGTCGGTTTCGTCCATTTCCTGTCCCCAGCGAATGATGACCGGACTTTTCAGCTTGGCAGCAGTCGAGCAGACGGCGGCCATGTTCGCATCGCGCGAACCGTTGAGGATGCTGTGCAGCAGTTCCTGCGAGGTTTGGCGCGAACCGGTCGACCAGGTCCAGGGCTCGACCGAGATCAGCAGGGTGCGGCCACGCGCTTGCGCATAATCGTCGGCGAGGACGAGCGTGCGCAGATCGACATCTTCCCAGGGCAGGAAGAGGTGTTCGATCTTCGAATCGGGCGAGGCGCCTAAATCTCCGTGCGGATCATAGGCGCCGAACGTGATCGACTCCTTCGTGACGACCGGCATTTTGGTCGGCGGCGCAATGGACGATATCGTCATTGCAAGCGGCTGCCCTTCGGCAGAACTGCCCAGAGCGGTAGGCAGGACCGCGACTCCCGACAGCAACAGGCCGGTTAACGACAACAGGGCTATTTTGGATGGGCTATGCATTGTGTATTTCCTCCACGCTCGGCCGCACATCCGGGTGAGCGGCATCCGTTCTCAGTTGGATCTCCTCCGGATCGGAAATCCATCGTGGTTTGAAGAAGATCGTGCGCAGGGCGGTCCCGCCCCGGCCTGCACCGGAGGCGGCGTAGCGCTCTTCGAACAGCTGAAGGCGGCCGCCGCCCCAGGCGAGTGCCTCGGTCGCATCCTTTCCGCGCATGATGGTTGCAGCGCCCGGCAACGCGACAAGCGCAAGAAGCACGGTCGCCATCGCCGGACGGTAGAAACGCGGGGCCGCCGCAACCGTATTTTCCTTCGAATGGCGCCCGACGATGACCAACAGCAGCGCGCAGTAGATTGCGGCGTTCAGGATGGTAAAGAAGTAGCTACCCTTGGAGGCGCCGGCATCGCCGATTGCCAGGGCAGGCAATACCGCCATGAGCGCCAGCAAAGCGTAGGGCGCAAGGACACGCACCGGCAGCAGATCGACTTCCGACCGGCCTTTCGGCGTGACGCGGAAATCGACGAAGGAGCCTGTCACAAAATCGTGCACCGCAGCCAGCGTGCCGGCGAGCGCCCAGGGCCAGCGCGCGAAGAGAAAGAGCATGCATTCCCAGCTCAGGATCTTGGCGTCGTAGGGGCGGAACGAGCTGCTGGCGCGCCAGCGATAAGCCATCACCACGAGAGCGATAGAAAGCGGTGCGAAATGCGCCAGGAAATCGGGGTAGGTCACCGTCACGAAGTTCTGGCCGCGCACGAGCGCGATGATCGGCAATGCAAACATGAGCAACATAAAGAACGCAAAAAGCGGATACCAGAGTTGCGAAAAGAGGAACTGGAACTTGAGCCGGGGCGGCAGCCGGCCGAGGAGGCTGGGCGAGTACCGCAACAGCACCATGACCAGGCTGCGCGACCACTGGAATTCCTGCGTCACGAGATCGCTGAAGGTTCTGGGGCCGTCACCATGGGCGATGGCATCCAGCGCATGCACACCCCGCCAGCCGCCGGCATTCATCATCAATGTCGTCGAATGGTCTTCAGCCAACTCCGGACCGAGGCCGCCGATCTGTTTGAGGGCGACGGTACGTACCGCGTAATGCGACCCTATGCACATCGGCGCCAGGCCGCCATTGTAACCGGCTTGGAGCGAGCCATGCATGCTGGCCTCGGCATAGAGCCTTCCACGTGCCGACCAGCTTTCGGAAGCGTTCTTGTCGCAAATGCTGGGGGCGGAGACATAGCCGACCTTTGGATCGGCGAACGGACGCAGCATATGGAAGAGATAGTCGGGCGCGGGAACATGATCGGCATCGAGTTGCGCCACGAAATCGTAGCGGCTGTAGCCGTAGTGGTCGTAGAAGAAGGCGAGGTTGCCTTCCTTGCACCGCGTGCGTCGGGGCCACGACGTCCGATGATAATCGGATCGCCCCTTGCGGGTCGAGACGAGGACCCCGTGCCCGGAGCACCAGTCGAGAGTCTCGGGGGAAGGGTCTTCGTCGGCAAGCCAGGTGTCGTGTTCCACCTCCTGGGCAAGCATTGCCAGCAGGGTCTCACGGACGACCGAGAAGGGTTCGGCCGGCGCCTTGGTCACGACCATGGCCACTCGACTGCCCGCCGGCAGGCGCAAGGGACCGTTCGGTCTTGCCGCCCGATAGAAGACGACGATGAAATAGGCCGGCAGAGCGGTAACCCAGGCAAGAACGAGGCTCACCGTAATCGTGCCGAAAGCACCGACGTGATGGCGCGGCTCCAGCCACCAGATCCAGAAATAGGCGAAGGCGCAGGCCCATACGGCCGCCAAGAACAGATATTCGGTCCGCCGATGTCCGGTCAGAACCGGGACAAGAAGCGGCTCGTGGGAGGGTCCCGGAGCATGCATCGCTTGGGTAATCGCAAGTTCGGTCACGCGCGCGCCTCCAGTCCGAAGAACGGAGCCGCCGTCCGCACGATGGTTTCGAGGTCGGAATATCGAGGCTGGAAGCAGAGCGTCTCGCGGGCCAGGCTGGCGTCGGCGTAGAGGCTGGGCGGATCGCCCGGCCGGCGTGGATGGATGACGACCGGGACTTCGCACCCGGTCGTTTCCTGGATCACGCGCAGGACTTCCCTGATGGAAAAACCCCGCCCGGTGCCGAGGTTGACAGCGAGGTTTGCTCCGCCTTTGGCGAGATGGGTGAAGGCCTGAACATGGGCGCGCGCGAGATCTGCGACGTGAATATAGTCCCTTATGCAGGTGCCGTCAGGGGTATCGTAATCATCGCCGAATATCTCCAGGTGCGGAATCCGGCCGGCCGCGGCCAGCAGCGCCCGCGGAATGAGATGGGTTTCCGGAACGTGCCATTCGCCAAGCTCGCCGTCCGGATCGGCTCCACAGGCATTGAAGTAGCGCAGGGCAACATACCGCAGGCCGTAGGCCGCCGCATAGTCGGCGAGCATATGCTCGAAGATCAGCTTGGTCTTGCCGTAGGGATTGATCGGAGCCTTCGGCAACGTCTCATCGATCGGCAGCACGGAGGGGACGCCGTAGACGGCACAACTCGATGAGAAGATGACGTTTTGAAGCCCCGTCTGCCGGCAGGCATCGATAAGCGACAATGCACCGCAGACATTGTTATTGTAATATTTCGCTGGGTTTTCCACGGACTCGCCGACGTAGGCCGAGGCGGCAAAGTGGATGACGGCATCGGGAGCATATTTCTCGATGACCTCGATCAGGCATGACGAGTCGAGGACGTCACCTTCGACGAAAGGGCCCCAGCGCACGGACGAACGGTTTCCGGTCGTGAGATTGTCGTAGACGACAGGCTCAATCCCCTCCGAGCGGAGGAGCTTGGCGGTGTGGCTGCCGATATAGCCGGCACCGCCCGTGACAAGGACCCGGGGCGCAGCCATCAGACCGCCTCCAGTTCGCGTGCCGGACGGGTGAGAACGCCATCGAAATAGTCGATCGTCTGACGCAAGCCGCTCGACAAGTCGATCTTCGGCCGCCAGTCGAGTTCCTGCATGGCAAGCGAAATATCGGGGCGACGCTGACGGGGATCGTCAACCGGCAGAGCGCGATGGATGATTTGCGACCGGGAGCCGGTCAATCCGATCACCTGCTCGGCCAGCTCCCGGATCGTGAATTCGCCAGGATTGCCGAGATTGACCGGCCCCGTCAGCGACGACGGTGAGGCCATCATGCGGACCATGCCGCCGATGAGATCATCGACGAAACAGAACGAGCGGGTCTGGGAACCGTCGCCATATATCGTGATGTCTTGCCCCGTCAGGGCCTGAACGATGAAATTCGAGACGACGCGGCCGTCGTCCGGACGCATCCGCGGGCCGTAGGTGTTGAAGATGCGGATGATCTTGATCTCGACGCCGTGCGTGTTGTGGAAGTCGAAGAACAGCGTCTCGGCGCACCGCTTGCCCTCGTCGTAGCAGGAGCGTGGCCCGAACGAATTGACGTTGCCCCAGTAGCTTTCGACCTGCGGGTGGACGTTCGGGTCGCCGTAGACTTCGGAGGTGGATGCCTGAAGGATACGTGCGCCGGTGCGCGCGGCCAGCTCCAGAAGGTTGAGGGAGCCCAGCACGCAGGTCTTAGTCGTATGGATCGGATCGGCCTGATAATGCGGGGGCGATGCCGGGCAGGCGAGGTTGTAGATCTCGTCGACTTCCAGATCGAGCGGGTGGACGATATCGTGGGCGATGACATTGAAGCGATCGACTCGCTTCAGATGGGTGATATTGCGCCGCATGCCGGTGGAAAAATTGTCGAGGCAGATCACCTGGTGTCCGGAGGCCAAAAGCGTCTCGCAGAGATGGGATCCGAGGAAACCTGCACCGCCGGTGACAAGAACTCTCTTGGGAGCGTGGTGTATTCCGGATGGACAATTTGCATCACGAGCCGAAGATTTTACAGAGCGCGCACGAATCCTGCCAAGATAGTTCACGACTACCTCCCGTGTTTTCAGAGTTTGCTATGGGATATTCGATATTTACTTTGACATATCGCGAAACCAAGTCGTTCGATCATGCGAATATTTTATTCGTCCGGTTTTTCTTTTGGAATGAACCGATGCTTATTTAGATACAGCTAAGAAAGGCAATTGTCGTTATCCTCGCGTCCTGGAAATTATCGCTCCGTACATTTCAGAGCGAAAAGGAATATGATAAACAACTTATGCAGGAGAATCTTCGGGCACTTCCGCTTTTTCAGACGGAGTTCTGCGGAGATTTCAGCCGCAAAAACAATTGCTTTTCTCAATTTCCATGGCTCGGGTCGGGTTATGCGCTGGAGGAATTGGATGGCTACAGGGTCTGAATCCGACGATGATCCTGCCGCGGAACAGGAACGGCCGGCGCATATGGAGCGGCGGCGCTGGCCGCGTGAACCGGCTATGCGCAAGGAACGCCCACCCCATGCCTCCCCTGCACTCGAGCCGCTGCGATTCTCGACGCAGGACCTGCCACCGGCAGAACAATTCCAGGCCTGGCGGGCACATATGGCGCCGCTCGTGGATGTTCATCTGCCGGAGGGAAAATCACCCGAAGACGGATTCCTCGCGGAGCAGACCGGCTGGCAGCTCGGCGATATCCTCATCGTCCAGCAGCGCGCGCATGCCCACAGATATATCCGCGATCAGGCCATGCTTCGATCGAGCCCCATCGACCATTGGAACGTCGGCCTGCAGCGCAGCGGCCAGGCCTGGACCGAGGTCAACCGTCGTGTCACCGAGACCGGTGCCGGCGAGATATTTTTCATGTCTCTCGGCAGCCCCTATCGCGGACGGACGACCGATACCGAAGCTTTGCTGGTGTTCCTGCCGTATGAGATGCTGGCTCGCGATGCGAGCCTTCTCCAGAGCGCCGGCAACACGGTTCTTTCGGGCAGCCACGCCGAGTTGCTCACGGGCTATCTGACGGGCCTCGAAACGAACCTCGGCAATCTGACGATAGAGGAAGTGCCCCGGATCATCCAAACCATTGGCGATATGGTCGTTGCGGGCGCCGCATCGTCCACAAGGACTGATACCGGTCAAAACCAGGCCAATATGGGACTGATGGAGCGGGCGCACCGCTACATTCACGTCAATCTCCATTCGGAAAACCTGACACCGGACGTGATGTGCCGCGCGTTGGGGATTTCGCGTACGCGGCTTTACCAACTGTTTGAGGCGAGCGGAGGCGTGCTCAATTATATTCGCAAGCGGCGATTGCTGCAGGCCTATGCGGATCTCAGCAATTCGGCCGACCACAGGCCGATTTCAGAAATCGCAGAAGCCGCCGGTTTCGAGGTCGCCGCCAATTTTACGCGCGCCTTCATCCACGAATTCGGGCTGAGCCCGCGTGAAATCCGAAGGACGATGGCAACCCAACAGCGGCCGGCTCCGGCCATTCACTCCACGCGGCGTTCCGGAAAAACGATCGGTGATTGGCTGGCCCTGACGGGTTGATCCGGCTCGGGCTGAAATCCAGACTCGAAGTCCGTTTAGCGGCGGTCGACGCGCTTGCCGAAGAGGGAATATTTCCCTTCACCGATCCATCTCCCTCAAACGACACCTCGTAAGCTTAATCCCCGAAGAACCGGATCGGCTTGTATTGCCGATGCGCGATGATCAGGCTCCGGTCGGGCTGGATGATATAGGTTTCCTCCACCTGCCGGCCGTACTGGTCGATGAAATCATGCGGAAAGGCGGAGCCGGGGGGTGATTTGGTGAGCTTGGTGCGCGGTTGGCCGCTATAGGTAATGCTGCCGGGGATGGGTTCGAGGCCCGGTCCGCTATAGCTGACGGTGTTGCATCCCGCCAGAACGAGCGTGCCGACGAGGCCGATGATTGCAGCTTTCATGTCCATCCCTCCCAATGCCTGAATAATATCACTCTACGCCTCACCGGATAGAGTTCACGACACGAATGCCCATGCCGCGCTTCAATCCTTCGGGAAGCGTCGCCGGGGGCGCCGTGATCGAGCGGCCGGCGGGACGCGACATCCACCTGTTGATATTAGGGTGAAAATCCGGATCCTCCAGATGCGCCGACCCGTCCATTGCCGAAACCGATGCCGTCTGCTAGATCGGCCTCGTCGAAAAAGGCAGGATCGGTTGAGGTAAGCCCGATCCCTTCCGCTGGAGCGTTAAGCGCTGTGGCGAAGCTCTGCTCCGTGCCACGGCACGAGAACCCGCGACGTGATCCGCATGAAGATGCGGGATCCCGGCGGCGTGCGGAGACGGCAAAAAGGCAGTCCCGGGATTTTTTCGAACGGAGACTGTCATGCGCTTGAACCATCTCGACTTCCACGTTCCCGATATCGCTGCCACGGCGGATTTCTTGATCCGCCATTTCGGCCTGAGGCTTAAGGATATGCGCGGCCAGAACGGCCTCGCGATCCTGGAAGACGATGCCGGCCTCGAAATCGTCCTCAGCCACGCAATCGCAAAATTCGGCACCGCCGATCAGGTGGAAATGGGACGCCAGACCTATCACATCGGCTTCATCCTACGCGAAAGGGCGGATGTCGATGCGGTCCATGCCGGGCTTGCTGCTGCCGGTGCTGACCTGTCCGGTCCGCCGGCCGCCATGCGCGGCGGCTGGCTGTTTTATTGCACGGCTCCCGGAAATATCCTGGTCGAGATCGGCTGGTGGCCGGGTTAGGTCTGACAGGAGGTTCCGCGCAGAGAAAAGGCGGCCACCGGTTTTGCGTCGAGGGCCGCCCCTCACCCTAACCCTCTCCCCGTAAACGGGGCGAGGGGACGTGCCATGCGAGAGCGGGCGGGGGAACGGAGAGGTTGCAGCATATCCCTTCTCCCCGTTTACGGGGAGAAGGTGGCGGCAGCCGGATGAGGGGCAAGCCTCAAGCGGCTCAGAATTCCGTCCAGTCGGGATCCTGGCTCGGCGATGTGCTGCTGCCGGCGCCGAAGGCGTTGGCGATCTTCTGGCCGAGCGCGCGGGCCGGCGAGGCGGCCGGGCGGGCGGTGCCTTCGCGGGCGACGCGGACCGGCGCCCTGGCTGCCGGGCGGGCGGCAGCGCGTGGTGCCGTGGCGATTGGCGCGCTGGCGGTGAAGCCGCCGGTGCCGGTCAGCCTGAATTGGCCGAGCAGGTTGTTGAGCGCTGCCGCTTCCGTTGCCAGGTTGTGGCTGGCGGCTGTGGATTCCTCGACCATCGCCGCATTCTGCTGCGTGCCCTGATCCATGGTGTTGACGGCGGTGTTGATCTCCTGCAGTCCGATCGACTGTTCGCGGGAGGCTTCGGCGATCGCGTGGACGTGCTGGTTGATCTCCTGCACTTCGTGGACGATTGCGTCGAGCGCCTTGCCGGTTTCGCCGACCAGCGAGACGCCGGTCTGCACATGCGAGCCGGAGGTGCTGATTAGCGCCTTGATCTCCTTGGCCGCCTTCGCTGAGCGCTGGGCGAGCTCGCGCACTTCCTGAGCGACGACCGCAAAGCCCTTGCCGGCATCGCCGGCGCGGGCGGCTTCGACGCCGGCGTTCAGAGCCAAAAGGTTGGTCTGGAAGGCGATGTCGTCGATGACGCCGATGATGTTGGAGATTTCGCCCGAGGACTTCTCGATCTGCTGCATGGCGGAGACGGCCTTGCGGACGACCTCGCCTGACTTTTCGGCACCAAGGCGGGTGCGGGCGACGAGCTGGCTCGCCTCCTCGGCTCGCTTGGCGGCGTCGCGCACCGTCGTGGTGATCTCCTCCAGCGCTGCTGCCGTCTCTTCGACGGAGGCCGATTGCTGTTCCGTTCGCTGGGAAAGCTGGTCCGCGGAGGAACGAATCTCGTTGGCGCCGGCGCCGATCGCCCGGGCATTGGCGCCGACCGTATGCAGGGTCTCGTTGAGCTTCTCGACCGAGTTGTTGAAATCCTCACGCAGCGCATCGAGATGCGCGACGAAGGGCTCGGCGATATGCGAGGCGAGATCGCCGGCGGCAAGGCGGCGCAGGCCGTCGCCGAGCGCGGTGACGGCGCGGTCGAGTTCCGATGCTTCGCGGGCCTTCTGCGCCTCGCGGTCGCGGCGCTCGCTGTCGCTGACGTCGCGGTCTGTTTCGGCGCGCGCTTCGATCCGGGCGCGCTCGATCGCATTGTCGCGGAAGACCGAAACGGCCTTTGCCATCTGGCCGACTTCGTCGCCGCGGTCGAGGCCGCTGACATCGCTTGTCGTATCGCCCTCGGCAAGCCGCGTCATGCGCTGGCGCAGCTGCATCATCGGGCCGGCGATGCCTATCTGGGCCACGACCACGCTGAAGCCGACGGCAGCGAGAACGGCGATGCCGATCAGAACGAGACAGAAGACGATCCGTTCGTTGACGGAAGCCGAGAGCGCGTCGCCGCCATCGTTGAGCATCGCCATCATCGCATCATTGTTGGCTATCATCTTCGGCGTCAGTGCATCGAGCTTGGCATTGATCAGGGCAACATTCGCCTGGGCGCCAGCGTCGTCCTTGGCTTTGCTCTGTTCGATGATCTTGTTCGCCAGCGTTTCGATCTCATCGATGCCCGCCTGAATTTCATCGATCGCCGGCTTGCGGCTGGGCACCAGTGCCAGCGCCTGCTTCATGCGGTCACGCGCCTGTGGCAGCTTGCTCGGTGTGGCGAGCGCCTTCTGGAATTCGGGCGTATCGGGTTTCATGTCGGCAAGCAGGCTTACCTGCAGCACCGAGGCCACCGCCGATGCGCTGGCACGCGCGCTCAGCATCGAGGCCTGCGCCTCATGATCGATGAAGGCGCTGTAGGCGGCGTCCGCACGGCGGAACTCGGATATGACATAGATCAGCCCGGCCATCGTGATCAGCCCCAGGAGCGCCACGACGGATATGATTTTTGTGCGGATTTTCAGATGTTTCAGCATAGAAATGTCACCCGATTGACGGGGCGTGCTCGCGCGCCCGGTGCTTTTGAAATCAATTGTTGCAGAAAAACGCTGCTTCAATATCGCGGTTTAGGGATTACGTTTGGGCTGACGCTTGCATCATGCGATCGGCTGGCGGGGTCCGATGTCGTCGCAACAAATAAAGGCGATATTCTTTAATTCCGCGCTAACACGAGGCGGTGGTTGGCTGTGATTTTTAGGGACTGAGAGATTGGGGCCAATGGCCCCCAAAGAAAGCCTCGAAGGGCGAGGCGGGTGTGCCGACGCGACTGTCGCCTGCTCCTTCACTCCCACACATATTCCCCGTCCCGCATGACTCTGATACATCTCGCCAACGCCGCAACGCTTCTTAACCCAGAGACCACAATCACGATGATGCAATCCAAGCTGGCATCCCTGACTCTGAAGGGTTTTTTTGCGCTCGGCCTGTTTCTCGGCGCGCTTTTTTCAAGTTTTGCCGCATCGGCCCAGCAGGCGTCCCCCTCGCTGCCGCTACTCTTCGATGCGCGCGAACGTCTCGCGAGGCCCGATCTCTCCTCGCTGGTGCGCCTGCGCTTCCTGACCTCGGTCGATTTTCCGCCCTTCAATTTCACCGATCAGAACGGCAAGCTTTCCGGTTTCGATGTCGACCTCGCCCGCGAAATCTGCAGCGAGTTGGAAATATCCGATAAGTGCCAGATCCAGGCGCTCCCCTTCGCCGACCTCAGGGATGCGCTTGCCGCCTCTCAGGGCGACGCCGTCATCGCCGGTTTTGCCGTGACCCCGGAGCTGCGCCGGCAATTCCTCTTCTCCAGACCTTATCTGATGCTGCCGGCGCGCTTCGTGCGCAATCTCGGCGTGCCGCTCGACGGTAAGACCGCTGCCGCGCTTGCCAGCCATCCGGTCGGTGTCGTCAGGGGGACGGTGCACGAGGCGATGCTGGCAGCTTTTTTCCCCACGCTCAAGGCCGAGCCGTTCGATACGAAGGACGCCCTGCTTGCGGCGCTCAAGGACCGCAAGGTCGATGCCGCCTTTGCCGATGCGCTGCAGCTTTCCTTCTGGGTCTCTTCGCCGGCCTCAGCCAAATGCTGCGCGCTGTTCGACGGCCCCTATCTTTCCGAGCATTTCCTCGGCGAGGGCATGACGATCATGCTGCGGCAGAAAGACAGCGTGCTGACATCAGCCATCGACCACGCGCTCGCCACGCTGTCGCGCAACGGCCGCCTCCAGGAAATCTATCTGCGGTATTTCCCCTACGGGCTTTATTGAAGCTGCAGTCCAAATTGTGCGTTCAGCCCTTGCGGAAGCGGGCAATGGCGCTGCGCTCGATCGCCGCGCAGGTGAGCTTGTCGAGGCCGAGCCGGTCGCGCAGCAGGCTGAGCAGCCGCAACTCTTCCGCCTTGACCGAGAGATCGGCGGATGCCACCTCGACGGCCAGTGCATAGGCCGTGTCGTAGAGCTTTGCGGGCAAGGTATCGCGCACGGTTTCGAGGACGACGTCGAGGCCTTCCGGTCCGGCCAGCAGCGAGGCGCAGTCGCGCGCCACCGCAATCAGCTTGTCGTCGTCGAAATCCCGGAAAACCGGCAGGAATCCGATCAATTGGCCGATCCTTGTCATCTCCCTGTCGTTCATCGTGCTGTCGACGGCGGATGCCATCACCATCACGTAGATCAGCGCGTCATGGGCGGAAAGCGGCTTGTTCATCTCTGATTCCTTTTTCGATCAGCCGAGATTAGGAATTGGCGACAGCCATTACAAGGGATCGGCCCGATCCGGGCTGTCCGACCGCTGGCTGCCGGTTTATTTGCGGCGCGGATCATCGCCGTAGAGGCCTTTTCCTGCCTGCCTGGCCTTTTCGGCGGCAGCCATAAGCGGCGAACCCACTGCTGCTTCCGCCCAGCCGTTTTCGGCGAGCCATAAGCCGAGATCCTCCGTGCCGAGCCGGCAGGCAGTCGTTACTGTTTCCTTCCATTCCACCGTCTCGAGATCGCAGCTGACGCTGCGGTTGCGCAACAGCAGGCGCAGCGCCGTCTTCGCCATCATGCCGCAGGGCCATTGCCGGCCCGTCGGCCCGCATATCCTGTCGGTCGGCGTCGGCACGATGCCGGCAAGCAGAAGCCGGCGCTCGCCAAAGGAAAGAATGCCGGCATTTTCGACCATCGGCCGCGTCAGCTCCATCGCCTTTTTCGCAGCCGGACGTGCCGTTTCCCCGGCGGGCGTCTCCGCTTGTTGCGGTGCATTGGCCGATTTGGGTGTCCCGCCGTCGCTTGGCGCCTGAGAGGGCGGAGCCGCCGGCTCCGCTGAGCGAGCGATCATCTCGGCACGATCGTCCGAGATTGTCGCACGTTCGCCGGCTTTGGGAGCAGCATCCGCCGCTGCCGTCGCCGTCTCCTCTGCGGACGCCATCTCTTCCCCGGCCGTGTTGCCGCCAAGCCTTGCTTGCCCTGCCAGCAGCAGGCCGGCCACCACCGCCATCCCCGTGATACCTGTGATGAAGGCGGCAGGGCGCATGGAATATCTTCCTATTGGCTGGCCCAGATGATGCGGGCGATCCAGTCGATGTCGGAAAGCTCGAGGGTGCGGTTGGGATGTTCGGGATTGAGCGACATCAGCTCGATCGACCGCGGGCTCTGGCGCAGCAGCACCTTGGCCATCACCTCGCCCTCGTTTGTGCGCACGACGACGCGGTCGTTGCGGCGCACCTGCGCCCCCGGCTCGACGATCAGCACGTCGCCGTCGCGGTAGAGCGGCATCATGCTCTCGCCCTGCACCTCCAGCGCATAGACACCGGCCTTTTGCGATGGGGCTGCCGGAAATTCCACCACGTCCCAGCCCTGGCCGGCCGGAAAGCCGCCATCGTCGAAGAAGCCGCCGGCGCCTGCCTGGGCGAAGCCGAGCAGCGGAATGGAGCCGCCTTGCGGCTGAGACGCGTTCTCCCGCTGCCTGGCCTGCTGCTCGGAGGGGCCGGCGTCCGGCCGCATGAAGGCCATAAACTGCTCCATGCTCGCCCCCGTGGCGTCGAGCACCTTGGCGATCGATTCCGTCGAGGGCCAGCGCAGCCGCCCGTCGGCGGAAAGCCGTTTCGATTTGTTGAAGGAGGTCGGGTCGAGGCCGGCGCGGCGCGCAAGTCCGGACGGCGTCAGTTCGTGCCGTTCGGCAAGCCTGTCGAGCGCTTCCCAGATCTGGTTGTGTGACAGCATGCGCGCGATTCCGTGCGGCTGATCAAGCGCCGCGCTTCAACCAAGCGGAATATTAACCGACCGCGCTGGCGGAGTAAAGATAAAGGAGGAATAAAATCCTGTCGCCCGGGCAGTCGGCTGCGCTCAGGCGACCATCGCCATGTTGATCTTGCCGAGCTGGATGACGGCCTGCGTCCGGCTGTCGACATCGAGTTTCAACAGGATCGCCGAGACATGCGCCTTGATCGTCGCCTCGGAGACGCCGAGTTCGTAGGCGATCTGCTTGTTCAGTAGCCCTTCGCCGAGCATGGTCAGCACCCGGCTCTGCTGCGGCGTCAGCGTATGCAGGCGGTGGATCAGGTCGGCGACATCGGGATCCTGCTCCTGCCCGTCGCGATAGCTTTCCGGCGTGGCAATGTCGCCGGCAAGCACCGTCTGGATGCTGCGGCGAATATCCTCGATACCGGAGGATTTCGAAATGAAGCCGGAAGCGCCGAGTTCCAGCGCCCGGCGGATGGTCGTCGCATCGTCGGTTGCCGAGACGATGACGATCGGCAGGCTGGCGAATTCGGAGCGCAGAGCCATCAGGCCGGAAAAGCCGCTGACGCCGGGCATGGCGAGATCGAGCAGCATCAGGTCGGCATCTGCATGGGCGCCGGCTGCCCGGCGCGCGGCGGCGAAATCGCCGGCCTCGACGATCGACTGCCGGCCTTCCATGCCGATCACCGCCTGGCGCAGCGCGTCACGGAAAAGCGGATGATCGTCCGCAATGATGATGGTCTGTTCCTGCATCGAAAACTCCCTCCCAAGAGCCCGATCATGCCGGCATGTGCCTCCGCCCCTCCGCGTTGCACGCTGGCTTGCTCATATCGACTATATCAGATCAGGTCTTCTGCGGAAGGGGATTGGTGTTTTCCTCGGCCTGGAACTCCTTCACCATCCCCATGAAACTCTTCATCATCCGCTCCATGATGCTGATCGAACGGTCGACCTCGGCATCGCTCGGCAGCGCGCGCTGGGCGACATTGCCCTGTTCGAGCGCGGTCACCCGCTTTGCCAGCCGGTCGAGTTCGTCCTCATAGGCCGCCCGCTCATCGGCCGCCATCCGGCAGACGAGGGCGCCGTCCTTATCCTGGCAGATCGACATCGCGCCGGTCTGCCGGTCGAGCCGGACGAAATGGTCGCCGCTCTTCTCCAGCTGGAAGCGGCCGGCATCGGGTTCGACGGCGGCGGCGGCCAACGGCATCAGAAAAATGCCAAACGTCAGAATCAAAACCTTCATCGTCTCATCCTCCGGATTTTGCTTGTGGCGGTCCCGTTTTTCGGCGCCGGGGCGTGGACATCGCCGCCTCTTTCCGGCAAAGCCCTCGTGACCAAGGAACAGCCTATCGTGAGGCCATGATGACCCTGACACCGACCCTTTACAAGATCGTGACGGAAACGCTCTGGCAGCAGGCCAGACAAACCGGCACTTTTCATGGCGCCGGCATCGATCTCCAGGATGGCTTCATCCATTTCTCGACGGCGGACCAGGTGAAGCAGACCGCTGCCTTGCATTTTGCCGGCCAGTCCGGCCTGCTGCTGGTTGCCGTCGATGGCAGCGGCTTCGCCGACAAGCTGGTCTTCGAGCCCTCGCGCGGCGGCGATCTCTTCCCGCATCTCTACGCCGATCTGCCGCTTACCGCCATGCTCTGGGAGGCGCCGCTGCCGCTCGACGAAGCCGGCGCCCATGTCTTCCCGGAGCTGCAGCCATGATCGATCCCTTCAAGCGTCTCGCCCGCAAGGGTCTCTTCCTGTTCGATCCGGAAACCGCGCACGGCATGTCGATCGCCGCCTTGAAATCCGGCCTCGTGCCCGCCTGCCAGCTGACGCCTGATCCGCGCCTGCGCCAGACCGTTGCCGGCCTTACCTTCGAAAATCCGCTCGGCATGGCCGCCGGCTACGACAAGAATGCTGAGGTGCCGGAGGCGCTGCTGAAGCTCGGTTTCGGCTTTACCGAGATCGGTACGGTGACGCCGAAGCCGCAATCCGGCAATCCGCGCCCGCGCATCTTCCGCCTGGTGGAGGATGAAGCCGTCATCAACCGTCTCGGCTTCAACAATGAAGGCCATGATGCCGCCTTCGGGCGCCTCGCCGCGCTAAGGGGCGGTGGCATGATCGGCGTCAATATCGGCGCCAACAAGGATAGCGAGGACCGCATCGCCGATTATGTCGTCGGCATCCGCCGCTTTTATTCCGTCGCGCGCTATTTCACCGCCAACATCTCCTCGCCGAACACGCCTGGCCTGCGCGACCTGCAGGGGCGCGAAAGCCTTGTGGGGCTGTTGTCATCAGTGCTTGCGGCGCGCGACGAGATGGCGGCGGCATCCGGCCGGAAGATCCCGGTCTTTCTGAAGATCGCGCCTGATCTGACTGAGGAAGGCATGGACGATATCGCAGCCGAGGCGCTTTCGCATGCGCTCGACGGGCTGATCGTCTCCAACACCACGCTGTCGCGCGACGGCCTTAGGGATCAGCGCCAGGCGAAGGAGGCGGGTGGCCTTTCCGGCGTGCCGCTTTTCGTAAAGTCGACGGCGGTGCTCGCCAGGATACGCAAGCGCGTCGGCCCTGATCTGCCGATCATCGGCGTCGGTGGCATCTCCTCGGCCGAGACCGCGCTGGAGAAGATCAGGGCGGGCGCCGATCTCGTCCAGCTTTATTCCTGCATGGTCTATGAAGGCCCTGGTCTGGCCGGCGATATCGTCCGCGGCCTGTCGAAACTCCTGGACCGCGAAAAGGCCGCCTCGATCCGCGACTTGCGCGACACCCGGCTGGATTATTGGGCAGCGCGAAAAGTCTGATCGGCCCGCGACCGCACCAGCATCGCCAGGAAGAAACCGCGGAAGAGCAGGAAGGCGTTCATCGCCAGCCAGAGGCCGTGATTGCCGAAGAGCGGCACGAAGACCGCGAGCATCAGGAGATAGCCGGCAAAAGATATCAGCATGCGGTTGCGCATGTCGGCCGACCACGTGGCGCCGATGAAGACCCCGTCCATCAGGAAGGCGAGCGCGCCGGTCAGTCCGGTGATCGCTGCCCAGGGCAGATAGGTTTCGGCCGCCTGCCGCACTTCGGGTGAGGTCGTCAGCACCGAGATCAGCCAGGGGCCGGCGAGGAAGAAGAAGGCCGAGCCGAGCGCTGCCAGCCCGAAGGACCACAAGGTCGTGAGCTTCAGCCCGCGGTCAAAGGCCGGCCGGTAATGCGCGCCGATTGCCCGGCCGATGATCTGTTCGGCGGCATTGGCAAGCCCGTCGAGGTAATAGCCGGACAGAAGAAAGAAATTCATCACCACCGCATTGGCGGCCAGCGTCACCGCGCCGAAGCTGGTGCCGATCCGCGTCATGATGGTGAAGGCGCCGATCAGCACGAAGGTACGGATCAGGATGTCGCGGTTGAGCGCGAAAAGCTCGGCCAGCCGGTGGCGGGAGAAGACCTCGGACCATGCCGGCCGGGCTGCCTTGCCGAAGCCGCGCAGCACGATGAAAAGCCCGGCGAGCGCGCCGACGGTTTCTCCCGCCATCGTTCCCCAGGCGACCCCCGCCACGCCCCAATCGAGCGTCAGGCCGAGATAGATAGAAAGCAGGATGTTGATGCCGTTGATGATCGCCTGCAGCAGCAGCCCGATATTGCCCTGTCCGCGCCCGAGCACGAAGCCGAGGATGGCGTAATTCGCCAGTGCTGCTGGTGCTGCCAGCATGCGGATGGAAAAATAGGTGCTGGTCGCCTCGGCGATCGCGCCTTCCGCCCCCATCAGCCTCAACCCCGCCGCCATCAGCAGCGGCGAAAGACAGAGCAGCGCCAGTCCGCAGCCGAGTGCCGAAATCATCGCTCGGGAAAAGACCGCCTGCTGCTCGTGCTGGTCGTGACGGCCATAGGCCTGCGCCGTCAGCCCGGTCGTCGAGGCGCGCAGGAAGTTGAAGCTGCCGAGGATCAGATCGAAGAGCATCGCGCCGATCGCCAGCCCGGCCAGCGCTTCCGCATTGCCCATGCGGCCGACGACGGCGGTGTTCGTCAGCCCGAGCAGCGGCGTCGTCATGAAGCCGAGCGTCATCGGAATGGCGATCGACAGCACCATCAGGTGCGTCACGTCGAATGCAAGCGCGTTATGATTGCTGCGTGTATCCATGCCGGCCTCGTCGCGGCAGCGCCTTGCGTCGTTTCAGACGCGCAACAGACGCTGCATCACTTGAACTGCTGCAGGCGGAATCACCTCAGCTGGAAAGCACCATGGCCCAATAAGGCAGGTTCCTGGAAGATGTATTATGGGCGACCGCGACGCCGAGGCCGCCATAACGTCCGAGCATGTTTTCCAGATGATGCGGCGAGTTGATCCAGGCCGTCACCACGGCATCGACGCTCTGCTGGCCGGAGGCGATGTTTTCCGCCGCCGGCAGCCGCACACCGCTCGCCTTGACCCGCGCGCCGAAACTGTCGGTCATCCCCATCAGATGCGCCATCTTGCCGGCGCTCGCCATGCGTTTCGCCTGGAACAAGGCGGCAGTGCTCGCCGCCGGATCGACGGCAAGCGGCGGCAGGCCGTTTTTGGCCCTGAGCTGGTTGACGAGCGGCAACACGCTCGCCGTCTCGTCCTCGCCGTCGGAAGGCGTGCTGGCCATCCGCGGGGTCGTGGTGCAGCCGGCGATGCCGGCGGCGAGCGCAAGTCCGGAAAGGCGCAGCAGGCCGCGCCTGGAAAGATCGATGGATGTCATGTTACCGGCGGTAGCTGAAAAGACGAAGGATGATGAAGAGCGGGATGACGATCGTCGCGCCGAGGATCAGATAGTCGCCGACGCGCCCGAGGGCCGAGAAGCCGCGGTACCAGATCTCCAGAATGAAATCGCGTATGCCGTAGATGATGCCCCACGGCGTCAGGCCGAAGACGGTCATGACGAAACCGACGATCAGCGACACCACGATAAGCTTTATCAATGTGCGGCCGATTGAATCGCCGAGGAACCTGTTCGCCTGATCGGACATAAGCCATCTCCTGTTTGCCCTTGGAATAAGGTCGCGGCGCGGCGCCCGCAAGCCCTTTCCGGAATTGGCCGCTTCGCCTCTGAAATAGGACTTGAGTTTTTTTGTGGCCGCCGCCAGATGCGGGCCGACGCATGTCGCGCAAAAGTGTGCAGCGGTTTTGCGGCAACGACATGCGTAAAAGAAAGATTTGACAGGCCCATTGATGCTACCCCACCAGCTTTCCTCTGGCGATGTCATCGCCGACCGCCGCGCCGATTATGCCAGGATGCTCGAAGAAGGCGACGAGCCGGAAGCGGCCGCCGAGCTGATGGAACAGGCCCTCGAGCTCGTGCCTGCCTGGGCCGCCGGCTGGTATCGCCTCGCCACCTATTGCGAAAAGGCGGGCAGGGGCGAGGCCGCGATCGAGGCCTATCGCAGGACGCTTGCCCTCGATCCCGATGATATTTTCGGTGCAACCCTCAAGCTCGCCCTTCTCGGCGGCGCGGCCATGCCCGACCAACCGCCGAGCCGCTATGTCGAGCGCCTCTTCGACGACTATGCCGACCGTTTCGAATCAGCCCTTGTCGAAAAGCTCGACTACAACGTCCCACAGAAGCTCGCAGCGCTCGTCGCCTCCACCGGCAGGCGCTACGAACTGGCCGTCGATCTCGGCTGCGGCACCGGCCTGCTCGGCCCTGAAATCCGCGGCCGTGTCGGCCGCCTCGAAGGCTTCGATCTCTCCCAGAACATGCTGGCAAAGGCCGCCGAGAAACATGTCTATGACAGTCTCGCCCAGGCCGATCTCTCGCTCGCGCCCGATCTCTCCGGCCTCTTTGCAGATGCGGCGCGCCATCGCGCCGATCTGGTGACGGCAGCCGATGTGCTGATGTATCTCGGCAATCTCGAAAGCGTCTTTGCCATCGTCGGAGAACTCGCTGCACCATGCGCCGATATCGCCTTCTCCGTCGAGGATGCGGGGGAGGGCGAGGGCTTCCATCTCGCCCCCTCGCTGCGTTACGCCCATTCGGAATCCTATGTCAGGATGCTTCTTGCCCGTCACGGCTTCCAAATCCTCAAGATCGTCAAATCGGTCATTCGCAAAGATGGCGGAAAACCGGTGTCCGGCATTCTGTTCCTTGCGCAGAAGCCTGCGTGAGCGAACATTTCTTGCGATGTTTTAATAGGTCAGCATTGCTTACCTATTTCACTTGATCGGAACACCGAAAAACCCGATACTGCACCGCATCGGCAGAGAGCCCGGCAATATTACGCCGAGGCGCTCGGGCTCCTTTCATGATCCAAAATTCCGTCGCGCCCGGCCTTTCCAGGCGCGTTCTTGAACTCGTCTGCCGTGGAGACTGGCGACATGACACAGCTCATCAATGCCCTTGGCTTTTGGAATACGACTGCGACGCGCCACACCCCGGTCGAAGACGTGCAGGGCATATTCTCCGGCAGCCTCGTTGCCGCACTCGGCCTCTATGTGCTCGCCAGCGCCGGCCTTCTAACCGGCAGCACCGCCGGCGTCGCTTTCCTCCTGCATTATGCCTTCGGCGTCAATTTCGGCCTTGCCTTCTTCCTGCTCAACCTGCCGTTCTTCTATCTCTCCTGGAAGCGCCTCGGCATGGCCTTCACCATCAAGACCTTCATCGCCATCGGCCTGACCTCGGTGATTGCCGATGTGCAGTCGCGCTTCCTGTCCATTTCGAGCATTCATCCGGCCTGGGCGGCCCTTCTCGGCGGCCTGCTGCTCGGCTTCGGCCTGCTGGCGCTCTATCGCCACCGCGCCAGCCTCGGCGGCGTCGGCATTCTCGGCATCTACCTGCAGGAGCGTTTCGGCATCCGTGCCGGCCTCGTCCAGCTTGCCATCGACATGTGCGTGCTCGCCGCCGCCTTCTTCGTCACCACGCCGCCCGTCGTCTTCTATTCGGTGCTCGGTGCCGTCGTCCTCAACCTCTTCGTCGCCATCAATCACCGCGCTGATCGCTACATCGCGCTTTAGTTTTAAGCATGTCGTTATCGCAAAACCGCCGCACACTTTTGCGCGACATGCTCTAACATTACCAATCAGTAAGCCATTCTAAATAAAACGTAACTTGCCTGTGATCGGTCGCGGCGCCAAACTCTTCTCGCGCCGGATTTGATGAGGTGAACTATGTCAGATTTGGAAAAACTTGTCAGACGCCGTATGCAGGAAGAATATGCCAAGGGCGCTTCCGCGGAAGAAATTGCGAAAGTCGTCCGCGACCTATTCAACAGCATCGACCTCTCGGGCAATCGGTTTGACGCCGTTGCCGTACGGGCCACCAGGGATCACGAGTGACCCGATATTCGACCGACCCGAGATTTTCGGGTCGGTTGCCAGGATGATTTCCCTGTAAGCAGATTTCGATCACGCTGCCTTCTGCGCCGCATCGAGCGGATGCTGTGAGCGAAAGCCGACGGCAAGCCGGTTCCAGATGTTGATGGCGCCGATCGCCACCGTAATCTTCGTCATTTCTTCTTCGGAAAAATGCGCCTTCAGCGTCTCGTAGTCGGCGTCCGGGGCGCCTGTTTTGGCGATATTGGTCACCGAATCCACCCAGCCGAGCAGCGCCCGTTCGCGGCCATCATAGACCGGCGATTCCCGCCAGACGCACATCAGGTTGATCCATTGTTCGGAGAGCCCATCATGGCGGGCTTCCTTCACATGCATGTCGACGCAATAGGCGCAGCCGTTGATCTGTGAAGCGCGCAGCTTGATCAGGTGGATGAAGCGGCGCTCCAGCCCGGAGGACTGGACATATTGCTCGAGTGCGGCGACTGCCTTGTAGGCATCGGGAGCGGCTTTGGCGAAGTTGAAACGTGGTTGCATGCTCTTTCTCCTTTGTCATGGCTCAACGAGCCGTCTTGCGTTCATGGATTTCAAGGAAGGCGCAGCCTCTAGCTGCGATCGATCCGTCGTCGACGGCGGCAAGTTCGATGCCGATATCGGCCAGGCTCGTCTTGGCGAGTTCGGCGCGATAGACCCGTTCGGCTTTCAGCATCGCCGCGTTGATGGTGCAGGGCTGGGCGAACAAGCGATCGGAGACCGGGTTCGGTCCGCGCTGGCGGATTTCGGCGCAGCGGAACGCCGGTGCAGACCCCTCGACCGCGAGCACGATGTCGAGCAGCGAAATCTCCTTCGGTGCTTTTGCCAGCCGATATCCGCCCTTCGGCCCCGGTACGGTATCGAGGATGCCGGCGCCCGACAGCGCCTGCAGATGCTTCAGCAGATAGCTTGTCGAAACGCCGTGGAATTCCGCCAGCGCGGCCGCCGAAAGCACGCCGCCTTCGGAGAGGCCGGAAAGCATCGCAACGCTGTGAATGGCCTGCTCGACCCCATCGCCCATCTTCATGCATCTGGCCTCCTCAATTCGTGGATAAAAAGTATCCACGATTATGCCAGCTGTCAAGAGGTGTCCTCGCTGCTGCCACTTGCCTTTATCCTGACCGCGGATAGAAGACGGAAACGCCGACAGGGGAACAACATGGCATCCAACGGTTTTGCTGGCCTTCTGAATTCCAGCGCCGATCGTCACTCGCTCTTCGACGACGCCCAGGGCATCGTCGCCGGCAGCATGCTCGCTGTGCTCGGCGTAACGCTTCTCTCCGGCGCGGGGCTGCTTGCCGGCGGTACGGCTGGCATGGCCTTCCTCGCCCATTATGCGACGGGCTTCAGCTTCGGCCTCTGCTTCTTCGTCGTAAACCTGCCCTTCTATTATCTAGCCTTCCGCCGTTTGGGTGCCGCCTTCACCATCAAGACTTTCGCCGCCATTGCGCTGACCTCGGTCCTGTCCGAATTCGTCCCGGGCTTCATCAGCATGGCGCGTGTCGATCCTTTCGCCGGTGCGCTCTTCGGCGGCCTTGTCATCGGCGCCGGCATGCTGGCGCTCTTCCGCCACCGCGCCAGCCTCGGCGGCATCGGCATTCTCGCCCTCTATATCCAGGATCGCTTCGGCTGGCGCGCCGGCTTCGTCCAGCTCGGCTTCGACGGCATCATCCTGGCGCTCTCCTTCTTCGTCGCCAGCCCCTTCATCATCGCCTGCTCCGTGCTTGGTGCGATTGTTCTCAACCTCACGATTGCCATCAACCACCGCAAGGACCGCTATATCGCCATGTGAAAAGCCGCCGCTCTTCTTTTTCCCCGGCGTTTGACTACTTTCAGGGCGTGGACCAGATCGATTCCGAAGCCCGTACCCTGCTTCCCGCCGCCTTTACCCGCTGGTTTGCGGAAAAGGGCTGGCGGCCGCGCGCCCATCAGTTGGAACTGCTTGCCCGCGCCGAGGCCGGCGAAAGCACGCTGCTGATTGCGCCGACCGGAGCCGGCAAGACGCTCGCCGGTTTCCTGCCCTCGCTCACCGATCTCACCCGCCGCGGCAAGATCCCGCCGGGCTCGGCCTTCACCGGCATCCATACACTCTATGTTTCTCCACTGAAGGCGCTTGCCATCGATATCGAGCGCAACCTGATGAAGCCGGTCGAGGAGATGGGCCTGCCGGTCACCGTCGAAAACCGCACCGGCGATACGCCGAACGCCAAGCGCCAGCGCCAGAAGCTCAACCCGCCAGATATTCTGCTGACGACGCCGGAACAGGTCGCCCTGCTACTGGCGAACCGGGAGGCCGAGCGCTTCTTCAAGGACCTGAAATATATTGTCCTCGACGAGCTGCATTCGCTGGTCACCTCCAAGCGCGGCCATATGCTTTCGCTCGGCCTAGCGCGTCTCCGCCGCCTTGCCCCCGGCCTCAGGACCATCGGCCTGTCGGCTACCGTCGCCGAGCCGATGGATCTGCAGAAATGGCTGGTCGGCCAGGAAGAGGGCAAAGAGCACCATGCCGGCCTGGTGGTCGTCGAAGGCGGCGCCAAACCCGATATATCGATCCTGTCGACCGAAGAGCGCATTCCCTGGGCCGGCCATTCCGCCCGATATGCCATTCCCGATGTCTACAACAAGCTCGTCGAACATCGCACGACGCTACTCTTCGTCAACACCCGCAGCCAGGCCGAAATGCTTTTCCACGCGCTCTGGACGATCAATGACGACAACCTGCCGATCGCCCTCCATCACGGCTCGCTCGATGTTGCCCAGCGCCGCAAGGTCGAGGCGGCGATGGCCGAAAACCGGCTGCGCGCCGTCGTTGCCACCTCCACCCTCGATCTCGGCATCGACTGGGGCGATGTCGATCTCGTCATCCATGTCGGCGCGCCGAAGGGCGCCTCGCGTCTTGCCCAGCGCATCGGCCGCGCCAACCACCGCATGGACGAGCCCTCGAAGGCGATCCTCGTGCCGGCCAACCGTTTCGAGGTCATGGAGTGCCAGGCCGCCCTTGACGCCAATTATATCGGCGCGCAGGATACCCCACCGGTCGGCCGCGGCGCGCTCGACGTGCTCGCCCAGCATGTGCTCGGCATGGCCTGCGCCGAACCCTTCGACATGCTGGAACTCTACGATGAAATCATCAGCGCCTCGCCCTATGCCGATCTGAGCTGGGAGACCTACGAGCGCATCGTCGATTTCGTCGCGACCGGCGGTTATGCGCTTCGCACCTATGAGCGTTACGCCCGTATACGTAAGACTGCGGAAGGCCGCTGGCGCGTCTCCAATCCGGCGGTCGCCCAGCAATATCGCCTCAACCTCGGCACCATCGTCGAAAGCCCGATGCTGAATATCCGCATGGTCAAGCGCGGCGAGGGCGGCAGGATCGGCCGCGGCGGCGCCACACTGGGGAAGGTCGAGGAATATTTCCTCGAGCAGTTGTCGCCGGGCGATACTTTCGTCTTCTCCGGCAAGGTGCTGCGTTTCGAGGGCATCCGTGAAAATGAGTGCCTGGCCTCGCAGGCCTTTTCGCTCGATCCGAAGATCCCCTCCTATAATGGCGGCAAGTTTCCGCTGTCGACCTATCTCGCCGAGCAGGTGCGGGCGATGATCGCCGATCCCGATCGCTGGCGCCGCCTGCCGGATCAGGTGCGCGACTGGCTGTCGCTGCAGAACGACAAGTCGATGCTGCCGAAGCGCGACGAGTTCCTGATCGAAACCTTCCCGCGCGGCAGTCGCGCCTATATGGTCGCCTATCCCTTCGAAGGCCGTCTCGCCCACCAGACGCTCGGCATGCTGCTCACCCGCCGGCTGGAGCGGATAGGCGCCAAGCCCCTCGGTTTCGTCGCCACCGATTATTCGCTGGCCATCTGGGGCCTCGAGGATATGGGGCTGATGATCCGCAATGGCCGGCTCAACCTCTCCGACCTCTTCGACGAGGACATGCTCGGCGACGATCTCGAAGCCTGGCTGGACGAATCCTTCCTGTTGAAGCGCACCTTCCGCAATTGCGCCGTGATTGCAGGCTTGATCGAACGCCGCCATCCGGGCAAGGAAAAGAGCGGCCGCCAGATAACCGTCTCCGCCGACTTGATCTACGACGTGCTGCGCAGCCACGAACCGGATCACATCCTCCTGCAGGCGACACGGCAGGATGCAGCGACGGGACTTTTGGATATTGGCCGTCTTGGCGATATGCTGAGACGAATCAGAGGCCACATCACCCACCGCGCCCTCGACCATATTTCCCCGCTCGCCGTGCCGGTGATGCTGGAAATCGGACGCGAGGCGGTGCCGGGCGAGGCCCATGATGCGCTGCTCGCCGAAGCGGCGGACGATCTGATCGCCGAAGCGCTCGCTTGACGAGAATTGGACCTGATGAGAATTAAGGCCCGACGATTTAGGGCCTGACGACGATTTAGGCCCTGATGACGATTTAGGAATGACGACCGTGATGAACCGCCTGGCGCTGGCGCGCGACATATCAGGACTGGCCGCGATGCCGGGCATCGAGACATCGGTCCATGGCATTGCCGCCGTCTGCGATCCGCTCGGCGCCCTCTATCTGCCCGATGCCGGCCTGCTCGTCGTCTCCGACCTGCATCTGGAAAAGGGCGCAGCCTTCGCCCGCCGCGGCATGATGCTGCCGCCTTACGATACGCTGGCAACGCTGACCGTCCTTGCCGCCGTCATCTCGCGTTATGATCCGAAGCTCGTCATCTCGCTCGGCGATAATTTCCACGATCGCATCGGTTCCAAGCACCTGCCGGAGAATTTTCGCGCCCTGATCGTCGAGATGGCCCGCGGCCGCGAATGGATCTGGATCAATGGCAACCATGATCCGGATGGCATCGTCGATCTGCCAGGCACTTCCGCTGACGAGATGCATTATGCCGGCCTGACCTTCCGGCATGAGCCGAAGAACGGCTTGCAGAGCGGCGAAATCGCCGGCCACCTGCACCCGTCGGCGACGGTGCGCCGCCGCGAAAAATCCGTACGCCGCCCGTGCTTTGCCACCGACGGCGCCCGCCTGCTGATGCCGGCCTTCGGTGTCATGAGCGGCGGTCTGGATCTCGGCCATCAGGCGATGAAGGGCCTGTTCGACAAGGCTTTGCTGGTGGCGCATCTGCTGGGGCGCGATCGGATTTATTCGGTCAGATATGGGAACTTGAGGGGGTAGTGCCCTCCATATTTGGACGGCGTGCCGTGGTCGCCCCCCTCTGCCCTGCCGGGCATCTCCCCCACAGGTGGGGAGATCACAAGTGGCCAAACCTTCGCGTCCCTCCAAGGTTTCACCGGGCTGTGACGCTAGTTGTTTGGGGAAGCCAGTGAGCCCAGCCAATCTCCCCACCTGTGGGGGAGATGCCCGGCAGGGCAGAGGGGGGTACCACACGGCACGCCCTTCAATACCCTCAATCGCACTCCTGCAGCTGCCGCTGATACGTCCCTGCCATCCGCGCAAACTTCTGCGCCGTCTGCTGCAATTGCCCGTTCGAGCGCCAGTCGCCGCGTTTGTATCCTGTCGGACCGGAATAATAGGCGAGATAGAGATTATAGGCATCGTTCAGCGGAATGCCGGTCTCCACGCTGTTCTGGTAGTGATACCAGCCGATGAAATCGATCGCGTCGGCGAAGTTCGCCCGCCGCGCGGTCCAGTTCCCTGTCTGCGACTGGTAGTGATCCCAGGTCCCGTCGAGCGCCTGCGAATAGCCGTAGGCTGTCGACGGACGAGTCCAGGGAATGAAGCCGAACAGCTTGGTGCGCGGCGGCCGCGCATAGGGCTGGAAGCCGGATTCGGTATACATCGTCGCCATCAGGATCGGCACGGGCACGCCGTATTTCTTCTCCGTTCGTTCGGCGGCGCTCTGCCAGCTGGAGAAGAGCCCGTCGCGCTCGTCGAAGACGGCACAGATGTTCCTCGTCTGCTTCGGCGCCGTCGCGCAGCCGGCAAGCAGCGCGAGACCTACGGCCGTCAGAACGATACGAGTACGCATGACAAAACCTCTCGTTTCCGAGAGATTACTAACTCGTAAATGTTAAAAACCGGTTTTTAGCCGAATGCGAACTTCCCCGGCTGCCTCCTTGTGCGGCCAGGGATCGATACCCTGGCCTAACCATCGGGACGGCATCCCATCCACTACGCTTTGACGGGTTCGTAGCGCAGGATCATCGCGCCGCCTTCCGTCGTCGAGGATTCGATGAGCTTCAGCGGCACCTGGCTCTCTGCCGGTTTAAAAAGCGGATTGCCGCCGCCGAGTATCACCGGCACCAGGCAAACCCTGATTTCGTCGATAAGGCCGGCTTTCAGCAGGCTGTCGGCAAGCTCGGCGCTGCCGAAGATCAAGATCATCTTGCCGTCCTCCTGTTTCAGCCGCGTCAATTCGGGGATCGGATCGCTGACGACGCGCGCATTGTTCCAGCCGGGCTCGCTCATCGTCCGCGACACGGCGATCTTGGCGATGCCGTTCATATAGGCTTTGATCTCACCTTCGCCCTCGGCGGTCGGCCAGTAGGAGGCCATGCCCTCATAGGTCTTGCGGCCGAAGACCAGCAGATCGCTCTCCCTGCCGAACTGTTCGGCATAGCGCTGCAGCTCAGGCCCCCAGGCGAAATTGTGGAAGTCGATATCCCATGGCTTCGTGCCTTCGAAATAACCATCGAGCGTCATCAGGTTCCAGACAACAAGCTTTCTCATTTCCATCCTCCTTCTGAATTGCCATCCATCAAAACTGGTTGCGTTTAACAACTGGTTGAAAGTTAGGCCGACTGATAGCGAAATGCAAGCGGTTTTTTGGAGCACGACATTCAGGGCAAGCAGCTGCTCCCGCAGGCCTTCGTGCTCAGCGCCTTGCCGAGCCTATTTTCGGGAAGAAATTCTGAGCGCCTTGGCTGTGGATCAGTCCTTGCGGAAGATCAGGCTGGCACCCCAGCCGGTGATCACGGCGAGCAGCACGGCAGCAAAGCCGTAGAGGATCGGCTGATCATGCGCCGCATCGGTGATCGTCTGCTCGATGCCGGTCTTGATGACCCGCAGCGGCAGCGATTTCTCGGTCACGAAAAGCCCGCTCTTGAACAGATAGGCGCGCACGGTGTGCACGCCGTTCGGAATGTTTGCCGGCAAGCGCAGGCTCGCCTTGAAGAGGTTGGAGGAAACGAACCGCACGCCGCTCGGGTTGCGGTCGTAGAGCCCGCCACCCTGCTGCAGTCGCCGGAAGGCGTCGCGGAACTCGCCGAGATTGCTGCCGTCGCCGACGAAGCCGACCGGAGTCAGCGGAATGTGGTCGATGCCGATCCCCTGATCGGTCAGCTCGAGCGGTGTCGTCAGATCGTCGATCATGCGCGAACTCGACATCGAATAGGAATGCGGCACCGCTTCGAAGGTCATCGAGCGGGTGTTCACCCAGATGCCGAAGACGCGTTCCTTCCTGCGCACTGTCGCATCCTCGCGCGGGCCCTCCAGCACCACGACGACGTCATATTGGCCGATGGCGAGCAGCAGCTGATCGGTATTCGAGAGCGCCCCGAAGATGGTCAGATCCGCGCCGTGGAAATCCGAGGTGATGGCGATTTCGCTGGTCGACGTGCCGATTTCCAGCCCTTCACGCACCGCTTCCGTTGCTTGCCCCGGCAGCCACTGCGCTCCGACAGAGGCCGGCAGCAGGCAAAGCAATGCGATGACAGCCGCAGCCAGGCGCATCAATTGCCCGCTCCCATCACCACCGAATAAACGTCGGCCGGCGTCACCACCAGAGCGATCGCAAGACGCACACCGACGGCGAGCACCAGCAGGCCGAGCAGGGCGCGCAGCTGTTCGCCGCGCAGTTTTTGGCCGACGCGCACGCCGTATTGTGCCCCGATGACACCCGCCACCATCAGGATGAAGGCGAGCACGATGTCGACGGAAAAGTTCGTCGCCGCCTGTACGATCGTCGTATAGGCGGTCACGAAGATGATCTGGAACAGCGAGGTGCCGACGACGACATTGGTCGGGATACGCAGCAGGTAGATCATCGCCGGCACCATGATGAAGCCGCCGCCGACACCCATGATCGAGGTGAGGATGCCGATCGCAAAGCCGAGCGCGACGATTGGAATGACGCTGAGAAAGATCTTCGATTTCTTGAAGCGCACCTTCAGCGGCAGCTTGTGCACCCAGTGCTGGTGGCCGGGCTTGCGCGGTGCGGGCGGCTCGTTGCGCGCTGCCCGCCGCATGGCATTGACGCTTTCGAGCAGCATCAGTCCACCGACGGTGCCGAGGAAGATGACATACATCAGCGAGATGATGAGATCGAGCTGGCCGATGGCGCGCAGTAAAGAGAAGATCCAGATGCCGACCGTCGCACCCGCAAGGCCGCCGACCAGCAGCACCGTGCCGAGCTTGACGTCGAGCGAGCCTCGCCGGAAATGCGTGATCGCGCCCGATATCGACGACGCCACAACCTGGTTGGCGCCGGTCGCGACGGCGACGACGGGGGGAATGTTGTAGAAGATCAACAGCGGCGTGATGAGAAAACCGCCGCCGACGCCGAACATTCCAGACAGGAATCCGACGGCCGCCCCCATGCCGAGAATGATGAAGATGTTCACCGACAATTCTGCGATGGGCAGATAGATTGTCACAGCCGACCCCGAATGATGACCGCTCCTGCCGGGCGGTTTCTTGTCACGTCCCCGTTCGAATGCGCACCATACTGTGAAATCGTTGCCAGAGGCTTTCGATCGGCCCCGTGATTAGCCATAGAGATTGACGGAGAGATCGGTGGCAGAGGATTCGCCGAATGTGCGGATCGATATGTCCGGGCATAATCCGGCTTTTTTCAGGTTTTGTGACAGACGACGGCAAAATTGGAAAAAGCCTTGCGGCATAGTGCCGCCAGGCGTTTTTCATCGCCGGAACAGAGAGTCCAGACGATCCCGCGTCGATGCGACGCGGGCCTCAGATTGCCTTGCTGCCCTGCTTGTTGCGTTCGAGCAGCGCCTTCACGGTTGCATCGGTCACCTTGCCGTCCGGCTCCTGCCCGACCGACTTCTGGAAGTTTTTGATCGCGGTCACGGTCTTCGCGCCCATTTCGCCGTCCGGCACGCCGGCGTCGAAGCCGTTATTGTTGAGAATCGCCTGGATGTTGCGGATCGCCTTTTTCATGTCGACGCTCGCCGTCTTCGCGCCGGTTCCCGCCCATTCGTCGGGGATGTCGATGGCGTTCGTGCGGTGGTCGACCGGCTCCGCCTTCCAGAGATCGGCCTTGGTGCGCGCCCGTTCGAGCTGGTCGGGTTTCATGGCTTTGGCCACTTCGTCGCGCTTCTGTGCCGCATCCTTGTCGCCGCCCTTGGCGGCGATCGCAAACCACTTGTAGGACTCTTCGAGATCCGCCGGAACGCCGTTGCCGCGTGCGCAGAGGATTGCCAGGTTGAACTGGCTGTCGGTGATGCCGAGGTTCGCAGCCTTGGTGAACCACGAGGCGGCCGTCGCATAATCCTGTTGGCCGAGGGCGCCGGAAGCGTAGAGCACGGCGAGATTGTGCATGGCGCTGGCATTGCCCTGGTTTGCCGCCTGCTCGTAAAAACCCTTCGCCTTGGCGATGTCGCGTTCGACGCCGTTGCCCTTCTCGTACATGCTGCCGAGCCGGTATTCGGCCGGCGCAAAGCCCTTGTCGGCTGAAAGCTGGTACCAGCCTGCGGCCTGCTTCTGATCGACCGTCATGCCGTTGCGGCCATCCGAATAACGCGCGCCGATCTCAAACAGCGCCAACGCATCCCCGCCGCTCGCCGCATCGGCAAGCGATTTCGGCTGGACGGTGTCGGGAATGGTGATGGCAGCCTGCGGTGCAGGTGCCGGAACGAAGCCCGATGTCTCCTGTGCCGCGCCCGACGGACCGGGAGGGGCAAGGGTCGCTGCCCCTTCGCCGTCAAGCGGCGCCACGTCGGTCAGATGCTCGCCGGCGTCAGGCGGGGTTGCCTCCGGCTGCGCCTGTTCGGCAGCGGGCGGCATAGCATCCGCTGCCGGAGCGGTCGTTCCGAGAGCGGCGGCATCCGGCTGGGCAGGTGTCGCGTCAGGCAAGGCCGGCGACGGGTTTTCCGCGCCGGTCAGCGCCGAGACTTCTGCTGGCGGCTGCGGCGCGCGCTCGCCGCTTGTCAGCGTTCGAGCAAGCGGAAAGGCCATGATGGCGAGCAGCACGGCACCGACCGCCAGCAGGATCGGCCGCCGGTAGCGCGAAAAGGCGCTGGTCTTGCCCGTCTTGGCAGAAGCCTTGCCGGCCTTGTCGGCATTCGCGCCCTTCTTCTCGGCCTTGCCGGCTGCCTGCTTCGGATTGGCATCCACCTCCATCGCGGCCGCCTGCGCCGCACGGCGCGCAGCAGCGATATAATCGGCGCGATCGGTTTCGCCGGCAGGTTTGCCGCGCGCCGCGCTCTGGCTGGCGCGAACCCGTTCAAGGATCTTCTTCACATCAGGTGCGCCCGAGCCCGGCTCGAGCAGTTCGTTTGCCGCATCCGTCGGCACCACATCGGTGGGATCGATCGACGGCGCGGGGTCGATCATCGGCCGTTCGGTCGTCCGGCTCTCGGCCTTCTTGCCGGGCATCAGCCGCTTGCCGAGGCTGGCGAGCAGGCTGGCCTTTGCCGGCACCTGTGTCCCTGCCGATGTCGCAGCTTCCGTCGTCCTGGTCGCGGCTTCGATGGCGATCGCGCTCGTTCCGCTCATGGCGGTGGCTTGCGCAGGCACGGCAGCTTCGGCTGCAACCTCGGCCGTGCGGATAACAGGAGAAGCCTTTGCCGCCGGGGCAGCGGCCGGCGTCTTGTTCATCTCGGCTTCGGCCACCATCAGCGCATAGGGATCGACATCGAAATCGACCTCGGCGACCGGCATCTGGGCAAGCGGCCGGCCGCGATCTTCCATGCCGTCGAGGCGGTCGGCGATATGCACCAGCGTCTCGTGCAGCGCCTGGAAAGTCTTGTGCGTGCGTTCCTCGCTGTCGCGGCTGAGATCCTCGAGGTGGCGCAGATCCTCGGCCAGCGCCGTCAGCGCCGACATGTCGGCGGCGGGCATGACACCCTGCGGGCCGCCATGGCGCGAATAGGCTTCGACAACGGCCTCTGCCGCCTGGCGTGCCGCCTCGATGATATATTCGTCGCTCGTCGCCATGTAATCTTCGATCGCGCCCATGCGCTGGTCGAGTTCGGGGGGTATTACAGCGCTCTCGCGCGGCGCGCTCATCAGCGCCGAAAGATTGGCGATCTGGTCTTCGAGGTTCTTCAGCGCCCGCGGATCGGTCGGCGCTGCCGATGTGCTCTCCTCCAGCCGGGCGGCGATGTCGCTCAGCCGTCCTTCGAGACGCAGGAAGGCGCTGTCGTCGGCTACAGCGGCGGGCGCCGGCGCCTGCTGCTGATGGGCCATCTCGTCGATGCGCCGGGCGAGATGGTCAAGCCGCTGCGCCAGCACGTCGTTGACGGCGCCGTTCTCAAGCGCGTCGATCTTGCGGGAAATGTCGGAAAGCGTGCCGGTGAGGTCGGCTTGCGGTGCCGTCTCCTGCGTGCGTTCCAATAGATAGGATAGATGTTCCAGCCGTTCGTCGAGCCGTGACGTCGCTTCCGCCTTCGTCAGCTCCTCGACGCGTCCCGTCAGCGCCTCCAGCCGGATCGCCAGCTCGTCGGCCGGGTTCACGCGGCTGGCCGCATCATGGCTCATCAGGTCGATCTGGTCGGCGAGCGCCGCAAGCCGGCTTTCCAGCCGCTGCATCAGGCCAGGATCATTCGCCGTGGCCGTGCGCCCGCTTGCCGCGATCGCCCGGCTGATCTCGTCGAGCCGCATGTCCATGGCGGCGAACTGCTCGGACATGACCCGGTCGTGCGGCTGGATCATATTGCCGAAATGCTCCATCGCCGTGGCGATCGAGATCAGCTTGTCTTCCAGCGCCCGAACGGCCGGGCTTTCACCCATGCCGCCGATATGGCGCTTGATGTCGTCGAGCCGATAGGCGAGCGAAACGAGCTCTTCCTGCAGCCCCTCTGTATCGAGCGCCGCAAGCCGGTGTTCGAAACCGTCCCAGCGGTTTTCCATATGGCGCAGCGAATCCTCGCGCGCCAGCCCGTCCATTAGCGAGCGCAGCTCTTCGAAATCCTCGCGAAGGCCCGTGGCCTCCGGCGCGGCGGAGCGGCCGGTCAGCTGGGTGATGCTCTGGGCAAGGCGGCCCATATCGGCGCGCATGTCGTCGGCGAAACGGCCGTCTCCGGCATTAGTCTTGATGTCGCGCAGCTCGGAGCGCAGCGCGTTCATTTCGCGGGTCACGCCCTCGGAAATGTCGCGCTTCAGGTCCTGTCGCAGATTGACGAGCGCCTGGGCGATCTCCGTCATCGTGTCGTCGCCGGTGCGCAAGGCCGGCGCCGGGGCGGCGACGCGTGGCGTGGGTTCGCGAAGCTGCGGAGCCTGCTCGCGTGCGTAAGGCCGCTCGCGGCCGGCTTCAAGCGCGCGCTGGCGTTGACGAATTTCGGCGAGCGGATCCGGCCGCGGCTCGAGCGGGGCCTTTGCGGGCCGGGGAGCATGGGAAGCGGCATAAGGATCGCGCTCGGCCGTTGCCGTGCGCGGCCGCTGTTCGCGCCCGCTGCCCATCAGCCCTTCGATGCGCGCCTCCAGCCCTTCGATCGTGCGGTTCAGCGCATCGAGCGAGGTCCTGTCGGACTGTCGGGAAGGATTTGATCGCGATCCGTTCATCTTCTTGCTCGCTTCGACTGCTCGACCCCTCGTCAGAGCTCGATCGTTGGCTTTTCGTCTGCTGCCCGCTTTACGCGGGCCTGAGCGCACCATTCATAAGACGATAGTCAATTAGACTTTCCTCAAGCTGAACGATGTAGCGGCATCCTTAGGAACGCGAGACGGGGGAAAGGAATGCGGATCGCTACTGCTCAATCCGCACCTTTCACGAAACGTGGTAAACAAGCCGTTAATGCCGATGGGAATTTTTTAACGTTTGTGTTCCAAACGCCGTTTTTGATGGCAATTGCCGTTCAATTCGTCAGATCGGAGGGCCGCTCGCGGATCAGGCCGGACGCGGATACTGCAGCTCGATTTTCACGCCCTCGGGGCCGTAGACGAAGACCTGACCGAGATCGGTGTCGGGAATATCGTAATATTCGTAGCGATAGCCGCCCGCCTTGATGCGTTCCAGCGCCGGGCCGAATTCGTAAAGGCTGAAGGCGACATGGTTGAAGATGCCCGGTGGATAATCGCTGCTGCGCGACGTCAGGCTGAGATGGATGACCGGCCGTTCGTCCAGATAGAGCCAGTGGCCGGGCGTGGCGAAGGGCGGCCGATAGCCCTCCCTGACGCCGAGCACAGCTTCCAGGAAGCCGATCATCTGACGCGCATCGCGGGTCTCGATGGTGACATGGTCCAGACGCGGCATCGGTATCCTCCCAGCTTGCCTTGACGGCAAAGCCTAACCTGTCTGAGAGTGTCGTGAAAGTTGCTTCCCCTGCGGCGGCAGGCCGCGGCCAGAGAGGGAGACTTAGAAGCTCTCCGTCCAGGGCCGGACTTCCACCTCCAGCGACCATGCGCTGCGGTGCTGGCGAAGCACATCGATATAGGTCTGGGCGATCGCATCCGGCAGCAGCGTGCCATCCGGCTTCTCCACCCGGTCCGGCCGGATCTGCGAGCGCACCGCGCCGTCGATGACGAAATGCGCGACATGGATGCCCATCGGCCCGAGTTCGCGGGCGGCACTCTGGGCAAGGCCGCGCAACGCGAACTTGCCCATCGCGAAGGGGGCCGATTGGGCAAAACCCTTCACGCTTGCCGACGCGCCGGTGATCAGGATGGCGCCGCGGCCGCGCGGGATCATCCGCCGCGCTGCCTGCTGCACCACCAGGAAGCCGCCGAAAGCGGTGGTCGCGATCGCCTTCTCGACCTCGCCGGCATCGAGTTCGGCGAGCGGGCCACGCTGACGGGCGCTGGCATTGAAGATCACCACGTCAGGTCCGCCGATTGCGGCGGTAGCCTCTTCGAAAAGCGCTGCGACGCTCGCAGGTTGCGAGACATCTGTTGTAAAGGTACTGGCACCGGTCTCCTCGACCAATGCCCGGAGCTTTTCAATATTACGGGCGGCAAGCCCGACCTTGACGCCCTGCGCCGACAATTGCCGGGCAAGCGATGCGCTGATGCCGGAGCCCGCGCCGACGATCAGCGCACTCTCATAGGGAAAATCGGTCATGATGTCTTCCTCGATGAATCGTCCCAAAGACTTAGGAAGTCCGAACGACTTGCGCCACTGCCCGGCCGCGACTCCGTTCCGTGATGGACAAGGAAGATGAGATGGCGTCTGCTCCTCTCAGTACTTCATGGCTCGCGGATTCGTGCCCTCGAATTTTTTCAAGAAAAGACGACACAAGCGCAGAATTTGACGTTTACGCAAACGTCAATATTTTGTAAGACAGTGCCCAAGGCCGGCGCGATCCGGTCAGTCGAATGGGAGGAATTTGAGAGATGCCAGTCTACAAGGCCCCGGTGAACGATACGCTTTTCGTCCTCAACGACGTGCTGGGTCTCGAACGCTATAACAATCTGCCGGGTTTTGCCGATGCGACCCCCGATATGATCGAAGCGATCCTCGGCGAGGCCGGAAGGGTTGCAGAGGAAGCTCTCTTTCCGCTGAACTATTCCGGCGACCAGGAAGGCTGCACGCGCCACGACGATGCGAGCGTCTCGACGCCGAAGGGTTTCAAAGAAGCGTATAAAGCCTATCGCGAAGGTGGCTGGATCGGCCTTGCTGTGCCGGAGGAATTCGGCGGGCAGGGGCTCCCCTATACGCTGCATACCGCCGTCGGCGAATATACCTCGGCCGCCAACATGTCGCTGATGATGTATCCGGGCCTGACGCAGGGTGCGATCGCAGCACTTCTCGTCCATGGCTCCGACGAGCAGAAGGCCACCTATCTGCCGAAGATGGTGGACGGCACGTGGTCCGGCACCATGAACCTCACCGAGCCGCATTGCGGCACCGATCTCGGCATGCTGCGCACCAAGGCGGTGCCGCAGGCTGATGGCAGCTACAAGATCTCCGGCCAGAAGATCTTCATCTCCGCCGGCGAGCACGACCTGACCGACAATATCATCCATCTGGTGCTGGCCCGCATCGAGGGTGCGCCCGAGGGCACCAAGGGCATCTCGCTCTTCATCGTCCCGAAATTCCTCGTCGGCAAGGACGGCGCGGTCGGCGCCCGCAACGCTGTCTCCTGCGGCGCGATCGAGCACAAGATGGGCATCCACGCCAACGCCACCTGCGTGATGAATTACGACGAGGCGACCGGCTTCCTGATCGGCGCCGAAAACCGCGGCCTCAACGCCATGTTCGTGATGATGAACGAGGCCCGCCTGATGGTCGGCCTGCAGGGCATCGCCATTTCCGAGATCGCCTATCAGAACGCCGCCAGCTATGCCCGCGACCGCATCCAGGGCCGCTCGCTGTCCGGCCCCAAGGCGCCGGACAAGAAGGCCGATCCGATCATCGTCCATCCGGATATTCGCCGCACGCTGATGACCATCCGCGCTTTCAACGAGGCCGGCCGCGCCTTCCTGCTATGGACCGCGCTCAAGTCTGATATCGCCCACCGCGCTAGCGACGAGAAGGAGCGCCAGACGGCCGACGATATTCTTGGCCTCGTCACCCCGATTCTCAAGGGCGTGATGACCGACAAGGGCTTCGATCATGCCGTCATGGCCCAGCAGGTCTTCGGCGGCCACGGCTATATTGAAGAGCACGGCATGAGCCAGTATGTGCGCGATGCCCGCATCGCCATGATCTATGAAGGCGCCAACGGCATTCAGGCGCTCGATCTCGTCGGCCGCAAGCTGGCGCTGAACGGCGGCCGCGCCGCCATGGCCCTCTTCAAGGAGATCGGTGATTTCTGCGAGGAGAACCGCAGCAACGAAAAGCTCTCCTTCTTCACCAAGCATCTGAAGAAGGGCTTGAACGACGCCCAGGGCGCGACCATGTGGTTCATGCAGAACGCCATGGCCAAGCCCGACAATGCCGGCGCCGGCTCGACCGACTACATGCACCTCTTTGGCCTCGTCATTCTCGGCTATATGTGGGCAAAGATGGCCAAAGCCGCCGAGGATGGGCTTGCATCAGGCGATGCGGCTCGCGAGGATTACCTGAAGAACAAGCTGATCACCGCCCGCTTCTTCATGGAACGCCTGATGCCGGAAACCGCACTTCGCAAGGCCCGCATCGAAGCCGGCGCCGACACGATGATGGAACTGGCCGCCGAAGCGTTTTGAGACGGTTCTCCCTCCCCCTTGTGGGGAGGGTTGGGGAGGGGTCTTTTCTCCTCCCGCCAAGATTTGAGGCAAGATAGATTGCCGCCAGGGAGATGAGACAATGACCGAGGTTTTCATTTACGACCACGTGCGTACGCCGCGCGGCCGCGGCAAGAAGGACGGGGCCTTGCATGAGGTGCCTTCCGTCCGCCTCGCGGCAAAGACGCTGGAGGCGATCCGCGACCGCAACGGGCTCGATACGCAAACGGTCGACGACATCATCATGGGCTGCGTCGATCCGGTCATGGATGCCGGCGCCGTCATCCCCAAGGCTGCCGCCTTCGAAGCCGGTTACTCCACCAAGGCGCCCGGCATGCAGATCTCCCGCTTCTGCGCCTCCGGTCTCGATGCGGTCAATTTCGGCGCCGGCAAGATCGCGCAAGGGGCCGACGATATCGTCATCGCCGGCGGCGTCGAAAGCATGTCCCGCGTCGGTCTCGGCATGTCCGGCGGCGCCTGGTTCATGGATCCTTCGGTAAATTTCCCGGCCTATTTCATGCCGCAGGGCGTCTCGGCTGATCTGATCGCCACCAAATATGGCTTCAGCAGAACGGATGTCGATGCTTACGCGGTCGAGAGCCAGAAGCGTGCCGCCCATGCCTGGGAAAACGGCTGGTTCGACAAGTCGGTCGTCCCGGTCAAGGACCAGAACGGCCTGACGATCCTTGATAAGGACGAGCATATGCGCCCCGGCACCGATATGCAGGCGCTCGCCTCCCTCAATCCATCCTTCCAGATGCCCGGCGAGATGGGCGGCTTCGAGGCCGTCGGCATTCAGGCCCATCCGGAGATCGAGCGCATCAACTATGTCCATCATGCCGGCAATTCCTCCGGCATCGTCGATGGCGCCAGCGTCGTCCTGCTCGGCTCCAAGGCCGGTGGTGAGAGCATGGGGAAAAAGCCGCGCGCCCGCATCAAGGCTTTCGCCAATATCGGCTCCGATCCGGCCCTGATGCTGACCGGGCCTGTCGACGTCACCGAGAAACTGTTGAAGCGGACAGGCATGAGCCTGTCCGACATCGACCTCTTCGAACTCAACGAGGCCTTCGCTGCCGTGGTGCTGCGCTACATGCAGGCCTTCGACATCGACCATGACAGGATCAACGTCAATGGCGGCGCCATCGCCATGGGCCATCCGCTCGGCGCCACCGGCGCGATGATCCTCGGCACGGTGCTCGACGAACTTGAACGCCGCGACCTCAACACCGCGCTGGTGACGCTCTGCATCGGCGCCGGCATGGGCACGGCAACGGTTATTGAAAGGGTCTGACGATGGGCTTTAACACCGGCACGATCGAAACCGAATATGCCGAGCTCAGCGAGCACTGGTCGCCCCGCGTCATCGCCGATCTCAACGGCCAGAGCGTCAAGCTCGCCAAGGTCCAGGGCCAGCTCGCCTGGCATTCGCACCGCGACGAGGACGAGCTCTTCCTGATCTGGAAGGGGGCGCTTACCATCGAATATCGCGACCGCCCGCATGTGCATCTCAAGGCCGGTGATTTTCATGTCGTGCCGAAGGGTGTCGAGCATAATCCGGTGGCTGAGGAGGAATGCTGGATCGTGCTCTTCGAGCCGTCGCAGACCAAGCATACCGGCGATGTCGTCACCGAAAAGACGAAGACCTTAGACGCGCAGCGCAGCCATTTGCCGGCCTGATCGGGGAGGAAACCCAATGACCTACACCAATTTCACGCTCGAAACCGACGCTGACGGCATCGCTCTCGTCACCTGGGACATGCCGGGCAAATCGATGAACGTCTTCACCGCGGAGGTGATGGCCGAGCTCGACGCCATCATCGATGCCACGACCGCCGATGCCGCCATCAAGGGTGTCGTCTTCACCTCGGGCAAGTCTTCCTTCTCCGGCGGCGCCGATCTGTCGATGATCAAGTCGATGTTCAGCTCCTATCAGGAGGAGAAGGCAAAGAGCCCGCAAACGGCCGTGCAGAACCTCTTCGGTCTGGTCGGCCGCATGAGTGGCCTGTTCCGCAAGCTCGAAACATCGGGCAAGCCCTGGGTTTCCGCCATCAACGGCACCTGCATGGGCGGCGCTTTCGAACTGTCGCTTGCCTGCCACGGCCGTGTCGCCTCCAATGCCAAGAGCGTCAAGATCGCGCTGCCCGAAGTGAAGGTCGGCATCTTCCCCGGCGCCGGCGGCACGCAGCGTGTGCCGCGGTTGGCTAACGCCCAGGATGCGCTGCAGATGATGACCACTGGCCAGTCACTGACCGGCTCCCGCGCCAAGGCGATGAACCTCGTGCATCAGGTGGTCGAGCCCGATCAGCTGATCCCGGCCGCCAAGCAGATGATCAAGGATGGCCTGAAGCCGGTTGCCCCCTGGGACGAGAAGGGCTTCAAGGCGCCTGGCGGCGGCATCTGGACGCCGGCCTCCGCCCAGCTCTGGCCGGCAGCCCCGGCAATCCTGCGCAGGGAAACATCGGGCAATTATCCGGCAGCGCTTGCCATCCTGAAATGCGTCTATGAAGGCCTGCAGGTGCCGTTCGACACCGGCCTGAAGATCGAGCAGCGTTATTTCACCGAGGTGCTGCAGACCCGCGAAGCCTTCTCGATGATCCGTTCGCTGTTCATCTCCATGCAGGAGCTCGGCAAGGGCGCCCGCCGCCCGGCAGGTCACGCCAAGACCGAGCTGAAACATATAGGCGTCGTCGGCGCCGGCTTCATGGGCGCCTCGATCGCTTATGTCACCGCTGCCGCGGGTATACCGGTGACGCTGATCGACCGCGACATCGAAGCGGCGACCAAGGGCAAGACCGTCTCCGAAGGCCTGGTCAAGGATTCTGTCGGTAAGGGGCGCCTTACGCAGGGTGAGGCAGCCGCATTGCTCTCCCGCATCACACCCTCGGCCGACTATGCCGACCTCACCAATGCCGATCTCGTCATCGAGGCGGTGTTCGAGGACCGAGAGGTGAAGAAAGCGGTCATCGAGGCGGTCGAAGCCGTGCTGCCGGAAGGCGCGATCTTCGCCTCCAATACCTCGACCCTGCCGATCTCGGGTCTCGCCAAGAATTCGAAACGCCCTGCCGATTTCATCGGCATCCATTTCTTCTCGCCTGTCGAGAAGATGATGCTGACCGAGGTGATCCTCGGAAGCGACACCGGCGACAGGGCGCTGGCCGTCGCTCTTGATTATGTCGCAGCCATCAAGAAGACGCCGATCGTCGTCAACGACACCCGCGGCTTCTTCGTCAATCGCTGCGTGCTGCGCTACATGTCGGAAAGCTACGACATGCTGATCGAGGGCGTGCCGCCTGCGATGATCGAGAACGCCGCCAAGATGGCCGGCATGCCGGTTGGTCCGCTGGCGCTCAACGACGAGGTCGCCATCGACCTCTCGCTGAAGATCCTCAAGGCGACGGTCGCCGATCTCGGCGAAAAAGCCATCGACCCCAGGCATATGGAGCTCATCTCCCGCATGGTGGAAAAGGAGGGCCGCTTCGGCCGCAAAAATTCCAAGGGTTTCTATGACTATCCGCCGAAACCGGCGAAGAAGTCCCTCTGGCCCGACCTCAAGACCCTCTACCCGCAGAAGCAGGCGGACGAGGTCGACGTCAACGTCCTGAAGCAACGTTTTCTCGTCACCATCGCGCTGGAAGCCGCCCGCACGGTCGAGGAAGGCATCGTCACCGATCCGCGCGAAGCGGATGTCGGCTCGATCCTCGGATTCGGCTTCGCGCCCTATACCGGCGGGGCGCTGAGCTATATCGACGGGATGGGCGCAAAGGCTTTCGTGGAACTGGCTGAAACGTTAGCTAATACTTACGGAAGTCACTTCAAGCCGACGCCGCTGCTGAAGGACATGGCCGCCAAGGGCGAGACGTTTTACGGTCGGTTCGACCCCTATGCGAAAGTGGGGAAGGCGGCTTAGGCCGCCTTTTAAGCTATGCCGCTCTTGCCGGATTTCAAATGTTGAATGGGACAGGGTGACGACGGTAATCTGAACCGCAAGCAACACACGCTTCGCTGTCACCCGGACCGGACCGCCCATGCAACCATCCACCGACATCCTCGCCTTCGCCGATCCGATGGAGTGGGAATCCTGGCTCTGCGTGCATCATGCGGCATCGACCGGCGCCTGGCTGAAGATCGGTAAGAAAAATCCGAAACGAACTCTCATCACCATCGACGAGGCGCTGGATGTGGCGCTCTGTTACGGCTGGATTGACAGCCAGCGCAAGGGGTTTGACGCGCATTGCTACCTGCAGCGTTATTCGCCCCGGCGCGCCAAAAGTCCGTGGTCCAAGCTCAATGTCGATCGTGTCGCAGCACTTGCAGAAACCGGGCGCATGCGGCCCGCGGGCCTTGCCGAAGTCGCTGCCGCCAAAGCCGACGGACGATGGGCTGTCGCCTACGCTCCGCAACGCGATGCCGGCCTGCCGGACGATCTGGCGGCGGCGCTCGCTGAGAACGCTGCCGCCGGCGCTGCCTTTGCGCGGCTCGACAAGACCGGCCAATATGCAATCGTCCTGCCGCTCCTGAAGGCAACGACCCCGGAAGTGCGGGTCGCCCGCCTCGGCAAGGCGATCACCAGGTTGACGCAGGCCGAATAGACGGTATTTCAGCTTCTGCAAAAAATCTCGCCCTCGGTTTTCGGCGCAGCGCGGCAGGCAAAGACCCGTCCGCGGTGTCTGAAACGTCACCGATTTCCGTAGCTGCGGCCTTGTCACGGACACAATTTCCGATTACATATCCGCGCATCGATCTTGCTAGATGAACTTTGAAACGGCCTCGTGTCGTTCCTGGCGAACTTCCTCCAAAATCGGTTTTCATCGCCGCTTGGCATTTATCCGAGCTGCATTCTTCTATGAACGATTCGAAAAGGATATCGTCATGAGCACTGGTACCGTAAAGTGGTTCAACGCAACCAAGGGCTTCGGCTTCATTCAGCCGGATGACGGCGCAGCCGACGTTTTCGTCCACATCTCCGCCGTTGAACGCGCTGGCATGCGCGATCTCAAGGATGGCCAGAAGCTGTCTTACGAGCTCGTCCGCGACAACAAGTCCGGCAAGATGTCGGCAGATCGCCTCCAGGCGGCCTGAGCCTTCAAGGCTCTAAATATCATCTCCGGATCGTGACCACGGATGTACTGGCACGGTTCGTTGAGATAGCAGGGAAGGTCGGGTTAACCCGGCCTTTTTTTGTGTCTGGCCGGCTGATGTTTTGCCCAATTGGCGGAGTAGCCGGCATCGCCTTGGCACATAGGTTTTGCCGTGTAAGCCCCCCTCTGCCCTGCCGGGCATCTCCCCCACAGGTGGGGAGATTGGCTGGGCTCACTGGCTTCCCCAAACAATCGGCGTCCAGTACGACGAAACGATAGATGGATACGAAGTTCAAGCCACTTGTGATCTCCCCACCTGTGGGGGGTCCGAAGGACGGGTCGAGACGCGTGGCTCGACCCCCGGCCCGGCAGGGCAGAGGGGGGGGCGGCCACGGCATGACCTTAGAGAATCGTTCGTTTCGCCAAGCCGAGTGCGTCGCTAACGACAACAAGCCGCTCAACCGCCTGCCGCCTCGCTACCCTCCAGCATCTCCATGACCCGCGCCATCACCGCCCGCGCCGCATCGAGTTCCGCTGACGTAAACGCGGCGCCGAGCCCGTCCGCCCACCCAGCTTGCGCGATCTCGATGACACCCAGCCGCGCCGCCCCTTCTTCCGTCAGTCGTACCAGCTTGGCCCGCTGGTGCTGCGGGTTGTCGGCATAGGCGATCAGCCCTTCGCTTTCCAGCACGTCGGCCAGCCGCTGCACACCCTGGCGGGCGAGGCCGAGCGCGCGGGCGATCTGCGCCACCGACATGCCGCCGCGTCGTGCCGCCGCCAACACCTGCCAGCGCGCGCTCGTCTGTCCCGCCGGTTTTGTCAGCCGGTCGCCCGCCGCCGTCAAATGGCCCGCGAGGCGAAGGGCAGTGATTGCGAAAGCGGAAAAGGCATCCCCCTCCATCGTCCGCTCCGGTCGATTTTGTTTGACAACATATTGTCGATTTTGTATCTCATTCATAATGACAACATATTGTCATATGTGGATACTGAAGGCAACGCCGAAGGAGGAGAGCGCCATGAAGAAAACCTACAAGGGAAGCTGCCATTGCGGCAAAGTGCACTACGAGGTGGACATGGACCTCGAGGAGGGCACCGGCCGCTGCAATTGTTCGATCTGCGCCAAGCGCCGCTATTGGGGCGCCAACGTCAAGCCGGAGGATTTCCGGCTGATGTGCGACCAGGCCGAAACGTCCGACTATCAGTTCAACACCATGAGTGGTCATCACCGCTTCTGCCGCACCTGCGGTGTGCCGGCCTATGGCGACGGTTATGTCGAAGCGATCGGCGGCGCCTATGTCTCGATCAACATCGCCTGCCTCGACGATATTACCCCTGAGGAACTGGCGGCACTGCCGGTCCGTTACTCCGACGGCAGGCACGATGCCTGGTGGAACGAACCGGCGGTGACGCGTTATCTCTAGGGCAATTCCAGCAAAAGTGCGCAGCGGTTTTGCGTCCGGAATTGCGCAGATGTCTATGTCGGATCCTCGTCCTCCCCTTCGTCCTCTGTCCATAACGGAAAAGGAGAACGATCGTGAAAGACGAAGCGAATGCCAGGATCGAGGAAGAGGCGATCATCGCCATGCTGATGATGCGCGCCAAGGCGCTGGGCGAAAAGAACGCCAAGGATGCGCTTTCCTACGAGACCGAGGATGAGATCGAATTTTCGCTGGCGCCGCCGCTCGTATACCACGGCCAGGACGAAGCGGGTCTACAGGCCTGGTTCGATACCTGGGAAGGCCCGATCGGCGGCGAGGTGCGCGATGCCAGATTGATGGTTGGCGAGGATGTCGCTTTCTGGAGCGGCCTCACGCGCATGACCGGGACCAAGACCGATGGCGCCGCCGTCGATCTCTGGTTCCGCCAGACGCTTGGCCTCGTCAAGCAGGATGGCCGATGGCTGGTTGCCCACCAGCACGCCTCGGTGCCCTTCGCCATGGACGGCAGCGGCCGGGCGTTGCTCGATCTCAAACCGTGAAGACTGTCAGGCAGCACTCCCCGCGATCTTGCGCCGGTCGGCGCGAATGCTCATCAATCCGACGCCCATCAAAAGCAGGATCGCCGTCGCATAGATATCGGTCGTCAATGCGTAACCGGCCGATTTCGCTAGGAACCCGGCCAGGATCGCCGGCAGGCTGAAGGCGAGGTAGCTCTGGACGTAGAAGGCCGATAGCAGCCCGGCCCGCTCGTCCGCCTTGGCAAGCGGCATGATGGTGCCGATCGAACCGAGGAAATTGGTGCCGAAACCGACGCCGGTAAAAACTGTGCCAACGAGCAACAGCGGCACACTGGCAAGATGCACGCCGGCAACGACGGTCAGGATGCCGAGCGTCTTGGCCGACACGCCGAAAGTGAGATTGGCCGAGGCCGTCTTGCTGCGCCTGAGATAGACGGCGATTGCTCCGCTCACCATCAGCGCAGTGACGACGGCCCCACCCGTCAGCGGCGCCCGGCTGCCGGTCGTGCTGGCGACCAAGGATGGGACCAGCGAGAGATAGAACCCGGCAAGCGTCCAGTTGGCGATGTTGATCGGCGTCACCAGCGAGAGCGGCCGCTTCACCTGCTTGGGAATGGTGACCCGCGGTATCAGCGAGCCGAGCGCGCCCGGCCGCGTGCCGCCGGTCTCGCCTGTCAGCCAGATGGCGGCCGCCTGCAGCGTGAAGGCGATGAGCAGCAGTGCATAGATCAGATGCATCGGGAAGGGGCCATATTGGATCAAGGCGCTGGTGCCGACGGCACCCACCGCCATGCCGCAAAGCGGCGCGATCGAGTTGACGATCTGGCCCTTTGCCCGGTCGACATCGACGAGCGCCGCTCCGATCGAGGCGCCAGCGATTCCCGTTGCCAGTCCCTGCACGATCCGTGCTGCAATCAGCCAGCCGGGACCGCTCGCGACGACGAAGAGGCCCATGGCGGCGATTTCGAGCACGAGGGCGAAAAAGATCACCGGCTTGCGGCCGAGATGATCCGAGATGGAACCGGCGATCAGCAGCGCCGCCAGCAGCGCGAAGGCGTAGACCGCGAAGATCACCGTGATCAGCACCGGCGAGACGGAAAAACTTTCCTGATAGATCCGGTAGAGCGGCGTCGGCGCCGCGGAGGCGCCGAAGAAGGTCGCGAGCGTCAGCGCATGAAAGCCGATCCAGGGGCGCGGCGAATTCTCGGTGGATTTGGCTGCGGCGAACATATATAAGCCCCTTAAAGCTAAGCTGTTGCGTTAGCTTAGGTAGAGCAACTGCTTTATAAAAGCAAATTATTTGCGTTAATAGGTCTGTCAAAGATTTTGAACCATCGGTGCCAAGGAGAGAAAGTCGGGTTGCGCGCATGACAGTGAAAGAGAATCTCCGTCCGGGCGGCAGAAGCGCCCGGGTTCAGGCATCGGTGCACAAGGCGGTCCGTGAGCTGATGGCCGAGATGAGCCGCGCCGACGTGACGATCCCGCTGATTGCCGGCAAGGCGGGGGTGACGCCGTCGACCATCTATCGCCGCTGGGGCGACCTGCAGGAGCTTCTCGCCGATGTCGCCGTCGATCGGCTGCGGCCGGATATGCAGCCGATCGATGCCGGCAG
>NZ_JACCEY010000021.1:53907-79931 GCF_013591995.1 Rhizobium sp. WYCCWR 11146
CCGAGGAAATGTCCTCCGGCCCGGGCCGCGAAATGATCCGCGACGTGCTGGCGGCGCAGGCGGGCGCAAATGCCTGTAAATGCGCCGAATATACCCGCCAGCAGATCGGTCTCATCGCCGAGAGAGCGAAGGCCCGCAGCGAGGCCTTTCCGGATGTCGACCGCGTCATGGACGAGGTGGTGGCGCCGATCATGTACCGCATCCTGTTCGGCGACGTACCGGATGCAGCGCGCGTGCGCGATCTCGTCGCCCGAGTCATGGACGCGGCGCTGTAAGCTGCCTCTTACTCTGCGGCGGCGCGCTTGAGGCCGGAAATCTGGGTGATATAGGCGCGTAGCGCCGCCGGCCGCACCGGCTTGTGCTGAACGGCGATGCCGTATCGCTCGGCCTCGCTGCGCACCTCCGGCGTGCGGTCGGCCGTGATCAGCAAAGCGGGGATATCGGCGCCGAACTGGCGGCGCAGATGCAGGATCGCGGCAATGCCGGTGCCGTCGCCGAGATGATAATCGGCGATGACGATATCAGGCGGTCCCTCCTGGCCATCGACGGCGGTGACGTCGGCGAGGCAATCCAGCGCCTCCACTTCGCAGCCCCAGCCGCTGATCAGGAGCCGCATGCCTTCGAGGATCTTCGGCTCGTTATCGATGCAGAGGATCTTCAACCCGCTCAGCGGCTGGCCGGGACGGTCGGCGGGCGCAACCGCTGCTGCCGCCGCGGCCGGGCGTGAGACGTCGAGCGGCATGGCGATGCGGAATTCCGTGCCCTTGCCATGCGTCGACTGCAGCTCGACCGGATGGTTGAGTACGCGGGCGATGCGGTCGACGATCGACAGGCCGAGCCCGAGGCCGGAGGCGGTTTTGGCACCTTCGTCCAGCCGCGCGAATTCCTTGAACACCGTGCGGAATTTCGATGGCGGAATGCCGATGCCTGAATCGATCACCTGGATGATCACCTGGTTGCCCCGCCGCCGCGCGCCGACCAGCACCTTGCCGGTGATCGTGTATTTGATGGCGTTGGAAACGAGGTTCTGCACCAGCCGGCGCAGAAGATTGGGGTCGGAGCGGACCCTCAGCGACGTCGGCATGATCACCAGCTTCAGCTGTTTTTCACGGGCGATCGGCGCGAAATCGGTCTGGATACGCTCCAGCAGGTCGGAGAGCGCGACGGAGGCGAGCCGCGGCCGCATGGCGCCGGTATCGAGCCTGGATATATCGAGCACCGCGCCGAGAATGGTCTCGACCGATTCCAGCGCGGAATCGATGTTGCGCACGATCGGACTGTTCTCGGATTGCGCCATGCGCTCGACCAATGCCGAGGAATAGAGCCTGGCGGCATTGAGCGGCTGCAGGATATCGTGGCCGGCGGCGGCGAAAAAGCGCGTCTTGCCGATGTTCGCCTCGTCGGCGGCGGCGCGCGCCTCGCCGAGTTCGCGGTTGACCCGGGTAAGCTCGGCCGTGCGTTCGGCGACGCGCTGCTCCAGCGTTTCATTCGCCTGTTTCAGCGCCTGGTCGGCGTTCACGCGCTGGGTGATGTCGGTGAAGGTGGCGACGATGCCCTTGTCCGGCATGGCGTTGGAGCGCACCTCGATGATCCGCTCGCCGCCGCCGAGCACCAGCGCGAAAGGTTTGTCGAGCGTCAGGAAATGCCGCACCGTCTGGCTGAGATCGCCGGGCGCGATGTCGCCGCGCTGGATGAGCGTGGTGACGATATCGGACAAGGGAAAACCGACCTGGCCGGCACTTTCCGGAAGATCCAGCAATTGCCGGAAACGCCGGTTCCAGATCGTCAGCCGGTTGGAACTGTCGAAGACGGCAATGCCCTGGTCCATCTGCGAAAGCGCCGTCTGCAGCATGTCCTGGTTATATTGCAGCGCCTCGCTCGCCTGGTCGAGCAGCCATGCGGTGTCGGAAGAGGCATCCTCGATCTTCTGCAGGATCAATGACAGCACGAGCCGGGCCGAGGACGAGCCGATGGCGCTGCCGAGCAGCTGTTCGCTGAAATGGATGAGTGCCATGTCGGCCGGCTGCTCGTCCTCCAGCTTGCGGCCGGAGCCTTGTTCGTAAGTCGTCAACGAGCGCTGCATGCGCTCTTCGCCGAGATAGCGCGAGATCGCCGCCTTGAGATCGCCGACGCTGATGCGGGTCTTCCAGCCGCGCGTGGCAAATTGCGAGCGCGAATGCCGCTTGACGAAGATGCCGGCCTGAATGCGCTCCAGCGGCTTGGCGTTGCGGGTGAGCGAGCCGACGACGAAGAAGGCGCTGTTGACGAGCAGGCTCATCGCCGTCGCATTGACCAGCGGATCGGCGTCGGGGGCCGTAAACAGCGTGGTCCCGGGAAAGATGAAGCCGAGCACGGCGCTCGCCACATAGGAATAATCTGGGCCGCCGAGCGAGGGCAGGAACAGCAGGTAGATCCAAATGACGAAGCCGGAGGTCAGCCCGAGGATCGCGCCGCGCGCATTCGCCCGCCGCCAGATCAGCCCGCCGAACATCGCTGGGGCGATTTGCGCGATCGCGGCGAAGGAAAGAAGGCCGATCGAGGCAAGGCCGGCGGTGCTGTCGGTCGAGCGGTAATAGGCGTAGCCGAACAGCAGCACGGCGAAGATGGCGCTGCGGCGGATGTTGAGTAGTGTCTTGGCGAAATTGTCGCGCAGGCTGGCGCGGCCGGCGAGTTTGCGCCGGAGGAAGATCGGCATGACGATATCGTTCGACACCATGATCGACAGTGCGACGGAATCGACGATGACCATCGCCGTTGCGGCGGAGAAGCCGCCGATGAAGATGATCAGCGAAATGACGGGCATCTGGCCGGCAAGCGGCAGCGACAACATGTAGAAATCGGCATTGCCGGCGCCGCCGAAGGTCAAGAGCCCGCCGATCGCCACCGGCAGCACGAAGAGATTGATGGCGATGAGATAGGTGGGAAACAGGAAACCCGCGAGTTTCAGCTGTTTCGGCGTCCGGTTCTCGACAACCGTCACGTGGAATTGCCGCGGCAGCAGGATGATCGCAAAGGCCGACAAGATGATCAGGGTGATCCAGCGGCTGATCGGCGTGTGGTAGCTGAGCGCCGACATGACCAGCTCATTGTCGACGGTCTTGCGCCAGAGATCGGTCGGGCCGTCGAACAGAAACCAGATGACGCAGACGCCGGCCGTCAGGAAGGCGACGAGCTTGACCACGGATTCCATCGAGACAGCGAGGATGAGGCCATCCTGGTGCTCTGTGGCATCCGTATGCCGCGTGCCGAACATGATGGCAAAGCAGGCAAGCACCAGCGTCGCGAGGAGCGGCAGGTCGAGGAAATAGAGATTGCCGCTGCCGATGCCGTAATCGGACGGATTGACCATGGCGCTGACGGTGCTCGAGATCGCCTTGAGTTGCAGCGCGATATAAGGAATGGCGCCGATCAGCGAGATCAGCGCGACGATCGTTGCGACCGTCGGGTTCTTGCCGTAACGCGCGGCGACGAAATCGGCAACGGAGGTGAGCTTCTCCGCCTTGGCGAGCTCGATGATGCGGCGAAGCAACGGCATGCCGAGCGTGAAGACCAGGATGGGGCCGATATAGATGCCGGCAAATTCCAACCCGCGCTGCGCGGCAAGCCCGACGCTGCCGAAATAGGTCCAGGAGGTGCAGTAGATCGCAAGGCTCAGCGCATAGACAACCGGCCATCCGCCCAGCGTGCCCGGGCCGAGGGTGCCCTGGCCGCGGTTCTTGCGGTCGCCATAGCTTGCCACGGCGAAAAGCAGGAGCAGATAGCCGAAGGCAGACGCGAATATGACCCAGCCTGGAAGCATTGACCCTCCGCCGGCGGAAAACCCGCCGGACCTCCCGCAACGTGGGTCAGCTTAAGTCATTTCAGACGCTTTGAAAATTCCTGGCCGTCTAGGCCTTAAGTCAAAGACCGCGGGAGAGGTATTGCTGAATAATTGCGATTGCCGATTGATTAATTGCAATGAAGATGTAGCTAATAAATTCCATTGCATGTCTTTGAAATGGATCGAAGGGAGACGGATCCGATGCTCAATGAGTTCAAGGCCTTTATCGCCCGCGGCAATGTCATGGATCTTGCAGTCGGCGTCATCATCGGCGGCGCCTTCGGTGGCATCGTCAAATCTTTGGTGGATGACCTTATTATGCCGATCGTCGGCGCCATTTTCGGCGGCTTCGATTTTTCGAATTACTTCCTCCCACTCTCGTCGGCCGTCAACGCGCAGTCGCTCGCCGCCGCCCGCGAGCAGGGAGCGGTGTTTGCCTATGGCAGCTTCCTCACCGTGCTCATCAACTTTCTCATTCTCGCCTGGATCATCTTTCTGATGGTCAAGGGCGTGAACACCCTGCGTGCCCAGGTCGAGCGCCAGGAAAAGGCTGCACCGGAAGAGCTGCCAGCGCCGGCGGCAGACGTTCAGCTTCTGACGGAAATCCGCGATCTTCTCGCCACGCGCCCGACGGCTTGATCCGGCTGGAGCCCCTCCGCTTCGGCCGGGCTCATTCATCACCAAAATCGATATGCCATCACTGGATGTCATGGGATTTGCCGGCGCAAATCCGCTATGAAGGCGGAAACCGGAGATTTGCATGTCGATCGTCAGCAGCCTCAGCCCGCGCGCCCTGGCGGCGCCCGAAAGCGGGATCGTCGAACTCGTCAATTATGCCCGTGGCCGCGAAGGCCTGCTGCCGCTCTGGGTGGGTGAGGGCGATCTGCCGACGCCTGATTTCATCAGCAGGGCGGCAATGGATGCGCTTGCTGCCGGCGAGACCTTCTACACCTGGCAGCGCGGCATTCCGGAGCTTCGCCAGGCACTTTCCGATTATTACGACAGACATTTCGGAATCCGGCTTCCGGTCGAGCATTTCTACGTTACCGGCTCCGGCATGCAGGCGATCCAGATCGCCGTGCAGGCGCTGACCTCGCCGGGCGACGAGCTGGTTTACCTCTCGCCTTCCTGGCCGAATATCGCCGCCGCCCTGGAGATAGCAGGTGCGCGCTCGCTCAGTGTCGAGCTGCAGTTTGAAGGCGGCAAATGGGCGGTCGATCTTGACCGCATCGAAACCGCGATCACCCCGAAGACCAAGGGCATCTTCATCAACACGCCGTCGAACCCGACGGGCTGGACGGCAACGAAGCAGGATCTTGGCGATATCCTGGCGCTTGCCCGCAAGCACGACCTCTGGATCCTGGCAGACGAAATCTACGCCCGCTACTCCTTTGCCGGTGGCCGAGCGCCCTCTTTCCTCGATGTGATGGACGAGGGCGACAAGATCATCTTCGTCAATTCCTTCTCGAAGAACTGGTCGATGACCGGCTGGCGCGTCGGCTGGATCGTAGCACCCCCTGAAATGGGTCAGGTGCTCGAAAACCTCATCCAGTATTCTACATCGGGCGTGGCTCAGTTCATGCAGAAGGGCGCCGTTGCAGCCCTTGATCAAGGCGACGATTTCGTCGCTGCCAATATCGCCAAGGCGGCCCGCTCCCGCGATATTCTCTGCGATGCGCTTGTCGCCACCAACCGCGTCGAGACACTGAAACCGGACGGCGCGATCTACGCCTTCCTGAAGATCGACGGCGTCGCCGATAGCCGCAGGGCAGCGCTTGATATCGTCGACAAGACAGGCGTCGGCCTTGCTCCCGGCACCGCTTTCGGACCGGGCGGCGAACTCTTCCTGCGCGCCTGTTTCCTGCGTGATTCCACCCAGGTGGCGATCGCCGCCGAGCGCCTCTGCAACTATATCCTCAAGCTCTGACGGCGATCGGCCTGCAGCGAAAAGGAGAAGAAGTCATGGCTATTTCCGTAGGAGATCGCCGGGGTCTGCCCCTCATCCGCCTGCCGGCACCTTCTCCCCGCTTGCGGGGCGAAGGGGACATGCCGCGACCTCTCCGTTCTCCGCCCACCTCTCGCAGGGCACGTCCCCTCTCCCCGTTTTTACGGGGAGAGGGTTAGGGTGAGGGGCAGCCAATCGGTACACAATACCTCGATTTCGTGCCGGAATCGCCGGATCGATAAAACTCTAGCAAAGCCCGAAATCGGCCTCTAACCACGACTCCAAACATACCCGTTCAAAGGCCTTCCAAAGGCGGTTCGATAAGAAAATTGGAAAGAAAAACCGGCGCCTGATGCCCCTGCTTATAAAAACGAAAGCAGGGATGCGGGACATGGCGGTTTTGGTGACGGGCGGGGCCGGATATATCGGCAGTCACATGGTTTGGGCGCTGCTCGATGCAGGCGAGGATGTGGTTGTGCTCGATCGCCTCTCCACGGGCTTTCGCTGGGCCGTGGCGCCGGCGGCGCGTTTCTATCTCGGCGACATTGCCGATCCCGACATATTGAAAAAGGTCTTCATCGAAAACGACATCGAGGCGATCATCCATTTCGCCGGCTCCGCCGTCGTTCCGGTCTCGGTCGCCGATCCGCTCTCCTATTACGACAACAATTCCGGCAAGACCCGGGCGCTGCTGAGCGCGTCGATCAAGGCCGGTATCCGCAACTTCGTCTTCTCTTCGACAGCCGCCGTCTACGGCCAGCAAAAGACCGACCTGCCGGTGAAGGAGACGGCCTCGCTCAATCCGGAGAATCCTTACGGCCAGTCGAAGCTGATGACCGAATTCATGCTGCGCGATGCCGCCGCCGCCTATGATTTCAACTATGTCGCGCTTCGCTATTTCAACGTCGCCGGCGCCGACCCACACCACCGCGCCGGCCAGTCGACCTCAGGCGCCACGCACCTCATCAAGGTCGCCTGCGAGGCAGCGCTCGGCACGCGCGACAGCGTCAATGTCTACGGCATCGATTATCCTACCCATGACGGCACCGGCGTGCGCGACTACATCCATGTCAGCGATCCCACGGATGCACATCTGAAAGCGCTGCAGCACCTGCGCAGAGGCAAGGGTTCGCTTGTTGCCAATTGCGGTTATGGCAGCGGCTATTCCGTGCTCGACGTGCTGAACATGGTCACCCGCCTGCACGGACATTCCTTCAAGATCCACATGGCGCCGCGCCGCGCCGGGGATTCGGCAAGCGTCGTTGCAGATGCTTCGCTCGCCCGGCAGGTGCTCGACTGGAAGCCCAGATACGATTCGCTGGAAACCATCGTCCAGAGCTCGCTCGATTGGGAACTGTTCCTGTCGAACAAGAATGTCGACGACCTGCACAGCATCCACCGGGCACTCGCCGCCGCTTCGTTCTGATCCAGGAACCCATTTACCATCCCCGCGCCTGCGGGGGCCGCTTGCCGTCACGTGAATAAGGAAAAATCAAGCTTTCTTTGGCTGGTTCGGGCCAACGGAAAAGAGACGATGAAGAACTTTCTGGCCTCATTGCAGCTGCAAAAAGACAATCCGACGCTTCTGCTGGCGCAGTTCCGAGCCCTGTCGTCGCAGATTCCCATTCTCTATGTCCTGCTGATCATCAACGCCCTTGCGGTGGCGATCACCCACCTCAAATCCGCGCCCCTTTGGCTTTCGCTCTATATTCCCGTGGCCCTGAGCGTCGTCTGTGTCTTCCGTCTCTGCTGGTGGGAGATCCGGGGCAAGGAAGATGTGACCGCCGAGCGGGCCTACAGGCTGATGAAGGTGACGATATCAGGGGCCGGCATCCTGGCCGTCGCTTTCGGCGGCTGGGCGATCGCGCTTTACCAATATGGCGATGCTTCCCAGCAGGGTCAGATCGCCTATTTCCTCGTGGTGACAGGCATTTCCTGCATCTTTTGCCTGATGCACCTGCCGATGGCGGCAGCCCTGACCACGGTCATCACCTTCTCGGCCATGGTCGCGACCTTCTTGTTTTCGGGCAATCCCGTTTTCGTGGCGACGGCCATCAGCGGCCTCTTCCTGATCCTGCCCTTCCTCAGGGTGATCAACAGCTATTTCCAGAATTTCGTCGGTCTCGTGCAACTGACCGAGGAGCTGAAGCAGAAGCAGGCGGAAGCCGAAGAGCTGAACCTCGTCAACAGCCGCAACGCGCTGCACGACCAGCTGACCGGCCTTGCCAATCGCCGCAGCTTCTTTCTCTCGCTGGAAAAACGGCTGCAGAAGAATCCGTCCTCGCCGCCCGTCCTCGGCATTCTCGATCTCGACGGCTTCAAGCCTGTTAACGACGTCTTCGGCCATGCCGCCGGCGATCTCGTGCTCAAGGAGACGGCACGCCGCTTCGTCGCGCTGGTGGGCGAAGAGGGCATCGTCTCCCGTCTCGGCGGCGATGAGTTCGGGATCATCTTCCCCTGCTCGATGACGCGGCAGGCGATTGCCGATCTCGGCCAGGCGCTCTGTGCTGCCGTCCGCGACCCTTTCGAAATCCCCGACGGCTCGGTCCGCGTCTTCGGCTCGTGTGGCATCGTCTATCCCGATATCGGCACATACACCGCCGAGGATCTCTACGAGAAAGCGGATTTTGCCCTCTACCAGGTCAAGAGCAAGCGCAGCAGCGGCGTCGAATTCTTCTCCGCCGAACACGAGAAGATCCTGACGCAGCGCCACCTGATCGAACTCGAGCTGCAGGCGAATGATTTCGCCAAGGAATTGAAACTCGACTATCAGCCGATCGTCGAGCTGAAGAGCGGCCGCGTCGTCGCTTACGAGGCGCTCGCCCGCTGGGACAGCGCCCGCTTCGGCCGCATCAGCCCTGACGCCTTCATTCCGGCTGCCGAACGCACGGCCGTCATCGGCCGCATGACCCGCATCCTCTTCGCCAAGGCGCTCGAAGCGCTGGCGATCATTCCACGCCATCTCAGGCTGTCCTTCAATCTCTCGGCGCGCGATATCTGCGACCACGAGACGTCGATGGCGCTGCTCGCCATGATCACCCGCTCCGGCATCGATCCGAAGCGCATCGAATTCGAGATCACCGAGACGGCGCTGCTCTCCGATTTCGACACCGCCGACCAGGTGATCACTATGCTGCGCGCTGCCGGCATCTCGATCGCGCTGGACGATTTCGGCACCGGCTATTCGAGCCTCAGCCATATTCATCGTCTCGGCTTCGACAAGCTGAAGATCGACAAGTCCTTCGTGATGAATTTCGATCGTGACGCCCGTTGCATGAACATCACCCGCTCGGTCGCCAATCTCTGCCAGAATCTCGGAATCGCCTCCGTCGCCGAAGGCGTCGAAAGCGAAGAGATCGCCGAGGGATTGAAGGCGATGGGCGTGCGTCTGGCGCAGGGCTATCATTTCTCGCTGCCGCTGCCGCTGGAACTTGCCATCGATTACGCCGCCCGGTGCGACGCCGCAGTCTCCGCCCGCAATTCGCTGTCTGCCTGAACCGACCTTGAATCGACTGGAGTGATGCTTCACCGTCGTCTATTCATGGTCTCAACAGATGAGGTGAACCATGCAGGACGGCGAAGTCATCATTGAACGGCGGGGCACCGCAGGCGTCATCCGGCTGAACCGGCCGCGAGCACTGAACAGCCTGACGCTGCCGATGATTCGAGCGATCACCGAAGCCCTTCACGACTTTGCCCGAGATTCCGAGGTGGCAAGCGTCGTGGCGACTGGGGAGGGCGAACGCGGCTTCTGCGCCGGCGGCGATATCCGCGCCCTGCATGAGAGTGCCCGCGCCGGCGATGGCCTCGCAGGTACCTTCTGGCGCGAGGAGTTCCACCTCAACCATCTGATCGCCTCTTATCCCAAACCCTATGTCGTGCTGATGGACGGCATCACCATGGGCGGCGGCGTCGGCCTGTCGTCGCACGGCCGCCACCGCATCGTCACCGAGCGCACACGGCTTGCCATGCCCGAAACCGGCATCGGCTATGTCCCCGATGTCGGCGCCACCTGGCTGCTGCCGCGCGCACCGGGCGAAGCCGGAACATGGCTCGGCCTGACCGGGCTCGACATTGGTGCTGCCGATGCGATCCACGCCCGCCTTGCCGACCTTCAGATCGCCTCGTCGAGGCTGGATGAAGTGATCGATGCTCTCTCGGGCCTGCCGCGCGGCAGTTCTCCCGGCGATGTCGATGCCGTGCTGCAGGCATTTTCGGAGCCTCAGGGAGAAAGCCGGCTGCGACAGAACGCGGCGGTTATCGATCGCGCATTTGGTTTCGACAGCGTCGAGGAAATCCTGGCAGTACTCGCCGGGGAGGAAGGCGAATTTGCCGCCGAGACGCGCCGAGTGATGCTGACGCGTTCACCGACCAGTCTGAAGCTCGCTTTGCGGCTGCTCAGGGCCGGCCGCCGCAGCGCCTCGCTTGCCGAATGCCTCGGCCGCGAACTCGGCGCCTGTCTGCAGATGCTTGATAATCCCGATTTCTTCGAGGGTATCCGCGCCGCCGTCATCGACAAGGACCGCAATCCGCAATGGTCGCCGGCAACTGTTGAGGCTGTGGGGGCCGAAACGGTCGAGCATTTCCTGAAACCGGCCGAACCGCCGCTTTCACTCTGAACGCTATCCAGTTATCGCCACATGCCGCGCATGCGGGCGCCGACATCGATGCGCACCTGCCGCGCCTGCGCTTGAGCGGCAGTCTGCGATTTCACCTGCGGCCAGCTGCAGGCCTCGAAGAACTGCAGCAGGGTCGCGGGAATGAAGCGGCTGCGTGAGGCATAGACATGCCGGTCGCCCTGCGAGTTCTGCCCATAGGTGAAGAAGCGTTGTGGCACAACGAGGTCGAGACCATCCCGGGCGCGTGTCATGGCGACGTAGAGCAGCCGGCGTTCCTCTTCGATTTCGGCGGTGGTGCCGACGGCGAGATCGCTCGGTATGCAGCCGTCGACGACGTTCAGCATGAAGACTTTCGTCCATTCCTGGCCCTTGGCGGAATGGATGGTCGACAGGATGAGATAATCCTCGTCGAGAAGCGGCACGCCCGCCTGGTCGCTGGTCGCATCCGGCGGATCGAGGGTGAGCTCGGTGAGAAAGCGCTCGCGTGAGGCATAACCGCTAGCGATCTGCTCGAGCTGCAGCAGATCGGCCTGCCGCGTCGCGGCATCCTCGTGCAGCCGTTCCAGATGCGGCGCGTACCATTGCCGCGCCAAACCGATCTCTGCCGGCCAGCCGGCCTTCCCGGTCTTCAGCTCCTGCAGCATCGAAACGAACATTGTCCAGTCCTCGCCGGAGCGCGGCGGCGCTGGCATGGAGCCAAGAGCAGTAATCGGGCTGGCATCCTCGGCCATCAGGTCGAGCGTCTTCTGCGCCGTCGACGGGCCGACGCCCGGCAAGATCTGCATCAGCCGGAAGCCCGCCACACGGTCGCGCGGGTTCTGGGCGAAGCGAAGGGCGGCCAGCATGTCCTTGACATGCGCGCTGTCGAGGAACTTCAGCCCGCCGAATTTGACGAAGGGAATGTTGCGCCGGGTCAGCTCGACCTCCAGCGGCCCGCTGTGATGCGAGGCGCGGAAGAGCACGGCCTGCTGTTTGAGCGTGAGGCCTTCCTCGCGGTTGTCGAGCACCATGTCGGTGATGTAGCGCGCCTGCTCGGCCTCGTCGCGCACCGTGACCAGGCGCGGCCGCTCGGACGATTGCCGCTCGGTCCAGAGATTCTTGGTGAAGCGCTCCGAGGCGAGATCGATGACGGCGTTGGCGGCGGCGAGGATCGGCTGCGTCGAGCGGTAGTTGCGGTCGAGCGTGACGATATTGGCGGCCGGGCTGAAGGCGGCGGGAAAATCGAGGATATTGCGCACCGTCGCGGCACGGAAGGAATAGATCGACTGGGCATCGTCGCCGACGACGGTCAGTCCCTGGCCTTGGGGTTTCAGCGCCAGCAGGATCGAGGCCTGCAACCGGTTGGTGTCCTGATATTCGTCGACCAGCACATGGTCGAAGCGGCTGCCGATATCCTCGGCAATCATTTCTTCGCCAACCATCTGCGCCCAGTAGAGCAGCAGATCGTCGTAATCGAGCACGTTCTGGCTCTGCTTGGCCTCGACATAACAGGCGAAGAGTTCGCGCAGCTGTTTCTCCCACGTCGCGCACCAGGGAAAGACGTCGCGCAGCACGAGGTCGAGCGCGGTTTCCGAATTCACCGCCCTGGAATAGATGGCAAGGCACGTGCCTTTTGTGGGAAAACGGCTTTCCGTCTTCGAGAAGCCGAGGTCGTGCCGGATCAGGTTCATCAGATCGGCACTGTCTTCGCGGTCGTGGATGGTAAACCCAGGATCCAGACCGATCTGCTCCGCATAATCGCGCAACAGCCGCGCGCCGATGCCGTGGAAGGTGCCGGACCAGGAAAGCGCGTCCGCCATCACGCCGGCATTCGAACCAAGCACATCGCGGCAGATGCGCTCGACACGCCGCGCCATCTCGGCGGCTGCCCGGCGCGAGAAGGTCATCAGCAGGATGCGGCGGGGATCGGCACCTTTGACGATGAGATGGGCGACGCGATGCGCCAAGGTATTCGTCTTGCCGGAGCCGGCGCCGGCAATGACCAGCAGCGGCCCGGCAATATGGTTGCCGTCGATGAGCGTGCCGTGCTCGACGGCCATGCGCTGCTGCGGATTGAGCTTTTCGAGATACATCCAGCCGTCCGGTCGGGCTCCCGCAGAATCACTGGGGAAAGATTAGATGTTCCTTGAATGTTCGCGATTGCTGTCCCTGTCAAGCGATCTGGCGCGCGGGCAACATCTCAGTCGGGGAAATCCGGACCGATCTCGCGCCGCACCAGCTTCAGGCTGCGGTCCGGCTGAAGAATATAGGTTTCCTCCACGCGCTGTCCTGTCCCGTTGTAGAACTGGTTGTAGACGGCGCTGCCGACCGGCGACTTGCTGAGCTTCGTTCGCGGCTGGCCGCCATAGGTGATGCTGCCGGGAATGGGTTCCAGCGCCGGCGCATCGGCCGAGGAACAGCCGGCAAGCCCGGCAAACAATCCTCCGGCAAACAAGGCAGGCAGAAGCGCTTTCATCGTCATCATCCCTCTTTCGACTGCAGCCAAATATGGAAGCCGCGGCGCCTTTCGCCAAGGGTACCCCATGCCACCGTGCAGGTATCGCTGTCGAACAGGCTCTTCTTTTCCGGGGGACGCAACGAAATGCGTCGCTGCGGCGTTAACAGACATCAACCAACATTAGGAAACGTTCACGGTGCTCGGCTTTCCAGCATTCACGGGGCATGGCGAGCCCGGCCGGCAGGGCCACAGCGATGCCGCGACGCGCGCCTCGGTGGAGAGCGCCCTTCATGCGGCCGCCGATATCGAAGCCGGCGAAATCACCGTCAGCATATCGGGCTCCTATGTCATCCTCGAAGGTTTCGTGCGTCAGCGGGGTGATATCGAGCGGGCAATCGAGATCGCCGAGGGCGTCGTCGGGCGAGGCTATGTGCGTGCTCGCTTGCTGCGACGCTAACGCATGTCGCCTAAAAGTGTGCAGCGGTTTTAGGACAACGACATGCATCAAATAAAAGTCCGGCTCGCGCGCGCAGTTCTTTACGATTCATGAAGGGAACCAAAATGCCCTCCCGCGGGTTGAAATGCCGGACCTAAACGCTGGAGACTCTCATGCAGTTGCTTCCTCGCCTCTGGGCAACGACCTTGATAGTGGGTTGCGGTGTCTTTGCCGGCTCCGCCCATGCCTCGCTGGAAACCGGCACGAATTATTCCGCTTTGCCGAAGGACCAGATCGCTCTCAACGAATATACCGGGGCCGTCGCCTGCACACCGGCAGAGCCCCACTATCTCCCCTCCTTTATCCGCGCGGCGGACGGCACGATCATCGGCGTCGGTTATATCGAGATCGAGAATGAGAGCGGCGCGGATTGCTGAAAAAAGGCGGTCCTGCTCGGACGAGGCTCGCCTGCGTTTCCGCAGAGGGTACGAGCCTCTAACCATCATCATGATGGCTGGGCATCTTCTATGAAGACACCTGTACCAGACACAACGCCTGCTGCACCAAAACCCGGCACGCATTTGTTGCAGGGTTAAACCAAAATTAAAGCCCAAAATTAGAGCATTGTCCCGTTCCGGCACGCTTGCGCGCCCAGAAGGCGAAAATCGCCCGAAATTCCTTGCCGAAGTGCTAATGCAACTTCAGCTTCGCCTCTTCGGCTGCCGCCAGAAACTCGGCTCTTGCTTCTTCCACGCTCTTGCGCCCATCGAGCGCTGCCCGGCAGGTGCTGCGGGCCTTGATATAACGAAGCCCGCGCATACTCGGCCAGAGATCCGCCAGGCACTTCAGCGCATCGAACGGCCCATTGACCGTTCGCGCATCGGCACCTTCGAAACCAACCTTGACCGGGCTGTTCCATCTTTCAGTTGCCATCGACGCTCCTCCACGATTTTCGACAGAAACGAAGTGCAGCATCTCCCAGTTCCTCCAGGGAGACATTGCGATAGCTAATATTCTAGCGTGATTTTCACCGTCAGCAATGGGCGGATCGTCGCTGATGCCGCAACGAATGGTTTTGCCTCGACCCATGACAGGAAAGCCTATGGCTGCCAGCTGATGAGAAACGCTAACTTATGAGGTGTTTTCGCCGGGAGATGGACTGTCTTTTCAAGAAAACTGGTGCTGCCGAGTGGGATTGAACCACCGACCTCACCCTTACCAAGGGTGTGCTCTACCACTGAGCTACGGCAGCAGGACCAGACCGCGTAGAGCCGGGTGGCTCAATCGCGGGAACGGGGCGGCTATTGCCACAGCTTGACGGCCAGCGCAAGCAGCAAATTCCAACTTCGCGTGGATTGGCACGCAAGGGACTTTTGGATCGGCGCGAATTCGGCTAATCCTGTCGCATGAATGAAAAGACCGAAACCGGCCAGCAGAGCCGCAAAGAGGCGATCGAGGCACAGGCGAAACTGCGCCGTGAGCGCGCCGCCGAAAAGCTCAGGGAAAATCTGGGGCGACGCAAACAGCAGGTCCGAGCCCGCCGTTCCGGCCAAGCCGACGAAACAAATGGGCTGCCCGCCGCAAAATTGGACGAATCGTAATGTTCCGTCCGTCGCGAATTGAAGCGTGTCGAGAAATCCCCTAAACACCTCACTCCTTATTCCAAGGCAGAACTTTCAGGAAAGGCGGGCGCTGCCCGTAAGCGCACATGGATCGTATCAGAATCGTCGGCGGTAATGAGCTGAATGGCATCATTCCGATTTCCGGCGCCAAGAATGCCGCACTGCCGCTGATGATCGCCTCGCTTCTGACCAGCGATACGCTGACGCTCGAAAACGTGCCGCATCTGGCCGATGTCGAGTTGCTGATGCGCATCCTCGGCAATCACGGCGTCGACGTTGCCGTCAATGGCCGCCGCGAGCGCCAGGAAGATTCCTATTCGCGCACGATCCATTTCACCTGCCGCACCATCGTCGATACCACGGCTTCTTATGAGCTGGTCTCGAAGATGCGCGCCTCCTTCTGGGTCATCGGGCCGTTGCTGGCGCGCGAAGGCCATTGCCGCGTTTCGCTGCCGGGCGGCTGTGCCATCGGCACGCGCCCCGTCGATCTCTTCATCGAGGGCCTGACGGCGCTCGGCGCGACCATGGAGATCGATGCCGGTTATATCAACGCCAAGGCGCCTGCCGGCGGCCTGATCGGCGCACGCTACACCTTCCCGAAGGTTTCCGTCGGCGCCACCCATGTGATGATGATGGCGGCAACGCTTGCCCGCGGCACGACGGTCATCGGCAATGCCGCCCGAGAGCCTGAGGTCGTCGATCTCGCCAACTGCCTGAACGCCATGGGCGCCAAGATCTCGGGCGCGGGTACTGCGACGATCACCATCGAAGGCGTCACTTCGCTCTCCGGCGCCCGCCACCGCGTCCTGCCGGATCGCATCGAGACCGGCACCTATGCCATGGCCGTCGCCATGGCCGGCGGCGACGTCGTGCTCGAAAATACCGATGTAGCGCTGCTCGAGACCGCAGTGGAAACCCTGCGCCGCGCCGGCGCGGAAATCTCGTCGACCAACAACGGCATGCGCATCAAGCGCAACGGCGCCGGCATCAGGCCGGTCGATATCGTCACCGATCCCTTCCCGGGCTTCCCGACCGATCTGCAGGCGCAGTTCATGGCGCTGATGACCCGTTCTTCCGGCGTCTCGCATGTCACCGAGACCATCTTCGAAAACCGTTTCATGCATGTGCAGGAGCTTGCCCGCCTCGGCGCCAGGATCTCGCTGTCCGGCCAGACGGCGAAGATCGAGGGTGTCCAACGCCTGCGCGGCGCCCCCGTCATGGCGACCGATCTGCGGGCCTCCGTCTCGCTCGTCATCGCCGGCCTTGCCGCCGAGGGCGAAACCACGGTGTCCCGCGTCTATCACCTCGACCGCGGTTTCGAGCGGCTCGAGGAGAAGCTGACCCGCTGCGGCGCCATCGTCGAGCGCATCAGCGAGTAAGCACCGCTCATCCCGGTTGCGTAATTGGTCGCCGCGCCTTATTTCCCTTGTCTGACGCATCGCCATTCCGGCGGTGCCCGGCCTAGGCCGGTAATGGGATGAGGCTGAATGACCGACCTGAAACTTGTTGCGCTCGATAACGAGGATCTTGCGATCATCTCCGCGCATATGCAGGACAGCGTCTTCAAGGTCGGCGACATCGACTGGTCGCCGCGCGACGCGCAGTTCGCGCTTGCCGCCAATCGTTTCGTCTGGGAAGGTGCCGAGCGCAAGCGCAAGGGTTTCGAGCGCCGCCGGGCTGCGCTGGTCTTCAAGCGTGTGCTTGCCGTCCGCTCGCTCGGCATCGATCGCGGGAAACGCGACGAAGTGCTGTCGCTGCTGGCGCTGCGCTTCGAGAAGAAGGGCGAGGGGCCGGAGGGCACGGTCGAGTTGTCGCTGTCCGGCACGGCCTCGATTGCGCTCGATGTCGAATGCATCGAGGTCCAGCTGGCCGATATCGGCGGCGCCTGGGAGGCGTCTTCCAAGCCTCGCCACCGCTGACGTGACGCCCTAAAGTTTGAACATCGCAGTTTCGAGTTGAGAAGGAATATCGGCCTTGGCAATCTGGCTGGATCAGGCATCGGAAGGTTTCGAGCAGCATTTTGCCGCCTTCCTGACGACGAAGCGTGAAGTCTCCGAGGATGTGAACGTGGTCGTCCGCGCCATCATCGATGATGTGCGCGTCCGCGGCGATGTCGCGCTTGCCGAATATTCGCTGAAATTCGACGGCATCGATTACGCCACCGTGCCGATGCGCGTTACCCCTGAGGAAATCGACGCCGCCGTCGAGGCAGTGCCTTCGGAGGTGCTAGGGGCGCTGAAGCTCGCCGCATTGCGCATCGAATCCCATCATCGCCGGCAGCTGCCGAAGGACGATATTTACGAGGATGACCTCGGTGTCGGTCTCGGCTCGCGCTGGACGGCGATCGAAGCGGTCGGCCTCTATGTTCCGGGCGGTACGGCGAGTTATCCGAGCTCGGTGCTGATGAATGCCGTGCCGGCCAAGGTCGCCGGCGTCGATCGCATCGTCATCGCCGTTCCCGCCACCGGCGGCGCCGTCAATCCGGCGGTGCTTGCTGCCGCCAAGCTTGTCGGCGTCACCGAGATTTATCGTGTCGGCGGCGCCCAGGCGATCGCGGCTCTTGCCTATGGCACCGAGACGATCGCCCCGGTCGCCAAGATCACCGGCCCCGGCAATGCATATGTCGCCGCCGCCAAGCGCCATGTCTTCGGCACCGTCGGCATCGATATGATCGCTGGCCCCTCCGAAGTGCTTGTCATTGCAGACAAGGACAACAATCCGGATTGGATCGCCGCCGACCTCTTGGCCCAGGCCGAGCACGATGTCAGTTCCCAGGCGATCCTCATCACCGATGATGCCGCATTCGGCAAGGCGGTGGAGCAGGCGGTCGAACGCCAGCTGAAGACGCTGAACCGGGCCGAGACGGCGGCAGCAAGCTGGCGCGATTTCGGCGCGGTCATCCTCGTTGCCGATCTGAAACAGGCCATTCCCTTGGCAAACCGTATTGCCGCAGAACATCTGGAACTCGCCGTCGTCGATCCGGACCGGCTGCTCGACGGCATCCGCAATGCCGGCGCGATCTTCATCGGCGCCCATACGCCTGAGGTGATCGGCGACTATGTCGGCGGTTCGAACCATGTGCTGCCGACGGCGCGGTCGGCACGCTTCTCATCCGGTCTTTCGGTGCTTGATTTCGTCAAGCGCACCTCGATCCTGCGTCTCGGCCCGCAGCAGCTCCGCACCCTCGGCCCGGCGGCGATCGCCCTTGCCGTTTCCGAAGGCCTCGATGCCCATGCGCGATCGGTCGCGATCCGCCTCAACCTCGAAAGGTGAGGGCATGGCGAAGGGCGATTTCCGGCTTTGCGACGTCGTCCTTGACGATACGATCGGCCGTTCGACGCCCGATGTCGAGCATGAGCGCGCCGTCGCCATCTTCGATCTGATCGAGGAGAACAGGTTCGAGCCGCTCGGCCATGCCGGCGGGCCTTACCGGCTGAACATCTCGCTGGTCGATTCGAAACTGGTGTTCGCCATCACCACCGAAGAGGGCGGCGGCGTCGCCACCCATATCCTGTCGCTCACCCCTTTCCGGCGGATCGTCAAGGATTACTTCATGATCTGCGAGAGCTATTACGAAGCGATCCGTTCGTCGACGCCGAGCCGTATCGAGGCGATCGACATGGGCCGGCGCGGCATCCACAACGAAGGCTCGCAGACGCTGAAGGATAGGCTGGCCGGCAAGATAGAGGTCGATTTCGATACCGCCCGGCGCCTTTTCACGCTGGTCTGCGTGCTCTACTGGCGCGGATGACGGCAATGGAGCGCGCCGTCGACGTCGAGGAGGGAAAGCGGCCGGGCGCCATCCTCTTCATGTGCGGGATGAATGCCATCCGCTCGCCGATGGCCGAAGCGATCGCCCGTAGCATTTTGCCGGCCAATACCTATATCAGGTCGGCCGGCGTTCGCGCCGGCGAGCGCGATCCCTTCGTGGATGTCGTGCTCGAGGAGATCGGGCTTTCCCTCGGGCGCCGCCAGCCGCAGACGCTGGAAGAGCTCGAGGACGATTACTTCGATCTGATCATCACGCTGTCGCCGCAGGCCCATCATGCAGCACTTGAGCTGACGCGGTCGAGTGCGGTCGATGTGGTCTACTGGCCGACGATGGATCCGACGGTTGCAATCGGAACGCGCGAGCAGATTCTGGAGAGCTACCGCGAGGTCCGCGATCACTTGGCCGGCCTCATCGAAAGCCGGCTACTCAAACGAAATGGCATTGCCGCGCAATCGGCATGAAAACAAATAAAGGAAAGCCTGATCAACGAGGTTCACAAACCTGCGTTGATTGTGTAGTTTCCGCCCAAATTTTAAAGGCGCGCGCTGCGCTGCCTATTCAACCCACAGGAAGAAAACACTTATATGCCTAAAGAAGAAGTCCTCGAATTCCCGGGAATCGTCACCGAACTTCTGCCGAATGCGACGTTCCGTGTGAAGCTCGAAAACGAACACGAGATCATCGCCCACACCGCCGGCCGCATGCGCAAGAACCGCATCCGCGTTCTCGCCGGCGACAAGGTGCTTGTGGAAATGACGCCCTACGATTTGACCAAAGGCCGTATCACCTACCGTTTCAAGTAAGTTTGCCCGAAGGTCCTGCAAGGGTTTTTGCTCCCGTCTGACGATGGTCGAGGTTCCATGGCGCTGAAATACAAGCTCATTCTGGCCTCGGGCTCGCCCCGTCGCGTTGACCTGCTCAACCAGGCCGGCATCGAGCCTTCGCGCCTGATGCCGATGGATATCGACGAGGCGCCGAAGAAGTCGGAGCATCCGCGTTCGCTCGCCCGCAGGCTTTCGGCTGAGAAGGCTGAAGCCGCCCTTGCCGCCATCAAGGGCGATATCACCTGGAAGGGCAGCTATATCCTGTCTGCCGATACGGTGGTCGCCGTTGGCCGGCGTATCCTCGGCAAGGCTGAGTTCGCCGACGAGGCCTTGAACTCGTTGCATCTCCTCTCGGGACGCAACCACATGGTCTACACCGGCGTTTGCCTGGTGACCCCGGATCGCAAGGTCCGTCAGAAGATCGTCGAGACCAAGGTGCGCTTCAAGCGTCTCTCGGGCTTCGAGATCGAGAACTACCTGGCCTCCGGCCAGTGGCGCGGCAAGGCAGGCGCCTACGGCATCCAGGGCCTCGCCGGCACCTTCGTGCAGAAGATGGTGGGCTCCTACACCAATGTCGTCGGCCTGCCGCTTTATGAAACCATTCTGCTTTTGACCGGCGAAGGCTTCGATGTGCATAGCCGGTGGCCCGAGGGTTGAGCCCGACGGCCGATCGCATAGGACAAACCGATATGCCTGACGACAAGAAAGCGGCCGCCAAGGTCGAACCGCTGCGCAAGACCCGCCCTTGCCCCGAATGCGGCAAACCTTCCCACCGCGAACATTACCCCTTCTGCTCCAACCGCTGCCGCGAGGCCGATCTGTCCCGCTGGCTGACCGGCGCCTATGCCATCCCGGTTGCCGACGATGAGACGAAGGCCGAATATCCCGATGAGGAAAACTAGAGAATTTCGCCTGCGAAGCTCTTATTTTTCTTCACGAATCCGCAAAGCCGGCAAGACCGTCAAAAAAGAGTCATTTGACGCTTGCCATGGGCGAACAAGATGCTATAACCCCGCTCGCTTCCGGGGTGAACCAAGGCCCCGCGGTTCCTTTTCTGAAAGGGAACTTCTGAAGCAGGTTAGCCCAGGTAGCTCAGTTGGTAGAGCAGCGGATTGAAAATCCGCGTGTCACTGGTTCGATTCCGGTCCTGGGCACCACTGCTATCAATCTTGTTTTCATTGTATTTTTATATCCGCATCATCGATGCGTGCGGGCATCCGATCGAAAGAACCTGCAGAATTTCGCAAGTATCGCCGTTGGCAATATTATTGTTGCGAAATAATTCGCTTTCAGCTATATTTACCCGTGAAAAAGATCGCCTACAGCAAGGCCGCCACGAAGGCACTCCGCAAGATGCAGCCGAAGCGCGCCGCGGCGATCGTCGCCAGGGTCGAAGCCTTCGCCAACGGCGAGACGGTCGATCTCAAGAAGCTGCAAGGCAGCGATTTTTTTCGAATTCGTGTCGGGCAGGACCGTGTCATCATCGACGATCAGACCATGCAGGTCCTCATCATCAAGGCCGGCCCACGCGGCGACATCTATAACGAATAGGAACCACCATGGGTGAAATCCAGAAACTGACCATCGACGGCAAGGGGTACGTGCTGCTTTCCGAAGACGACTATCAGGATCTTGTCGACATCAGCGAGGCGCGCGCCGCAAAGGCGCGTATCGACGCTGGTGAAGAGACCTGGCCTGAAGACGTCGTCAAGGCGCTGATTGCCGGCGAAGATCCTGTCCGGGTGTTCCGTAAGCATCGCGGTATGAGCATCAAGGAGCTGGCTGAAAAGTCCGGACTCTCCCAGCCCTATCTTTCCGAAATCGAGACCGGAAAGAAGGAGGGCTCCCTGGACGCACTCAGGTCGATCGCCAGCGCGCTGGACGTCGACCTTGACGATGTGGCTTGATGCATACGCATCCCAAGGCGGCCACGTTGTGATGGAGCTTGGTACTTTTCGAGCCGGATCCCTTTGCCCCATTTGGGGAGGCTCCCTCGTCAAAATATGATGCCGCGCGCCCGATATGCGGGGCCAGAAGGCGGCCAACAAACCCCTGACAGAGGTTAGTTTCGCCCTTTCGATGTCTTCGCCAGCATCTCGCTCAGTGTTGCCGCCGAGAGCATGGATTCGGCCAAAAGCTTTTTGAGCTTCTGGTTCTCTTCCTCCAGTGCTCTCAATCTTTTGGCATGGAGACCGACATTTCCGAACTGCAAGGATTGCCACCGATAGAAAGTCGGCTCGCTGATACCGTACCTGTGGCAAACATCTGCCACCGTCACTCCGGCTTGATGCTCCTTCAGAATGCCCGTAATCTGGTCGTTGTCGAATTTTCTCTTGCCCATCACCGCTTCAGTCCTCACGAAATGCTCTGTTGAAACTGTCGAGAAGTGGTCTGACAGCATAGAGCGCCACGCTGCTTTTGCCTGTTTCGATCAGTGTCTGCGCGGGCATGCCCGCGACCAGTTCGACATCACTCATTTTCGCCAATCGCTCGTCCGTTACACGGATCGTCGCGGCAAAGTAGGGCTGGCCGCTCTGCGTATCGATGAGACGGTCCGCTGAAACATACTCGACCCGACCTTTCAGGAGTGGAACGCGCCGCTGATTGTAGGGAAGGAGGTGGACCTGTGCCTCGAGCCCCGCATGAACGAGGTTGATGTCTTCCGGTCTGACGTGGGCAGACACGACAAGGCGATCGGAGCGTGGCAGAAGATCGACGAGCGGTTCACCGGCGCCGATCACGCCACCTGATGTGTGGACGCGCAGATTCATGATTGTTCCATCGTCGGGAGCGCGGATGTCGGTCCTTGCGAGTTGGTCGTCGATCGCCCGCAAGCGCTCGCGCAGCTGCATGATCCGGCTTTCCGTATCGCGCATGCCTTGGGCGACTTCGCTCAACCGGTCGCTCTCAAGCTTTGCGAGATCGGCCTGTGAGCCGCTGATCACTTGGTAGGCGCGAGAGATCTGTGCCTCTACTTGACCCTGCTGGCCATCAAGGTCTGCTTTTTCCCGCTGGAGGTTGAGAAGTCTGCTCCTTCTTTCCAGTCCTTTGGCGCTGAGGATCGTAACCTGATCCAGTTCTTGGCTCGAGATTGTCGCTCTGTCGGCCAGTGCTGCCTTCTGTGCGCCAAGTCCGACGATTTCCTGCCGCACCTGCGCGATTTTTTCATTGGCGATCTGAATTTCCGCCTGCATGACGCGGCGACGGGCTTCGAAGATTTTCTGTTGCCCGATCAGAATCGCGCTGACCGAAGGATATCTGTCCATGGCTGACCTGAGGTCCTCAGGATAGGCGATATGGTCGCCGCCCGTCTGCTCCGCAAGCAGGCGGGCGCGGCTTCCTTCGGCGTCCCAAAGTTGCCCTTGAATGCTGTCGCGCTCCGAGCGAGACTTCGTGTCGTCGAGTTCTATCACGATCTGTCCGGCCATGACCGCATCGCCGTTTTTAACGAGTATCCGTCGGACAATTCCACCTTCCAGATGCTGAATGGTCTTGCGGCTGGACTCCGGTTCGATAACGCCCGATGCAATTGCAGCGCTTTTCAGCGGCGCCAGGACAGACCAGATTCCCAATCCGACTATGAAAACCAGGATCAACAGGTTGCCTGTCCAAACAACGCCTCTGAGCCCCGGCATCGGCGAGGGGGGCGCGGGTCCGCGCTGTTTCGACTCGATCACCGGCAAATAGGCCGTCTGTTGCTTGACCAACCGCCGACCCGTCCTCGGCGAATTTGAAAATTTCGTCGGCGTTGCATCCAGTTGAACAAGGGCCATGGCCGCGTTTCTCCCTATGTTCCTGTTCGAGACGGTGGTTGAAGATAAGTTTCATAAATCCGTTCGCTGTCGCCGAAGGCAGCCACCGTCCCGTTACGCATGATGGCAATCTTGTTGGTGACCGGCAGGATCCCCATCCGGTGCGTTATGATAACGACGGTCATCCCCCTGGATTTCATGCGCTCGATTGCCGCAAACAGCATGCGTTCGCCGTCATAATCCAGGCTCGAATTCGGATCGTCGAGAACGATCAGAGACGGATTTCCATAGGCCGCCCGGGCCAGTCCCAGCTGTTGGCGCTGAGCTCGAAGGAGCAGGTTGCCACCTTCACCGATATCGGTCTCGTAACCCTGCGGCAGCCGCATGATCGCTTCGTGCAACCCAACCAGCTTCGCGGCGTCGATCGCTTTGCCGGGATCTCCTCCGTCCAGCCGGCCGATCACATCCTTGATCGCTCCGCCGAAGAGTTCGATGTCCTGCGGCAGGTATCCGACGTGGCAGGTCCCCCCACAAAGGCGCAGAGCCGAGATATCGACCCCACCGAGAAGAGCATATCCGCGCGTTGCTGGCACAACGCCTGCCATGACGCGACCGAGTGTTGATTTTCCCGATCCCGAAGGACCGATGAGCGCTATGCAATCGCCGGGGGCGAGGCGCAAGGTGATATCAGTCAATATCGGCCGATCAGCGAATGGCTTGATATAGCTGACATTATCGAGAACGAGGCCATTGGGTTCCGGCAGCGGCACCATTCGGGCATCGCAATCCGATGCAACTGATATCAGCATTTTGTTCAAGCGATTGAAGGCATTGCGCGCAAACGTAAAGGAGCGCCATGCCCCTATTGCGCCCTCGATCGGTGCGAGCCCGCGCCCGAGCAGCAGGCTCGCAACGAAGATGATCCCGGGACTGCCATTGTTTACGAGCACTAGCCATGTCGCGGATCCCATCATGAGGATCTGCGCGAGTGTGCGGATCGATTTGGAGAAACCAAGAATGATCTCCGTCCGATGCATCGCGATGTCCTGTGCCCTTCTTGCCATTTCCGCATCGCGATAGACGATCAGCGCCGCGCCATCCTGCATGCCCATCGCCCTGATGACCTCGATGTTTTTGAGGGCGGTCGCAAATCGGATATAGCTCCTCGAAAGGGCAAGATTGGCGTAGGCAAGCGGCTCTCGCGTCGCCAGTTCCGTCAGGAACGCAAACAGCAGAAGTGCAAGCGCGCTCAGAAGACCGATGGTCCCAAGCAGCGGATGAACGAGAAAGAGCAGGAACAGGAATACGGGTGCCCAGGGAACGTCAAAAAAGAGCGAGCTAGCCGGTGAATCGAGGAACTGGCGTAGTGCGGCCAGGTCCCTGTAACATTCCGTGGCGGCTCCCGTATCGGCGCGAGCGGCATATTCGAACGATGAGGTGAGCACCATGGGCCGTAGCCTGTGGTCCAGCCAACTGCCGATGCGCGAAAGAGCTGCTCTGCGCACGATATCCAGCGTGGACCCGACCATCACGCCGATGGCGATGATCATCGTCAGCATCAGCAGCGTGTCAGCGCTTCGGCTCGACAGGACCCTGTCATAGATCTGCAGGAGATAGATGGAAGGCGCGAGAAGAAAGAGATTGTAGCCGCAGCTATAGAGGAAGACCAACCCGAAGGCTCCGGCACAAGCCCTGAGCGCAACAACAAGCTGTGTCGGCGGGCGCGGTGGCTTTATGGAAATCGTTGTCATTATCAGATCTCGCTGCACTTGATTCTGACAAGAAGAGGCTGCGTGCTGATTCAGCAATTCAGGAGGGTCGCCAGCCGAAACCGGCGACCCTCAGAGTCAGAGTTCAGGAGCCGAGATGGTCGACGTCGATATGGCCGAAGGCGTTTATGAAGTGATCGAGAGAATTGTTCACCGTCGTCGTTTCGGGATCCGTGTGCACCAGAGCTGACGAGATATCGCCGCCCAGAGCGTTGTTCCCGTTGCCGCCGTTGCCGCCGACACCTGCGAGGATGGTGGCATGCTGATCGGCCACAAGCTGCGTATATTGTGTCGCGGTCGTAGCCGCATTCACGGTAGCCGTGTCGCCGCCGCTCGAGTTTCCTTGGCTGCCGTTGGAGTTTGAATCTCCCCCCGCGCCGCCGTCGCCGCTGTTCGTGACCGCCGCCAGGAAGCCGTTCTTGGCCTGAGCAAAGCCACCGTCTCCGCCACTGCCGGCGTCCCAACCTGCCTTCTGCCAAACGTGATCGCCATTGTGCAGATCGGTCGTTGCCCCGTAGACCGTTTGCACGGGGTTTACATAGGCAACCGGGTTGTAGTTGATGTTCCCATCGTTGTGGCCATCACCGCCGTTGCCGGCATTCGCGTCACCCGCATCCGGGTTGTTGAGATGAATCGTGTCGGATATTTGTGGAATAGGCATTGATGTCACTCCTTTACTTGGTTTCATCCGTGTTCGTTTTACGGCGTCCCCCTACGGCGTGCATTTCCAGCATGTCACCGCAGCCAATACAACCGCAGGCGAATATTGCCTGCGATTTAATCTGTGGCCTATCTAGATATTCGGTGACATTCATTTGGGCGTATACTTGGAAATGGCGGAGCGTTATTTGGATCAGTACTTATTGATTTGGTGCAGGGTGGCATGGTCGATCGTGTCTGCGACCTCGTCGAAGCGACATCAGGACCTCTGATCCATAGGCAGATTTAGAGCCTTTCCGGGTTAGATTGCAGCATTCTGCCGGAGCAGGTTTTCGTCAGGGCAAAGGCGATTGGCGACGGGCATACCT
>NZ_JACCEY010000022.1:0-22356 GCF_013591995.1 Rhizobium sp. WYCCWR 11146
TCTCCCCGGCGCCAATCAAACGCGGGGAGTGTGACATTCCAACTTTGCAGAAACAGGACACTTTAACTTTGCGGCTACATACATTTATCACATAAGATAGCTTATGGAACTTCTATCACTGACCAGCCAAAACCTCGTCAGCCAAGCCCGGATCGCTTGGAGCGGATGATCCGCTCCGCAAGTCAATGACCACAGTGAATCATAATCTCGGCCACTGGATCGGCGGCCAAAATGCATTCGGAATAGATTTACCAGCAGGTAAAACCAGCATCGGCAACGACCGTCGTCGTTGCCTGGATCACCCGCCATCTGGCAAAGATCCAGGTCGTCCTCGGCACAACGAGGCTCGAGCGGGTCGTCGAAGCTGCAGTCGGCCCGGATGTCTCGCTGACCCGCGAGGAATGGTATGGGCTGTTCACATCCGCGGGACACATCCTGCCCTTGCCATCGGCGGCGTCACCCTGCGCACCGCCGAGATCATCTCCGCGTGCCTTTGCACGAGTAGTGAAGGTGCACATGCCGATCACCCACGCCAACTACGACAATCGCAGGGTATAATCTTCTCACACGCTCGCAATCAGACCACCATCGACGCGAATCACCGAGCCAGTCATATAGGAGGCACGGCTGCTCGCCAAAAAGGCGACGACATCAGCGTATTCCTGCGGATCCCCGTATCGGCCGATGGGAATCGAAGCCGTGCTGGCCGCCGAGACCTCTTCGACAGCCCTGCCCTCACGCTTGGCTTTTTGTTCGTCGAGGAAGGTGATGCGTTGCGTCGCGACGCGCCCTGGAAGAACGACGTTGACGGTCACGCCGTCGCGGCCGACTTCGCCTGCCAGCGTCTTCGACCAGCCGAGAAGTGACATGCGCAGCGAATTCGAAAGTCCGAGATTAGAAATCGGAGCCACGACACCGGACGATGTCGAGGTGATGATACGGCCCCATTTCTTTTCGCGCATCTTCTGAAGAACGGCATCGCTGATGGCGATGACCGACAGCACCATGCTATCGAAATACTTGCGCCAGCTCTCGGTGCTCTGACCGGAAACCAGTGTCGGCGGCGGGCCGCCGGTGATGTTGACAAGCACGTCCACCGAACCGAGCTGCTTCTCGATGGCGGCGAGATTGGGCTCGATCATGTCGAGATTGGCGAGGTCCCATTCAAGTGCCATCGCCGAGCCGCCGGCTGCGCGGATGTCGACAACCGTTCTGTCGGCAGCTTCCCTGTTGATGTCGGCAACCGCGACCTTTGCTCCTTCGGTGGCGAGCGTTTTTGCAATCGCCCCGCCAAGTCCCCCGCCAGCCCCCAGTACGAGGGCGGTCTTGCCTTTCAATCCCAGATCCATGGTCTGTTTCCTTTGCGTTGTTGTTGATTGTTCGATGGGAGTCAGGTCAGCCGGCCATCCAGCCGCCGTCGACCATCATGTTGATGCCGGTAATGTAGCTCGCCATGTCGCTGGCGAGGAACAGTGCCGCACCCGCGACGTCGCGCGGTTCGCCAAGTCTTGGCCACGGCGTGCGTCGGCGCGAATAATCAAGCGCGTCCGGATCGTTGGCGACGCCCGGCTTTCCGGTGATGATCTTTCCCGGTGCAATCGCATTGCACAGGATCATATCGGCCGCGTGGTCGACGGCGATCTGCCGAGTCATCTGCACGATCGCTCCCTTGCTGACGCCATAGGGAAAGTCACCCGGGCAGGCCACCATACCGTGCTGCGACGAGATATTGATGATCCGGCCGCGTGCCTCGCCCACCGGCTCCTGCTTCAGGAACTGCGCGGCCGCTCGCTTGCAGCAGTAGAAAAAGCCGGTGACGTTGACCGAGATCACTCGATCCCACTGTTGCGGTGACGTATTGAGGAGATTGGTCGAGGTGTAGATCGCGGCATTGTTGACCATGATGTCGAGCCGCCCGAACTCGTTCACCGTTTGCGAAACCAGCGCATCGACATCTGCCCAGCTGGAGATGTCGGTCTTGATGAACATGCCCTTTCCGCCCTCCGCGATAATGCGGTCAAGCGTGCTATCGCCTCCCTCGATCGGCGCCTCGGAGACATCGGCAATCACCACTGTCGCGCCTTCGTCGGCGTAGCGCAGCGCGATTGCACGGCCGAGACCTGAGCTCGCGCCGGTGACGATCGCAATTTTCCTATCAAGCAGAGGCATAGACGTTCCTTCAAGTAGCGCTGCGGACGACTTGGCCGCGACGGGGAGCAATGAGCACGCCGTCTTTGATGATGCGCTCGCCTCGCAGGAAGACATCGGTCAACCTGCCGGCCATGCGCCTGCCATGAAACGGGGTGTAGGCGGCGCGTGTAGCCTGCTCGGCATCGGTGATGACAGTCGAATGGTTCAAGTCGACGACCAGGATGTCGGCATCGCAACCAACGGCGATCGATCCTTTCGAGCGCCCGAGCCCAAAGCGGTTGGCGGGGTTGTACGCGCACATGCGCACAAGGTCCGGAAGGGCAACAAGCTTCTCCGCCACAAGGTCCAACATCACCGAGAGCAACGTCTGGAGGCCCGGCATCCCACCGGGAATGTCGGCAAAGGATCCATAGGCCGCGGACTTTTCAACCGCGCTGTGCGGCGCGTGATCCGTCGCCATGATTGTGATCAGCCCTTCAAAGACCGCATGACGCAAGGCCTGGACATCGTCGTAACGCCGAAATGGGGGCGATCCCTTGAGCTTGGCGCCGGCCGTCTCGTAGTCGCCAGATGTGAAGAACAGGTTCTGGGGTGTCGTTTCGACGGTGACATCGGCCATGCTTTGAAGGCGGCACCAGGCCTCGACCCCGAGCTTCGAATTGACTTGGCGCACATGCACCCGCGCGCCGGTCTCGGCCGCCGCCAGCACTGCGCGCGCGATACCTCCGGCTTCGGCGATCGGCGGTCTACTTGCCAGAAACGCCGAAATGTCGCCGCCGCGATCACGTCCGGCGCTGCCCTCCAGAATAGATTGGTCGCCGGGGGAAACGCCTATCACCGGGCCGGCCCCTGCCAGCCGGCGCAGCATCTCCGTGACGGCGTCCAGGCTGTCGAAGAGATATTCGGCGGGTACGTCAGCCGTGAATAGTTCAAGAGAAACAGGCGACAGAGCGAGCAGGTCATCCAGGCTGTCGCAGCTCTTCGAAACCACGGCTTGAAACCCGACGTCGACATGGAGGCGCCCCGTCGCGCTTGTCATCTTCTCCGACAGTTGCCGCGCGGTTGCCGTCCAGGGATCGTCCGTCGGCATGTCGAGTATGGTCGTCACGCCACCGAGCGCCGCGGCATGCGTGCCGCTTTCAAAATCTTCCTTCTGCGTCAGTCCGGGTTCTCGCAGATGCGCATGTGCATCGACGAGCCCAGGCAACAGCTGCTTGCCGCCGGCATCGATGAAACTTCGTGCCATCACGGTCTCGCCCGGCGCAAGGAGAGCAGCTACTCGCCCGTCGCGGATGCCGACATCCGCTAGACCCTGACCATCTGCATTGACGACCGTGCCGCCAAGGATCATCGTATCGAACACGTCCGCCCCCGCTTCTCTACCACAGGCCTGCGAGCCGCGGTTCTTCGTGCGTGACAACCTCGATGAGCGCGGCCTGACCGGCAGCGATCCTGTCCAGGGCGCGCAGCAATGCGGGCCGCAGGCTTTTCGGTTCCGTCACGCATTCGCCATGGCCGCCAAGGGCTTCGGCGATCGGCGCGTAATTGCCCGTCACCCGGTTCGCGCCATATTTCGCGGTGGCAATCGGCATGCTTTTGGCATAGCCGCCGAGCACGTTGTTGCGTAGGACGACTGTCAGGACCGGCAGGTTGCAGCGCACGGCGGTTTCGAAGTCGAGTCCGACCATCCCGAAGGCGGACTCGCCCATCAGATTGACGACGGTTGCTTCAGGGCGGGCGAGCTTTGCCCCGATCGCAAAGCCGAGGCCGCTGCCGAGCTGGGTGGTCTTGCCCCAACCGATATAGCTGCCGGGAGTGCTTGCAACGTAGAATGGGCAGAACTGGTCGCGCGGGTTGCCGGCATCATGCGTGACGATCGAATTTCTGGGATCGATTGTCTGCATGATCTCCCAGACGACGCGGTAGGGCGAGATCGGCGTGCTGTCGGATGTCAGCAGCGGCATCCACTTTTCCATGAAGGCCTCGCGAATGGCGGCGATTTCTGCAACTGGTCGGGGGCGTTCGCCGAGCGGCAGATAATCACGGCGGATGAGGTCAATCATCTGCTTGAGGACAGAGGCTGCATCTCCGATCACCCCTTGAGCGATCGCATAGTCCTTGCCAAGATCGGCCTCATCGAGCGTCACTTGCAGGATGATTTTGTCGTCCGGGACTGGCAAGATGTAATAGGAACGCGTCAGGCTGCTGCCGAGGGCGAACACCACATCGGACTTTGCGAGGAAATGGTCGACCGTGGCAGGTCGCGCCCGGCCGGCCGTGCCCAGAGCGAGGGGATGGTCTTCGGGAAAACCGCTCTTGCCATTCGGCGTCGTCATGACCGGAATGTTCAGGAGTTCGGCAAGCTCGACCAGTTCCTGCGAGGCTGATGCCGACAGCACCCCCTGCCCTGCCCAGATGATCGGGTTTTTCGCCTCCAGAAGTGTTTCGACCAGACGGGCCACCTCGCCATCATCAGCCTGGGGCTTGCTGCGGCGTGGGCGTCGGTGATCTGCCGGCAGGGCATCGACCTTTTCGGCCAGAAGATCGACTGGCAGTTCCAGCAACACCGGCGCCGGCCGTCCGTTTCGAACACGCGATATCGCCGCATGCATCAGTTTCGGCAGATCGGCGATACGCGTCGCGGCCTCGCACCATTTGGTGATGTGGGTGAAGTTGCGACGGGCTTCGAAATTCGGAGCCACTGCCTCCGAGCCCCGCGGATAGCCGGTCGGCAGGAATAGCATCGGCACGCCGTCGTTGAAGGCCTGGGCAATGCCGGCAAACGCGCTTTCGGCTCCGGGACCGTATTGGACCGTGACCACGGCAAGTTCCCTGCCGGCAGTCGCGCGGGCATAGCCTTCCGCAATGTTGACGGCGACGCGTTGCGTGCGGGCAATGATAGGGCGAATGTCGAGTTCGGCAGACGCATCGAACAGTTCGCTGGCCGGGAAGCCGATGATCTGCTTGACGCCCTCTTCCTTCAATACGCCGGCGACATATTGCGCGCCGTTCATCGCCTGCATCTGAGCGCTCAGCCTTTCGGCCGGCTTGGCCTGGTTGCCGTCAGCCATGGCGGGAGAAGCCCTCATGGTTGTCCATCCAGTGGCGCGCAATATCCTCACGACGCATGAATGCGGCACCTGGCGTTTTCTTGACGTGCTCAATGACATCACGCAGCCCCGACGCCCGATTAGGCTGGCCCATCCAGCGGGCATGCACGCCGATCGTCAGCATCCGCCCGCCTGTCTCGTCGGCTTCGCCGATCATGTAGTCGATCGCCGAGCGGCAATCTTCGACAAAGTCGCGCGGGTTGCTGTAGCCGGGCGCAATGAGATAGCGGCTGTCGTTCAGCGTCTTCGAATAGGGCACCACGAGAAGCCGCGTGCCCTGGTGATCGAGGAAATAGGGAAGATCGTCGTTGCAAGGGTCGGAATAATAGAGGAAGCCGCCTTCCCTGACGATCAGATCCCGAGTGTTGACGCTTGGAAAGGAACGGCAATTCCAGCCCAGCGGCCGTTTGCCGGTCAATTTCTTGTAAAGAGCGATGGCGTCATGCAGCTGCCGCTCCTCCTCATCGCGAGGCATGCCGGAATATTCGCTCCAGCGCAGGCCATGGCCGAGCAGGTCATGGCCACGAGAATTCATCCATTCGATGACCGCCGGGTTCTTCTCCAGCGCAACCGCGCAGGCAGAGACCGTCACTGGAATATCGTAGCGGTCAAACAGGCGCGCTAGGCGCCAGACGCCGGCGCGGCTGCCGTACTCGAAATGCGTCTCGGTGCCGAGGTCGCGCAGCGGCGGGCTGTTGGGAATATTGTACTCGCCCCAATTATCGTTTCGTCCGTCCTCGAGCCAGGAATATTCGGCGCCCTCCTCGTAGTTCAGCACGAGGTTGATCGCCAGTTTGACGCCACCTGGCCAGGTGATGACCGGTGGGTTCGGGCCATAGCCGACAAAATCGCGCGATTGGTCTTTTGCACCAGCGCTCATCACTTTCCCTCGCTCTGATGTTCGTTTTCGACGATCCAGTCCATGTAGTCGTGGAACGACTGCCTGGCGCTGCGTGGCTGCCAGCCCGTGTCCCGCGCGATGCGGGCGATGTCGTAGGCTCCCCACATGCCGTCCTTCAGTGAAATGTCCTGGATGATGTTGGCGGTTTCCGCCGGGCTCACTTCGACCTGCAGAGAAGGCGCGCGCTCCTTCGCCCAGCCGATGATGTCGCCGATGGTCGAGGTTTCGCCACTGCCGATATTGTAGTGCCGGTAACGGAGGCGTTCTGCGAGAAGCAGCGCGATGACTGCATCAGCCACATCCGTCGAGGTGACATAGTCGCCGACAGGTTCCAGGCTGTTCGGCCGGACGGTCTCCCCGGCAAGCGCCATATGGGCGACTCGGTTTGGCACATGCCGAAAATTGCGGCTGCCGGTGACCCGATCCATCGGTCCATAGACCGATGCAAGCCGGACGGAGGCTGCCGACAGGCCGAAAAGATCGGCGTAGCGGTTGACGACCATCTCAGCTGCAAACTTGGAAATGCCGTACAGCGTCAGTGGTGCAACATAGCCGTCTTCCGGAAGCGGTTCGCCCGTCCAGTCCGGCCCGTGATGACGGTAGACCGATCCCGAGCTGACGAAGACGAGGCGTTGGATGCCGGGACGCTTTCTCAGCCATTCGAGAACATGCACCGTGCCCATGAAATTGACATCGACGATCCTGGCCGGATCTTCGGCCTCTGGCTGACGCTTTGCCTCAGCCGCGCTGCCGCGCGAAATGGGGGTGACGGTGGCGCCATGCACCACGTAGCGGATATCGTGGCTGTCGAGTGTCGCTTCCCATTGAATGGGCTCGGAGATGTCGGCGGTGACCACCGTCAGTCGATCGCGGACCGGCGCAAAATAGCGCTCCGCCATCGCATCAAGGCTGGCGCGATCGAGAATGACGACGCGCGCGTCTGCATCGCGTTCGAGCCATTGCCGTGCAAGGACGCTCATGACGAAGCCGGTTCCACCGGTGACGAGAAGGGTCATTTCAAATCCATCCAAAGATTTTCAACACAGGTATCAGCGCGTCGCGTAGCCGCCGTCGGCCAGGAGATCGGTTCCGGTGACAAACGATGCATCCGACGACAATAGAAAGGCGGTGGCGGCGGCTATTTCCTCCGGCTGCCCGATGCGTCCGAGCAAATGCGCAGGCCCCAACCCGGCATTGGCCGCCTCGAGATCCGGCCACCGTTGCAGCAGCCGCGGAGTGGCGACGGCCCCGGGCGAAAGGCTGTTGACGCGGATGCCATCAGCCGCATGGTCAACCGCCATGGCCTTGGCGAGATGCACGAGACCGGCCTTTGCGGCGCAGTAGGCGACGGCCTTGCCGGTTGCCACATGAGCGAATTGCGATGCAATGAAGACGACCGAGCCGCCGCCACCTTCGATCATGGCCGGAAGCGCATGTTTGCTGGCAAGGAAGGCGCCGGTCAGGATGACATCGATCTCCAGCCGCCATTGCGGCTCGGCAAGGTCGACGACACTCCCATCCATCGAGGGTGCAGCCGCATTGTGCACGAGGCCATCGAGGCGCCCGAAATGTTCAACGCCAGCCTCCACCGCACGCTTGACCGAGCCGCTCTCGGTAACCTCGCATTGAATGCCCAGCGCCTGCCGACCGAGAGATTTTGCAAGCGCGTCGGCTCCATCGAGCGATTGGTCTGCGCAGATGACGAAGGCTTTCTCGTCGATGCAGCGGCGCGCGATCGCCGCGCCGATGCCGCTTGCCGCGCCCGTCAGAAAGATTACCTTGCCTTCAAGGCGTGACATCGGCGTCGTCATGATGCCAGCACCTTCGAAAGTCCCTGCTGCGGCGGGAAAGGCCGCTCTCTGGCGATGAACTGGCCACGGCCCGGTTCCGCCAAGATCTTTCCATCGTCCCAGACGATATCGCCCCGCGAGATCGTCATGACGGGCCAGCCCTTGACCACCTGCCCCTCGTAGGGCGTGTAGTCGGTGGCGTGGTGCAGCAGGGAATTGCTGATCGTCACGCTGCGATCCGGATCCCAGATCGCAATATCGGCGTCTGCCCCGACGGCAATCTGCCCCTTGCGCGGAGCAAGCCCGAAAAGGCGTGCCGGCGCGCCGGACGTCAGGTCGGCGAATTTCTGCAGCGAGATCAGGCCACCATTCACCCCAGCTGAAAACAGCAAAGCAAGTCGCGTCTCGATGCCGGGAATGCCATTGGGAATTCGGTGGAACGGCGTCCCCGGCCCGCCCGCTATCTTATCGGCATAGTGCCACGGCGAATGATCCGAAGAAAAAACCTCCAGCGTTCCGTCCAGGATACCGGCCCAGATTGCAGGCTGGTTCGACTTGTCGCGCGGCGGCGGCGTGCAGACGCATTTGGAGCCGGAGAGATCATGGGTGTCGATATCCTCGGCCGAAAGGAAGAGATATTGCGGGCAGGTTTCGGCGTAGATCGGGAGCCCGCGCGCCTTGGCGCGGCGGATCTCCTCGACGGCGCCGCCCGCAGCGACATGGCTGACGAGGATCGGTGTTTCGATCAGTTCTGAAAGGCTGATCGCCCGGAAGGTCGCTTCACGGTCGCCGATCGCTGAATGCGCCTTCTCATGATAGCGCAGTTCGGTCTTGCGGGCGGCGATGAACTTTTCGGTCAACCAGCGAATGCAGGCGTCGTTTTCGGCGTGAACCATGACCATTGCGCCCTGCGCGCGGGCAAGGTCGAGCACATTCAGCACCTCATAGTCATCGAGCTTCAAACCGTCATAGGTGAGGTAGATCTTGATCGAGGTGCAGCCTTCGGCGATCAGTTGAGGAATTTCGCTGCGCAACACTTCGGCTGAGGGATCGCCGACGATCAGGTGAAAACCATAGTCGATATGCGCTTTCGGACGGGCGCGCTCGTGATAATCCTCGACGATGTCGCGTAGCGACTGGCCACGCATCTGCATGGCGAAAGGCACCACCGTTGTCGTGCCGCCGCACATCGCCGACAGCGTGCCGGTGTTGAAATCGTCCGCTGTCGCCTTCCCTTCCCAGGGCTGCTGATCCATGTGGCAATGGCTGTCGACGCCGCCGGGAAGCACGATACGCCCCTCGGCCGCGACTTCATGTTTCCCCTCGGGCAGATCCGGCCCGAGCGCCGCAACCACGCCGTCGCGAACGCCGATATCTATCTGCCTGGTCGCATCCGGCAGCACCACACGGCCACGACGGATCACGAGGTCATAAGGCTTGGCGGGCGTCATTCGCTTTCTCCCGAAACGAGGCAAGGTTTGGTGGCGCCGATCGGACGGCGAAAGAGATTGAAGCAGGCAGCGACAGCAACCAGGAATGCGCCGCTCCCGAGCAGAAGGAAGAGTGCTTGAGGTGCAAACAGCTCCATCAGCTGGGCGGCGAGCCCAGGTGTCATGATGTTGCCGATCGAATAAAGGAGCAGCAGGCTACCCGATGCCGAGACCATATGGCGGCTGTCGAGCTGTGAGTTAGCGTAAGCGATACCGACCGGATAAATCGTCAGCGCAATTGCGCCATAGGCGAAAAACAGACCGTAGAGAAGCATCTGCGGATAGGTTCCAGGCCAGGCGATTGCTGCGCACAGTCCTGCTCCCGCCAATCCCTGAACGAGAAGTAGAACGCGCCGGTCCATACGATCCGACAACCATCCGACCGGCGCCTGAGCGAGCATGCCGCCCAGGCTGAAGGCGGTTACCAGTGTCACGGCCACCGCCGCGTCAAGGTGCACCCGCTCCGCATAGATCGGCGTCATCGTATAGACATTCATATTCGTCATGCCCGCTTGAAAGACGCAGACGACAGCCACCGGTGCGAGAGCGACGAGCCGCCAGATGCCATACCGATGCCCGGAGTGAGCGTTACCGGCCTCGACCGTTACTGCCAGCGGCAGGCGCAACGTGGGCCAAGGTCCGCCGACAAAGCGGGCGTAGATCAGTCCAAGCAGGATGACACCGAGCACGATCTGAAAGAGATGGGGAGAGTCCGCTCCGGCCGCTTCTACAAGCAATTGCGCAAACAGCGTCGCCAGCGACGTCATCAGCATATAGAGCGAGAAATAGGCTCCGCGGTTCTTCTGGTCGGCATAAAGATTGATCCAGCTTTCGGAAACGACGAACAGCGTTGCGATGGAAAAACCGTTTATCAGACGCAGGCAGAACCAGACCGGAGCGGCTTCCGTCAGCATGTAGCCGCAGGCGCCGAAAGCAGCGAGCAATGCGACGGCCAGAAAAGCCCGCTCATGTCCCAAGCGGACGACCATGACACGAGCTGACAGGCAGCCGGCAAGGAAGCCTATGGGAAACGCCGTCAGCAACAACTGGACGATGTGGGGATCGATTGCGGGGTCACTGAGGTGCAGAGAAACCGTGGTCGTCAGAAGAGAATTGCCAGTCGCGACGATGCAGATGTTCGCCATGACATGCAGGATTGCACGAAGCCCCGCGGCTTTTCGCCAGAAGTCACCAATCCGATCGGGATCGCGCATCATTATGCCTTTTCGGCGGGAGCAAGGACGGAAGGCCGGGCCGCGAGATCTGCCTGATCGATGTGGCAGAGAATCTCATGCGTCTCGGACATCTTGCGCAGCGGCGGCGGAGCTGTGTCGCAGATGCTGCCGAGCTTACGGTGGCACCGCGTTGAAAAACGGCAGCCGGCGGGTACGTTGACCGGGCTCGGTGTTTCGCCGGACAGGCGAATACGCTCGCGCGGCGCTTCATCCGGATGCGGGCTGCGGATCGCTGAGAGAAGTGCTTCGGTATAGGGATGCGCGCCCTCACCGAAGACTTCCTCGACGGTCCCCTGCTCCATGATCTTGCCGAGATACATGACCACGACCTTGTCTGCCACGTGGCGAACCAGCGCCAGGTCGTGGCTGATGAACAACATCGTGGCATGCTTTTCCCGTTGAATATCGAGGAGAAGCGTCACGACTGCGGCCTGCACCGAGACGTCGAGCGCCGAGACCGGTTCGTCGGCGACGATGAGCGAAGGTTCCGCCGCAAAGGCGCGTGCGATGGCGATACGCTGCTTCTGACCGCCCGACAGCTGGTTCGGCTTTCGGTCCGCGACGGCTGGAGACAGACGCACCATTTCCAGGAGCTCGCGGACGCGCTGCTCAATCTCGGCCTTCCCTTTGCGGATACCGAATTTCTTGATCGAACGCCGGATGGAAAAAGCGGCCGAATGCGAGGGATTGAGCGTGCTATCCGGATTTTGAAAGATCATCTGAATCTGTTGCAGCAGCGCGCGTGGACGTTCGCTGGCCTGCAGTTCGGCGATGTTCTCGCCAGCCATGCGGATTTCGCCCGACGTCGCCTTGTCGAGACCCGTGACGAGGCGCGCAAGCGTGGATTTTCCGCAGCCGGACTCGCCGACCAATGCCACGATCTCGGCTGTTGCCGCTTCGAAACTGACCGCTTCGTTCGCCTTGACGGTCTTCCGGCGGCCGACGGGATAGAGACGGTTCACATCGGATAGCGTTATCGCCGTCGATTTTGCAATCATCTGTGTCTCGACCGGAGCAAGCGTGGCTTCTGCTGCCGAAATTTCCGGCCAGCGGACGCAGCGCACCAAATGCTCTTCCGCCGCTGGCTCCAGGGCAAGGTCCGGACGGTCGCAGAGGCCGGAGACGAAACTCGAACAGCGCGGTCCGAAAAGACAGCCCTGCGGCCTTTCCTGCGGTAGCGGGATCGACCCCGGGATGGCAGCGAGCGTGCGGCTGCGCTTATCGCCGGTAATGTCGGGAATGCAGTCGATGAGGCCGCGCGTGTAAGGATGCTTCGGCCGGCGAAACACTTCGCCGGTCGTTCCCTCTTCGACCATCTCGCCGGAATACATGATGCCAAGACGATCGCAGCTCTCTGCGATCAGGCCGAGATTGTGCGAGATGAACAGCAGGCTGGTCGAATAGCGTTGGCGCAATTCGACGATCAGATCGATCACCGCAGCCTCGACGGTCACATCAAGGCCCGTCGTTGGCTCGTCAAGCAGCAACAAGGACGGCTTGGCAAGCAATGCCATGGCGATGACCACGCGCTGCTGCTGGCCGCCGGACAGCTGATGCGGATACCGCCTCATCATGTCGCCGGGGTCCGGCAGGCGAACGTCGGCAAGCATCGCCTCCGCCATCGCCATTGCGTCCTTCTTGCTGGCGCCCATGTGGAGCAGCGGCACTTCTGCCAGTTGCGCGCCAATCGTCTTGACGGGATTAAGCGCGCTCATCGGATCCTGATAGACCATCGCAATCTGCCGCCCACGGATGGAGCGCAATTCCCTTGGGGTGGCATCGACCAGTTGCTTGCCATTGAACCGGATGCTGCCGCCTGCGATCACCCCGGTGGCCCCGAGATAGCCCATGATCGCCATGGCTGTCGTGCTCTTGCCACAGCCCGATTCACCGACGAGACCGTAACTTTCGCCGGGCATGACCTTGAACGAGAGGTCCGGGATCGCAACGACCGTTTCGCTCTTGCCGCGAAACTCGATGCGCAGGTTCTGAATGTCGAGAACGGGTTCACGGTCGATCGATGGCGTGATGGACATGGCCGCTCCTTGAAGATTGGACGCGATGATGTTCATGGCTTCCATGCCTCCCGCATGCCGTCGGCGAGAAGGTTGAAGCCGAGGACCAGGCTGACGAGCGCGGCAGACGGGATCAGCGACATGTGCGGCCAGACATTCAGGACTGTCACGCTCTCCTTGACCATGCCGCCCCAATCGGGGTTCGGGGGCGGCAGGCCGAGGCCGAGAAATCCGAGGATGCCGATGGTGATGATCGTGTAGCCGATGCGCAGGCAGGCATCGACGATCAGCAGGCTGCGGCAGTTCGGCAGCAACTCGACGATCATGATGTAGATCGTGCTTTCCGCACGCAGCTTTGCCGCCGCGACATATTCCTGCTGCTTCAGACCCAGCACCAGGCCGCGCGTTATGCGACCGATACCCGGCGCCGAGGCAATCATGGTTGCAATGACGATATTCAGGACCGACGGTCCGATATTGGCGATCAGGATGACGTAGATAACGAGAACCGGAAAGGCCAGGATGATGTCCGAGAAGCGGCTGATCAGCACATCGACCCAGCCGCCATAATAGCCTGCAATCATCCCCATCGTGATGCCGACGATCATGGCAACCGCCACAGACAGCGGCGCAACGGAAAGCACTGTGCGGGCGCCGAAGATCAACCGTGACAGCATATCACGACCGAGAATATCGGTCCCCAACCAATGGGCAGCGGAAGGATAGGGGTTGCTCATCGCCATGACATCGGAATCCGTCGGCGATGGAAGCGGGAGGATCGGCGCCAGAAGTGCCGCAAGTACCCAGAAGAGAACCAGGCAAAGACCGACGACGGCCGTGTGCGAATGAAAGATGCGCATCCAGTTGGGCCTTGCAGCACGCTTTGGCGGTGCGGCGACTGCTCCGGTGATGTTGTCTTGAATAGCCATGATTTACCTCACCCGGATGCGTGGATCGAGCAGCATGTAGCCAAGGTCGCCAAGCAACTGCGTGATGACGGCGATGGCAACGGTGATCAGCGTGGCGGCCTCGAGCGTTGCGATATCGCCGAACAGACTTGCATCGAGGATCAGGCGCCCGAAGCCCGGATAGGCAAAGACGAGCTCGGTGACGACGACGCCGCTGATCAGGAAGTTGATTTGCAGCAGGAGCACGGTGAACGGCGCGATCATCGCATTCCGCAACGCGTGGCCGAGAACCATGCGGCGCGTGCTCATGCCCTTCAGGATTGCGGTGCGGATATAGGGCCGCTCCATGACGCCGATCATCGAAACGCGGATCATGCGGGCCACATAGCCGAAGTCATAGATGACGAGCACCGCGACGGGCAGGACGAACTGATACGGTACAGCCCAGCCGCCATCGCTGTTGAGCGGGCTGGTGCCTGGCAGGATCGGCCAGAGGATCACGAAAAGCGTCACCAGGAAGACGCCTGACGCAAACTCCGGAATAGACGTGAAGGTGATACAGATGACCGATAGCGTCCGGTCCAGCACCCCACCTTCTTTCAACCCCGAGAGGATGCCAAAAATGATCGACAGCGGGACGATCAGCAGGAACGCCAGCCCGGCGAGGATGGAGGTATTACCGAGACGATCCCAGATGACATCGTTGACGGGCAGCTTGTTCAGGGTGGAGTAGCCGAAGTTACCGAAATACTGGGCGCCGCGCGGATCCTTGAAGTTTAACCCGGTGGTCGGATCCTGAAGCGGATCGGGGATTGCGCCGACGAGCACACCCAGCCAGCGGCCGTAGCGTACCAGGAGCGGATCATTGGCTTTCAGTTTCTGCGACAGCAGGTCCACCTGCTGCTGGGTAGCGAAAGGACCGAGCGACTTGCGCGCCACGCTGCCGGGAGTGAACTCGCAGACGGCGAAGACGAGAAACGAAGCACAGAGCATCGTCACGACCATCATCGCCAAGCGCTTGAGGAGGAAATTCGCCATAGCCGGAGGAAATCCCAATGTCCGGGCCAGCACCCGACCGCGCAAACGCGGCCAGGTGCCAGCCGGGAGGTTACGCCGAGATCGCGTACTGATGCGCGAAGATGTATTGCGAAGGATGGAGCTCGAAGCCCTTGACCTTCTTGTCCATGACGGTCGAGAACACCCGCCAGAAGGGCTGAACGATCGGCCCATCATCCTGCATGATCGCCTCGATTTTCGCCATGACCTTGCTGCGTTCCTTCGGATCGAGGATGCCCTCGGCTTCGGTCAGCAGCTTGTCGAAATCGGCGTTGGAATAATTGGACTCGTTCCAGGCGGCATTCGAACGATAGGCAAGCGACAGTGTCATGATTGCCAGCGGCCGGTGGCCCCACGCGGTCAGGCTGAAGGGAGCCGTCGTCCAGACTTCCCAATATTGGGCGCTGGGCAGGGACTTGATGTTGATCTTGACGCCGATGTCCTTGAACTGTTCGGCGAGGACCTGCGCCGTGTTCAGTTCCCAGATCGGATCGGGACGCGTGACCATGTCGAATTCGAAACCGTCCGGATAGCCTGCATCGCTCAGGAGCTTCTTCGCTTTCTCGATGTCGCGCGGATATTTCGGCAGCGCAGCATATTCGGGATGCGAGGGCGCGACGTGATGATCTTCGGCAGGAACGCCGGCACCCAGAAGCGCGGTCTGGATGACCTTGTCGCGGTCAATCGCATAGCGCATCGCCTGGCGCACACGCTTGTCTTTGAACTGCTCGATATCGGGATGCATACGGGCGACCACCGTCTGGGTCGTCTCGACCTGATACACTGCGACATGCGGGAAACTCTTCATCGCATTGATCTGAACAGCATCGGCCTCGGACAGGCCATCGATCTGCTTGGAGGCCATGGCGGCGATACCGGCACCCGGATTGTCGCCGAGGTCGACATATTCGAAAGTGTCGAGATAGGGACCCGTGCCCCAATAATCCGTGCGAGCCTTGTACTTGGCGCTCTTGCCGACGACGTATTCGGTCAGGATAAAGGGACCGGTGCCGTTTGCATCCGCCCCGAAGGCGCCGTTCTCTTCCGGATCGGTGATGAACATCGGGTAGTGATAAAGGTGCTCGGGCACTGCAATCTGCGGCGAGGAGCAGTTGAGGCGGACGGTGTGATCATCGACCTTCTCGATGGCGTTGTCAGCCCAAAGCTTGCTCGACTTCTTCGGATTGCCCTTTTCGTCCTTTTCGCCTGTTTCGAATTGCTGCACGAGATAGCCGGTGAAAAGGCCAAGCATCGACGAGCCAATTGCAGGATTGCAAACGCGCTTCAGATTCCAAACCACATCATCTGCGGTCAGCGACCTGCCCTTGCGCCATTTGACGTCCCTGCGCAGATGGAGCGTCCACGTCTTCAGGTCGTCGCTGACTTCCCATTTCTCGAGGAGATAGGGATGGGTGATGTTATTGCGGTCAGTGAGGGTAAGATACTCGCAGACCTGGCGGATGACGTTCGACTTCTCGGCGAAGTCGGCCAGATGCGGATCCTTGATCTCCATGCAGCGCATGCCGATCCGCAGGTTTCCGCCTTTCGGCATGTCCTCGGCCTGCGCAATAATGCCGGGCACCGGTACGCCGGCCAGAGAATAGGCGGCTGCAGCAGAAACACCGAGCAATGTCGCCTTACGCAGGAATTCTCGACGGCCGATTGAGCCGCTCGACATCTGTTCGACCAGTGTCGGAATATAGGAATGCTGAGTCTTGTCCACGGTAGTCATCTCCTAGTTAGCGCTTTAACTGTTCCGTCTTCTTGTTGGTTGGACCGGTCGGCGGCGTTCGCCCAAGGCCTCGGTCGCAGAGGACTTTTGTCCTTCACCCATCCGTCTTCATCAAAATTAAAACGGGATGGACCTTTGTGACATGCAGCGACCCGACATCTTTTCTGCGCGGATCGACATTGTTCAGGTGACCGGTATCTCTCGCCGCCTTTCGACCTTTCGGGTGGCAGCAGGGTTTTCGCTAAATCGTATGCGGTAAGAGCGACCGAAGTGGGAGGCGGACTGATAGCCGCAGATTTGGGCAATTTCCCCAATTGCCAGCTCCGTGTAGGTCAGGAGCTCTCTTGCGCGCACCATGCGAAGTTCGATGTAGAAATTGGTGGGGCTTTTGCCAAGATTGGCGTGAAACAGCCGTTCAAGCTGCCGAAGCGAGAGCGCAACGCTGTCGGCAAGGTCGGAAATCTCGACGGGATCCGCAAGACTTGCTTCCATGCGGCGGACCACAAATGCGAGCTTGGCATTCTTGATGCCGAAGCGGTCTTCGGGTGACATCCGCTGGACGTCGTCCTGGCGCCGTATCCGCGCGTGATTGAACTGATCCGAAATCAGTGCGGCCAGCTCCCGGCCTTCGACGGCTGAAATTAGGTAAAGCATCATGTCGAGCGTGACCGTGCCGCCCGAGGAGGTCAGAAAGCGCCCGTCGATGGCGAAAATGTCGTCCGTGGCGAGACAGTTCGGGAACTCGCTGCGAAAGCTTGCAAGCGACTCCCAGTGAACCGCACATCGCCGTCCTTCCAGCAATCGGGCCTTCGCCAGAAAGAACACGGCCGTGCTGACCGCTCCGAGCACGCATCCCTCGGAATAGATGCGCCTTAACCATGCAAACACATTGGCATCATAAGCGTCGGCATAATTGATGCCGGCGCAAAGAATGACGATATCGCAACGCGGTGCCCCACCTATCGGAGCATCGGCGTCGAAGCCCAATCCGCTACTGGATTTCACATGGCCGCCATCTGCCGACAGGATCAGCCACTCGAAGGCCTTTCGCTTTGCCAGGCGGTTACCCTGCCGGAGGGAGTCGAGTGCGGCGGCAAAGGTCATCAGCGGGAATTCAGGGACCAGAAAGAAGCCGATCCGGATTGGCCGGTGGGCCTGCGCCAATTGCTTCAAAGTGTAGGTGTGGTCAGGCATAAAAAAGCTCGATACTTTCTTGGAACCGGACGCGCATGATGACCGACGCTAGCCACCGAGCGTTGGGAAAGGGAGTGGGCACCTTCCAACCAGCGCCCTCGCCCCGTTCAATAACGATTTTCATTGGTCGAACACCCCGCGGCCACTCTGCTACGGTCGGGGGAGCTCGCGATGTGAAGCTGGTTTCAATCGCATTCGCCAATAACAACAAGTTACCGTGCCGGCCACCGAGCAGCAAGCTTCGATGCTGGTGATGCCTGACTGACGGTGACGTCACCGATGTAGTTCGAGATGGTTGTACGGCTCACCACGTCTCGCTGGAATGGGAACTGGGTCAGGATGCGATGCGCTTCGCGGTCGGGGTACTTGCCGGCGAGAACCGTCGAAACGTTTACTCCTTCCTCTCTTGGTCTCTCTGCGACGACTTCGCTTTCGGATGTGAAAGTAATATCGGGTTGTGGCTTCCTCCGCGGAAAGCAGCTCAACTTCTTTCTCACCGAGAGGTCCAAGCCTCAGAAGCAACTCCGCTATAAACTCTCCGCCATCTCAGTTTAGTGGAAGACAATACCGTAAAGATGTGCCATTTGATGCAAAAAACGGCTGTTATTATCCCGTCGATTGTGTTATTTACTAGAAAAAAGCGTCAGGCGCCGGAACTTCTTGTTGCGTGATCTGTTTATTCGCGGATCTGAAGAGCGCGAGATGTCGTGACCCCCTCTTCACAATCCGCTTTCCCTGCATGCGAACTCGGCCCCGCCATCTGGCGGGGCTTTTTTGATGTCCAGGCGCCGTCAGGTTCCAAGCCTCGAAATCTCACGTGCTGGTCTGGCAATGCGTCGACCTTTTCGTTCGGGCGGTGATCCGCGCAGCGACCCGCCTGGCAGCGGCATTTTCGGCAGGCGCCTTCGGCTTGGCGCGAGGCGTAGCAAAAAGTTTGCTGCTCCGTCTGCCCCGCCTCCCCAATGCGGCAGGACGCCTTACTCGATATCTTTCAGCGCATCGAGCGGGCCGATCAGCGCCGTGCGTGGTGGCACGAGTGTCGGCCGCACCAGATGCGTGATTGGCGGGCGGCGGTCCGCATCGAGGATCGCAAACCCCTTTGTAATCATCGTTTCGCTGTCCTGCCGGATCATGAAGACGGGGAAAGGCAGGAAAGAGCCGAAGGGATCGTAGTCATAGCAGCCGACGATGATATCGGCGAAGGTCTCGTGCGGATGCAGGGCGAGGAAGCGCATCAGCCCTTCGAGGTTGATCGAGGAATTGACGAAGAATGCACGCGGCAGCTTTCCGTGGCCTTCGTAGAAGGCTTCGAAGGCACGCGCCGTCATGGCCGGGGAATAGCCCGTCGGCTGGATGCAGATGTCCGGATCCGCGCCCAGCAATGCGCGCTTTACGTCGCGGAAACCGCGAATTCGCTCATGGCTGGCATGGTCGTTGCGGCCGCCGAACAGGTACAGATCGTCAGGTGAAAGCGGTCCATCCTCCTGCGCGTGTTCGATGATCGCCTGTGTCAGCATGCGCGCACCTTCATGATTGTCGCTGATGACCGACGGCGCCAGTGTACCGGGCAGATCGATGTTGACGTGCTTCAGTCCTGCCTTTTCGCAGACCCTGTGCACGCCATCCGGATCGGTTGCGCCAGCGATGAAAAGCTCGTCGATCGAATAGGAGATCAGTGTCTCGACGACCTTGCGCTCCTCTTCCGGATCGCGACAGGCACTGACGACGAGAGGGCACTGGCCGCGGCTTCTGACCTGTGCTTCGAAAGACTGCGCCATGGAGGAGAAATAGCGGTTGTCGTGCACCGGCAGCAGAAGACCAACAAGACCTGAGCGGGACGAACGCAGGCCACGGGCCTGCAGGTTTGCCGTATAGCCGTGCTCGTTTGCCAGGTTCTGAATGAGTTGCGCCGTCGCCTCCTTGATACGCCGCTTCCGCCAGCTCCCGTTCAGCACGGCGCTCACGGTCGAAGGCGACGCACCCGATAGCATCGAGAGATCGTAGATCGTCGCCTTCTTCTTGCCGATGTCGGTCATATCTCGCCTTTCCTTTGTCGCTTCCCTTAGAAACAAACCCCTCTTGACGAAAGCCCTACCTTGATCGATAGTCATTGCACCATCGATTGTGCAAAAAAGAAAGATCGATTGTGCAAAGATGGTTCGCCGGAGGAGGCGGGATGGGAGGCAAGGGTATTCCCTCGCCAAGAAGCAACCTGGAACAACCTGCCGCAAACCGGCCGGTGGTCGTCGTTCGTATGAGCGACCTTTGAGGAGGAGTGAGGATGAGGAGCCTTATCGTAGCGGCATTTGCCGCATCGCTGTCGCTTGCCGGGGCGGTGGTCGCGTTTGCGCAGGACGCGCCGAAGGTCGGCATTGTCGTCAAGATCGGCGGCATTCCCTGGTTCAACGCGATGGAAGCCGGCATCAAGGAACAGGGCCAGAAATTAGGCGTCGATGCCTTCATGATTGGCCCGACCAGCGCCGACCCGGCGCTACAGGTGCGCGCCATCGAGGATCTGATTGCCCAAGGCGTCAAAGTCATTGGTGTGGTTCCGAACGATGCCAAGGTGCTCGAGCCCGTGCTCACCAAGGCGCAAGCCGCCGGCATCAAGGTCATTACGCATGAATCACCCTCGCAGAAGGGCGCCGACTGGAATTTCGAACTCGCATCGGCCACCGGCTTCGGTGAAGCGCATGGCAAGCTGCTCGCCGAGAAAATGGGTGGCAAGGGCGAATATGCCGTCTTCGTCGGCTCGCTGACCGTGCCGCTCCACAACGCCTGGGCGGATGCCGCAATCGCCTATATCAAGGCAAATTACCCGGACATGAAGCTCGTCGGCGAGCGCTACGGCGTGGCGGAGGACGTCGACAAGAGCCGCTCGACGGCGCTCGATCTCATTGCCGCGCATCCGGATCTGAGCGGCTTCCTCGCCTTCGGCAGCCAGGGTCCGATCGGCGCTGGGCGCGCCATCGAGGAACGCCGCAAGACGGGCAAAATCTTCGTGCTCGGCCCGTTCTCGCCCGGCCAGGGCCAGAAGCTGATCAAGTCCGATGCGATATCGGGCGGCTTCATGTGGAATCCGAAGCAGGCCGGCGAAGTCTTCGTCACACTCGCCGATCGCCTGATCAAGGGCGAGAGCGTCAAGGAAGGTGATGACATTCCGGGTCTCGGCGTGATCAAGCCTGTTGGTAACGACATCATCGTCGATCAACTGCTGCCGATCAACAAGGATACGGTCGACGACCTGGCCGCAATGGGCCTCTGAAGAGGCCCCCTCCCCGGGTGTCGGGCTGGTCCATGTCGACCGGCCCGGCGTTCGGGAAAGAGAGCGGTATCCGGCGATGGCCGGACCATTGATCTTTCATGGCATTCGACTGGACAGGCAACCGGCATGAGCACGGCAACGGATGATGGTGTGAAGGCCCAGCCGCTTCTTTCGCTTCGCGGCATCGACATGACATTCGGCGGTGTGAAGGCGCTCAAAAACGTCTCCTTCGAAGTCTTGCCCGGCGAAGTACATTGTCTGGCCGGCGAGAATGGATCCGGCAAGAGCACGTTGATCAAGGTGATATCAGGCGTCTATCGGCCTGCAGACGGCGCCGAGATCGTCTTCGACGGTGAGACGATATCCCACATGACGCCTGCCATGGCCCAGTCCCGCGGCATCCAGATCATCTGGCAGGACCTCGCGCTCTTTCCGGAAATGAGCGTGGCTGAGAATATCGCCTTCCAGACCCTTTCCGGTTCGCGCCCGCGCTTCGTCAATTATGCCGCGATCCGCGGAATAGCCGAGGAAGCGCTCGCCCGGCTCGGCATCACCCTCGACGTCGACAGACCCCTCAAGGACTTCGCCATCGCCCAGCGCCAGATCGTCGCCATTGCCCGCGCGCTGGTCGGAGAGGCCCGGGTCGTCTTCATGGACGAGCCGACCGCATCCCTCACCCAGTCGGAGACCGATCATCTGCTGGCGATCGTGCGCACGCTGTCGGCCTCGGGCGTTGCCGTGGTTTTCGTCAGCCATCGTCTTGCGGAAGTGCTGGACATCTCCTCTCGCATCACCGTGCTGCGCGATGGCGCGCTTATCGGGGTCTATCCGGTGGAGGGCATGACCCAGTCTAAGATCACCGAGCTGATGACCGGACGCACCTTCGACCAGAACGTTCGCGCCCGCGACGTATCGCAGAACCCGGTCCTGCTCTCCGTCAGCAAGCTTTCCCGGCGCGGCGAGTTCGAGGATATCTCCTTCGATCTGCGCCGTGGGGAGACGCTCGGGATCACCGGCCTGCTCGGCTCCGGGCGCACCGAACTTGCGCTGACGCTGTTCGGCATGCGCCGGCCCGCCGCCGGAACGATCGTGCTGGAGGGAAAGCCGGTGCGCTTTGCCTCCAACCGCGAGGCGATCACATCAGGCGTCGCTTATCTCTCCGAAGACCGCCTTTCGCTTGGTCTCAACCAACCGCAATCCATCGCCGACAATCTGGTCATGGCTTCGCTCAACCGTATCCTGAGTGGCCGGCTCATTTCGCCGGAAAAGAAGCGCTCGCTGGTCGCGCGCTGGATCGCCGATCTCGGCATCAGGATCGGCAAGCAGGACGATGCGATCTCGACGCTTTCGGGCGGCAACCAGCAGCGCGTCGCGATCGCCAAATGGCTCGCCACCGATCCAAAAGTGTTGATCCTCGATGCGCCCACGGTCGGCGTCGATGTCGGCGCGCGCGCCGGCATCTTCGAAATCGTTGCCCGCCTCGCCGAGGCGGGGCTTGCGATCATCCTC